>JANPPC010000042.1:0-4395 GCA_031428275.1 Bdellovibrio sp.
TTCATGATGATCGATTGATTCCAAGCAAAGATCTGGTAGTCCTAAAACGGGGGGCATTATTGAATCCTTTTGTTAAAATGTCTTGTCGTAAAAACATGTTAACTTAATTCTTTAATTCCCCCTATTTTGTTGTAGAGCCAAGGTTTCTTGACTTGAAACAGCTTGAACTTCAATTCTTTAATTCGGGTGCATTAATTTACACCCCCGAAAAAATGAGGTTACTTGCAAACCCTATCCAGCACCCAAGTCAGCTTTTAAACGAAGCTTTTTCAAATTTCATCTCATTAAAAGATAAAGCACTTGTGCTAAAGCTCATTTTAAATATTCGTTCTGAAGAATTTGAAATTGAAAAGAAAACAAGTACGTACTCATTTCTTAAAACCTTTGGTTTTTCTGATAATTTTATCGAGCTGTTTTGGCGGCCTTTTTGTGCGGGTGTATTTTTAGATAAAGAATTAGAAGTTAATGCTGATTTTTTTATTTTTTTAATCAGAAACTTTAGTGTCGGAAAAGTTGGGGTGCCGAAAAAAGGCATGCAAGAAATTCCCCTACAAATGAGCCGCCATCTTGACAGTGCCAAACTTAAGTTAGGTGTTCGTGTAAAAGAATTATCAGAAAAGCAAGTTCTGCTGACGAACGGCGAAGTCATTCAAGCTAAAGCTGTCGTCTGTGCTTTTAATCAGGATGAACAGAATGATTCCGAGAATTTTCGTTCTGTTATTAACTACTATTTCAGTACAAAAGAACCCTTAACTTGGGGAAAATGGTTACTCATAGTGCCACCTCAGTATGGTTTTCATATTAATAATATTTCAGTCATGAGCGAGGTCTCAACATCGTATTCTAGCGATGAACGAAATTTGATATCGGTCAGTGTAATCGGCAAAAACGATCCTGGCGAAAGTGTTGTTGCCGACGAGTTGAAGCGAATCGCCGGTTTTGATTTGAACCTGCAGTTTGTCGAGAAATTTGAAATCAATAGAGCGCTGCCAAGAAACTACAGCACCGAACAGACAGGTTTAAAAAACGGAATTTATTTTTGCGGCGATCACCTTGGAGGCCCTTCGATCGACGGGGCTTTAAAGTCGGGTCGGTTGACGGCAGAAAAAATCTTAGCTGACTTTTAAAAGTCTAAATTTTAGACGAGCGAAGGTAAAAGAATTGAAAATCTGAACTTTCTTTTGCTTTATTGTTCTGGGCAAGATTTTACATTATTGCCACCGTAAATCATATTACGAGCATCGGCATTTGCGGCAGATGGTTTAGCAAGTCTAACGATCGCGGCCATATCGGCCTGGCCGTCGCCACCTTGACGGTCTTTGCTCCCCATTTATTGACTTTCATGCCGTTAGTGGATTAGACACTCGGAAGAACTTTATTCAAATTGATTGCCGATATTGTTAAGATTTGATTAGCGGTCTATGCAGCAAAGCATTTCCTTGTTAAGTAATGGCTTATGAAAACATATTTAACGTTTTACCAAATGGAGAATTTATGAAAAAAGTAGTCGCATCCGCTGTTTTGGTTCTTTCAATTTCATTATCCGCTGCTGCTCAAGAAAAATGTGTAGAAGGTTTTTTTGCGAAAAAACAGGTAATCAAAGTGTTTTGCGCCAAACAAGTCTTGTTCTTGATGAGTCACTCTTGTTATGCAACGTTGTTACCATTGCAAATTATGGTCAAAATTCAAGTGCTTGTGAAGCCGCCGCAAATTTAGCAAATGGCCAAACAGGTTTCGCTAAAGCGAAAACCAATTAACAGTGTATCGCGGATAAGTTGCAAGCGATTAATAGCAATATTTTTCATAATTCAAGCCCAGAGATGATCGATATGATGATTCAAATTCCTGAGTTCGTTGGGCATAATGAAGCTGTATTAAGATTGTCTGCGCTTGGTGTATTTTTTTCCCCAGGTGCTTGCATTCGGTAGTAAGGCGAACAATATCGGCAGAAAGAATCTTCGCGGAATAAGGCGCCTTAAGTAGTAAAATAAGGTCGCATCGATTGTTGCAGGGATCCACAATGGCGGATTTTCTGTTTGAATCACTTTCAGAGTTAGTTTCGCAATTGCGACAGGGCAGGTTAGGCTTAGGTTCATTAGTTTTTCAACGAATGGAGTCATACTTGCGTAATAATCCCCGTAAATACCTCCGAAGCCATTCTTGGGGTGCGACTTTTCTGTATAGTAAACATTTTTAAATGATTTAGATTTAATAAAGCCTGGTTGTATAAGGCTTACGTTAATTCCTAGGGGCCGCGTTTCATACCAAAGCGCTTCACTCATTCCTTCAAGAGCATATTTTGAAGCACTGTATGATGCCATCGTTGGCATGGCTAGCATTCCGCTGACTGACGAAACACTAATTATTTTTCCTCGGCCCTTTTCACGCATTTTAGGTATAACCATACGAATCAAGCATGCTGGGCCTAAATAATTTGTATTCATCTGTAGATGTTCATCGATTTCAGTCATATGTTCGAAAACCGAACGGTATGAAATGCCGGCGTTATTAATCAAAATATTTACGCCGTCCCATTTTTCATTTATTTCATTTAATAAAACTTTTCGACTTTCATCGGAAATAACATCAAGTTCTCGTATCCAAAAGCGATCGCTCTCTTTAAATTTTTCTTTAAGCTTCGCAATGGATTGAGACCGCGCCGTAATGATTATTCGGTACTGGTTCTGTGTAAATAAAAGTTCTGCTAAAGCAAATCCGACCCCTGAGCTGCAACCCGTTACTAAGACGACAGGTTTAAAAGAACTTATTTCTTTGCGTTTGTAAAGTTGCCAGAAGAAAAACAAAGAGCCCCCAATTTCTAAAAGAACCTGACCTATTTAGTATTATGCAATTTAGAAAAAAGAATAGAATTAGTTTTTTAAAACGAAAGCGTAATAGTGAAATTTTCAATTGAACTGAAATGGAACAGTTTTTTGCGATGTTAAAAATCTGTTAATTCAAGACTTTTATGGACTATTGGTCGCAATTTTTGACAGAAAATTGTTAAATTTGAGAAATAAAAAAAGTAAATCACATAACTTTTAAACATAATTTAAAACCTTTGGTCAGTTATACTTTGTAGCTTGATAAACGAGCTTAAGTTTTTATGAGAAACGCCGAAACGTTTATATGCCTTCAACGAAGTTCTATTTCTTTCTGATCACAGCTTTTTTTCTTTATTGCACGGCTCAAGCCGTGCCAAGAAATATTTCGTTTCAATCACGAATTTATAAACCAGATGGTACAGCTTTAGAAGCTGGCAGTGTGCAATTTAGATTTTCATTACTTAATCCCCTTAGTACATGCGTAATTTACTCAAAAATTTCTCTAATATTGATCTGAGTGGCAGCGCGGGCAGCGTGGTTTTAGCGCTTGGGGCAGGAACACGAAGTTATCCGACTTCGGGTGGTATGGAATGGTACGACGCATTTAATAATGCGACGGGATCATACACTTGCCAATCATCAGGCACGTACTCTCCGGCCTTAATCGATATTCGAAGACTGGTTATGCAGTTTAACGATGGCACAGCGGCAGGGTGGCAGACTTTGCCACCGCTTGATATTAACAGCGTACCTTATGCGATGTTTGCAGAGACTGCAGAAAAGTTAGGTAACAATACCGCAGCTGATTTTGTTTTAGGTTCTGCCTTACCGACGTGTTCGGGTTCAAATGTACTGACCTACAACGGAACGACCTTTTCTTGTATTTCGCCTGCACCAACTTCAATTGCGCCATCTATTATTACGGCGGGCGGTGCAAGCGTCGGGCAAGTACTTAAATTTGACGGCACCAACTGGGTGGCATCATCTGACTTATCGGGTGCAAGCGGAAGTGTCACTAATGTAACTTCAACGAATGCCTATTTAAGTATAGCAAATTCAAGTTCAACGCCCGCGTTAACAGTAAATGTTGGTACAGGCGCTGGAACAGTTGCAGCGGGTAATGATGCACGTATTACCGGAGCATTTCAAACGGCAACAGCCTTAAGCGGAGATTTAACCGGGGCAATGCCGAACCCAACAATAGCACCTGGTGCTGTAGATAATGCGAAGATCAGTGATGTAGCGTTTAGTAAGATTACGGGAAGACCAACGACTCTTGCGGGTTATACGATCACGATGACTTCAGCTGATGTAACGACAGCGTTGGGTTACACGCCGTCGAATGGAACGAGTGCATTATCATCAGCAAATATTTTTGTGGGTAACGGATCTGGTTTTGCGGAAGGCCGTGTGTTATCAGGCGATGCATCGATTTCAAATCTAGGTGTATTAAGTTTATCGAATTCAAGTGCGACACGCACAAATTTAGGTCTGGGTAATTCAGCTGTTCTGAACGTCGGAACAGGGGCAGGTTCAGTAGCCGCGGGTAATGATGCGCGCTTGACCGACA
>JANPPC010000043.1:0-166655 GCA_031428275.1 Bdellovibrio sp.
AAAACTATCCTTGTTTCTTAGCTGTTGAAGTTCAAACTTTTCAGTTTGTAAATTGTTAATGGATCTCGTAACGACCGGTGAGCAATTTCGCAGGCGCTTAAATAAAATGGGCCTTCTTGATTTTGAATTTTTTCTTGGATCGTAATCATAGACTCTTCGCTGTTGGGTTCTATCGTCATATGCGTCGGGCCATACTTTTCTAGAAAACCCAGATCAGGTTCTTTATTAAAAAACTTTTCCCAACTGTCGGTATTCACTTCGCAGCGATAAGTCATCGTCTTCGCATGCGTGTGCAGTGGAGCATAGGCACCAATCATTTCCATATGGCCGTAGTTTGCGTGTAATTTCAAAGCCGGGCTTCCCCATTGGGTCATACCCGAACACTGGGCGACGTTCGCGTACCACAAACCAAATGCCTTAGATAAAAAGCCTAAACCATAGTATTGCTCTTCTTTCGGTAAAAGTGAATTCACCGAACAAAGATCGTAGGCGACCCACTCGCCTTTATGCATCGTTGGTATAATAATAAATAAAGAAAGTGGGCACCATTCTTCGTCCATCGAATAACCTAGAAGTTCGACGACTTTTTTAGGAATGTTTTTTGTGCGTCCGGCATAGCCCGCAATAAAGCCTGGCATAGCAGCACAATCGTAAAATACCCAGCGCGGAATGGCTAAGTCCTGATGACCGAAGGCTTTCCACTCGATTTGATAAATCGCGTTAGCAAAAGCCAAGTTTTTTACATCGAGTGGGTTTTTATAAATCGGCTGCTGAGTGAACCAATCTAATTTATGACGAGTACCCGGTTGGTCAATTTTATTTTCAGGACGTACAAACACATAAGGTCTGATGTCGTCAGAATTCAACCAAGTCGCACGCGCTAAAAGGGGATTCGTTTTTGAACTCAAGCCAAGGGCCCAATCATTGTTTCTGGTCTAACGACTTCGTCAAATTTTTCTGCAGTCATTAAGCCCAGGTTAACAGCTTCTTCTTTTAAAGTCGTACCGTTTTTATGAGCGGTCTTAGCAATCTTGGCCGCGTTGTCGTAACCAATATGTGGATTAAGCGCCGTCACTAACATTAACGAATTATCTAAATGTTTTTTAATTTGTGCCGTATTGGCAACGATGCCGTTTACGCAGTGATCTGTAAAACTTTCGCAGGCGTCAGAGATCAAACGAATTGAATTCAAACAGTTAAATACGATCACCGGCTTAAAAACATTCAATTCAAAGTGCCCGGTTGCTCCGCCCACGTTGACCGCAACGTCATTACCTAAAACTTGCGCGCAAACCATAGTCATCGCTTCACTTTGCGTTGGGTTTACTTTCCCCGGCATGATCGATGATCCAGGTTCATTCTCGGGTAAATTTAATTCTCCGAAGCCGCAACGCGGGCCGCTGCCCAGCAACCGAATGTCGTTCGCTATTTTCATTAACGAAACGGCAATTGTTTTCAACGCTCCATGCACTTCGACTAAAGCGTCGTGCGCCGCTAAGGCTTCAAATTTATTTGGCGCCGTCACGAACGGAATTTTTGTTTCGGCTGCTATCGCCGCTGCCGCTTTAACCGCGAAATCTTTGTGCGTGTTAAGGCCGGTACCGACCGCCGTTCCGCCCAAAGCCAATTGGTGTAAGTGCGGTAAGGTATTTTTAATACGTTGGACTGAATTCTTCATTTGCATCGCATAGCCCGAAAATTCTTGGCCCAATGTTAAGGGGGTCGCATCCATCAAATGAGTGCGTCCGATTTTAACGATTGTTTTGAACTCTGCGGATTTTTTTTCTAATGCCGTTTGTAATTTTTCAAGCATCGGAATCAAACGCGTGTGCACACGCTCGGCTACGGCAATATGCATCGCCGTAGGAAATGTATCATTCGAACTTTGACCTTTATTCACATCATCGTTCGGGTGCACATCTTTGGAAGGTAATTCTAAACCCATCATCTTCATCGCACGGTTCGCGATGACTTCGTTCGCATTCATATTAGTTTGGGTGCCCGAACCCGTTTGCCAAACGACTAACGGGAAATGTTCGTCTAAAGTTCCTTGAATGACTTCGTCAGCCGCTTTTACGATCATGATCGTTTTCTTTTTATCTAATAAACCTAATTCCGAATTCGTCATGGCGGCGCACTTTTTTAAAACACCTAAGGCTTTAATCATCTCGCGCGGAAAGCGGTCTCCACCGATTTTGAAATTTTCAGTCGAGCGTTGTGTTTGCGCGCCCCACAAAGCATGCGCCGGAACTTTCACATCGCCCATCGTATCTTTTTCAATTCTGAAGTCTGACATAAATCCTCTGATAAGTTATTTAATTAAATTTTTAATACTTTTATCGCCCCGAACAACTTGGCCGACGCTGGCCTGATCTGTAGGGTAGATGATAATCTCTTGTATGTTAACATGCGCAGGGCGCTCGACACACCATAAAATAGTCTCGGCAATATCATTGGCTAAAAGCGGCATCATATCATCGTAAACAGCGTCAGCTTTTTGCTGATTTCCTAAGCGAACAAGACTGAATTCTGTATTCACCATTCCGGGTTCAATGTTAGTCACACGCACGCCCGTTCCTTTAAGATCCATACGTAGCCCCTCGCTGAGGGCGCGAACGGCAAATTTGGTTGAGCAATAGACAGCGCCGCCTTCGTAAACTAGACGTCCAGCGACTGAGCCCAGGTTGATAATCTGCCCCCTGCTTGCCGTTAAAAAAGAAAGAAGTGCGCGCGTCACATACAACAAACCTTTTAGATTGGTATCGATCATTTCGTCCCAATCAGATGTTTTTGAATTCTGTAAAAGGTCGGCTCCCTTTGCTAGGCCTGCGTTATTAATTAAACACTTGAGTTTAATATTTTTGTTTTTAAGCTCGTCCGCCATGCCTTCAACTTCAGATTTCTGCGACACATCTAGTTGAATAATCACCACATCAATTGCCCCGGCCGCCAAACAATCTTTCTTAGCCTGCGCGAGCCGATCTAAGCGACGTGCCGTTAAAACCAGAGCGTGTTTTTTATGCGCAAACATCAGCGCCGTCGCAAGCCCTATACCCGATGAAGCGCCCGTGATTAATGTATAGAAATTTTCAGATTTTTGTGATGGATTATTCATGTCGTAACCATATCAAATTCTTAAGTTCGAGGGTACAACTATTACCATGGCAAAAAAACATTGGCTGATGAAATCTGAACCTGACGTCTTTTCTTTAGATCAACTTAAAAAAGATAAAACCACTTGGTGGGAAGGTGTTCGAAATTACCAAGCGCGCAATTACATGATGAAAGACATGCAAATAGGCGACGAGGTTTTATTTTACCACTCTAACGCCGTGCCGCCAGGCATTGCAGGCCTAGCGACGATTTCGAAGTTAGCCGAACCTGACAAATTACAATTCGACAAAAAATCTGAGGTCTACGACCCGAAAGCCACCAAAGAAAAACCGACTTGGTTCTGCACACAAGTTGAATTCAAAGCTCAATTTAAAAATTTTATTTCGCTTGAACAAATTAGAAACGATAAAAAATTAGTTGATATGCTGGTGATTAAAAAGGGTTCGCGTCTTTCGATCCAACCTGTCACCAAAGAAGAATACGAATACATTTGTAAAATCGGAAATAATTAGCATGCACCTTTACATCGAAACTTTGGCTTTAATTCTTCTTTTTGAAGCGATGCTGTTCGTGGTTGCCCATTTTATCAAACGCAGTGATTTGGCTGATTTTGGTTGGGGTATTGGGTTTGCTTTGGCGGGATTGTATACATATTTGAAAAATCCGTCTGCTAACGTTCAACAAGCGGCACTGCTTTTTTTAGTGTTTGCGTGGATGTTTCGACTTTCGGGCTATATGGGTATTCGTATGAGCGGCAAAAAAGAAGATCAGCGCTACGTCGCCATGCGAGAGGCCTGGAAAAACCATCCGGCTCTAAGAACTTTTCTGGTGGTCTTTCAATTTCAAGGATTACTACTTTGGCTTTACGCAATTCCGATGATTTACCATCTATCTGCAACCGACCTGAACCCGAATTTATTAACCTGGGTTGTGTTAGGCGTAAGCCTGTTCGGCATGAGCTACGAGGCCATTGCCGACTCGCAAAAAGCTAAATTCAAGCAAAACAATAAATCAACCACTGCTTTTATTCGATCGGGCGTCTTTAAATATTCGCGCTATCCGCAGTATTTTGGCGAAGTCACTTTTTGGGCGGGCATTGCGCTTTTTCAACCAACCTGGGGACCGCATCTACTTTTATTGTACGCTCCTCTGATGCTTTTTTTAATGTTAAGATACGTTTCGGGAGTCAAACTTTTAGAAGACGCCTACATGAAGCGCCCAGGCTACAAAGAATATGCCGCCAAAACACCGATGATGATTCCGAACTTTAGGCTTTAGTTTTTGGGTAAGTATTTCTTAACAACGGAAATACGCGTTACGTCTTCGCCACGACACCCGTCTTCAGCGCAAGACTTCGATACGTAGCACGAGTTTGCTCGCTCGTAGTCTTGATCGCCGCGCGACAATACTCCCACGATCAGACCCGTGTTTTGATCAAACACCGACGAACCTGAATTTCCAGAAAATGCATCAAGCGAAGCTGTAAAAAATTGATCGGGAATTAAATTTCGAACATGACCATCCAAAGTAAATTTAGTAGGCAAGCCCGCCGGATGCCCGATCAACATCAATGTGTCATCGTAGCGGGGCTCTTGTTCAGCCAGCTTTAAAGGCTCGCGGCCAACGACCGCACGATCAAGACGAATCAGGGCAAAGTCAGCACCGTTTTTTGTTTCAAATGTTTCAATTATTTCTTCGCAGCGAAATACATTTTCAGGCACGATGCTTTGCAAATGGGCGTGCGCGCTTGCCAGTTTATAATCGAATACAAACCGAGCTGATTGACATTCGCGGATATCAGTCACGCAGTGACCAGCCGTTAAAATTATATCGGGAGCGATCAACGAGCCCGAGCAGTATGCGACCTTAGGTTGCTTCAAAAATCTTTCGGATTCACACATGGGGATATCATTCGTGCCTCGAAATTTATAAATATTTTCGTTCGCAAATAAAACTAAATCGTCTTCGTCAATCAATGCCACAGTCGATCGTGCTAAGCGTAAAAGTTCTGAATCGCTAATTTCAAAATATTCTTTTCGCCCGTCGTCGCCGTAGACGATTTTACTTTGCCCGCCGCTTGATCGCAAAGTCGAACCTTTACCTGTCTTACTTTTTTTAGCATAGCCACACCCCGAAATTAGACCACTAAACAAACAGATAACTGCAATTGTAACGATCACTAAACTTGAACGACGCATAGACTCTCCCGATTGATTGAACCGCTTTTACTTCAATTCAAATACCTTCGTCACGGTCGAAGCCCTTTTAGCCTTTTGCTTTGTAAAAATTTACCTCTTAACAAGACTGTGAAATTTATTAGATTTGATGATTCTTCTGCAGTACATTTGTTGAATGAACAAAGCGGTCGCACCAAAACTTTTCTTAGCCCCGATGGAAGGCGTCACCGACTGGGCCATGCGTGATTTGCTGACCAGCCTGGGTGGTATCGATCAGTGCGTAACCGAGTTTTTGCGAATCACCGAACACTTGATGCCCGAAAGTGTGTTTGAAAAAAATTGCCCCGAATTAAAAACAAGTTCTCGTACCCGCAGCGGCACGCCCGTGTTCGTGCAGCTATTGGGCGGTAAATCCGGGCCGCTGGCCGCAAACGCCGTGCGAGCAGTTGAAATGGGTGCCTTAGGAATTGATCTTAACTTTGGCTGCCCTGCCCCTACCGTGAACCGTCACGACGGCGGCGCCACCTTATTAAAATCAACCGAACGCCTTTACGAAATCGTTAAAACCGTTCGCGACGCAGTCCCTAAAGGGGTACCCGTAACCGCCAAAATTCGACTTGGGTTTGACGATCCATCTGCCTGTTTAGACAACGCTCAAGCCATTGAAGCGGCGGGCGCTGAATGGTTAACTGTTCACTGCCGCACAAAAACCGATGGCTACAAGCCACCTGCTTATTGGGAATGGATCGCGAAAATTAAAGAGGTTTCAAAAATTCGCATCATTACGAACGGCGAAATCTGGACGACGGATGATTTTAAAAATTGCCACCAAACGGCCCAGACTAGCGATTACATGATTGGCCGCGGAGCTTTACGCGATCCGTACATTTTTAACAAAATTAAAAAATCTTTCATTGAAAATGATATTCACGTTACGACGTTTTCGGATGTCAAAACTTTAATTCCGGCATTTTATGATTCAAGCTCTGTCTACGTGAATGATCACTTTGCCGTTGCGCGCACCAAGGGGTGGATGAAGCAATTAAGCTTGTCGATTCCCGAGTTCAAAGATATTTTTGAAGAGATTAAAGTTCTAACCAAGCCGAACGACTTTAAAACGCGGCTTGAACAATTACTGTAACAAAAGGAAATAAAATGAAACAAACTGCCAAAATTAAAATGATCAAAAAAAATCCGTGCCCGTATTGTGATCGCGCACAAAACTTTTTTGAAGGTAAAGGCTTAAAAGTTGAAATCGTTGATTTAACGAACAACATGGGCGAACTACAAAAAATTAAAGCTGAAACAGGCTGGGCGACGGTACCTATGATTTTCATCAACGACAAATTAATCGGCGGCTACAACGACATTAAATCCTTAGAAGACGATGGCAAACTAGACGCGATGGTTATGGGTTAGCTGCCGGCGGCTAGCTGCCGGCAAGGCGCTCAGCATGGGCGCCTTTTTTTTAAGATTCGCTCACGCCAAACGAAAACGAGAACGTGTAGATATTCTCGCGTTCTCCAGCTTTAAATTTTCGTAAAGTTTCAGTATATCGAGCATTGTTTCCCGCGATGTTAACCGCACGCTGTAACACCTTCAGCTCATTTTCATGGTCGCCGTTCTTGTTGTATAAGGACGCTAATGCATAATTAGCTGCGGCCGAATCGGGATTTTGTAAAGCCCGGTCGTAGGCCAATTTGAAGCGCGTTTCTTTATCTAAATTAAGCTCACTCATGAACTTAAAATCTTCTAGCTTTTCATCGTTGGGGCGTTCAAGCATAAGTCGATCAAGAGTTTGATTAACTTCATCGGTCGTATTGGCCTTCGCCGGATTATCCATTACCGAAATAAGATGACCCAGTAAATAAGCTTCCTGCGCATTTGGATCTTGCGGATTTCGAGCGTAAAGTTCGTCGCCTAATTCTTTTAATCTTGGGCCGTCTTCAGGCATTTTGATCTTCCAAATTTTTGCCATCATCTTCATCATTAACTGTTTTTCTGAAAGATCTTTTAATGAAATTCTTTCAGTTAAGTAATCAACGCTTAGAATTCTTAGCTGAAGCAGTCGCATGTCGCACTGCTTTGAATCGAAAGCTTTGAAACAAAAATCAGAAATTTCTTTTTTAACCTGTTTTGTTATACCGAATTCGGGCAGATCTGCGCAGTTCTGAATATCGGGCAGATGCAAAAACTGCTCGGTGAAAGTTTTAAAATCGGTTTCGGCATAGCTTATGTAGGCGGTCTGACAATGCTGAAGCTGTTTCGAACCCTTGATTTGTTTTTTCAAATCAATCTTACTTTCGATCGGTGCACTTAGTAATTCAGTTTTGTCGTAAATTTTAGAATCATACAGCCGGCCGATTGTTTTCTTTTCTGGCTCGTGCATAACGATTGGAAGTCGTGTGTCGTAGGCACTCTTGATCCAAACCGATGCGGCCACTCCGCAAACCAATATGAGTATAACAAAGCCAATTAAAAATTTAGTTCCGTTTTGTTTTTGCATTACTGTCTCAATTCCGTTCTTGGATACATTGCTTGTTCATTTTGAAAAAATAAAGTTACCGCCGCACGCAGTTCGTTTAAAGTTTTGCAGCGGCTGCACACGGCCATCAACGTATGGCCGAATTCAAGCCACACGTGCGTTGTGCGAATATAAAATTGTAATTTACGAAGCGTGATCGATTCAGACGCTCCGGCATCTTGCATAAAGCTTTCTTCACTATAATCGATCAGCTTCAGAAGGCTTCGGCCAAATTCAGCGCCCTCTTCCAGCGGAGTGTGCGGAGCTTTCATCGAAGCAAATGCCGCCGGAGTTTCAAAACCTAATTTTTCACCTAATTGCCACATCATCCACGGCCTAGCCGCCAATGCCCGCCCCGCCATAACCTTGTCGGCTTTGGTTTCATTGATCATCGAAAGCACGTCGTCGACGGTTTGAATGTCGCCGTTACCGATGATAGGTACTTTGATTTCTTTTTTTAATGCAGTGATTTGTGACCAGTCCGATTGGCCGCGACGTTTTTGTTCAGCCGTTCGCGGGTGCAACGTAATCCAATCAGCCCCGTTATCAACTAATTTTTGTACAAACGAAATTAATTGCGGCACTGATTTTTCACTACCCACCGCACGTAATTTAACTGAAATGGGCACGGTTGAATATTTTTTTGTCATGGCCACAACATTCGCCGCATAATCAACGTCACCCATTAATGATACGCCGTAATTATGCTTCAGCGCTTTTTGCACGGGGCAACCCATATTGATGTCTATACCGCTGGCGCCCCATTCGTTCACAAGCCTAACGACTGATTCATGAATCGGAATTTCTTCGTTACCTAAAATTTGTGGAACTAAATGGGTCTCGGCGTCTCGTCGTAACGTCTCGGGTGTCGTTTTTAGATTTTCACCCGGTACTCGGCGCGAGTTCAGCATTTCGGTCGGCCAATGAGTTGACGCGTTTTGCGGCATATAGTCGGTCAGCAGGCGGCGTAAAGCCACGTGCGACAACCCAACCATGGGCGCTAAACAAAGCGGAAAATTAAGATCGGTTACATTCTGCACAAGCGTTCTTTTACACTTTATTTTTTGAAATTTAAAGGGTTACTATTGTGTATGCCAATTCATCCAAAAACAGTCGGAATTCTGGGCGGCGGCCAATTAGCGCGTATGTTAACCCTGAAAGCGCGACAAATGGGGCTAAAGACAGTTGTGCTTTCACAAAAGCGCTCTGACCCTGCCGCTGCCGTCGCAAGCAAATGGTTGCAGGGAGACATCAATTCCGAGCAAGAAATTCGGAAGCTGATTCGCGCAGCTGATTTTATTACCTTTGAGAGTGAATTTATTCCGGCTTCTTTGTTGAAAAAAAGTTTGAAGCAAATTCCCGGTAAGAAAATTTATCCGTCGCTAAAGTGCCTAGGCCACATTCAAGATCGCCTTCGACAGAAAGAATGGCTGCACGATTATCACTTGCCTACCCTTGAACACATTAAAATTAATTCTAAAGACGACATCGATTTAGCTTTTGAGATCTACCACGGAAAAATTGTTTTCAAAAGACGTATGGGCGGTTACGACGGTTACGGAACTTTCGTTATTCGTAACTTGGTTGAACTCAATCAGTTCAAAAAAATCTTCAAAGGTCTTGAGTCGCAGTTTATTATCGAACCTTTCGTGGAATTTAAATCTGAAAAATCTTTAATCTTTGCTCGTAATAGCAAAGGCGAAACAGTTGTCTTGCCTATGATTAAATCCGTTCAGAAAAATAATCAGTGCGATTACGTCATGGGCCCGGCTTCGCACAATATGCGAAAGAAATTAACCCAAAAGATTATTCACTTTTTAAATGCGGTTGATTACATTGGCGTGATCGCTTTCGAATTATTTAACTTAGGTTCAAAGCTTGTCATCAATGAAGTCGCACCGCGGGTTCATAACACGGGTCACTTTTCGCAAGATGCACTCAGTGTTGATCAATTTGAATTACATCTACGTTGCATACTTGGCATGCCTCTTCCGGATATTGAACTAATTCAGCCCGCATTTGTTATGGTTAACTTGTTAGGCACATCCGCTCGGAAACCTCTCATCAAAAAAATGCCCACCGGTTCATTACATTGGTACGAAAAAATTGAAAACCGGCCGCGCCGTAAAATGGGGCATATCAATTACGTTGGTCGCAACAAACAAGATCTTTTGCAGAAAGCTCTGCAGGAAAGAAAAGGAATTCTCATTTGAAAAAGCCTACTTTGAAAAAATCGATTCAAGCTCAAGTGGGTACTAAGGCGAAAGTCCAAGTCGCTATTATTATGGGAAGTTCAAGCGATTACAAAACAATGCAAAAAGCCGAAGAGGCCTTAACCGAATTTAATATCCCGTTTGTAACTAAAGTTGTTTCGGCTCATCGCACACCTGAAGAAATGGTCGAATTCGCGAAAACCGCCCACACCAAGGGCTTTAAAGTCATTATTGCCGGAGCCGGCGCGGCCGCCCACTTACCCGGTATGGTGGCAAGCTTAACCCCGCTACCGGTGATCGGTGTGCCCGTGATTGTTAATCGATTAAACGGCCTTGATGCATTACTAGCAATCGTGCAGATGCCGCGCGGAGTTCCGGTTGCAACGATGGCGATTGATAACGCGTACAACGCGGGTTTGTATGCCGCACGTATTTTATCGACAGATTCAGAATTGATTTTAAAAAAGACTTTGAAGTTTCAGAAGGCGCAGATTGCGAAAGTGAAATTGATGAATAAAAATTTAAAGAGGTAGCTTTAATACCTACCTCTTTAATCTTTATTTCTTAAGATAACACAACTTGAGAAACAACGATCAATACCAGAAGCGCACTTAAAAAAATATTTAACGTATATGAACTTTTCATTTATATCTCCCTGTTAACTCTTACATAGCATGATTCTTTTTCACTTTATGAAAATAATAATGAAAGTGAAAACTCTCTACGTACAAAAAATTGACACTTCGGGTACTATTTCCACCTGCCCCGAGCAAACCCGGTATTTTACAGCAGACAGTGACGTTTTTCGTGCTAAACTTGCAATCATTACCGAGAGGAATTCTTGAACGCCTGGGTTTTGACATTCGCCATTTTAATCAGTCTGCTAACTTCGGGATGTAATAATCTGCAGAACTTAGCGAATTCAACGAATACGCAGTCGTTCTCGTATGATTACGTTGAGAATGGTTGTCCCACCGGAAATCGCGTTTTTAGTTCGCGCGAACAGATGTGTGACGGCCTTAAAAATGATTCACTGAATAATTTTTGCGCGAGCAATCTACGCTACCAAAGATTTCTATCAGATTGCTCTGACAGATCTTGGTAGGCTCTATCAAGTAAATACTAAAATAAATTACTTCTGAATCCGATGATCAACTAAATCTTTTACAACGCTTGGATCAGCCAAGGTGCTCGTATCGCCCAGTGAATCGATTTGATTTTCGGCAATTTTTCTTAAAATTCGTCGCATAATTTTACCCGAGCGGGTCTTTGGTAAACTCGGGGCCCATTGAATCGCATCCGGCGTCGCAATAGGACCAATTATTTTACGCACTAAATTCTTAAGTTCTGTTTTTAAATCGTCAGTTGGTTCGATACCATTTTTTAAAGTGACGTACGCGTAAATCCCTTGCCCCTTGATATCATGCGAGAACCCGACCACGGCGGCCTCGGCCACACTGTGATGCTCGACGAATGCTGATTCAATTTCCGCAGTACCTAACCGATGGCCCGATACATTGATCACATCGTCAACCCTTCCGGTAATCCAGTAATAACCGTCTTCGTCTCGCTTGCAGCCGTCACCGGTAAAGTAGTAACCCGGGTAAGTTGAAAAATAAGTTTCTTCGAAACGTTTATGATCTTTGTAAACCGTGCGCATCTGACCGGGCCAAGATTTTTTTAAGACTAAAAGCCCTTCCGCCGCGCCCGTTAAAACTTTTCCTTCGACCGTTAGTAGTTCAACTTCAATACCGGGCAAGGGCCAAGTCGCCGCTCCTGGTTTCAATTTTTCAGGCTTGGTTTTACCGTTAGCTTCGACAATAGGTGAGATTAAAATTCCGCCGGTTTCTGTCTGCCACCAAGTATCAACAATCGGGCAGCGCTGATCACCCACGACTTCGTGATACCAGTGCCAAGCTTCGGGATTGATCGGCTCACCGACTGAACCCAATAAACGCAGTGATTTGCGCGAAGTCTTTTTAACGGGCGCATCACCTTCGCGCATCAGGGCGCGAATAGCCGTCGGAGCGGTGTAGAAAATATTAACTTGATGTTTATCGATGACTTCCCAAAATCTAGAAACCGTCGGGTAATTCGGTACACCTTCAAAGATGACCGTGGTCGCGCGATTTGCGAGGGGGCCGTAAACCAAGTAGCTGTGGCCCGTAATCCAACCCACGTCGGCCGTGCACCAGTATACTTCACCCGGCTTGTAGCCAAACACTTTTTCATGCGTATAGCTGGCGTAAACTAAGTACCCACCGGTCGTGTGAAGCACTCCTTTTGGCTTTCCTGTCGATCCCGAAGTGTATAAAATAAATAGAGGATCTTCCGCGTTCATGACTTCGGGTACACAGTCATCGTCAACTGTTTTAACTTCGTCATGGTACCAAATATCAATCTTCTCATTCCAGGCAACGCTGCTCTTGGTTCTTTGTACAACTAAAACTTGGCGAATTGAATTTCTATTTTTTGCACTCAGTTTTACTAAGGCGGCGTCGACATTTTTCTTTAGATCAGTTTTTTTACCGGCACGAAAACCTTCATCTGCGGTAATTAAAAAATGACTTTCACAATCCTCAATTCGGTCGGCGATCGAATCAGGAGAAAAACCACCGAAAACCACACAGTGTACAGCGCCAATGCGCGCGCACGCTAACATCGCGTAAACAGCTTCGACGATCATCGGTAAGTAAATGGTCACTCGATCGCCTTTTTTAACTTGATATTTTTTTAAAATATTTGCAAAGCGATTAACAGCTTTTGATAATTCATAGTATGTAATTTTTTGCGAAGCTTCCTTGGGGTCATCACCTTCCCAAATCAACGCGATATCTGAACCATGCTGCGCCAAATGTCGATCTATGCAGTTAACGCTTACGTTCAACTGACCATCTTCAAACCACTTAATCGATACCGGCTTTTGAAAGCTGGCATTTTCAATTTCAGTCGGAGCCTTTGACCAAGTGATGCGTTCAGAAATCTTAAGCCAATTGGCTTTGTCTGTATTATTATCCATAAGAATATATTAGAAATAAGGTCGGCCATTTGTAAACAATTCAACTGCATATGACGGAAATATAAAATAAAGGCTGCCTGTGTTACATTTGTCGCAGTTGAGGGATATTCATATGAATAAAAGAATGTTGTTAATCACTTTTACGATAGCCATAAATATTTTGCTCTTTAGTTGCTCGCCAAGATTCAGTGCTCAGCCGGCACCGCCTCAGCTATTACCGATGGGCGGTCAGGAATCACAACAAACTCCTGATCTTTCGAACGGCGATTCAAAAGCAAGCTCTGAAGAAAAACAGCTAAAACCCATCCTAGAGCTTGGGCAGCGTGCAATCACGTGGCTTAACCTCGTTAATAAAGACCGTAACGAGCAAACTCGGCTAAACTTAGCAGATCGCACCACTAAAAACCCGGTGCCACCCGAAAAACCAAAAGTAAATTCAGTAAAATACCTACTACAAAAACTTAACGAGCGTATTGCAAGTATGCCGAACGACATGAAACCATATCTGCTTGAAGGTAAAACCTTAGTCGAAGTTCCGCCCGTCAGCGATGAAGTCTTTATTAAAAATATTCGAGAGCTTAACAGCACTTACCAAAGTGCTGTTCGTTTGCTTGGTCAAATTCAGTGGTTCGATTACTACGCCCAACAAGACGTTCGCGATATTCGCGGCTATTATTTTTTTATGAAACAGCCGACAGCTGTAACTGAGCTTACGCAATTTTCAAAACTAGCTGACGAGGTAAAAGTAAAATATTCTGAATGGCTTGTAGGAATGTGTCACAACTCAGGTGTTACTAAAAGCAGTTGTGCGGCCGAATTAACAATGGCGACTGAAAAAGATCAAGTTTCGCAGTTCTATGCCAAGTACTTACCAGTCGCTAAAAATACCTATGACAGCTTCTTTCAGGCTACCAAAATACGCCCTGATTTAAAATGGAGCCCGACTGGTTTAAATCTGACTCAAGATTTTATTTTACCGACATTACAAAAAATCACTTTATGGCTTAAAACAAACGTCGAAGAAGAATGGAAATTTTCTGGTTTCGAGCTGTTAGTTAACTTTGTTCCACAAAATTCAATTGCCCCTTTTTTGGTTTTCGAGAAGGGCGTTACCCCACACGTATCGGGCAAAACCTGGAACTCGATCACTATGGACCCCGACTATTCATTAGATGACTACGACACACAGTGGACGATTCGCCATGAATTTGGCCACGTGCTAGGGTTTCGCGATTGCTACCTTGAGTTTTACGATAAGTCAGCTAAAGAGATGATCTATTACACGATCGAGCCTGATAATTTAATGTGTGCCTGGGGTGGAAAACTGCAGCAATCCCACGTCGATGAGCTTAAACGAGTTTATAAATAAAAAAGGCTGGTTTTTAACCAGCCTTTTGAAACGAATAATGAATTTAGCAAGAAAACTTAGAAAATACCGTTTTGCGGATTTTTCAACAACTTACCTTGGTCGATCGTCCATTCGTCACACTTTCTAGCGCCGGTCGCACCTGTACAGGCTGCTGAATTCGGGGAACCCCATGCGAGTGCTACGAAACTTGTTGTTGTAGTCATAGCCACACCTCCAAGAACTGCTGTAGCAGATCCTGATCGAGCGTAAGCATTACCACCCGGCGGAACTACACCAGCAACAAATCCAGAACCAGACGGCAACACTAAAGATGCAACACAACGAGAACCATCTTCGTAAGGCGCCCCTACCGGATAACCAGCGGTTGCTGGGCACTGCGGAAATCCAACATCATAACGTAAAGTGCGCCCCTCGATGCCAAACCCTGCATTTGCAACATCGACTGTGAACGTACTCCACTCGATCTGAAATGATTTTTCAGCTGTGAACAACGTACCTAAATTACTTTTAGCTTCGCTTTGGCGTGTCTTCGCTTGAAATTTTGAATATTGCGGAATACCGATCGCCGATAGAATCCCGATAATGGCCACAACCACCATCAATTCTATTAAGGAGAAACCTTTGTTCGTAAGCAATTTTCTTTGCATTGAAATCCTCTATTCATAACGTACTGGGTTTTAATTAAGTAACACGCTTAGGTTAGCACTTTTACTATTGCGTGCAAGAAAATCTTATACTGTCTAGCTTTTGCATTTCATTCCGAGATTTATTCACTTTAAAGTGTTCGCTTATGATACGCCAAAAAAATACTGGCCGATCGTCGAGTTTTAGAGAAGGCTCACAAAAACAAAAAGGGGCTTACGCTCCTTTTTGTTTTCTAAACTAACCAATTTTTTTTACTATAAATTTTAATTTACGTCTTTGAAATCGGCGTCGATGACATCATCACCTTTTTTATCTTTAGCCGTTGCGCCTGCTGGTGGTTCATCACCACCCGCGTTTGCTGCACCTTCAGCACCTGGCTGTGCGCTGGTTGCTTTGTAAATATCTTCAGTTAACTTGTGCGATACAGTTTGTAGTTTTTCAAATGCTGCCTTTAATTCTGGTTGTGCAGCCGCTTTGTTTTCTAAAACTGTTTTTGCTTCAGCCACTGCTGTCTTAGCAGTCTCTAAATCGCCGGCGGCTAATTTAGAACCTGATTCATTTATCATTTTTTCAGTTTGGTAGACCATGTTGTCTAAGTTATTTCTAGCTTGAACAGCTTCTGCTTTTTCTTTATCAGCTTCGGCTTGCAATTCAGCTTCTTTAACTAGTTTTTTAATCTCTTCTTCACTTAAACCAGACTGCGCCGTGATTTTAATATTTTGCGACTTACCTGAAGCTACATCTTTTGCTGATACACTTAAAATACCGTTCGCATCCATGTCGAATGTCACTTCGATTTGCGGAACTCCGCGTGGAGCAGCTGGTAAACCCTGTAGCTCAAAGCGGCCTAATGATTTATTATCAGATGACATCTTACGTTCACCTTGTAGTACGTGAATATCAACGCCCGGTTGATTATCAGCCGCCGTCGAAAAAATTTGCGTTTTTTTCGATGGAATTGTCGTATTACGTTCAATTAGCGCAGTCATGACTCCGCCCATTGTTTCGATACCTAAAGATAACGGAGTCACGTCTAATAATAGAACGTCTTTCACATCACCCGCTAATACACCACCCTGAACCGCGGCACCGATTGCCACGACTTCATCTGGGTTCACGGTACGATTCGGTTCTTTACCGAAGTATTCTTTAACCGCACGCTGAATAGCAGGTATACGAGTCGACCCACCGACTAAAACCACTTCGTCGATCTCTGAAATTTTGTAACCTGAATCGGCGATCGCTTTTTTACAAGGTTCGATCGAGCGCTTTACTAAATCTTCAGTCATCTGTTCGAATTTAGATCTAGATAATTTAATTTGTAAATGCTTAGGACCTGACTGATCAGCCGTGATGAACGGCAGATTGATGTCAGATTCTTGTGCCGTTGATAATTCGATCTTTGCTTTTTCAGCCGCTTCTTTTAAACGCTGCAAAGCCATTTTATCAGATTTAAGATCGATACCTTGGTCTTTTTTAAATTCGGTAATAAGCCACTCTAAAATAACAACGTCAAAGTTGTCTCCACCTAAGTGTGTATCGCCGTTTGTCGATTTAACTTCAACGACGCCCTCACCCACTTCAAGTACAGAAATATCGAAAGTACCGCCACCGAAATCATAGATAACGATTTTTTGATCTTTCTTTTTATCAAGCCCGTAAGCTAAAGCCGCAGCTGTTGGCTCGTTGATAATTCGACGTACATTTAAACCCGCAATTTTACCTGCGTCTTTGGTGGCTTGTCGTTGAGCATCGTTAAAGTAAGCCGGAACAGTAATAACTGCATCCGTCACTTCTGCACCTAAGTAATCTTCTGCCACTTTTTTTAATTTCATTAATACAGCCGCGCCCACTTCTTCAGGCGAAGCGGTTTTACCACCCTGAATTGCGAAAGCTGTATCTGCACCACCGTTTTTAGAAACAACGTTGTACGGAACTAACTTAATTTCTTCTTTAATTTCTTCGTACTTACGGCCTATGAAACGCTTTGACGAATAGATTGTATTTTCTGGATTCGTGACTGCTTGACGTTTCGCAATTTGACCAACTAAACGCTCGCCATCTTTTGTATAAGCAACAACTGAAGGAGTCGTGCGTGCGCCCTCTTCATTAACTAAAACTTTAGGCTCGCCGCCCTCCATGATTGCTACACATGAATTTGTAGTTCCTAAATCGATACCAATAATTTTTCCCATTTATTCTCCTGGTTTACGTTTTCATTAGTAAATGTGAGACTAAACGTGACCTCGTCAAGTCCACTTGGGGAAATAATAAGTGAAATAATAACTGATTTGCGAAATTTTAAAGATTTTGTGATCTTAAGACTTAAAAAAGCCCTTCTTTTTGGCAGCGACATTCGTCTTGGATAATTCAGCCAGTTCTCTGACCAGTTTCTCCTCATCCTCAGTTAGCTTCTTAGGAAATTGCACAGTTAACGTGTAATACAAATCACCACGTCTTGATCCCCGCAATGACGGTAAGCCATTACCGGCGACCTTTATACGCTCGCCCGGTTTTGCTCCACGCGGAATTTCAACTTTTACGTCGCCTTCTAATGCTTCTGTCGTGACTTCTCCGCCGACTAAAAACTGTAAATAAGAAACTTCAAGTTCAGCAAAAATATGATCGCCTTCGCGCTCGAAAATGTCATGATCCTTTACACTGATTTCAACGTAAAGATCACCGTTAGGGCCGCCGCGATACCCACCCTCACCTTCGTTCGTGATTCTTAATCTTGTACCATTATCGACGCCCGCCGGAATCGTAACTTTGATTTTACGCTTCACGCGCTGACGACCTTTACCCGAACAGACCAGGCAAGGTCTCTCGATCGTCTCGCCCGAACCTTGACACTTATGGCAGGCTGAAGCCATCGTAAAAAAGCCCTGCTGGCGAACGACTTGGCCCGAACCACGACATACACTGCACGTCGTCGCAGACGAACCTTTTTCTGCACCTGAGCCATTGCAATCGCCGCAGTTAGCCTCGGTATCGAATTCAATTTGCTGCTCTTTAGTGGCCAGAACATCTTTCAGCTCAATTTCAGTTAAGTAACGTAAATCAGCGCCTTTGCGCGAAGAATTTTTCGAACGACCACGCTGCTGTTGCTGGCCACCAAAAATATCTCCGAAAATATCTCCGAACTGCGAGAATATATCACTGGCATCTTGAAACCCACCGCCATTGCTGCGTCCACCTTGAAAGGCTTGGTGACCGAAGCGATCGTACTGCGCGCGCTTGTCGCTATTACTTAAAATTTCGTAAGCCTCGGCGGCTTCTTTGAATTTATCTTCAGCTTCTTTATTTCCGGGATTTCGATCGGGATGAAATTCCATCGCCAATTTACGGTAAGATTTTTTAATCGTATCGCCGTCAGCGGTACGTTCAACAGATAAAATTTCGTAGTAATCGCGCTTAATTGATGACATGGAATATGAATATGATGGTTTTTAAAAAAAGGTCAAGCCTTGAGGCAAACAAAGCCTAATCTTTCACGCCATCTAGTTTGTTTTGCAAGCGCTTTACCAGCGAGGGCTCTTTGCTGTTTTCGATCATTTGCTTTAGAATCTGTTGGGCAAATTTTCTCTCTCCACCCTCATCGGCTAATCGGCCAGCCAAAACGTGAACCCAAGCCGGAGCGCCGTTCTCGGCTGCCGCATAATAAAGCTGAGATGCCTTTAGTTTATTCTTCTCTTCGAATAGGGCGTGGTAGGCAGCTGCATAACTAAGCCGCCAATCGTTAGGAAACTGCAAAATACCCTTATCGAAGATCTGAGACGCGCCAGAATAATCAGAAATCAGTACGGTTAAAGACATAGCTCCAAAAAAGTAAGCGTCGCGAAACCTCTTGTCTAGATCAGTTGTTAAATCAACGATTTGATATAGCCACGATTCAGAGGTGCACTCGACTTCATTTACTTTTTTATCGCAATAATCAAAATCTTGCAAAGCCCGCAACCACAGCGAATCAGAAATTTGAATTTGCAAACCCGTCGCAAGGTTTTGAATAATCTGCGGCGGAGGCAGGTACTCTGATTTTTTAAGAACTGCTGGTTTTTGGAAAAAAATTTGAGTTAAAAAAAGTCCTGATAACAATACAATAACGGCTGCATCCGACACGTAGAAGCGATTGTTTTGTATAGCGCGCGTCACCCATGAAATCATTATCTTCAAGGTTAACATTTTTATGAGCGAGTGCAACATGATCTTCGACACTCTTTTTTTGTTATTTGCTGAATCAATTTTAGTCTATACTTATTGAATGAGTACCAAACGTTCTGATAGCCCCGACCTTGATCTAGATAGCGAAGTCATAGAGCCAAAACTCTATCGTGTGCTGATGCATAATGATGACTATACTCCGATGGATTTTGTTATTTTTGTTTTAAAGAAATTTTTCGGAAAATCAGAATCGGCTGCGCACAAAATTATGCTCGATGTTCACCATAAAGGAGCGGGCCTTGCGGGGGTTTACTCTTTTGAAGTGGCTGAAAGTAAGGTTGCGCAAGTGAATCAGTTTTCAAAAACGAATCAGCATCCTTTAATGACTTCGTACGAAGAAGAAAGTTGAGGTTTTTATGCTTTCAAAAGAATTAGATAAAAGATTTGGTAAGTCGATCGATCTGGCAGCAAAGAAAAATCATGAATTTGTGACCCTGGAGCATTTCTTATTCTGCTTAGTTGAAGCACCTATGATCGTAGAGATTTTAGAGAATCTAGGCACGAACCCGACAGAGGTTAAGAAAGAACTTGAGTTCTATATTAATCAAAACCCCGTGCTGACTGAAGAACAAAAAGAAGGCTTTGACCCGAAAGAATCTTGGAAGCCCGATCTATCACCGTCGATTCATCGCGTATTTGAAAGAGCCGCCTTACAATTGCACGGCGCCGGTAAAAATGAAATTCATGAAGGCCATGTTTTAGTATCACTTTTCGAAGAAAAAAAATCATTCGCGGCTTTTTGCTTAGACAAGTGCGGCGTTACGCAGTTCGATGTGATTTCGGTCATTAGCCATCATCTTTCGTCTGGCCCCGTGGATGGATTGAAAAAAGATTCAGATAGCGAACATGAACAAACCGGTAAACCAAAAGCTTCAGCACTCGAAGATTTTGCCCTTAATTTGAATGATTATGTTTTATCTGGTCGAAAAGATCCGTTAGTCGGTCGCGATGATTTAATTCAAAAAATGATTCAAACATTGGGCCGGCGCACTAAAAATAATCCGCTACTAATTGGTGACTCAGGCGTTGGCAAAACAGCCGTCGCCGAAGGATTAGCCGAAAAAATTGTTTCGGGTGAAGTACCTGAATTTTTAAAAGAGAAAATCATTTACTCGCTCGATTTAGGCTCTTTACTGGCCGGTGCGAAATACCGTGGCGATTTTGAAGGCCGACTTAAAAATATTTTAAAAGAAGTCAAAGAACGTAAAAATATTATTTTATTCATCGACGAAATTCATACGATCGTGGGTGCTGGCTCTACATCGGGTGGCTCGATGGATGCTTCGAACTTACTAAAGCCGGCACTAACCAAAGGTGACCTTACGTTAGTTGGTGCAACTACTTTTCAAGAGTACCGCCAGCATTTTGAAAAAGATAAAGCCTTAGCCCGTCGCTTTCAGCGCTTAGACGTGAGCGAACCTTCTGCCGATGATGCCCTAAAGATTGTAACCGGAATCAAAAAAAAGTTTGAAGAATTTCACGGCGTTACGTACTCAGATGAAAGCTTAAAAGCCTGTGTAGAGCTTTCGCAGAAGTACTTAGCCAATGCAAAATTGCCCGACAAAGCGATCGATCTGATGGACGAAGTTGCTAGCTTTATTAAACTTAAAAGTAAAAACGCCACCATCGAGGCCCGCGATGTTATGGAAGTCGTTAGTCGTCTTTCGGGCGTTCCTGCCACAGAGATGTCTAGTGACGATTTGCGTAGCCTAAAAGATTTAGATAAAAAATTAAAAGCCGTCGTATTCGGTCAAGATGAAGCAATCGAGCATTTAGTTCGCGCGATCAAATTTGCGCGCAGTGGATTAGATCAAAAAGATAAACCTTGGGGCTCGTTCTTATTTGCCGGGCCAACGGGCGTAGGTAAAACTGAAGTTTGTAAACAGTTAGCGCGCATTTTAGGTATTCACTTTCATCGATTTGATATGAGCGAGTATATGGAAAAGCATTCGATCTCAAGGCTTGTGGGCGCGCCGCCGGGATACGTCGGTTTTGAACAAGGTGGGCAGCTAACGGAAGTCGTTAGTAAGAATGCTTATTCGTTGATTCTGTTAGACGAAATTGAAAAAGCTCATAGCGATATTTATAACATCTTATTGCAGGTAATGGATGGCGGTCGTCTGACCGATGGTAACGGGCGCACCGTAGACTTTAAAAATACCTTAATCGTCATGACCACCAATGCGGGCGCGCAAGATGTTGCTAAAGGGACTATCGGCCTGTCACAAACAGATCGCAGCGGAGTCAGCAAAGATGCGATTAAGAAAACTTTTTCGCCTGAATTTATCAATCGCCTCGATCAAGTGGTTTATTTTAATTCTTTGAGTTTCGACCTTATTTTACTGGTCGTTGAAAAATTCTTGTCTGATCTGCGTATGAATTTAGCGACTAAAAAAGTTGAGCTTAAATACGACGATGGCGTGGTGAAATGGCTGGCCGAAAAAGGTTACGACCCTGTCTATGGAGCCCGCCCGCTGGCACGCACGATCGATCAATCGATCAAAGCACAGTTGGTTGATGAATTGCTTTTTGGTAAATTAAAAAACGGCGGTAAAGTTTTGGTCACGGTTGATCAAAGCAAATTACAATTTGATTTCAAATCGACGCCGGCGACTCAAGCTGTTAAAAAAGAGACCGTTAAAACTGAATAAGGATTGTTCATGAGATTTAATAAGTATTTGTATTCTTTGATTGCGCTTCTTTTTTTAGCGCAATCTTGTCAATCGCAGGCCCTAAAGAATTCAACTGGCGCCGCAGACGCTAAATCGGCCGATGGCAGCACGGTTGACACAAGCTCGACTAGTTTAATTGAAATGAGCTGCGATAAGTTAATTGAAAAATCAAAAGACGCTAGCTTTGCATTAAAAGGTCTAGCCGGAATTCGCGCCCATAAAAACTGTAAAAACTTTCGCTATGATATGAAAGAACTTTCAGACATTGAAAAGCGCATTTACTCGGAAGAAATTGAAGAGCTTGACCCCACCCGCCCCGTTTCGCCCGGAAAACTGTCGGTGGCCGAACTGAAATTAAATCTAAAAAATGCCAAAGACCCATCCGAAAAGATGAAAGCTTTTAAACAGCTGCGCGCCCGTCAAAAAAGCGCGGGTCAGCGTAACGACTACTTAAAGACAACCGCTGACTTATTTAATTGGACCAAAACTGAATTTGCCAAAAATAAAAAAGATGCTGATTATGCACTTCGATTTTACGAAGCTACGCAACTTTTTTCACGTACCTATTGGACTGAAAATCGTCACACGCAAGCCGATAAAATTTTAGTCGATACGTTACGCTTATTAAAAGGTATGACTTCCGTAGCCGAAATTTATTATATACAGGGACGAATGGCTGAAGAAGACCGAAATTTTGAAAACGCGGTCGCAAATTATGACTTAGCATTAGAAGATATTAAAAAATTTAATCCAAAAAATTTATCATTTACCAGTGATCGCATCCAATGGATTAAATCTTGGATATTGTATAAAAATAGTAAGTGGACCGAAGCAGAAAAATCATTTGCGGCTTTAGCGGCATCAACGGTTGAACCTAGCGAAAGATCTCGAGCCACGTTTTATCAAGCGCGTTCTTTAAAAGAACAAGATAAAAAAGAAGAGGCCACTAAGTTGCTAGAAAAATTAACCACCGATGACTTTTTTGGTTATTACGGATTGGTGGCCCATTTTGAACTGGGTCGAAAACTTCCCGCCCTATCAAAAATTAAATTTGAAAAAAAATTTCCCTTCGACAATGCTTTAACTTTTTTACCTTTGCATGAGAAATCTATTTTTCAAGAGCTGATTAACTACCAAGAACTTGATTTAGCTGAAAAAGCGGTGCCGATCATTTCTAAAGGTTTAGAAAAACAAATAAATGTAAGTCTTTACTTGGCTGACAAAGGCAGTCGCTTCTTACCTTTGTTCGCTTCATTTTCAAAATTACCTAATGATTCAAAAATTGAGGTTTTATTAAAACACCCGCAGTTGATTTTTCCGCAGCCCCACGTTGACCAAGTTAAAGTGATGGCAGATAAAACTCAGCTGCCGTCTTCGCTGATCTATTCGATCATGAAGCAAGAGTCGGCATTTAATCCGAGAACGCGCAGCCACGCCGATGCGATGGGCCTTATGCAAGTCATCCCACGCTTAGCCAAACATCTGGCGAAAAAATATTCAGTGGGTTATGTAAAACCTGAAGATTTATATAACCCACAAGTTAACATTCAATTAGGCAGCTATGAACTTATGGACCAAGTTAAAAAACAAAGCGGCCAGTTAACTCACGTGGCTGCTGCCTATAACGCGGGTCCAAACGCGCTTGCGGGTTGGCTAAAGACCCGTAAAGCGAACGACACTCTTGAGTTCATCGAGGATATCCCCTACGAAGAAACACGTACTTATGTAAAGATCATTGCACGTAATAAGCTTTTCTATCAAAGAATCTCATCTTGGGACGAAGATCAGCTGTTTCCCAGTGAGTTTTTAAATATAAACGTCACAAAACAGAACACTTCTGAGGCTGTTAAAACCGAAAATTAACTTACAGATCTTCTTTTTGTAATCCGAAAGGTTATACATGAAGAAGCTCAATCCAACAGTTGCGACAGCCGGTGTATTCATCATATTTTGTCTATCGGTGGTTCTATATCAAGAATTCGCTTTAAGCGATTCACCGTCTCGTAAAACGCAATCAACTTCAAAAAAAGATAAGAAATTAAGTAAAGAAAAATTAAAAGTCATTGAAGGTCGTGAACTTGAGTTAGGTTTCGTAAAAGAGCAAACCGATAAAGTTATTAATGAGCCTTCGGCTTTATTTAATGACCCTGCCATCAAACAGGCCTGGGGTTTAAAAAAATCAGACGCTGCACGCGCCTGGCAAGTTACCCAAGGAAGCAAATCAACGGTTGTAGCCGTCATCGATACGGGCATTGACGTCAATCATGAAGATCTTAAAAAGAACTTATGGGTGAATCCTGGCGAAAGCGGCAAAGATGCGCAAGGGCGCGATAAAGCAGGTAATGGTGTAGATGACGATGAAAATGGATTCATTGATGACGTCAACGGTTGGAACTTCGTAGCTAATAATAATAAATTAGACGATAATCACGGCCACGGAACTCATATCGCCGGAATCATTGGCGCCGAAGCCGGAAATCAAAAAGGCATCAGCGGGATCTCTCCGCAGGTTAGCCTGATGACATTAAAGTATTTTGATCCGAAAGTTCCTAATACCGACAATTTAAAAAATACAATCGCCGCGATCCGCTACGCGATTAAAATGGGTGCGCACATTATTAACTATTCAGGCGGCGGCACTGATTATTCGCAAGAAGAATTTGATGCGGTCAAGTTAGCTGAAAAGAAGGGTATCTTATTCGTGGCGGCCGCAGGCAACGAACGATCAAACTCGGATCAACATCACTACTACCCGGCAGACTACAAATTAAAAAATATTATTTCTGTGACCGCAATTGATCCTACTACTGAAGTTTTATCATCTTCAAATTACGGCGTAGATACCGTTGATATTGCAGCTCCGGGGCAGAATATCTTATCGTGTTTACCACATAACTCTTACGGTTTAATGACCGGCACTTCACAAGCTACGGCATTTGTTACGGGCGCAGCTGTCTTAGTCATGTCACATAAAAATCAATATCTTCAGGCCGAAGAAATCAAAAATTACATTTTATCGACCGGCGATACTTCGATCTCACTTGTGGCTAAAACACGCACGGCTCGTCAGCTAAATCTATTTAAGTCGCTCACTATTTTAGGAGGCGAAACTGCGATCTCTGGAACGAGTGCTCCGAAAGTAAATCGTCGCTTTCTTTCTGACGGACGCCCTAAAGAAGACTCTTCTTTAGGAAATGACCCCAACATGAAAAAATCAGGCAATGTTTCACAACTAATGGATTTCGTTAAAAAGATCGATCCTGATGCTAAAAAAAGACCCACGATACGACTTGGTGCAGACCAAGTACAAGACAGCGAAGAATAGCTACTTGGTTAAAGTTTGAAATCGATACCGTTGCTTTTTCTCTGCGAAGAAACGATGCCTAAACCAAATGACAAAACTGTAATTGCCACGACTAGCCCGGTTAAATTCGGGAAAGTCGGCTTGATTTTGTTATAGACTAGTAAACTCATTCCTAAAAAACCCACCGCAATAAAAATCCAGTGAGCAAATAAGATTTCTTTTTTAGTATCTAATTTTTCTGCCGAGGTCGGCTGACGAAACTGTTGCTCTAGACGCAGCTCGATTTGATTCATATACTTCTCGCAAGACGAATCAAAGCCCATCGTCTTTTGCAAATCAGCGTATTTCTTAAAAGCGAAATTTAAAGCCATTTTCTTTTGGCAGCAATTTAAAAAATCTTGATGTAATTGATCGTTCGTAAAATCAACTAGAGCCTTTTGCCAAATCTGATTCAGCTCAAACAAAGAGGGACTTTCGACTTTTTGCAATTCTTCGAACTTCGTGCCAAAAACTCCGCAAGAAGGGCATTCATCTGAATTCTGGGCCTTCAAATGACTGCATTTTGGACAGTGTATAAAAGTCGCCTGGCTGCTCCTATTTGTTTGATAAAGACCGAATGAGTTAATTTCTTGAGTTAGTAAAAATGATTTCGAGCACGCTGTGCAGTCAAATTCAGGCTGTAAACCTTCAAAAACGTCTTGATTTGTACGGTAAAGCTTTTGGCAATGAGGGCAACGAAAGCGCACTCTGTCGGCATCTGCTATGACTTCAGACGGACTAGCTAAGTCAGCTGCAAAAGCTGACTCTTTAAAATTTTCATCACCATCCTGGTGACTGACATGTGTCGTCTCTAAATTCATCTGCGTCTTCCCCCGAATAACAGAATGTGCTACCAATAGTAGGATGTCGAAAATTTTAAATTTTTTCAAGCTTATTCCTCGACCTTTTTTACTATGTATTTTAAGCGGTATTTTGATAGGCACTTCTTACATTCCGTTTTCTGGTTGGTTTTTACTAGTTTGCTATGCTCCACTTTGGCTGGCTACTGTAGATTTGGCTGCGAAAGAAGCCTCGTTTAAAAAAATATTTTTCGCTGGTTGGATGACCCAATTTATTTTAACCCTGATCGGATTCAACTGGATCTACTTCGTAGCATCTGAGTTCGGTCAGCTTCACTGGACCTTAAGCGCCTCTGCCCTATTGCTTTTCGCGATGTTCATGCATATTTATATTCCGCTTTCTTTAGTGGTTAGCGTTTGGATTTTTCGCCAATTTAAAATTTACAATACTCTTTCGCAGTTTCTATTATTGGCCCTTCTACTTTCTTTCGCCGAACGAATTTGGCCTAGTATTTTTGAATGGAACTTAGCCTACACTTTGCTTTGGATTAAACTTCCCCTATTTCAATGGGCCGATACCGTAGGCTTCTGGGGGCTATCAACATTTATTTTAATTGGCCAAGCTTTCATCACCTGGGGATTGATGACTTGGAAAACCCAAAGAACTCGTTCATTGATAACAATCTTATTAGTGTTTATCGTGGTTGCAGTTTTTTCAGTGGGCGGAAATTTAAAAAAACAAGCTTGGTCTGAAACCGATCAGAATGTGCAGTTCGGTTTGGTACAAGGAAACATTGGTAACCTCGATAAAATTTTGGCCGAGAAAGCCGACCGTTTTCACATGCATATACTAAGCGTTTACGCAGCGCTATCCGCTGAACATTTAAAGCAACACCCTGAAACCGAAATTATGCTTTGGCCAGAAACAGCGATGCCATTCTCTTTAAGCCCTTCATATCAATATCAGGAAGCGCCCCGCACCTTGCTTGCAATTGTAAAAAGTTGGAATATTCCGTTAATTACGGGTGCCTACGCAATCGACTCAAATAAAAGAGATCACCTAGGTCACCCACTGACCAGCAACTCTGTTTTTTTCTTGGGCCCCCAACAAAAATTATTACATAAACCTTACAGTAAAAGTGATTTATTGGTTTTTGGCGAATACTTACCTTTTGGCGAATATTTACCTTTTTTATATAAACTATTTCCATTCGTTGGGGTTTATAAACGCGGCGAAGGACCAACTGTTAAAGAAATCTTACTGAAGAATAAAAGCTTAAAGTTAGGCTCGCAAATTTGTTACGAATCTTTGAATCCGGGCTTTTCGCGAGGTTTAGCTAAAAAGGGTTCCGAAATTTTATTTAACGTAACCAATGATTCTTGGTTTGGCTGGTGGGCCGAACCCTTTCAGCACAATACGATGACGCTAGCCCGTGGTATCGAAGTGCGCAGACCCCTAGTACGCTCAACCAACACCGGAATATCAACGGTTATTTTAGCTAACGGAGACGTCTTAGAAAGTTCACCCCTGAATAAAACATGGGCGAATACGTATTCAATTCCGTATAAGCAAAACCCGCCACTTAGTTTTTACACCCGAATTGGTCACTATGATTGGGTTTTATGGTTATTGGTTGCGATCGGTCTTATTTACTTCTCGAGTTCTGCAAATAACAGAAAAAGGTAATTATGTTTACAATTAAAAATTTAGATTGGTTTGAAATTTTAGAAAAAATGAAATCTTTCGCTACCAGCGAAAAAGCACGCCATATTATTGCGAACACGGCTCCGCTTAAATCGGCCGAACAAGCTGAACTTAGTTTTGCTGAAATCGATTCAGCCAGTGCCGTGATTCTTTCGGGGATTCGACCGCATATGGAAAGTTTAGACTTATTCGAATTATGGATCACCCGAATCAAAAAAAAGGCTATGCTTAAAACCTTAGAACTAAAGGATGTTCGCCATTTTTGTTTTGAAACGGTCGCATTGGGCGAAGCACTGAAAGATGCCGGATCTGGATGGGCGCGTAATCAATACGAAGGCTTAATGCAAGCTGAGGAACCTTTATCAGCCATCGATAGCCTGATGACTCCGTCGGGTGATATACGTATGGACGCTTCAGAAAAATTATTTAATCTTTCTAAAGAGAAAGACAATTTAGCACGCCAAATTCAAAATCAAATGGATCGTCTAGTGCATGATCATAAAATGGAAGGCATGCTGCAAGAAAAGTACGTCACGACCCGCGAAGGCCGCTGGGTCATTCCCGTAAAAGGTGGTATGCAGCATTTCGTACCCGGTGTCATTCACGGCAGTTCGCAGACGAAACAGACTGTTTTCATGGAGCCTGAAACCGTCATCCCCATGAATAATCGCATTCGTCAGATTGAAGTCGAGATTGAAGACGAGATTGAGCGCTTACTTTACGAGATTTCTGAATACATGGCTACCCAGGCGCCCGAATTCGAACGCACGAAAAAGATTTTAGAAAACTGCGATGTTATTTTTTCGAAAGCGCAATTAGCCGGAGTTCTTGATGCACAAAGCTGCAAGTTCAACGAAGATATGATTCAATTGAAAGAATTGTCGCATCCGCTTTTAAAGTTATCTGGTAAAACTATTATTTCGAATACAGTTCAAATGAACCCCGCGAAATGTATTTTGATTCTATCGGGACCGAATGCCGGGGGTAAAACGGTTTTACTTAAGTCAATTGGCTTAGCCGCGCAAATGGCGCGCTGTGGGTTACCGATATGCTGCGCAGTCGATTCAACGCTGCCATTTTTTAAAGAAATCGTTACGGGTATCGGTGATTCACAAAGTGTCGACGAAGACTTAAGTACCTTCGCGGCCCACTTAAAAATTTTGGACCAATCCTCGCATCTAAAAGGTCAGCTAAATTTAATCTTAATCGATGAAATTTGCGGATCGACTGACCCCGAAGAAGGTAGCGCGCTGGCAAGAGCTTTTATCCAAAAATATGCAGCCAACAATGTCTACGGAATTATTACTTCGCATCTAAGTCCATTGAAGATGGGCTGGAAAGAAGCAGATCGAATTTTAAACGGCAGTTTAGAATACGACGCAAAAACCGGTCGCCCGACTTACCAATTTTTATCGGGAATCCCCGGAGAATCTTTAGCTATTCAGACAGCTCGCCGTGTGGGAGTCTCGCAAGATATCGTCGATGCCGCCGTTGAAAATTTGTCGCCGACGGCCCGTGCGCGCCAAAACCAAATGAGCGAACTTGAATCGTTAAAGAATGATATTGGCGTACTGCAAGAAAACTTAAAGCAGCAAACTAAAGCCGTGACAAAACTGAAAGATGAATACGAAAGCAAACTGGCGCAGTTCGAACGTGAAAAAGAAAATAAACTGGCACAAACATTAAAAAAAGCCTCTAGCAAAGTTGACGAAGCGATTGCTGCGGCCTCAGCCGGCATCGTTTTGGATAAGCATCGAAAACTTCAAGAAATAAAATTTGAACTACCTGAAATTGTAAAAGCAAAACCGGTTACGGCGACGAATACCAATGCCGTGCAATCTGCTGAAGAGTTCGGGCGAAAATTCCCACCGGGAAGTAAAACGTTTGTTCCGTCACTGAATCAAGACGGAGTGATTCAATCTACCCCGAACGCAAAGGGCGAGGTTTTAGTTTTATCGCAGTCGATTCGTTTACAAATTCACTGGAACGAACTAAAGCCTGCACATAAGGCTCAAAACCCGACTGCTACTTTGGCTCGTCGAAGCGGCCAGGTGCAGGTAACGATCTTAGATGCCGATCGTATTTTGGATGTGCGCGGTAAGACGGTCGACGATGCATTGTCTGAACTTGAAGTCGCTCTTGATCTTGCGACCGCGCAAAGTGAAGATCGCATGAAGATCGTACACGGTCACGGCACCGAAACTTTGAAAAAATCAGTTCGAACGTATTTATCACGCTCGGTTTATGTCAAAAAATGGAAAGCCGGCACCCCTGAATCAGGCGGTGACGGTGTTACCTGGGTAGAGCTCGGTCAGATTTAGCTTGGGGAGCACAAAGCCTGTGCTCTATTGCAGAATTTAAAACCAAGCTACGTATAAAATACTGTCTAACCGCTGTTCAGTTGTCGCGGTTAACAGAACAGCGTCTTGATCTGAATCGAATGCTCATAATTCGCGGTCGTTTCGATACAACCAGCCCACGCACCAATTAATCCAGCGCGATTCTCATTCTGACCTATGGCAAGCCTCTTGCTTGATTAGTATATCATCAGGGGGATTTATGAATTCATTCAAAAAGTTACAAACCGGCTTACAAGTTACTTTAGCTGCTGTAGCTGTATCGCTATTAGCTTCATGCAGCCCGACGAAGTCTGATACGGTTTCAACAAATTCTTCAAATACCGGCTTAGTATTCTCTGCAACGAAGACCCTAACTCAATGTAATCGCACCGCGGATAGCAACTATACCTTTAATACGGCTGTTGCAAAAAACTCTGCGGGCGCCTACGTAAATGATTTATTAAAAATAAAATTTAGTTATTTATCTGTTGCGGCCACTGCCGCTGGCAATACAGTTCGTTTTTACAAATGGAGAATCAATGGCACGGTTTCCGATTTAGATTCAACTCCGTTAAACTTTTACTTTTACAATTTATCAACGGGAGCAACAGTCACAACTGCGACCACTTCTTACAATACGAGCCAAATCAGCACAACAAACGGTATCTACTTACAGTTGAATGATCCGAACGAAATTTATCAAGTCATTAAAATGGTGGTTTACGATTCAGCGGGCACCGTCGTTTCACAAGTTAACTCGTTAATTCCATCATTCTACGTGAGCCCGGTTGACTACCAGCTAAACGCTGATGGCACGGCCCGCGCTGCCATTCTACAATCACTACATCCACTTGCTTCACAGTTAACTGCGGGCTACGCGACGGCGCAATACGCAGCTTCAACCTCTGCTTTTTGCTTCTAATGACTTGATTCGGTCGCGACTTCTTCTGCTTCAAGATTTTCACCCTGACGGTACCGATCGACTAAAGTGATATCATTTGTCGGAAATGAAAATAATAGAGAATTAACCTGCGATTCGGTGTCTTCTTCAGTTACCACGATATAATGCAAGTCTTCGACCCCTAAATCTTCAAATTCTTGAATAAATGTAACCAGCACATGCCCTTCCGTATCAACTTTACGCCAGATTTCATCTGGTGTGTTAATTGTTGATTCACGGCATTCGGCGTAGTCTTGAAATTTATCTGTAGCGATGTCTTTTTCGCCGCGAATTTTTAACATCGATTCTAATAATCCAATAGCTAAGTAATCGCCCTCAAGTAAAGAATCTCCTTCAATTGCCGCGAACTGAATAGCTTCTAATTTTCGATGAAAAATAATCTCATTTTGACGAAATACTTCGACCAATTTCAAATCTTTTGTCGGAAAGTGAAAAAATACAAATGTTGGATAGTTATCATCACTTGAAATATAAACTACGGCGATATAATAAAACTGCTGTTGCTTCGTTTCAAAACTACGAATCATCGTATGAACTGATAAATCTTCAAACGACGTATCATTCAACCAAATTTCATCAGGGTCATCCATCGTTTCGTCTAACAAAGATTCATGCTCGATTTGCTCGTTTAATCCAAAATCGTTTTTAGCATCGTAGTTCTTTTGAAATTTAATTTCATATTCTTTAATCGCAGCCGAAAAATAGCCGAACAAAGTCTTATCATTTTCAAAGATCAGCCCCTGCTTCTCGTCGATGATGATCAATTCTTTTTCTTGCATTTTTTTAGGAGCCTTGTGGGCCTTAGCCTTACGTTTTGTCGGAATGGGCTTTTTCATTTTAATCTTGATGGTTTTTGCTTTCGCACCCACCTTGATGTTTTTGTTTAATTTGCTAGCAACTTTACTCACTGTTAACTCCTATGCTTAAATACTAGATGAAAAAAGAGCCACTAGCACGACGCAATTGCAATGACTGGTTTTGTCATTCTAGTCGTGGGCGTTGCAAAAAAAATAGCTCGCAGTAGGCTAGAAAGCGTAAGGAGTTAGAATGTCGAAAGTAGAAGTTTATCTTGATGAAAGCCAAGTCAACAATTTGAAATCTATTTTGACTCAATCTGAACACGGAATTCACGTACTATTTGAAAACTCTTTAATAGCCGAAGTTTTCAAACAAGATTACTCAGAAGATGAATTCTTTGAAGTTGAAAATCTGAAGCGTATTCAAGATGACCTCATAAAACTTTTGCAGTTTAAAACCTTAAGCGATAAGAAATATTTTATAGCTTCATTAAATCAAGAATCTAAGCATCGTATCGTACGTGCTTACTTTTACATTATTGAAAACAATCTTCGCACGAGCCAAAAGCTTCCCCATTAATTTCTAACTTTTTGCTTACAAGTTAGTCGCTTTCAAAAACTTCTGAGCATCTATTCATATTTTTCTGTAATTCAAATATTTCTGTCAAACTTACGCTATCCTATTTTGAAATTTTTTTAACTTTAATCGTTTTTTTATACTTTATCGCCAATACTAAATAGAACCACAAAAAGGAGATCACGATGATCTTGCGCAGTTCACATATGATCACGTACGCTTTCAGCACATTATTACTAACCTCGTGTGGAATGCATGTAAGCTCACCAAAAAGCGCTAACGTTCAACAAGAAAATCTTAGTGCCGGATTTAGCTCACTGGCGGTTAACGTAAACCAATACCCTTCGAATAAAATTATTTGCGACCCCTTAAGTGGTGGTGAATCAACGCAAACAAACTACGAAAAAGGTATCAAAGCCTCGCTTCATTACTTAACGCCTGGTATGCCGAACTTAACTAGTTCTTTAAACTACGTGCAGTTTGCTAAAAAGTCTGATCAAACGATTTTCTTATCAGACATGAATGTTCCGACACGCATGTTTAGCGAAGGTTTTACGACCTCAACGGGAAATGTTTTAAAAAATGATTCAAACCAAAAATTAATAGAGTATTTTGGTTTAAAAATGAGTACGAATTTAATTCTATCTGAAAATGATGAAGCCGGAGACTACGAGTTAGCGATGTTATCAGACGATGGAACGACTTTAAAAATCAAATCTGGCACGACCGAAATCGCAGATGAAGTTTTAATTGATAACGAAGGCAATCACCCGACCCGTATGGGTTGCGCAACTCGAATCGTAAAAATGAGAAAGAATGTGATGTTGCCTATTGAAGCTACTTACTACCAAGGGCCGCGCTACCATATTTCGAACGTTTTAATCTGGAGAAAAGCATCGGCGACGGGAAAGGACCCGCTTTGTAATCAGACCGGAAATAATCTCTTCTTTAATCCTGACAAAAATTCTGAGCCACAAACAGCTTTTAAAGACTTGGAAGCGCGTGGATGGAAAATCTTAAACACAGACAATTTCATGATGGGTAACACAAAAACCGAGTACAATCCGTGTATTCAAGGAACCGACCCCCTTATTTCAAATTTTGTCGTTGGTGAAGTGATTCTTACGAATGTTTCGTTATCTTGGACGACCGACATCGAAGCAACTTCCCACGTCGAGCTAACCAACATGACGACCGGCGAAGTCAGCACGACTCAGTCTGATAATGTGCTACGCACGAACCACGCAATGAGCCTGACTGGGCTGCTGCCGATGACAACCTATAAGGTTCGAGCAGTTAGTGTATCTGCGGACCTAGGGCGAACGACCAGCTCAGAGCTTATTTTTACGACCCAGTAAAGTAAGAAGCAGCCGGCAATTTAGCATACGACCTAAAGCGAAGTTAACTTAGTTTTATTTTCTTCCGATAAAGCTATTAGCATGAAACAGATCAGCCTTATTTTTATCGCGATTTCTTTTTTAAGTCAGGCCGCAACCGCCGAATACCGCGTCTTTATTCTAAATCTAGAAAACTCTAAAACAAAAACGGTTCGGCAAATTCAAAGCACCCTTGATCCCGAGCAATACGAAACCATCTACCCACATTCGTCAGACGAGAAACTGACTTACGTCCAGACATGGCTTTGCCGCGGCCGCACCGATTTTTTTAAGCCCCACTGCGCCCCTCCCGAAAAACCGACGGATTCTAGTCCTACTAAGGCCCAGAATTAATCTTTTTTCGCTGTGTAAAAATCTTGCTTTGCTACACTTGATATATGGCAGATGCAATTCAAAATAAACGCGGCTACTTACGGCAAGTTCAACAACAGCAAGCGGAGAAAAAACGCGAACTGATGGCTCAGCAAAAAGAAGATATGAAATCTTTACGGCAGTTCTATTCAGAAAAAAGTAAAGAAGTTGATCGTGAATCGGCCGCGGCTGTTAATCACATCAAAAAAGATTCACCCGACGCCAAACAAGAACGTTTAGAACGCATACAAGCTAAACACTCCGAGCGTGAAGCTCGCAAAGAAGAAGCTGCGCAGGCCCGCGCCGGTCGGACAGGGCTACGGTCTCCGGCTGCCCGCGCCGATGAATCAGGTGATTTTGAAGAATCAGCTAAAAAACCAAACGTTGAAAATAAATCTCTTTATAATCGTAATGCGCGAAAAGCCGATCAAAAAGATGCTACTCAAACAAGATTACAAAATTTTGAAACCAAAGAATCCGATGATTTTTACCGAGTGCAAGATCGCGGAAGCCGCGTGTCTGAAAGTGGCCAAGGCTATGTCATCGAGGCCTACGCTCCTGAACACGAAAAAGACAACTTACGTGTTTCTATTCACCGAAATAAAGCTGTTATCTCGGGCCAAAGAAAATTTGGTGATGAGGCCGTAGAAGGTGGCAAAACGATGCGCACGAACAACTTTCAAACTTTTCGCGAAGAGTTTAAATTGAACCGCCCAGTCGTGAGCGAAGGCATAACACGAGAGCGCGTTGGTGATTATGTACGTTTTACGATTCCGAAACTAGAAGCAGTTGATTCAAATGACGACGAAGTATAGAGAAAAAAGCTAATTTAGTCAGCTAGGTTATGAAAAATTTCTTTCATAACGAATTCACGTCTTTGGATCATCACGTCTAATTGATTTAACTGCGAGTGAATTTGATCGATCAAGTTAAGACGTACTGATGTTTGGTCAGCCATCTCATTGTAAACAACAACCTCATTGAATTCGATCGCAGTGTTTTCTGTGATCTGCTGAGTGATTTCATTTTGGTTCGTGCTACTTACATTTTTCATAATTACCTTTATCGTTCTTAGTACATTTTAAAAAAAATACTGTCTCTGCTCGTTTTATTGTTCACACGAACCTTTAATACTCGCAGCTTATCGCTTCCTGATCTGAGTTTGCTAACTGAACCCGATTTACGTTCGGGCCTAAATGCGTCGCCATCACCGTAGATCCTTCGCGATGTTTAAGGCCTAAAAAATGCCCCATCTCGTGAAGAATCAGTGCTTCGAAACTGTAACCATCACTCGGGGATCGACCATTCTTTTTCAGGTTGGTTGAACCGATTAGAACTTGAGGATTTAGATCATAGTAACTGAAGTCTGCAGCGTTGACACGAATGTCAGCTTCTTGAATCTCATCACCTGCCCAGTAGACAGAAGTGCGACCTTGCTCAGAGGATTTATCTGACTCCCATTCCGGAAGAAAGTAAATAGCATTTTTTTCGTCTCTGGTCGAAGTGCCAACTTGTGAAGAATCTTCAGATATATCGAATACTTTGCGCCCCGCCTGCGTTTCCCAGGTTTGAGCGGCGCGGTAAATAGAGGGCCTTAGGGTCGTGGGCACTGAACTATGAATATAAACTCTTATAGGTTTTTTCGTCTTCCACGAAATTCTTTGACCATAAACATTTTGAACGTAACCACAATCGTTTTGACTTTTGGGCGCACAAGACGACACAAACATTGCGAAGACTAAAACTAAACTGGTAAAAAGATATTGAAGCTGTTTATTCATCTATCTTTACACATTTCAAAAGGCTGACCATTTCTTAGACTTTCAAATCCAATTGATTGTCTTTTAGCGTCTCATTTTTAGAAATCAAATCACCCTAAGACGATTCACGCTAACACCCACGCAAACTTTTGGTTATGCGAGCTATTAGGTGCACCTAAGAGGTAAATCGCACCGCTATGTACGAAGCTGTCACACTGCTGGCCCAATTAAAGGTTCCAAGGTGGCACCATTTTTTTGTATCTAGCTGAAAATACTGATGTTCGAAAGTTGGCAAGGCAGTTGCTATGTATCAATGTAAGACAATGCCGGGATCCGGCGACCTTCACTCCTCCACGATCGTGGAACTCTATGAGTGAAAACTTACCTACCAAAAACTTCCTTCGCTGGAAGGGGAAAAACCCCCGGCCTCCAGCCCGCGCGCGAAATAAAAATGAAATGATCTGTCATAACAACTAAAATCTTCTAACTCAAAACGCCATCTGAAACTAAAATCGCACACTGTGTGCACAAAGACTCGATCTAACTGCCCGCCCCCTTGACCATATCAATAAGCTTTACCACTATAGGTTCAAACAAATTTCTGTCATCGACAGAAGGAGAACTTATGAAGCTAAAGAATCTAGTTACCGTGGCAACATTAGTATTAGCAGCAAATCTATTTTTATCGGCGTGCGCATCGAACGCCAACAAAGCCGAAAAAATCGAAACCAAAATCGATAGCTCGGGCCAAGTGACCGGCGATACTGAGGTCGGCGTCAAAAATGGCAATATGGTCGTTCAGAAAAAAGTTATGATGAATGAAGAGCTTAGAAAATTACAATATGAAGTCTACGAATTAGAAGATCGCGTTTACGGAAATCGCAAATACGGATCTTTAGGCTTGTACGGCGTACTACGTGATTGCAAATTACAATTATCAGATCCTAAAAACGGCGGTGACGGTAAATTAATTTGGACTGAACCAATCGATCGAGTGACTGACAAAGAAGATGATTTCAAAATGGGCTTAGACGACGGTAAAAAATTAGTTGGCGTATCAGAAGAATTTCTATCTGAGCGAATTGCTCGATTCCGCGGTTACAAATCCCTTCTTTCTAAACGCCAAGACGAATACGAAGAAAAACTAGCGATTTGCAAAGCAGATTTAAAAGGTCGCGTCAGCAAGGCCTCGACTAGCAATTAATCGTCTTGTTATAACTTTCATTAAAATTTTGAAAATAAAGTAACTATCAGCAAAAAGGATCTAAAATGAAAAATTTATTAATCGCTTCTTTGATTTCAGCTTTCTCATTCGGTGCTATCGCTAATGGATTAACATACACCCAGATTATTCTAACTAAAGACAGCAAAAATAAAGATGGTTTCACTTACCTAGCTAGTCCGATGTCAAAGTGGTGCAATGGCATAAGCACAATCATCAATTACGGCTCGTACGAAGCGGCGAAGTTCGTTGAGAGTTTAGAAAATGGTCTCTATGTTTGCGACGGTAAATTCGTGACCGGCGAATTTATTTCTCCGGTGCAAATCTTTGAAATCAATAAGTGCGGCCGCGCTGATGCCGTCGTTTTAGAGGGCCAATGCCCTTAGTATTTTAGTGCAGAGAATTACGGTGCATGCGCTCGCGAATATTTTCGACTTGCGCAACCGTAAATGTATAGGGTTTTCCGCACATCTGACAGATGATTTCGGGTTCTTCTTCTTTTTCAATCATATCTTGCAAATCGGCTTCGCCTAAAATTTCAAGGGCTGCGATCACACGGTCTTCTGAACAGGGGCAGTGGTAAGTGACGTTGTGATCATGTTCGATTTGCGTAAACGGAATTCCTTCCATGTAGGGCGCGACTAGGTCGATGGGGCCGCCACCATCGCGTAAGATTTTTGAAATACTTGGCTTTTTATCATCTGCATTTTTTTGTAAAAGATCGACGATGGCTTCTTCGACCCCCGGCATGACTTCTATGATGACTCCGCCGGCTTTAACGACTTTTCCGTTTTGATCTAAGTAAATTCCAAGACCCACGACCGAACGAATTTGATGCGATTGATGCAGGTAGTGCGCAATATCATCCCCGATTTCGCCGCTGACCATCTCAACGGTACCGCTAAAAGGTTGCTTTTGAAAAGGTTGGTGTCTAGCGACAGTTAATAAACCATGACCCAAAGCTTCTGAAACTTTCAGACCACCTTCGTAACTGGGTGGCTGGTACTGCGGGTTCGGCGTATAGGCTCGAACGTGTCCTTCAAAATCGGCCTCAGCGTAAATACTTTTTAAGGCGCCATTACCGCGAAATAACAGACCAATTTGTTGTTTGTCTTTTAGCTGACTGGCTAAAAGCAACGCGCCAACCATCGCCTTACCCACCCCGGCTGTCGCCAGTGGGAATGAGTTGTGCAGCTTTTGCATCTCTTGAACGACCTCGGTCGCGTCAACTGCAGCAATGCGAATCGTGAAATCATTGGATACGAATCTTTGTATTTTAGCCATAGACTTAATTTTAACAAATCAGTTGGGCGGACTCAACTATTAAGGTATTCTGGCCTGCCTATGAAATTTGTATTATTCAGACATGCTCAAAAAGGTTTAACGCCTTACGCCGATCCCGAATTGACGACTGAAGGTCATCAACAGGCAGCTGCGCTAAGCACGTTGATTAAACAAAACTTACTACCGGTTCCCACGCATGCTTGGGCTTCGCCAAAAGTTCGCACATGCCAAACTTTGCGCCCAGCTTGCGACGTCGCAAAAGTTCGTGTGCAAATTTCTGACTTATTAGAGCAACGCGAAAACCACGAAACTTTAGAAATTTTTCGTCACCGTATTCAAAGCTTTTTAAATTCATTTACGACCAATCTGCCGGAAGACAATTCAACTGAAAGCTGCCACTTTGTTTGCACACACTACGATTGGATTGAAGAAGCAATGACTTTAATAAATTCGGATAAAGATCTGAATATCTTTGAGTTTTCACATTGGCCGCCCGCCCAGTACGTCACTTTCGAAATTGAGAATTCAATTTGGAAGTTCATCCGTAAGGGCGCACCCGTCGTTCACAAAAACCAAGATTTATGAGTCATTTATGAATTCAAAACTGATTCGCAACATCTGGTGTGTGGGTAGAAATTATGCAGATCACGCAGCCGAAATGAAGGCTGAAGTTCCGAAAACTCCTATGATTTTTTTAAAGGCCGGCACTTCGGTAGAAACAGGTTCGAAGATACAATTGCCATTGTGGTCAAAAGATGTGCACCATGAGGTAGAAATCGCTTACTGGATCGACGAGAATTTAGAGCTTACACATCTTACTTTGGCGCTAGATTTAACGGCACGAGATGCACAAGCAGAAGCCAAATCCAAAGGCACTCCTTGGACCTTGGCGAAGTCTTTTAAGGGCTCATGCCCCTTGGGCTCGTGGATCAGTCTGCAGGACGCTGGCCCACTCGATGAGCTTTTTTTAGAACTAAAACGTAACGACCATGTCGTACAAAGCGGCTTCGCGAAAGAGATGATATTTAAACCAGAAACGCTTTTAACATTCGTTAAAAAGCATTTCCCCGTTTCGCCTTCTGATATTTTATTAACCGGCACACCTGCCGGCGTCGGCCCCCTCAAGTCGGGTGACGTTTTACAGGCCACTTTACAGAGCGCCAACCGAAAGCTTTTAGCTTGCCATTGGGACGTAGAATAATAGAAACTTCCCTTCATTCAGGGGGTCTTTATGAACCAGCAAAATGTTCCTTCAGCCGCAAACTCAGCTACGCAAATCAAAGTCATCGCATTAGGCGAAGAAGTTCTAAAACGAATCGAATCACAATCCAAAGCTTCCTTATTCTCTAAAGATTTTTGGTACGGGTCGATCATGGACTGGAGCATGAAGAACGAAAAGTTCAAAACCAATATGTTTCGCTTCGTTGACGTGTTACCCGCTTTAAAAACTGGTGACGATGTTGCAACTCACTTAAAAGAATATTTCTCAGAAGGTGGTAAAACTGAATTGCCCGCGGTGTTTAACGTGGGGCTTGGTTTAGGCTCATTAGCTCCGGGGTTAATGGCCGGCGCCATCAAGAAAAACGTTACGGCCATGGCTAAGATGTTTATTACCGGAGAAAACTCGCAAGACGCTTTAGCCGTTTTGAAAAAAGCGCGTAAAAATAATATGACTTTTACGGTCGACATCTTAGGCGAAGCTACCCTTTCAGAAAAGGAAGCGATGGATTACCAGCGTCGTTATTTAGAATTAATCGAATGGCTTGCGAAAGACGCCGCCAACTGGGATGAAAATCCGTTATTAGATCGTGACGCTGACGGCGCCATTCCAAAAATTAATGTATCTGTAAAAATGACGGCACTGTACTCACAAATTAACGATAAGGCTTGGGAAGAAACTAAGGCCATCGTCAAAGAACGCTTACGCCCGTTATTTAAACGCGGCATGGAGCTTGGTGTTTTCATCAACCTTGATATGGAACACTACGCAGTTAAACATTTAACAGTCGAGGTTTTTCAAGAACTGATCAACGAACCCGATTTAAAAAATTATCGTTTCTTCGGCTGCGTGGTGCAAGCTTACTTACGCGATTCTTTTCAAGACATAAAAGAATTAACAGAATTTGCCCGGAAGCGTGGAACTCCATTCACCATTCGCTTAGTAAAGGGCGCGTACTGGGATTCTGAAACCATCGATGCGCAACAACGTGATTGGCCTATCCCGGTTTATACAGTTAAAGCTGAAAGTGACGCGAACTACGAATCATGCGCGCATTACTTACTTGAAAATTACAAACATATTCGCGTGGCCTTAGCTTCGCATAACGTGCGCACTCTTTCTGCTGCTTTAGTTAAGGCTGAACAACTTGGCTTACCAAAAAATGCGTTTGAAATTCAAATGCTTTACGGAATGGCCGAGCCCATTAAGAAAACTTTTGTCGAAATGGGTTACCGTGTGCGTGAATATGCTCCGGTCGGTGAACTGATTCCTGGCATGGCGTACCTCGTTCGTCGATTGTTAGAAAATACTTCAAATGAATCTTGGTTACGCGGAAAGTTTGCCGAAAGTAAAACTCCGGCCGAACTTTTAAAAGACCCTGCCATTGGTTTAGTTGCAACAAGTCCGATCGTTAAGAAAAAACAAAATTTATTTCACAATGAACCTTTACTTGATTTCGCCGTCGCGGAAGTGCGCGACAAGACTAGAAAAGCCGTTGATGAACTGAATTCCCAATTACCTAAAACAGTTCAACCGGTTATTGACGGTAAAACTGTATCGACTGATAAAATCTTTAAACGCGTCAATCCGTCGAATTTAAGTTCAACCGTTGCCAACGTTCACATGGCTTCAATTGAAATGGCCGAGAACGCAATTCAATCAGCCCATAAAGCTTTCGCTTCTTGGAAAAAAGTTTCAGCAAATGATCGCGCCAATCTTTTAGATAAGGCCGCCGACTTGATGGTGCAAAATAAATATAAATTAATGGCAACGCAGATTCTAGAAGTGGGTAAGCCCTGGGCTGAAGCCGATGGCGATGTTGCAGAGGCTATTGATTTCTTGCGCTACTACGCCCGTCACATGCGCGAATTACAAAAACCTCTTCGCGTTGGTCACGCCCCTGGAGAGATCAGCCAGTATATCTATAAACCGCGCGGAGTCGTAACCGTCATCGCACCGTGGAACTTCCCGTTAGCGATTTTGGCAGGCCAAGTGGTATCGGCAATCGTAACCGGTAATACGGTGGTGATGAAGCCCGCTGAACAAAGCTCGTTAGTGGCCCAAGGCCTTATGGATATTTTAAAACAAGCCGGTATTCCGACAGGCGTGGTTCAATTCTTACCGGGATACGGCGAAGAAGTTGGTGATTATTTAGTTAAGCATAAGTTAACGACGACGATCGCCTTCACCGGATCAAAAACGGTCGGCTTATTAATTGCAAAAAATGCGGCCGTAGTTCAGCCAGGCCAACAGCACGTCAAGCGTTGCATTATCGAAATGGGTGGCAAAAACGCACTCATCATCGATAACGACGCCGATCTTGATGAAGCCGTTGATTCAGTTCTTTATTCGGCCTTTGGATTTGCCGGACAAAAATGTTCGGCGGCATCACGCTTGATCGTTCTAGAAGACGTCTACGAGCGCTTTGTCGAGCGTCTGGTCGAAGCGGCAGGTTCATTAGAAGTCGCTAGCGCTGAAAACCCAAAAGCTTACCTAGGACCCGTCGTCGACGAAGAGGCTCACGCTAGGTTACTTGGTGTGATTGAAGAAGCCAGCAAGAAGTATAAAATCTTATTTAAAGGCCAAGCACCAGCTGGTGGTTACTTCGTACCCATCACGATCATTGGGAACGCCGATGGCAACAGTGATGTCGCGCAGAATGAATTTTTTGGCCCGATCATGACTGTGATCAAAGCCAAAGACCTCAATCACGCAATCGATATCGCGAACTCAACAGAGTACGGGCTAACGGGCGGTTTATTTTCGCGCTCGCCGGCCAATATCGAAAAAGTAAAAAATGAACTAGAAGTGGGTAACTTGTATATCAATCGCGGCATCACGGGCGCGATGGTCGACCGACACCCGTTCGGAGGTTTTAAAATGTCAGGAATTGGTTCGAAAACCGGTGGTCCTGATTATTTAAAACAATTTACTGAGCCAGTTGTGATCACTGAAAATACGATGCGACGTGGGTTTGCCCCCGACGAGTTAGATGGCAGCGGCATTTAACTGACAAAGGCGAAAGTATTTAATTTTTAGATTTTGCACGGTACGTTGGTTTTTGCTCTGGCGTACTGGACGTATTTGAAGTTGAGTTCTTTCGCTTGCGAAAGCAAAACCTTGTGCAAGCAAAACTGATAAAATAATCGCCTTCACGCTGTCTTCTTGTTAACTTTCTTTTGAAATTTCGCGATCTGCTAGCAGACCCAACTTTAAAAAATGAGTTTTTAATTTTTCTTCACATAAAAATATCGCACCAAGAAAAATTCCGCACAGTGTTCCACCGATATGGGCTGATACGGCTACTGACGACTGCACCCCTGCGGGCTCCCACAAAGCACTGATAAAATCAGTCATCAAAAAAAAAGGAAATATAAAAAATGCGGGCAGATAAATGACCCCATAAGCCTGTGGCACCGGAGCAATCATGTAGCTCCAAGGCATAAGTTCGTTTCTTTTTGTTACCATTAAAAAAGCCATGAGCGAAGAGGCTGATGCGCTGGCGCCGACCATAGCCATACTGCCGGACCCTTCAAATAACAAATATGTAATGCCGCCCGAGAAACCGCCTAGTAGATAAATACTAACTAACCAAAAAAAACCTACCTTTAATTCTAAATACGAGACAATTAAAAATATAAAAATTATGTTACCCAGCAAATGTGTGACGCTTGCATGCGTAAACTGATAAGTGACCCACGCCCATGGCGATGTTTCAATCGAGCCCAAACCGAGTTGATACTGTGAAGATGACATATATTCTTTTTGAAAGCTAACCAGCATAGCGCGGTTTTTTTCGATCTGCACTTGATCTCCCGAGAATGGGTAATCTGCGATACGCTTCCAAAATCTATCATCACGCAACGCCTGCATCGGAATATTTTTAGCACTAAGCCATTTTTTTTCAATAGGGTCTAGCGTTTTAAGGTACATTTCAGAAAGAGAAACGACAAAATTTTTATCTTTAATGCGGTTATTCAACGCGGCCGAAGGCCATTTTGTGTACGCAAAACTTGTAAATATAAAAATCACTATGTTAGTTAAAACTAATATCCAAGCCAGGCTTAGTACAGGACGCTTAAATAAGTCTTTAAAAAATCCTGGTATAATCATAGATCGCCTACCCACTGCGTAGCTAGTTCAGCATCATAGATTGAATTTACTGTAGCCGGTGTACGACCACCACTTGATTTTTCGTTTATCATTTCGGTCAGCAAATAGCGCTTTACCAGGTTTTGTTCGCTGTACTTTTTAAGATTTTTGAAGTTTTTAACTAAATCGACTTTTTTATCTAAGGCCAATCCAATTTCATAGCGGTAAGTATCAGTTAGCAAGCTATCGCGGCCTTCCGTGATAGCATACATGCGATCGTAATCTCGGCTTAGCGCGGTTTGCGCCAACTGACAACCTAAGCTACTTTCTTTAAATGCCTTTTCACCTTCATTTGCGCAAGATTGCTTTAAATACGTCGTTTCGTTTTGTGAATTTTTTTCTGTCAGCGATTTTGCAAAGTAGGCTAAGCTTATATCTTTCTTCTTGTCTTTCCATAAGACAAAATCGGCTTCGCGATCTAAACAATCGTCACTTAAGCGACCGACAACGTTCATGGCAACGGCAACGTGTAAGCGTGAAGTGATGCTGACATTTTTTAAGTCTTCGCAGAAAAATTTATCTTGTTCAAGCTGTTCAAAGCTTGCGACTCGTTGAACGATTTTTTCGTAACGCATCCACATAACCGTAGCGAAAAGAAATCCTACGAAAATAATCAGCGTAGCTAACAATGACTGCCAGTATTTACTTTCTGTTTCGAAACTGAAACCTTCTTCGAACTTAAAGCTGACCAATCGGCAATCGGCTAAGCGGTCGTAAAAAGTTTTACGCTGCGGGTGTGAAAACATCGCAATCCACGGTATACCTAAAAATAAAGGCGTAGACCAGAAACCAAATTGTCTGACAAATGCGCGCCAGAATAACAAGTGACCTTCGGCAAATTGAATTTGAATTTTAAGAAAGTATTGGCCCGGCGTTGCCTTCCAAAAATAGATAAAACCGGCTTGCATCAAACTAAACATGGTTACAACACTAACCGCAATAATCGCTATTAATGCCGATTGTTCTGGCGCATCAGGGTTATCACGCCAATAAGTAATTGTGTCTTTAAAAATGAGATAATTAAAAAAACTAACAAATGGAGCAAACACCATGTAATCAATCAAAAATGAAAAAAACCGATCCAATAAAACCGGATTCGACAATTTCGATTGTTTGATATCTTGGTGCACTGCTTGAATATCTTGATAAACCATGCTGATTTATCGGCTGTTTTTAGTTTCAACCCAACACTTACGGTGGGCTAGATTCTTAACAATCTAACAACTAACGACTTACTGAATTTCGATATTAAGAACTCGACCTTTGTCATCACGCTCGATCTTTAAAACTCCGACCGCTGACCCGTCTTTCGCCTTCAACTGCACATCTTCATGAGAAGCATCGACTTGTGATTTAGTATACGACGAATAATTTTTAAGTAATGAACCGTAATCTTTTAAAAAATCATCGGTCTTCAATTGAATTGGCGCTTGATTTTCTAAAACTGAAATTCTTTGGATTTTACCTTGGTCTAGTTTAGCTTCGTAGCGGCCTTCGAATACTTCAAAAAGTAAACGGTCATGCATATTTGGCTTAGTACCTAGTAGGGTTTTTGTTTTTGAATCTTTTGAAACAGACTGCGCCAGTTCTTGTTCCCATTTAATTTGATTGGGCTCGAAACGCTCGCCAAAACTAGCTAAGTTACGATCTTGTTCTGATTTTACATTTTTGATGATGAATTCATTGACGAGTACCGCCCCCGCAATCACCGCACACATCGCCATAATCGTAATATTTTTTTGTGTCATAGAACTATAATGCCTTATTTAGCTCTAAAATACGAGACGGCTCGATCTTTGTCGGGGCGCGTAGGTAAAACCCAGGGCCACTTAAAAGTCGAACCGCTTGATAAAGACTAAGCCGCTACTTTACGACGGCGAGCCTGTGAAGGATCGATATGGTATTGCTTCACTTTGCGGTAAAGCGTGGCGCGTCCGATACCTAAAGCTTTAGCTGCTTCAGTTAAGTTACCTTTAAACTGCGAAATGGCAGACTCGATCGCTTTCGCTTCAAGGTCTTCCATTTTTTGTACTTTACCTTCAGGGTTCATTCCTGGGAAAGAAACAACGTTACTCATAGTAGGCTCAGAAGTTAATGGGTTCATGCCCGTAGATAAAGCCGGTACACCGTTAACCAGTTGTGAACGAAAAAACGGATTATCTAAACCCTCTCTCCATTGTTGGCCTGCATAGCTATAAAAACTAACGTCTTGACCTTCACAAGATTTTTTTACTTGTTCAATCACTTCCGGATTTTCACTAACGATATATACAAATGAACGAGCCATAGGCTTCCTCCTAAATAGTTAAATGAATCAACAAACGACTCACAATGAATGTATCGGTTTGAAATAAAAAAAGCTGAGGGGGTAAAGTGAAAAAAATTAAAAATAGTTTTATACTGAGATCAATGTCTCGTTATCGAACGCTTAAAACGAAACTACGCTATCTTGTTAATAAGTGTAGGTCCAACCCAGACCCGAGCCTGCTTCGGCGAAGGCGGGATAAAACGTTCCGTATTTATGAGACGCTAGCTTTTCTTCTGTCGGCGTATTGTAGGCACTTGCTCGCCCGACAATAAGTCCAATGAAGACTCCTGCGAGCACGTCACTGCCCCAGTGCACGTCATCTGATAAACGTGATAATCCTACAAACGTCGCGATCGGATAAGCCAGCACGGCCGCCTTCCAGCCGTAGGCGTAGGTAAGACTGGTGGCCGTCGTAAATGCCGTCGTCGTGTGACCCGAAGGCAAAGATAAGCGAGAGTCACTATTGCCCGGACGTTGGCGGTTCAGAGGATATTTTAATCCGGTCGTAATAATTGCACCCCAAACCAGTGCACGCGTATGTCGAACCCAGTGATCTGTATTTTTATCGAAAAAATATTGCGCGCCGATCGCTAAAGCTCCCGCGGCCCCTGACCCTATGATATCGCCCGCCTGCGCCGCGTTTTTAGAAATCTTTTGGTGATTCATCCACTGCTCGCGAATATTATTATCTGCCGGCACAGCTACGTAAAATGCAGCCAAGCCCGAGGCTACTAAGGTTAACGAAGTCGAATCAACTATGCGCTCACCAAAAGGTTCAATATGTTGAGATTTAATATTTGCCCACGAAAATTCATTGGCGATTGATTGAATTGAGAAAAATGAAATGAAGCTTGCTGTAATTAAAAAAAATAAAAAGCGCATAAAAAATTATGCGCTTTTTATAAATAACTTGTCTAACTATTTGAACTTACTGTGGCACGCTGGCCCAGCCTGACTATCTACGGCCTGATTTAATCTTAATCTGTAATTTAGAGATTAAGTGCACGGCCATTTTTTCATGAACCTTACACATTTTTAATTCGTCACGGCGATATGATCTTTGTGACGGCGTTAAAGTGCCGGTTTCAAGTTCCATTTCATAGTCCAACTTACTAGAGCGAATTCCTTCTAACTCTTTCGTTTGTTGTTTGAAAAGTTTAGCTACTCCGCTAACCGGAGCGACTTCAATCCACTCTTCTTTTTGGCGGTACCACGATACCATACGTAAAAAGCGCGCTTTATTTTTCGCTAATGTGAATTGCGGAAACGTAGTCTCATTGAGGTCTAAAATGTTATCAACAGCGTCAAAATCGAAGTCGTTCTCTTCTTCGAAATTGAAACCATTCATCTGCGCTAATTTCTCTAGTTCGATGGCGGCTTCGGCTTCTTCACGAGCACGTGCTGAAGCACCTGACTCGTCACCGTCGTCTTCGTCGTCGGCTAGAACGTCGTCGCGCAGGTCTTTTTCTTCAACCTTTGATTTAATTTCCTGAGTAGCAATAGAAGTCCCAATAGATGCTGTGTCTGTACCTGGCATTGAATTTCCCCCGTATGTGATCGAAACCTGACTCTTATACCCTACTTAAGCCAATGTCGCAATATGTCAAAGCGTAAATCGTAATTGATGGTGTAATTATGTAAACCGACTGCACACATCTTTATTGCAGCCGAGCGGGCCGCTTACCTCAGTGAGGGCCTTCGGTTCTTACATCACTTGGGATGATTTCTAGATCGGTTGATAAAAATAGCTCATCTATTTTTTTCTGTTTTGAAGCAACCAACACCAAGCAAGCTGATTAAAATCCAAAAAGCCTTTTAACGTAATCAAATGCTTTCGACAATTGAGCACCAATCGCATCGTCGCCCGCAGTTTTCTTCGATGGAGTTACTTCGAAAGTAACCGGGTCGGTTTCACGAACTGATTTAATAAGATCAACGAAATAATGCTTATACCAATCTTTTTTACGTTCTAAGTCTAAGCCCATTTGAACGCGGTCGTATTTGCCCACTTCAAAACTAAATTTTTCAGCCGGAGTTACGTAGAAACGCAATTTCTGATCAGTGCTTTGCTTCTGGTAAACATCCATCCACTGATCGACCATTAGAGGTATATTATGATTGGTATCCACCGTGACCCAACCCAACTCAGGGGTATAAGTAATCGTGGCTACATGAAAATCCCATTTTAACTTTGGTGTTTGCATTTCACCAACCGCCCAAATTTTTAAAACTGATTCTTTCTGCACGCCCATTTTCAATAGCATAAGGTGGGCAAATGTCGCGCGACCAAAACAATATCCAATACTTACATCGGGTTGATCGTATTTTTCAGAAGCGCTAAAACCTACGACTTTGTGATCTTGCATCATATTCAATAGGTCAGTCACCCGCGCTAACGGCAACATCGCCGATCTTCTAGCCGGAAGCGCCGGTTTAAGAGCTCGTAAAGTCTGAAGGATTTGTTTATTTTCAGCGGCAACATCGTCCACACTTAGCACTTCGCTGTCGCTGATATAGATTTCGCGCAGATTTTTGGGAACAGTTCTAAAATTTTCGACTTTATCAAAAAGACTTTCGCAGCGAAGCGCTTCAGCTGAAGCCGTTAAACTTAAAGTCAGAATCGATAGAATCAAGAACTTTTTACCTAATTTCACTTGGCATACTCCCTGTAGTTCACAAACAGAACACGTGACATAAGCAAAGCAAAGAATGAACCAACTATTTAAGTTCAACAAAGAGTCATTTTTAAAATATGTTTGCGACGCGAATTCAGAAATATATAATTAGGGCCTGTGTACAAAATATTGATAAGTCTGTTATTTTTACAATTACCACAGGGTTTACCGTTTTTAAAAGACCTGACTTCACATCGACAACTGTTAACTGGCAGCTAATAATTTAAATAAATAAAAAAACGATCGCCACCAGTGCCGGAATGGATTGGATAAAAAATATTTTTTTGCCCACTGAATATCCGCCGTAGATTCCGGCCAGCACAATACACGACAGAAAAAATAAAGCGATCTGCGGGCCTAATACACCATCAGGGTGAACCAATGACCAAATTAAACCTGCAGCCATAAAGCCGTTGTATAAACCCATGTTGGCAGCTAATGCCTCACTATCTTTGGCTTTCTGTTCTGTTTGTCGAAAGGTTTTTAAACCAAGCGGCTTCGTCCAGAAAAACATTTCTAGAATTAAAAAGTAAATATGAAGAAGAGCAATAAAAGACACTAGAGATTTTGCTATGATCATAGCAAAAGACTAAATTATTTATTCAGATTAACAAGCCCTAAGTTCTCTAAATTCGATTCTCGGAACGATTTCATCATGTCGATGAAATAGTGGCGGTACCAGTCACGATTTAGGGCTAAGTCTAATCCCAAATCTGTGCGATCGTATTTACCCGTCAAAATCGAAAATTTTTCGGCGGGAGTGATATAAATGCGCATCCGCGAATTCGTATTCATCAGACTGATCAGCTCGGTCCAGCGGCGTACCGAAAGGGGTCGGTCAAAAAAATTGTCGATCACCATCCAACCCAGTTCTTGAGTGTACGCGATCGTCGCAACGTGAAACTCCCAAGTAACGGTTGGGGTTTTAATCGGGCCCACCGCCCAAATTTTCATAATGGATTCTTTTTGCAAACCCATCTTTAGCAACATGAGGTGCGCGAAAGTTGCCCGGCCAAAACAAAAACCAATGTCGATTCGTGGCGGGTTGTACTTGTAAGTCACATTGGGGTTCGTGACCGGGTTTTGATTGATCACTTTATGCAATTGATCAACTTGTTGCAACGGAACCTGGCTAGCGCGTCGGCTAACTTGCGTAGGCTTAATATTTTGAATCTTATTAATTGTTTGCAGATTCAAATTCGCTAAATCGTTTGAACTGAGCGGATAAATTTCTTTGTAGTAGTAAGTACGTAAATTGTTCGGATAGTTTTCTAGAGCGCCGTCGAAGACAATGGCCTCTGCATTGAAAACAACAGCTAATCCCGTAAAGAAAAAAAATTTTTTACTAAGCCAAAACACGTCTAAAACCTCGGATGAAATACTGATAGTAAAAAACCCGTGAATTGTCGATTTAATTCAGTTTTGTTGAAAAAACTTGCGACATTAATAGACGCGCTATCTTTGGGTACCAGTTTGAAACTGACTAAGGCATATACGCACAGTCTACTACGAGACTGTTTAAACCTTTACCTGCTTCATTGGGTAACAGTAATTGGTGGTGGGCAATTTCCCCATTCGCGACTACACCAAAGCTGCTAGAACCAACTTGTAAAGTATCCGAAAATAAACTGATCACAGCTGTATCGCCCGCCATCAAGGCAATTAAACCTGTGATACCACCGAACTCTTGTAATTTAAAAGACGACATTGAACCGTGTGCCTCTTTGGTTTTTAAAACTTCGATCACTTTTAGAATCGTTGCGTTAACACCGACAAACATTTGTACTTGGCACTGCATAACTTGGGGAACAGGTGCACGAATTGGCTTAATTTGACCAAACGCAGAAATTGAAAAAGTTAGAGACACTAAACTGATTAAAATATTTTTCATAAAAATTCCTCGTTAACAAATTTAAAATATAAGATCGTTTTCTATAGCCAGTTTAATGGCAACTAGCAATGCATTCTAAATTGTGACGCTGTACTTAGCTCTCAGATTAATTTTGCTCAAGTTGAAGTAACTTTTTTTTTGCCTCAAGCCCGCCCGCATAGCCACCTAAACCGCCACTGGCATTAATAACACGGTGACAGGGTACGATAATCATGATCGGATTTCGACCATTAGCCGACCCGACAGCGCGAACGGCCTTACTGTCTAACCTTTCAGCTACATCTTTGTAAGATACTGTTTTTCCGTAAGGAATTTTACTTAATTCATTCCATACACGTATTTGAAAATCTGTCCCTGCAACATCAAGATTGATGTCGAATTTTTTGCGTATTTTCATAAAGTATTCATTTAACTGAATCACCGTCTGTGAAATATATGCGACTGAAGATTGTTTTTCATTTAATGAGTCTAGAAATTTTACTTTTTGCTCTTCCCAAAAAATTCCTTGTAGACCTTTTTCTGAAGCGACGATAAACAGCGGGCCGACGACTGATTCAAATTTCAATTGTCTTCGTAAATCAGTCAATTGACCTGCCTTTATTTTTGCTTTTGCTTTCATCTACTTTAATCTAATCAGCTAGTCTAGTACATCAAGATGCGAACGACTGACGCCACACTGAATAAAATGAAAAGCAAGCTGGTGAATAATCTGACCCATTTCATCGGGATGCGTGAAAGAAACTTATGACCAAAAAAGATTGCTAACGCGTTCGACCCCATCATGCCGACAGTCGTGCCGACAATGACCATCATCGTATTCGCGTAACGCGCGCCCAGCGCGATCGTAACGAACTGCGTTTTATCGCCCATCTCGGCGATGAAGAAAGCAATAACGGTGGTCATAAAGACTCCCATGTGACCGGCTGAATTGAGCTCTTCTTCTTTATCCGGAATTAGAATCCACACCGCGAAAATTAAAAAAGTGATCGCTAAAATCCATAACAAAGTTTTCTCGGTGAAGAATTCAGCGAACCAAGCGCCGGCGTAGGCTGCCATTGCGTGATTTATCAATGTGGCGACGCAGACTCCGCCCAAGATTAGCCATGGCTTACGATAGCGTGCAGCCAAAACTAAAGCCAGTAGCTGCGTCTTGTCGCCCATCTCACCTGCGAAAACTAAGAAGAATGAATTAATGAATGCTTGCATGAAAACCCCACTTGTAAGCCGTGAGGTCATTTTTAATAAATGAAACGACACGGCGATTAAATCACCAGTGTCAGTCTCGTTGGTAAGAATAAATTCTTATGCTTGTGCCGGGGTTTAACCCAGTATGTCGACACAAACTAGACTCGCCGTGTTTGCGAATCTTTAACTACTCCCTAACAAGATCAAGCTAAACGACTAACTTATGTAGAGTCAAACCGAATTTACGGTTTTCAAGCTGGCTTTTGTATGCGCCTGCACGATTAATATTCAAAGCTAAATAATTTTTGGCATGTTTGCGACGACGACAAGTTAACTAATTTTTTTAGTTTATTGAAGTCTAAGTAAGCATTTCCGTTACCGTGCTGGCTGGACGGATGTGAATCAGTGCCTGAGCCCGCTCCGAACCAGACGAAGTCAACGCCGCGATTGTTTTTTGCGCGATTCCAAGTTCCGTCGAAAGCATTACCTTGCGCATCGATGTACAAGACGTAGGAGATTGGCAAATTCTCGTGAAGCTCACCTGCGACGATTTTATGAACAGTGGGGCCATTGGTTTTTTTTATATCCACTTCACCCAAAGTTTCTAGATAGCCCTCGACCTTTACTTTCGCAATCGCCCACGGGCGCTGCCATTGTTCATCGGGCGTTAAACCTTGCGGGGGGCTGACTTCGCGGTGATAACCAATGACACTCTCGTTCCAGATTTGTTTTCCTAGGTTAGCGTCGACCATAAATGATTTCTTTTTTTGCGAAAGAAAATATCGAAGCGCTAAGTCAAAAGCGGCCGCGTTCGGCTGTGCTTCGGCTTTAGTATTTGCCGTCGGACCACCCATTTGCGCATAACGCTCAACAAAAAAGTAGGCAGCACCTGCTAAGGCCTTTAAGTCTGAAGACTGAAATTTAATATTAATGCCGTCGTGGTTTTGCACAATGATCGAAGTTTTTGGTTCGGGTAAAATTCCACTTGCGCAGCGCACTCCGTTGCAGAAGCCCTCCCAAATTTTTGGTTTTAATCCGCGCATAGGGCCCCGATTGAAAAGCTCGCGCTTAGTCACCGTATAATCGTAATCACCGACGAATATATCGTATTTTTCGGCCGGCGAAAGACGATTCACTTCTTCAGCCGTCATATTAAGAACTTCGTCACGATTTGGTAATTGATGTAAACGCGGATATCTTTTTTCGCCAATCTGCCAGCGATTTGCGATTCCGCCATGCTTCATCGCAAAATAATTTCCTGACCACGGCGCGTGCGCTTCTGATAAACGATAATCAGTGGGACCAACATAGGGGTTATAAAAACGATCCATATTTTCATCGCTAAAGCCCCAAATACCTAGGGCTCCACGAAAGTACTCTAAATCACGTTGATAGCTCTGCGCTTGTGCAAAGCTGCCAAGAATCATAGAAACAACAAAGATGAGTCGACCTAGTACATGCATATAATGCAGGTTATTCAACTGTGGTGCCATCAAATTAGCTTTAATGAGCTCTATAGTGTCCTTTATCAGATTGAGACAAAACACGCCTCGTCACTGTCTAGCTTATTGCCATCAAGCAGGCTATAACCAAACCGCATGCAAAACGACGTGAACAAAAAACTAAAAGCCATCGGCGAAATACTAATGGCCGATTTATTCTGGGGTTTTGGGTTTGTAGCCACCACTTGGGCGCTACTTAGCTTTTCGCTTTTTCAAAGCTTGTATTTGCGTTTTACCATTATCACTGTAGTTACCTTGCCGTTTATTCTTTATAATAATAATCGCGCCGAACTCGTTAAATATTTCAAACTTGCCTTTGTTCCATCGCTATTTTTAATTGGTGAAATATTTTTTCAGATTTTAGGTTTACAATATACAACCCCTTCAAAAGCAGGTTTTATCACGACGCTTTTTATCGTGATTGTGCCTTCACTTGAATATTTATTTTTGAAAAAAGTCGTTTCGAAACTACACTGGTTTTGGGTTCTAGTTTCTTTGGTCGGTACGTATCTTGTGGTCGGCGGTGAAATTTCTAAAATCAATACGGGCGACTTAATTATTTTTGTTTCAGCCATCTTTGTTAGTTTACACATTTTGACAATTGATCGCATCAGCGAAGAAAATTTGAATTTCTTCAAACTGAATATCTTTCAATCTTTTTGGGGCTGCCTATTAACCCTGCCTTTGATTTTCTTTGAACCCCTCGGCGATCTTACGACGATCGAACCCAAAGCCTTACTTGGTTTGATGTCTTTAACTTTTGGTACGACCTTACTGGCTTTTTACTTCCAAATGCGGGCCCAGCGAAATGTAAGCTCTTCAGTTGCTAGCTTACTTTTTTTATTAGAGTCGCCCATCGCAGCCGTATTTTCATTTTACTTGATTGGCGAACATATGGTTGGAATTCAAATCTTGGGCTGTGCCATACTCATTTTGGCTGCCGTCGGTGTTATCTTCACTAGCCGCACTAAAAATCTTTAAACCAAAAAGTGACTTAAGCAGTTAAAGAACCAAACTTGCAAAGGCTTCTGTAGATGAAGTTGCGATTTGATTTGTTCAGGCGTCTGACAGAATTCACCTTTCGGTAGAACCTTGTCTTCGGCGCACTCAATCGCCCACGCGGCCGTAGTCTCAGGGTGGAATTGAAATGCCATGACGTGCTGTTGATATGTGTAGGCTTGATGCCTCCAAGCATCGTTACCGGCAAATTCTTTTGCATCCGGTACGTTTTCAAAACAGTAACTATGCCATTGAAAAACGGCTAGCTTTTCAGTTTTGGTACCGGCAACCTCATTAGCTAGAATACTCATGGGCTGCCAACCAGCTTCTGAGTATTTCATACGACCGACTTTTGCGCCCAAAACCTCGGCGATTAATTGACTACCCAAGCATAGCCCCACGACCTTCTTTTTTGCTTCGATAGCCTGTTCTATAAGAGCCTTCTCTTCGCTCAACCAAGAAAATTGAGTCTCTTGATCGACGTTCATAGACCCACCGCAAATAATTAGATTTGAAAATTCATTAAGGCTCGGAAAAGGATCGTTTTCGTAGATTCTGCAGATTTTAAAAGGCATCTGATGGGCCCTAAGCCAGTCCACGACCGAACCGGGCGTGGTTTCAATTTCATGCTGCAGAATAATCGTCATTTGCTATTCAATACCAAAAAGCTGGCGGCAAGTCAGGGCACCTTGCGGCGTTTTGTAGGTGCTCATATTTCTCCAGTACTGCTTGGCTGCCTCGCTTTCGCCCGAAACTTTATAAGAATTCATATAATAGTCACCGCTTCGATGGCCTTCATTTTTTTTAAAATCTGACAAAGCTAAACCTGTCTCTTTCGCGAAAGTCGTTTCGAATTCAGCAAAAAATACACTGCTCCATTCGGTGTACTGGGCTTGGCTGATCCAAGAGGGAAATTTATTTCCGTGTAATGGGCCAAAGCCCGCCGCGATTCCATCAAGTAAATTTTCTTGCTGTTTAAAATTCTTCAAATAATGAACTGATTCGGGATGCACGGCACGCAACATGCTTTTATAAATGTATAGATCTGCTAGATCGCGTAAGACAATTCGACCCGTTGGTTTTAATTTTTCATCAAGCTCGACCAAGAAGTTTTGCGAGTGCGGCGAATCAAACTGCATTCCGGTGCGGGCGGCGAACTCACCCATCGCGCGACCAACCGGTTTGATATAGTGTTCAGTCCAAAAAGCAGCCGGATCGACCGAGCCATTGGCAACCGCTATCGTGCGGCCCATTTCTTCATGCAGAACAGAAAAACCAGGAACAAACAAAGATTTTGATTCAGTTGAATTTAGGTCGGCTAAATCGCGAATAACGACGGCTTGATCGACCGCCGGCAACTTTATGATCGCGGGCTCGTCCATTACGATAATGTGTTTAAATTCTTTCAAACTTTGAATCTTCGCCAGAAAATCGGCGTTCATACGTGAATCGATTGCCTCTCCGACAGGCTGCATTTTACTGGCCCAGTTTCCGCCGGTTTTATTAGTCGAGCTTTTAACCGAAAACTGAATCGACTTTTGTGGATCTTCAACAATATATGAACGTGAAGCCGTTTGATATCCGGTAAAATAGTACTTTTTTTCAAGCTTTAAACCAAGTTTGGCAAAATGCTCTTGGACTTTTAGCAACCAAATCGTGTCTTCAGGATTCAGAATCCATCGAACCATATCTTGGCCATCTTGATTAAAGATCAGGTGCTTTACAATTTCAGGTGAAAATCTTTTGGCGAAATCTAATTCAAGCATCGATAGCGGAATTTCAAAATGCGGAATTGCCATCTGCGCATCACTGCGATTCGATACAGCGTTGGCCTTCGTTTCAAAACGAATTAACTTCTCGGCAGCCACCGTTAAAGCCTTCGCCGAAATTGAAATCTGCAACATCGCAAAAAATAGACTAATCTTCTTTTTCATTCGCTCACCCTTGTCTTTTTTATTTCTTGCTGAGTCAGAGTTTTTAATTCTTTCGTTGATAAGCCATTCAAAATCTTCATCGTTAACCCGGTCGTAGCTCGGTGGAACTGGCCCCAACTCGTTTGGGAGCTGCTGCTTGACTTTGCTGAGCGCACTGATTCGTACTCGATATATCTATGTTCCAGTATAGCTTCTGGGCTGCTTCACGCCCTTGAGCGAATGCACCCAGAGAGGCTGCGCAAACGAACAATGCCGAAACTGTGTTTCTCAAATTAAGACGAACCGTCAATCACCTCTACCTTAAGCCATTACAAAGAACTGGCCAAAGATGAAATGTTTAAATCGACTTAGTTCGAATTCAGCATCTCAGCTTACAACTATTTACGCGCGGTGACTATAATTGTTAGACAGTGGTCGCCAAGTGCGCAAGGCCGAGCAAAAAGAACTAGATCAGCTCGACCCTCAATACAAAAATTGATTTTTATTCTGTCGGCTGGATTGCCTTTTGCCGACGGCGATCAACAAAAATAGAAGCTAAAATTGATGAACCAATTAAAACTGCGATAATAATTAAAGACCAGGTAATCGGAAATTTTCCGTCGAATAACCCGTTTAGCCAAACCATCTTCAGCCCTACGAAAATAAGAACGGCCGCCAATCCGTACTTAATAAAACCAAATCGGTCCATAACACCAGCTAACATAAAATACATCGAACGCAATCCCAAGATCGCAAAAATATTCGAGGTAAAGACGATCAGAGGCTCTTTCGTTAAGGCAAAAATAGCCGGAATTGAGTCAACCGCAAAAATAATATCACTCAGCTCTAGAAAAATGAGGGCCAAGAACAATGGCGTCACATATGTTAACCCATCTTTTTTAAAAAAGAATTGCTGACCTTCGATACGAGGGTGCACGCGAAACACTTTTTTAAGCTGCTTAACAATAAAATTATTTTCAAGATCTTGTTCTTCGGTACCGGCAAAGAACATCTTAATTCCTGTGATAATAAGTAAGGCCCCGAAGAAAATAACCACCCAGTGGTACTGCATCAACACGGAACCAATTGCGATAAAAACACCTCTGAAAAATAAGGCGCCTAAGATACCCCAGAATAAAATGCGGTGCTGGTACTTCTTCGGAATACCGAAGTAAGCGAAGACAACTGCAAAAATAAATATATTATCAATTGCTAAACACTTCTCGACGACAAAACCCGTTAGAAATTCGAGTGCCGATGCTTTAGCCTGAACGGCTGCATCAAACCCCGGTATCGACAAATATTTTTCGTCGGTTGAAAAGCGCCACTGGGCGTAAAGGTAGAAAAGATAGTTAAAGACCAGCGCGAAGCTAATCCAAATCGTTGTCCAAATCGAGGCTTCTTTAAAACTGACTTCGTGAGCCTTTTTATGAAAGACGCCTAAATCGAGCGCAAGTACGGCTAGCACAAAAACTAAAAAGCCTGCGTAAAACCACCAGTAATCTTGCATTGAAAATAGAATCATAAAAGCTCCTTAAATTGCCCTTTCTATTTATCGCCGTAAATCAAGTATCAATCAAATCGATAATAAAATTGATTAGCATAGTTTAATACGATACAAAAACCAGGGGTGCATATGAGTACTTGGATCAACTATCATCATCTTTACTACTTCAAAACCATTGCCGAGGAAGGCAGCGTTTCAAAAGCAGCCGAAAAATTGAACCTGGGACAGCCTACTGTATCGGCGCAGTTAAAGCAATTTGAAGACACGATCGGCGTGCAGCTTTTTGAACGTCAACATAAAAAATTAGTCCTCACTGAGCAAGGAAAAGTGGCTTTAGACTACTCTAAGAATATTTTCCGCCTAGGTTCAGAAATGTACGAAGTTTTACATGATCGCTTGAAGCCGTTAAAACCTTCTTTACACATTGGCGCGCTTGATAGCGTGCCAAAGCAAATTGTTCTTAAGCTTGTACAGCATGCTTTCCGAATTTCTCCATGCCAAATAACTTTATCTGAAGGCAAGTCCGACGAACTACTACGCGAGCTCGCCGCACATCGAATGGACTTAATGGTTACTAATTTTTTGCCCGCAGGCACAAATGGTAAAGGGCTTTACCCAAAGTCTCTTACCAAAAAGAATGTCGCCTTTTACGGAGCACCTCATTTTAAAAATTTAAAAAAAGGTTTCCCGAAATCGATATCAGGTGCTCCGATGATCTTACCAACTTATGATAGCCGCCTCAGACAAGACTTAGATCATTGGGCTAAATTAAATAAAATCGAACTCAATATTATCACCGAAAGCCAAGATATATCAGTAAAAAAATTAATGGCGACAAGCCAGATGGGGCTTATCGCTACGGCCGCTCACGCGGTGACCGGTCAACTGCAGCGCGGAGAGCTCATTGAAATCGGCCAACTGCAGGGTGTGACAGAAGAATTATTTTTGTTAACAGCACAACGAAAAATTGAAAACCCCATCGCCGCTAAACTTCGCGACGCGTTTTCTGTATAGATTTTAACAATACATCAGAACTTTTTTATCCATTTTAACAGATAGTAAAACATTTGTAAGCTGACCGAGCTCATTTAGATCATGAGCGCCGAAAGTGAGAATCCAATGAATAAATTAGTATTTTTAGAAATCTGGAAGAAATTGAAAACGAAACCCAAGCTATTACGGAAGGTAAAAATGATCGTATTAATTGCGGTTAGTTTCGTTGTGATCATAGGCGGATTAATGATTTGGGCCGGCGTTTCGACGTACAACTACGTTGCCTCAGCCACCAATCAAGTGATGCAGTCACCTTCGGCTCAGGCTCGAGTTGAAGATCTTAAATCTGAGCTAAAAGCCCTTCCCAAAATTCAGGTGCAAAGCTGTCTAGCTCAGGCTCAAAGCTTACTAACATTTCAGCCGTGGATCGATCGAACGGCATTAGAAAATTTGACCAGTTTAAAAACAGCTTGCTTAGAGAAAAACCAGCTTCAGATTTAGGTTTCTATTTCTTTCGCTAAGCCTGCAACAAAATCGGGTGCACTATTCACACACGGAATCAGTGCGAACTCTTCACCGCCAGCGTCTAAAAAATCTTTTTTTAGTTCGTGACCGATTTCTTCTAATGTTTCTAAACAGTCGGAAACAAATGATGGACACGCGACTTTTAATTTCTTAACGCCTTGCTGGGCTAATTGTACCGCCAAGGCTTGAGTTGCGGGCTCAATCCACTTAGACCGGCCTAGACGACTTTGAAAACCTATACTTAAGCTTTCTATTTGCATTTCTGTTTTTAGTAATTCACTGGTTTCTAGGCACTGCGCTTTGTAGCAATTTTCGATACAAGCCGTAGCTTGTTGGCAACAATTAGCGCTTCCGCAAGCTTTACGGTAGCTGCTCAGTTGCGAAACCGGCAGACCATGATACGACAGTAATAAATGATCACCCGGGTTTAATACTTCGCGAATACGTGCCGCCTGCGCTTCGATAAACCATTTCTTGGCGAAGAAAGGCTGTACAATTTTATGCACACGATTCTTCGGCATCATTTTTTCAATAAGTTCTATAGCTCCGCCCGAGGTGGCCATCGCAAACTGCGGATAGAGCGGAACAAAAATAATTTCGTCTTCGGTTTTTAATGCTTCGCTGATGGCCTCTTTTAAAGCTGGGTTACCCACTTGCATTCCTAGACGAACCTTCCAGCCCGCACCAAGTTTATTCTGCAAAGCCTGCTGCAACGAAATAGATTCAACCATCAAGGGTGAACCTTCATCTGTCCAGACCGTTTTATATTTCTCAGCCGAAGCATATTTTCGTCTCGGTACGATAATACCTTTAACCAATATATCGCGAAACGGGCGCGCCAGCGGAATAATATTTTTATCCATCAGAAATTGATTCAGGTAACGACCCACGTCTTGAGGATCAGTCGAATCAGGTGTACCGACGTTGATTAGAATAAGTGTTTTCATTTTACCTCTAGAATTTCGGTTTTAAGGCGAGCGGCTAATCGCGTGTTATAGGCTAGAATTTTCGCTAAACCAATCCCGCCCAAGTAATTTCCGGTTAAATAAATAGGATACTGGCTTTCGCTCAGCTTAGCGCCGTCATAAAATACATCAAGTACTGGTATATTTTCTGAAATTGACTTTCGCTGAAAAAGATCACTGGCTAATAAATTTTCTAATTCAATACCGTACAAAGGTAATACCGCGGGCCAACGAATGATTTCACTTAGTTCGATCTTCGTGACTTTTGCGGCAATCCTTGCACGATCTGAATGAATACACTGCATCACTTCACTATCGGACGCATCTTCAACTTTTTTGTCAAAGATCCAAGTCTCGCTTTCGCTCGGTCCGCGACCAGCGAAAATGTCGGTATTAAATAAAACTCCTAAGCTATTGAAATTTTCTGCTTTCGGAAATAAACATCCAAATCCACGCGGACGTCCCGCAATCGAAGTAACCGCAATTGTTACGGTCGTTAAAGAAACTTTTGGTAACTTCGATAGCTGTATCGAAAATTTAGGCGCATGAGAACTTACTAGCTGAGCGGCCGAATTTGTACCGGTAGCAATAACGATCGCAGAAAAACGTTTTTCTAATTCAGATAGCTGAACTTTTGCTTGATAGTGAATAATAACGTTTTGTCTAGTTAAGTCATCCGCCAAAGCTTCGATTAGCTCTTGCATGCCCTTCGTCGGAGCAATACTACCCTTCAGCTTACCTTTAGCTGCGCGTAGATCACGTCTGAAAGTATGGCCGACAATCAGGGCACTCGCTAACTCTTCGGGTTGAGCTCCGTATACGCCTTGGAAGGCCGGAGCTAGTAAATAATTTTTAAAAGATTGTGAACCATTTCTGATAGCCCAGTTTCCAAGGCTTTCGCCCGCTAAAGGACTTAGTTTATTTTTAATTTTCGCGACTAATATTTTTATGATGAAGTGAAATGATTCAAACACTTTTAAGGGCCAGCGTCGCGCACGGTCCCTAAAAATCCATTTTGCATGACTAACAAAACCAGCAGGCTGGGCTATCAAATTAAGTTCGCTAAATAAGGTTTCAACTTCTTGATTGCTTAGTAAGGCATGAGCTGCGGTTTCAACTAAAACGCCAGGCTGATGACTTTCTATAAGCCCACCCGGCCTATCAGATGATTCGAATACTTCAACTAGAAAGCCCGCTTGCTGCAGCCTTCGCGCAATTGTAAGACCCGAAAAGCCCGCGCCAACAACCGCTATCTTTTTTGAACCTTCGCCGATGCTCATAGTGCCTTAGAAAAAATTTGCGTCGTGGGATTTTTTGTTTTCAGGCGTTCATCAAAAAATACGCAGGCATTACGTAGGAATGGGCGCCCCTTATCTGTTAAAATAATTTTATCGTCCGTAATATGTACTAATTCGTCGGCTAACATCTCGACTAGAAATTTCTTAGCAGGTTCGATTTGTTCAGACGTTAGTTTGACGTGGCCCTTCGTCATAAATTCTAAAATTTGCTCGCGGCGGGCTTGGTCTTCTACGGTTAAGCAATGCCCGCGGTGCGTAGCGATCTCGGCCTTTTCTAATTTTTGTTGGTAAGCTGGTAATACTTTTTCGTTTTGGTGAAATGATTGGCTGGTTTCACTAATTGAACTTACGCCTAAACCTAGCAACACGTCGGTTCGATGATTGGTGTACCCCATAAAATTTCGGTGTAAGCTACCCTCATGAAAAGCCTTAGCTAATGAATCTGTCGGCAAAGCAAAGTGATCCATTCCCATTTCAACATAACCGGCCGCTAAAAGTGAACTGCGGGCGATTTCGTAAAGCTTACGCTTATTTTCACCTTGCGGCAGATCTTCATCTTTAAATAAACGCTGGGCCGGTTTAATCCAAGGAACTAAGGCCAAGCTGTATAAAGCGATACGATCTGGTCGAAGTAAAATAGTTTGCTCGATCGTCTTTTCAATTGATTCTGGAGTTTGCTTCGCTAATCCGTAAATCAAATCAAAATTAACCGAAGTGTAGCCAATTTCACGGGCGATGTTCGTTATATTTTCGGTGATTTCAAAAGGCTGTATGCGGTTAATTAAACTTTGTACTTCGTGATTGAAATCTTGAACACCCAAGCTTACGCGTCTGAAGCCTAGCTTGTGTAACACCTTGAGCTGTTCAACGGTCGTGCGGCGCGGGTCAACCTCGATTGAGGCTTCGAAGTCTTCGCTTAAGTGAACGTCATCTAAAATGGGTTGCAGTAATTTCTCTAAATTTTCAGCCGATAAAAATGTAGGCGTGCCTCCACCTAAATGAAGATGCTTCAGTTGATTTTTTTGTAAGCCCGGTACTTGCGCTCGATAAAGGCGCCACTCTTGTAAAAGCATTTCGACGTAGGCAGATTCTTTACCGTGATCTTTGGTAATCACGGTATTACAACCGCAAAAAGTACATAAACTTTCGCAGTACGGAATGTGCAAATACAAAGACCACGATGCTGATTCAGGATTCAAAGCGTGTTTTAAGTCTAAGATCCACTGTTCAGAAGTCGGAGGGTTTTCCCAATAGGGTACGGTCGGATAGGACGTGTAACGTGGTACAGCTACGTCATATTTTTGAAATAAGTTTTTCATTAAAATAACTTTCTGACGGTTTCAACGAAAGCGCGCACGTTCGCTTCAGGAGTTTTCGGTAAAATTCCGTGACCTAAACCGCAAACCCAACCTTTACGCTGGCTCGGTGATAAATCTTGAAAGGGTTTTAAGTAATTGTTCAGAAATTTTTTAAAATCATCAGCCGGCAGATGAAGTAATGACTGATCAAAGTTACCTTGTACAAAACCCGGCGACTGCTGCAGCACCTGAACTAAATCATTACGATGATCGTACCCTTGCCCCTGCCACGGGATTTGGGCCCAATCTGACGTCGCAAAATGCGCAGGCTGCGTGCCGCGAGAGTAATAACCCAATCTTTGCGCAAAGCGATTGGCCAGTCTCTTTAAAACCGGTTGAATTTGTGATTGAAAAACATCGGGTGAAAGCTCACCCGCGGCCGTATCTAAAATCATCACAACATCGGCTCCGCCGTCGAACTGCATCTGAATATTCTCGATCAAAAAATCACAAATTATTTCAGAAAACTGCTGCCATAAGGGCCAAGCCGTCTTAGCACCAAGTAAGTTGCCCGCGTGAGAGCCTTCCATTGCGTAAACAAATAACGTCCACGGTCCGCCGACGAAACCGATCAGGGCTTTTGATTCAGGTAACCGCGCGCGCGTCAGCTTCATCGCCTCTTTTTGAAAAAGCATCTTTTGAGCCGCCTCTTTTGCGGGTTTTAGCTTCGCAATGTCGGCCGCGCTCAGCTTAAAACCAAGTTGCGGCCCTGCATCGGTGTAATCAAGCGGCATACCTAAAGCTTGTAACGGAAATAAAATATCACTAAATAAAATAGCCGCATCAAAGTCAAAATCTTGAATGGGGCCCATCGCCACTTCACAAGCTAGTTCAGGTTTCAAGCAGAGATCCATGAAGGTGTACTGCTTTTTTAAATTCTGGTAGTGGCTGTGGTAACGACCCGCCTGACGCATCATCCAGATAGGCGGAGTTTTCACTTCTTCTTTAGCTAGCGTTTTTTGAAATAAATTTTTCATTTTTCTCCTCGCGGTTGAATCCACTGGTAACCAATACCGCGGACCGATCTGATCCATTGTTCGTCTTCATCGCGTAAAGTGTGTCGTATGCGTAAAATCGCATTATCAATACTGCGATGACTAAGGTCTTTATTTTCACCCCAGATTAGATTAATGATCTCGTCGCGACTAACGGCCGTGGGCGTTCGTTCGACTAATAATTTTAATATCATCATGTCTTTAACCGGAGGGTAATCGATTTTACCATTATCCCAGTGAATCGAAAAAGATTGTAATTGCACAACTCCACCCGGAAACTGAAGAGCCGCCGGCACGACGTGGGCTTTCAAGACATGCTTCACGCGAAGTAATACTTCTTTCAAATGAAACGGCTTCGGAATAAAATCTTCCGCACCCAACTCATAACTTTGCAACCTAATTTCGGGTTCGTTCTGCGCGGTCAGAAAAAGAAAGTACGGCGGATTTGCCGCGTTTTGAAAACTTTGGGCTATTTCTAAACCAGTGCCATCCGGAAGCTGAATATCTAAGATAAGTAAATCAAAGTGTTCCGTTCTTAAAGTGTTTAAAGCGTCAAGCTTGGTGCGCTTCCATTCAACCTGATACTCTTTTGAAAGTTCGCTTTTTAAAATATCGCCTAAGGTGCGTTCGTCCTCGACGAGTAAAATTCTTTTCACTTTGAGCCTTCGAGTCTACCCGGAATTTCAAGACGTACTTGAAAACCTGAAGCGAGGTTCAAGAACTCAATTTTACTTTGCATGCGCGCTAAAAGTGATTTGGCTAAATAAAGACCGATGCCATTACTTTGGCGCCCCGTCTGCGGAATAAAACCTTCTCCAAGAGCTTTCGCATCTCCGGAGTAACCCGTGCCATTATCCTGAAAGTAAATAGCCAGTACTTCGTCGGAAATTTTTTGCGCTCTAATTTCGATACGGGTGGCATTGCCGTGCGACTGGGCATTCTGCAAAAGATTACGAAAAATACTTTGCACCGCCTGTTGGTCACCTAACACGACCGCATTGCCATGTAAGCTGATTTCAATATCGGGCCATTCGGCGCGAAGACTTGAAATCATTTGATGCAATGAAACTTTTTGCGTAAATAATTTTTGTTCTTCGCCTTTCGAAACCCACAGAGAATTTTCTAACTGTAAATCAAGCCGGTTTACTTCTTCCATCAACTTTTGCAAGTCAGCGTTCGGGCTGTTAGCTATCACAACTTCGGCTCGTAAGCGCAATCGATTGATTGATGTTTTTAAATCATGAGAGAAATTAGAAAAGAAAAGTCTTAAACGTAAGTTCCGTGATCTTTCACGAACCGTAAACATCACTAACGCCGAGCCACCGACCACAATAAGTAAAAGTAAGATCGACCCTTCAGAAAGTAGCATGCGGCGAAAGCTGTTAAATTTTTCGGGCGGAAGATTAGCTCCTAAAATATCAAGCTGACTTAAAGCAAAAACCCACCACCACGTGACCATAGAAAAAGTAAATACGATCCAAAAGATCGCAAGCCCAATTTTCCAACGGTCTAAGCGAAAGGTGTAACGTTTCACTAAAATGTTTCCAATGCTTTCTGAATTTTATCAGCGGTTTCTTTTAAAATCTCTGGCGTATGAGCTAAAGATAAGAAGCCCACTTCGTAAGCGTGCGGTGAAAGATAAACCCCGCTCGATAAACATAACGAAAATAATTTTTTAAAAAATTCTTTTTGCCCAGGCGGAATTTGCGAAACGCGACGAACGGGTGTTTCACTTTTCAGACAAAGCCAGAATAAACTTCCGTAGCGGATAAATTGCAAGTTATGGCGATCAAGCGTTGGCTTCAGCAAAGATTCGAATAAAGCTCCACGCTTTTCAAGTTCGACCCAACCGTTTAGGCTTTCCATCTTCGTTAGCGTACTTAAACCCGCCCGCATTCCCACTGGGTTTGCACTCAATGTACCCGCTTGATAAACGGGGCCTAGGGGTGCGACTAAATTCATTAAGTCTTGTCGACCGCCGTAGCAGCCGACCGGGAAGCCTCCACCTAAGATTTTTCCGTAAGTCACTAGATCAGGAACAATACCTAATTGTTCAGCCATACCGCCCATAGATACACGAAATCCTGAAATAACTTCGTCAAAAATAACTAAGCTTCCGGCTTTACGAGCTATCTCACAGACCGACTTCCAAAATTGAGTATCTTGCACTAACAAACCGTAGTTTGCCGGAAGGGGCTCAAGAATGACTGCAGCAATAAGATGGCCTTGAGTTTTAAAAATATGTTCTACTGCATCCAGGTCATCTAACGGAGCCACTAACGTATTTTTAATCGCATCTTCTGTTAAACCTGCGCTTGAAGAAGCCGACTCGCCGGCAAGACCACTGCCTGATTGAACTAAAAGCGAATCGACGTGGCCGTGGTAACAACCCTCAAATTTCAAGATATGACTGCGGCCCGTTGCCGCGCGCGCCACGCGAAGCGAGCTCATCACGGCTTCCGTGCCCGAAGAAACAAACCTTAATTTCTCTAACCACGGAATTCGTGACGTAATCCATTCGGCTAATTCTAAACTGTAGGGTTCACATGCGCCGAATGACCAAGCAGTCGAAATCATCTCGTGCACATCGGCTTCAACCTGTGGATCACGATGACCTAGAACCAATGGGCCCCAACTTTGACAGTAGTCGATGTACTTTTCACCTTCGACACTGAACATGTAAGCACCTTGCGAACTTTTAAAAAAAATCGGTGTGCGATCAAGGCCCATAAAGCTGCGAATCGGAGAATGCACTCCGCCCGGAGCAATTTTTTTAGCGCGTTCAAACAGTTGTGATGAATTCATTTGCTAACTCCACGTAGATGTTTTCTGCCGAACCCAGTTGCTGCTTCAAACTTTCAAAGCTGCGCCCGGGCCCACAGATATGTGAATAATTTTTTAATTCAGGAAAGCGGTTCAATGCTAGACGAAATTCGCTACCGCTTTTCCATCGGTAAGCCTGTGCTGCGGGCAAAGTATCGCTGTTCAGCTTTAGTTTCAAGTGATACGAAGCCAAGCGCTGCGTAGCCGAATCAAGCGTGGCCTCATCGTGAGTCAAATAAACCCAGCGAAGTTTTTTGCCTGCTAGAATGTCGATTTGAGGGTCTTCACTTTCACCTAAACCTTCGGCCGAGCCATGCACCCAAACGCCAAGATGTGCCAACTTCTTCCAGGTTTCAAGCCCCGCCGCCCACACGATACGTGAGTCAAGCTGAGCACCGCCCATTTCAGCACGAGCCATAAAGACCGCGTCACAATCACCCGCCAGTTCGACCGGCAAGGCTGAGGCTTCGCGGATGAACTCTAATCGCGCGACGGGCATACTAAAGGTCCACTTTTTAGTGGGATAAAATTTTTTCTCAAAAACTCGGTCACCGGCTGGAGAGATTCCTTTAACGATTTCGATTTCGCCGTAGCTCCGTTTTAAAACGCTCATACCTAAAGCTAAGTGACAGCCACCACCGAATTTTTTTAAAATCTCGCGTTCTTGATTGGCGCAGTAAAATGTATTTTCACAGTTAATTTTTTTTAAAAGCTCTTGAACTTGCAAATTGGTTCTAGATACTTCGATCGCTAGGGCTCCTTGCGCGGCCGCATTCGGATTTGCGCTCAAGGGTAATAGCATCCAATCTAGTTGCTCTAAAGCAGCCCGCAGATACGTCTGCACTTCGGGAAAACGCACATCCGTCAATAAGCGATCAATCGCTGCCTTCGCTACGATTAAGCCATCGACGTGATCATTAGAAAGTAATTTTTGAACACGCGTCGAAATATTACCACGTACTGAGTGAAATTCGATCGCTTCACAAGCCCAGGGCAAAGCTGAAACTAAAAATTCACTAACATTTAAACAACGACGTGGCGATGAAGAAAATAAATTGAGACGTGCTTTTGATTTCGAATCGTTTTTAAATAATAAAACATCACGCTGATCGGCCCGCGGCAAGGTAGCTGCAATTTGCGTGTGTTCTTTTTCTTCGGTCGGAAGATCTTTCCACGAATGCACAACCATATCGGTGGCACCGTTCGCTAAATCGGCGTAAAAATCCTCGGTGAATACGCCCCTAACCGGCATTTTCCAAAGTGGATCGTGCTGGTTTTGATCACCAAGTGACTGACGAAATAAATATTCAATTTCTAAAGTCGGTTCCACGGATTTCAAAGCCGTACCTACTTGGTAAGCTTGAATTTGCGCCAGAGGGCTTTGCCGGGATGAGATTTTTATTTTCACAGGTCATCCCATCCAAACGGTCGAATTTGACTTTTCGATTGCTGTTGAACATTCCAGTTAAATATAAGATCGCGCGAGCGTGCGTAAATTTTCTGTACATCGACATGAAAACTATCTTTCAAGGTTGAAAAATCTTGTAAGGTAAAATGTTTTTTGACCGCGGTGCCCGGATCAAATCCGAAAGAGTCTGCGCGCAAGTCGAAAAGCGTATGTTGCGAACTCATTTCACGCCGGGCAAGCCAAATACGTAATTCATCATGGGTCAAAGGTGCGGCCACCACGATCGCCGAATTCAAATGGCTCACGCTAGATAATTCGAAAACTTGATCGGCCTTGTGAGAAAAATTAATTTTACCCGGTGTGCGGCACCAGATACGATAGGGGTTCTTTTCAATCCACGGAAGCAGCTCTTCCACCAACTGACCAGCCCCAATCAAATCAATCGACTGACCCGTAAGCAAATGACGGCGTAAGATCGATCCGTACGTACGCGAGCCTAAGTTATACAAAACCTCTTCACGAATTTTCTTTACTAAAGAAAATAAAGCTTCGATGCGCTGGTGATGAAGCTGCTTCCACCATAAAGTCGCGGGTAATGATTTCCACCATGATTTGAATTGACCAAAAACTTCGGTTTCGCCCACCAGTGGAGATTGTAAACCACACAATACTTCGGCCAAAAATATTTCCGCTTCGGTGCCAGAAAAAATCTGATCGGTTTCATGAATGTCTTTAATCTCAAATTTATTCGCATCAAAAAACAAGATTTGACGGCGACAGGTTTTCCAAACTAATAATGAAGGTGACACTTCTTCAGTTTTGGTTGAAACAGTTCTGTGAATAAACGCTAATTCGGACATAAATTTAATATACCAAAGCCCGTTATTTGTTTGTCATGGCTTTGTCACAAATAGAGGTGTGTCATGATTTTGTCAAAACGTCCACGTCGACTGCGTAAAAGCGAAGCTGTACGAAACCTAGTCGCCCAGACGCAACTTTCTGCTGCACAATTGGTTTATCCCGTATTTATTTGTGCTGGCACGAAAGTCATACAGCCGATTCAGTCACTTCCTGAACAAGATCGCGTCAGCGTTGATGTCCTATGCGACAGAATAAGCCACTGGAAAAGTCTCGGAATTAAACACTACGCCCTATTTACACAAATTGCCGAAGACTTAAAAAGCCCTGAAGGCAGTGAAGCATTAAACGAAAGCGGTTTATTAGCCACAGCTATAAAAACGATTAAGCGTTTGCACCCCGAAATCAATTTGATTACTGATGTCGCATTAGATCCTTTTTCTAGTGATGGGCACGACGGCCTCGTTAAAGACGGAAAAATCGTCAATGACGAAAGTGTCGAAATTCTTTGTAAAATGGCCGTTGCCCAAGCCCGCTGGGGCGCAGACTCGGTAGCTCCATCTGACATGATGGATGGTCGTATCGGCGCCATCCGAAAAGCTCTCGACCAGAATGGTTTTACTGAAACCAGCATTATTGCTTACTCGGCCAAATACGCTTCTTGCTTCTACGGCCCCTTTCGCGATGCGCTGAATTCAGCTCCTAAACACGGTGATAAAAAAACTTATCAAATGGATTTCAGAAACTCAGACGAAGCACTCCGAGAAGTGAAACTAGATATCGAGGAAGGCGCCGATATCGTCATGATTAAACCGGGCTTAAGCTATTTAGATATCGTTGCAAAAGTGAAAGCTCATTTCGATGTGCCTGTTGCGGCTTACAACGTGAGTGGTGAATACGCGATGGTTAAAGCCGCTAGTGCATTGGGAGTTTTAGACGAAGACAAAGCCGTGATGGAAATTCTTACTTCATTCCGCCGAGCCGGCGCCGATATGATTTTCACTTATCACGCGCCGAAGGCGGCTCAGTTGTTAGCGAAGGGCTGGAGCTTCTAAAAACTCAGCTGCAAACCGTCCACAACCGACTCAGTCACTCAATTTTAGCCAGCTTTTCACGAGGAAACAGACAAATTTTCTCGTCGAAAAGCAACCTTTGCGCAGTCTATAAGAAATGATCCGATGTGAACTTTACTCTTTTTATTTGGAAGTCGTCTAACCTGATCACCTATTTCAAATAGCAGACTCCACTGAATGAATAAGGTTTTATAAGCGTCTAAAAGTTTCGTTTCCGCATCCCAAATGTGAGTGGCCTCTGAACCCGATCCGTTAATTTCGACAATTTCAAATCTTTTGCCGTTCATCAAAGACTGATTGTCTTCATAACGAATATCAAAGCGACCAAAATAAAAATCGGGAATCTGTTTCGCAATTCGGTCGACTTCTTTCGCCAGAGGCTCAGAAATAAGATGTTTTCCGTTTAAAAAAACCGCCCCTTGGCAGTGGTTACCGCATTCAGACAAATACACAACCTGACTTTTTTCGGGAACTGAATCTAAACGCTCACTCAGTCTGGCAAAGTAAACGGACGCAATTATCCGAGCCCGACGATCATTCAAAATCAGATCGCCTAATTTTGTTTTGCCATCGCCCACAACAAACGGAAATTTCTTATCCGTCAGCGAAAAAATAGAACCCGTGTTTTGATCTGGCTTTCGTACGTAAAATACTCCAGCCTCGCATGGAAATTCGCTGAGGCTCTGAATAATCATCTCAGACCGACTTAGTTGTAAATATTCGGTTAGATCAAAATCATTTCTGATGATGCGCACGCCAAAGCCCCGCTGCCCGACATCCGGCTTTAAAATAAAAGGATAGCGAATATTATTTTCATCAAGCAGTTGTCGAGCTTCAGCCAAAGTAAGATCTTTTTTGACCTTCAGCGATTTCAAAGTCGACGAGTCTTTTAAATCAAGGTGTCGCAGTAAATCCCACTTCGACTCTCCAATCAGACCGCCATGCTTCAGGTTGGGGCTTGCATAGAACGGCATCAAAAAGCTTCTGTAACGCAGCGAAAGATAAATATAGTAAGGAACAATTGGTATATAGAAAAACCAAGCGGGCCAAAATTCAAAATGAAGCCATTGTCTCCAAGAATACAGTAGCGCTTTTCGATGCCATCGATCCGCTAATTGCGGTAAGATCGACTTAAGAAATTGCAGAAACGCCAAAAATAAAACGAGACTCAGCACCCAACGATCCATAAATAAGTAGTTAAGAGATTTTCCAGCTAAAAAGGCAATCAATACCCAAGCAAAAACACTGGCGAAAGTTAAAAATAAAAATTTAAAAAACGGATACTTAACAAATCCTGCGGCTAAGTAGGTCGGAAGCCGTGTGCCAGGTATTACTCTAGAAATGACGATTGAGTACGTTAACGCCTGAGACCTTTTCATTTTCGAAAAAGTGGCTTCATGCTTTTTAAAAAATTTAAAGTGTTTTTCAATACCAAGTCCGTTGGCAGCGTAACCAATTAAGTAGAGTCCTACATCACCTAAGCTGATTCCCAGAAAACAGGCCATAAAGGCAGCTTCAAAACTAATTTTATTCTCGGCCATCAGGGCCAGACTTGAAATAAGAGCCAAGTCTTCAAGAACAAAGGTTCCTAAAAAAATAGAGATAAAATAAGTCATTTAATTTTTCTTCGCAAAAATATTGCTATATTCTGTCGCATATTTAGCTCTGTAAGGACCGTATTTTTCGAATTGAACATATGCACCCCGTTACAAAATGAGTGAAACCCGTTTTATTTTCGTTACAGATCATTTTGATAATTATTTATTCATTACTCAAACCAAGCACTTAAAAAAGTTATTAAAAAATATAAAATACCCTGTAATTAATTGCAACTGACCTGCTCTTAGTTGAAAGTTAACACAAAGTATATGGGGGCAGCAATGTCGACTTCGGCAATCAAATTTGTTTTAGTTCTAATCACATTTTTCAGCTTAAGTGCTCGCTCTGAAAACACAGCTAATTTGAACAAGTCAGGGGTTATCTTAAATGGCTTTGATCCGGTTTCTTATTTCAAAGCAGAAAAGCCTGTCAAAGGCGATCCAAAATTTCAAAGCACCCAAGGTGAAATTACGTATTGGTTTTCTAGCGAAGCTAATAAAGAAATTTTTATGAAAGATCCGAAGAAATATGAACCTCAATACGGCGGATGGTGCGCTTACGCGGTGGCTGACTCAAAATCAAAAGTAGATGTGGACCCAAAAAGTTTCATCATACAGGACGGACGCCTGCTTGTATTTTATAATGGCCTGTGGGGCGACACGCGAGATAAATGGCTTCATACTAAAAACAAAGACGCAAAAACCTATTTAAAAGAAGCCGACGCTAACTGGCCCGTCACTCAAATAAAGGAACCTTAAAGTGACAGACAAAGTGCCAAACAAAGTGACCGTTAAGTTTCTTCTTCTTCTTCGACTAGTTGCAGCGGGTATTCTAATACAAACACTGTATTTCAAATTTTCTGGAGCGCCTGAATCTAAATTTATTTTCAGTACACTCGGAATCGAACCCTGGGGGCGCTGGTTTGCAGGTATAAGCGAATTAGTCGCTAGTATCTTATTGTTAGTGACAGCTACACAATTTTTAGGTGCAGCGATGGCTCTTGGCGTGATGCTTGGGGCGCTGGCTAGCCATTTGCTTTTTTTAGGCATTGATGTCCAAAATGACGGCGGTCTTTTATTTGGACTGGCTGTGATTGTTTCTGCCTGCAGTGTAGCTATTCTTTTTCTTCGCAGAAATGAAATCCCCGTATGGTTAAATCGCGGTAAGAATTTGCTTTACGCGAATAAAAAGTGAGAACTAATATGACTATTGAAAATACCCAGGTAGCTAGCTACGTCAGAAAAGTCCTGCATCAAACAGATTCTTTTGAAGTCGTTTCGATCGAATGGAGCAAAGGCAGTCAAACGCCAGCGCATAATCATGGTTGGAGCCAATGCTTAGTTTCGATTGAAAGCGGAGTTTTTGAAAACACTCTCGATTCAGGAATAAAAACAGAAATCCAACGCCTAGAGGCGGGTCAGGTTCTGAATACGCCGATTGGTGCAAGACACGATATGCGCTGCTTAAGTGCCGGTGGCCGAACACTACACGTTTATACGCCCAAAATTCAAGAGCGATCAGATCTTGGTCAATTTAAGATTGAATCAACAGCGCATTTCAAAAACGATTTGAAACTTTCGGAAGCCACTTCAATTGAGCCACTTAAAAAAATAATGACGGCCATTCGTGAGCATTCAATTACAACTCAATCGCCCTATTTCATGAATCAGTTATTTTCCGGAATATTACCTCAAATGCTTCTAGCAGAAGATTTAATCTCGCAAACAAAAACGACAATGGCGACGTTTGAAGCTAGCCCCGCCTTTTCGACTATTGAATTGGAAGTCATTGAGTCACTTGGCAAAATGATTGGTTGGCCCGAGGGCCAGCGCGAAGGAGTTGGTGTGCCTGGCGGAAGTGCGGCCAATTTTATGGCCGTACATTGTGCACGACAAAAGAAGTTTCCTGATATTAAAAAAAGTGGAATGGACGGAACAAAGTTAAGAATTTTTACCTCAACCGAGGCCCATTACTCTTTAAAGAAAGCTTGCGCTGCTCTTGGATTGGGAACCGATAACCTGATCCATGTTCCGGTCGATAACCAGGGCCGCATGATACCTGAAAAACTTGATCACCTTATTTCTGATTCGCTCGATCAAGGCTTTGTACCGCTGATGGTCAGCGCAACTTCGGGTACGACTGTGCTGGGTGCGTTTGACCCGATCGATAAGTTGTCTGCGGTCTGTAAAAAATATGACGTTTGGCTGCACGCTGACGGAGCTTGGGGAGGCCCCGTTCTTTTCTCAGAACGATCTCGCCACCTGGTGCGCGGAATTGAATTAGCCGATTCGATGACTTTTGATGCGCATAAACTTTTTGGCGCTAGTTTGACTTGTAGTTTTTTTCTAACTCAACACTCAGGCTTACTTTTAGAAGCGAACGATGTTTCTGGCGGAGATTATCTATTTCATTCAGATGACCCTAACATTGATCGTGGAAAATTTTCTTGGCAATGCGGGCGCAGAGCCGAAGCCGTTAGCTTTTGGACCATCTGGAAAAGTCTGGGAACGACAGGTTTGGGTGATTTTGTAGATCATTTCGCGAAAATTCGCGATGATCTTTTACCTTGGATTGAAACTCAGCCGCGTCTAGAACTTATCGCAAGACCTGATTTTTTGAATGTCTGCGTAAGAATAAAACCTCCCGCTTCTAAAGTTGGCGTCGCCGATTGGTCGAAAGTCGTTCGTGAATCTTTAAAAGAAAAAAACCTGGCTATGGTGAATTATTCTTCGGATACCAACGGAACTTTTTTAAGGCTGATCTTAGCTCACCCTTATCTTCAAACCGAACATGTTAAGCAAATTCTTGAGTGGGCATTGGCTTTTGAATGACGATAAATCGCAAAGTTGATTCCCATCTTTTACTTATTTTTACGCTTGTCTTAACAAGCCCTTTAGCCGTTTTTCTTCACCATAACGAGGGTTGGCTTTTTTCATTTGTAGCAACCTATGGAGTGCTTGAACAATGATCGAGACAACATCTGCGCTGCAAAAAAAGAACTCGCATTTTGAAGCTAAGGTAAACCTTCAAATAAGCGCCGGTAGGTTTACCGTTCGAACAATTTCTACCCCCGATGAACTTAAACAAGCCTATGCACTTCGATATCAAGTATTTCAAGTCGAGATGATCGGTTCTGATTTTTTAGTCGGCGAAGATCATGATGAGTTTGATCAGATTTCAGACCACCTAGCCATATACGACTCAAAATCGAACCAGATGATTGCTACATGCCGGCTTAACTGCTCGCGCTTTTCAAATAAATTTTATTCGGAACAAGAATTTAATTGCGCCACATTTCTTGAGCTTCCCGACACAAAACTTGAGATTGGTCGCGTATGCGTTCATCGCGACTTCAGAAAAGGCATTATCATTATGCTTCTATGGAGAGCCCTCGCCGACTATATGGCAAAAACTGAAGCTCGCTATTTATTTGGTTGTGGCTCGGTCGCTACCCTCGACCCTCAACAGGCCTTCATTCTTTATAGATACTTAGAAGAAGAGGGTAAACTTCGTCCGTCGTACGGAATCTCACCGACTGAACAATTTTATTCCAAACCTTTTGCCAGCTTGCTGCTAGATGAAAAACGCCCCTTACAGGCAGATGAACGTTTGTTGGCAGAAACGCTCTTGCCGTCGCTGTGTAGATCTTATTTTGATATCGGTTGCTTCACTCCAGGTTCGCCCGCTTTTGATCAAGATTTTAAATGCATCGATTTTTTAACGATCTTAGATGTAAAACAATTAAGTCCGCAAATTCGTCGAAAAATGATGGGCGCTTAAATATGGTATTACAAATCTTCAATGCATTTTTAAAAACGGCAATCTATGGCTGCATGATCATCGGCAAAAACGAGAATTCGCGAAATCAGACGAAGCAAAAATGGGCCAAGATGATTCTAAAAAGCTTTGGCTTTTCAGTAGAGATAATCGGCCAACAACCGCCCATGGGCACGCAGATACTTGTCGGAAATCACATTAGCTATTTAGATATTGTTATTTTGATGTCAGCTGTACCCGAAATAGCTTTCATTGCAAAAGACGATTTAAAAAAGTGGCCCATAATCGGAGCGGCCGCTACCGTCGCCGGAACTATCTTTGTCAATCGAAGCACCAGTTACGGCAAAAAGAAATTTTTAGACCAAATCATAAATCAATTGAATGAAAAAAATAAATCGATTGCAATTTTCCCATCTGGCACGACAGCTTTGTACGAAGAAAAACCCTGGAAAAAGGGTGCATTCAAAATTGCAAAGCAGGCACAAGTTCCTGTGCAACTTTTTCGCATAGATTATCAGCCACTCAGAGAATCGGCTTACATAGATGACGATAACCTTTTATCTAGTATGTATCGCCTTTCAAAAATCAAAAATAAATCAGCCTCTTTGCAATGGTTAGGTCGCTTCGAACAAATTGATGAGCCGTATTTATTTGCTGAAGATCTTCGACAAAAAGTGATTTCAAAGTCGAAGACCGAAACGAGAAATGAAGCTACTTAAGCGCTGTAAGAATTTATTCTACGTCTGTCTAACGACTGCCGTCATAAGCAGTTGCGTGAAACCGCTATTAGCGATTGGCAGCGAAATTAAAGTTTCCGAATCCGAACCTAAGACCCAAATACAAACCTACAATGGTAAAAATAGAATCATGCAATACGCGTCGAGTGGCGACCCTAAAAAACGCCCCGTTCTATTCGTACATGGCTCGCCTGGTTCATGGAAAGCTTGGGCCAACTTTCTACTTAATTCTGATTTACAAAAAAAATTTCATCTCATAGCCGTTGATCGACCGGGTTACGGCGGATCTGAACCTGGCGTGACCGTAACATCAATCGCGATACAAGCGGCCGACGTGATGGAAGTTTTAAATATTAATAAAAGCCATCTACCGGCGATATTAGTGGGCCATTCATTCGGCGGCCCTGTGATTGCAAAAGCTGCCATAGATTTTACCGAGCAAGTGGCGGGGCTGGTCTTTGTTGCCAGCTCGGTCTCACCTGATCTAGAAAAAACCAAGTGGTATCAGTACCCGGCAACCTGGTGGCCGATTCGAATTTTAATTCCCACAGAATTACGCGTCTGTAACGAAGAGATTATGCAGCTTAAATCTGAATTGCAGCTCATGCGACCTCAATGGAAAAGCATCAAAGCTAAAAGTATTCTGATTCAGGGCGAAGAAGACGGATTAGTACCAGCAGAAAATCTAGATTTTCTGATTGAACATCTTGATAAGAAATCTATTATAGACGTAGTACGAATAAAAGACATGAATCATTTCGTGCCGTGGCAGCGACCCGAACTAATTATTGAAGGGATTAATAAGGTGAACCATGCTCTTTAATTTCGAATTCGGAAATCAAATCTCTTTACTCAGCATTTGTTCAGGGCTGGGGCAAAAGCAAAAAGGTGTTGAACTTGGCCCTCAGATCTTAATGGCAAATGGCTTCGGCGATATCTTAAGAAAAGACGCTCAGCTAAACCATTTAGCAGAATTGACTCCCGAGCAAAACGAAGACACAACCGGCTGGAATTTAATGAATCGCATACGTGTGAAAGCTTCTGAAGCTTTGCAAAGTAAAAATTTACTATTTTCTATCGGCGGCGATCATAGTATTTCAATCGGTACAGTTCAGGCTACTTTGAAAAATTATCCGACCGCACGTGTGATTTGGATAGATGCACACGGCGATATGAATACACCCCAAACCTCAACGACGGGAAACCTACACGGTATGCCCCTTGCGGCATTGTTAGGTCTTTTTAAAACTCCGATCGGTGGTCCGCTTCTTTCTAGTAAAAAACTTTTGCTAGTTGGAGTTCGAGATCTAGATCCGGCAGAGAAAATATTTTTTGAAGAATTAAGTATCGAATTTATTTCAGCAGAAGAAGCCCTGTCTGATCCGAATCGAGCTCTTAAAAAAATGTCTTCTTGGCTTAAGCAAGACCCAGAAAGCCCCATTCATCTTAGTTTTGATGTAGATGCTCTCGATCCCAGTGTGGCCCCCGCTACCGGCCTTCGAGTTCCGCTGGGTTTATCAGTTGAGTTCGCAAAACGGCTGTTGAACTTGATCTCATTAACTCAAAAAGTGGTTTCCGTAGACCTTGTCGAACTGAACCCCTTGAAAGTCGAAACGCAGCAAGACCTTGCACAAACGATTCAGTCACTTAAGTCAATTTTTTCAGCCGCACACACTCATGCTAAATTGAACGAAATTGAAATGTGAAAAAAAAGCGCGGCACATCGCCAGCTGATCTTTAGATAGACCCTGAAACAATGAGGCTTCTTAGGCGCGTGCGTCTTGAGTCAGACAAACTATAAATGTTATACCCAATTCTTCAGAGCTCTCTACACTAACTCATTCATTTTGAATATTTGATCTAAAATCACAATCGAGCCAATTAATAAAACAAAAAATCCGAAACCACGCTTAAGCAACTTCTCATTCACTCTCGAAGCATAGAACTGCCCAATAATAATTCCAATGATTCCAATTGCGGCTATCTTCAGTAGCAGAGGCCAATCAAAATTAGAACCTACGATACTGATCGTAAAACCAAAAATAGCATTCGCGGTAATAATCGCGAGCGACGTACCCACCGCAATTTTCATAGGTAACTTTAATAGTAAAACTAAGGCCGGAATAATTAAGAATCCGCCTCCGGCTCCGACGAGACCGGTTATGACACCAATCAAAAAGCCCTGCCAGACGATAGTAAATAAACTTACTTTTTCGCTTTTTGATTCGGCCTGTGGGTTATTTAACGTTGCTTTGCCTGACCGGATCATCGCTACAGAGGCAAGAACCATAATGAAGCCGAATAACCCCATCACGAATAGCGGCTTCGTCAAAGTAAAGCTACCCATTGAAATAATATGGTCCGGGATATGGGGCAGTATAAAGTGTCTTGCTGCAAATACTCCCAGAAAACTTGGGGTCGCAAAAAGTATCGCAGTTTTAAAATCGATCATTTTTCGACGAGCGTTCAAAATAGAGCCCACGAACGCAGTTGATCCGACTACAAAGAGCGATCCCGTCGTAGCAATCAGCGGATCTTGCCTAAATAAATAGACAAGAATTGGAACTGTAAGTATCGAGCCTCCTGCGCCGATGAGGCCCAGGGAAGCTCCCATTAAAATGGCGGCCATATAACCTAAAAATTCCAATTTTTACCTCTGTATTCGAAAGCGACGATCCAATAATCGAAATAAAAACATTCCCAATATCATACTAACGAAAAATATAATTGGACGAATCTGAAAGCTTGCAAGTGATACCAGCGCTGGCCCTGGACAATAACCGGCCAAAGCCCAACCTACACCAAAAATAAATGAGCCCGCAATTAAGGGCGCAGTAATTTCTTTCTTCGTTGGAAGATGCCATTGCAAAGAGAACAGGGGTGATTTTCTTCGCGCGATAAATCGAAATGCAATAAAGTGAACGATTACAGCTCCGAGCATGACGAAAATAAGCGATGCGTCCCAGCTTCCAAAAACATCCAGAAAGCCAAAAACCTTCTCGGGCCTCGTCATACCTGAAATTCCAAGGCCTATCGCGAACAGAACTCCAACCGCGAAAGCAGAGATCTTGTTTCTCATAAAAAAACTCCCAGTTTACGAAATAAAAAAACGGCAAGTACGCCTGCCAAAATAAAAGTTAACGTAGCAAGCATCGATCTTATTGAAAGTCGACTTGTCCCACAAACGCCGTGCCCACTTGTACAACCACTACCAAGCACTGTGCCAAACCCAACTAGTAAACCAGCCACGATCAGCGTCCAGTCTTGCGTGGGCAGCCCACCAGAAAACGATTCAGGCTTCAGCACCATTAGAATTAGTCCGCCAACGAACATTCCAGAAATGAAATACCAGCGCCAAGCTGTATCGCCTTTTTTAGGATTCGCAGCGGCGCCGTAGATGATTCCACTGACTCCGGCTACACGACCAGTGAGATAAAGCATCAAAGAGACCGCCGTACCTATCAGTAGGCCCCCAATCAAAGGCAAATAATAATTCTCCATCTAGACTCCAGCCTTAAATTCAACTGCAAGATTACATTTATTCCAGCCCAACATTCCGCCACCCAGGTGTGATATTTTTTGAAATCCGAAATCAAGCGCAATTTTTGCTGCGTTTTCCGAGCGTTGACCCGAACGGCATACAAATACAATCTCTACAGATCGATCATAACCGGCAAGAAACTGTTTCAAACTATCGCCCAAAGTAATTTGATGCGAACTTTTAATGTGTCCAAGTTCTCCGATATATTCTTCAGGTTCACGTACATCTATAATTAAGGCTTGATCTAATCGTGCGTTCAGCTCTTGCGGAGTTATCGTCTTGAAATTAAGATTTTTTTCTTTTTCATCAAACTTTCCGCAAGCCAAATTAGCTGGCAGAGACTCTATTATTTTTTTCGGTAAATCAAGTTTAAGGTCTTTCATAATCTGTATAAACTCAGCTTTCGTCTTACCACTGCCGACGCGGGGATTATGGCGAATTTCCATCTCGATGGTCGATGACGTAAACCCCTTGTAGTCATGAGCGGGATAGACATTTGTTTTAGGCGGCAATGTAAATATTTTTTGATGAACGCTATCAAAAAGCACTTCGGCAGAGCCACTCTGAAAGTCAGTCCGCCCGGTTCCGCGGATCAGAAGTACGTCGCCGGTAAAAACCATCTCTTCAGAATAAAAACTGAGTGAAGCATCTGTGTGGCCCGGAGTTTCTAAAGTCTTTATAACAAATTGTCCGAATTTTAATTCATCCCCGTCACTTAAGTGCAAATCGGCGCAGGGCACATTTGCCGCTTTAGCCACAGCTGTTTTAACTCCGGTTCTATTTCGAATTTCACCAGCACCCGTCACGTGGTCTGCGTGAATATGTGTATCTAAGACATAAACAAGTTTTAAACCCAGCTCGGCGACAAGTTTTAAATCGCGATCAACCGTTTCAATTACGGTGTCAATCAAAACGGCTTCTTTTGAGACTGCGTCTGCAAGTAGATACGTGTAAGTAAAACTTTGAGCTTCGAAAAGCTGCTGAAATACAAAGTCTTTTTTCATAGTAAGCATCCTTATGTTATTTTCTTGATCTCAATATATAACTATATTACAATATTGTAATATGAAAAGTCAAGCGAAGCTTTCGACCACTGAAATGAATGACAACTGCAAAAGCGTAGCTGCCATTTTGAAAGCCATATCTCATCCTCAAAGACTGATGCTTCTTTGCCATATAGCAGACGGAGAAAAAACCGTTGGTGAACTAGAAAGCCTTTGTGGAAGCTCCCAATCATCCGTGTCGCAGTTTCTGAAGCTGATGAAACTTGAAAATATGCTGAGCTCTGAAAAGCGCGGTCTTTTTGTATATTACCGAATTCATGACCCAAAGGTTAAGAAATTAGTTTTTTCTTTATACAAAATTTTTTGCAGCTAATGGGACATTATCTACTTATCGCTGGGAAGTATTTGGACATTTCAGCTCAAGAGTGATCGCCTGCTCGCCCGAGCACTGTTAAAAGATGGGTTCGATATTGCATCCATGAACAGTTAGCATAATCAAGATCGCGACCCAGTAGTTTGTGCTGCGATTCGATTTAACAACAAGGACATACCTCTTGAGCAAAAGTATTACTTATCATATTTTAATCTGATGAAACTAAATCGAACTATCGGCTTACCGATGCTAACGTTTTACGGAACCGGAATGATACTTGGTGCCGGGATCTATTCGATCATCGGTCAAGCCGCAGGTATTGCGGGCGATACAGTTTGGCAAAGCTTTCTATTAGCTGCACTGGCCGCCTTTCTGACGGCCTTGTCATACGCTGAACTTGCTACGATGTACCCGACAGCGGGTGGAGAATATATTTATTTACGAAAAGCTTTTACGAATCAGCGCTGGCTTGCCGCTTCGGTCGGAATAACGGTCGTTTTTGCAGGCTCTGCATCGGCTGCGACGGTTTAACTTGCTTTTGCAAGCTACCTACAACATTTTGCAAATTGGCCGCATCTTTTAACGGCTGCGACTCTATTAATTGTTTTTACGTTCGTAAATATCATCGGAATTCGACAGTCTGGTTGGATTAATGCTGCATTCACCGTGATTGAAGCCACGGGATTAATCTTATTTATTTGGCTAGGCTGGCAACAGCCCGAATTTGGCAATGCACTTTTTACTATGCCAAATTCAACCACTTTAACTAGCGCCGGGCTCATTATCTTCGCGTATCTGGGATTCGAAAATATTGTCAGTCTAGCTGAAGAAACCAAAAAGCCAGAAATAACAATTCCGCGCGCGATTATCTTAAGTCTCGTCATTTCTACTGTTCTTTATGTACTGGTCAGCTTTGCTGCTTTAGGCTTAATGCCCGCAAAGCAGTTGGCCTTGAGCGAGTCATCGTTGGTTAATGCTGCGATGGTCGGCTCTAAGCCCATCGCTAGCATCATCGGCGGAATCGCGCTTTTTTCAACTGCAAATACTGCATTGATTTGCTTAATCACCGCGAGTCGAATTTTATACGGAATCTCTAAAGATCATTCGTTACCTTCACTAATTTCTAAAACGCACGCTACGCTAAAGACCCCTTGGGTGGCGGCGCTTGTGGCTCTATTTATTGCATTGATTCTACTTCCTATCAGAAGTGTCGAAACTCTGGCTAATATTTCTTCATTTGCTACGATGATCGCTTTTATCTCAGTCAATATAGCTTTAATTTATTTACGCCGTAGCGAAAAGAATATGGCAAGACCATTTCGAATTCCATTTTCGATTAAAAAAGTGCCCGTGTTGCCGTTGCTAGCTATTTTTTCTTGCGTTGTTTTTCTTTTTCAATTTAGCAAATCTATTTACTTAACCGGAACATTAGTTTTCATTTTATCTGCCGGTCTTTATTTTTTCTATCAACTCTTTAAAACCAAGAAGAGCGCCTAACGACGACTACTCTGAGTCTTGGAAATTTATTTGGAACTACGAACACAATGAAGGCTTTGCCCAGTATGTATTCGCCTATCGTAGTCATTTGCCTTGATCGTTGTTCTTAGACCAAGTCTGTGCGCATAAGCTAGCTTTTGAAGGGGTTTCAAAAGTTTTCGTCTACAACATATAATCGAAGCCTCATTTCATCGATAAACTAGGCCTAGATCTAGCTCGATTTAAGCGACAAAAGACCGAAAAGACATGGTGGATTTACAACTGTAATGAGTCGACATCTATTCTCGTTTTTTGCATTTTTTTGGATCATGAGTTTATCTTATGCGGGCCATGCCATGTCGTTCAGCGAATCAACACTTGAGTCCCTACGCGATTTTCAATTTCAGCAAAACTGTTCGGTCTACACGAAAGACAATTGCAAAGTTGTTCCTAATTTTCTAAAAATGCAAAAGCACTTATGCGAAATCAATCGCGCGACCCACCATTGTGAAAAATTTGAAAAAGAAAAGCCTAGCGAAGCTTGGAAGTACACTCAGTGCAGTTATGATAAGATGTGTTTTGATCGTAACGTGAACCTTCTAGATTCTGCGGCCGCTTGCGTGGTTGGCGCGACGGCAACCGCCGTCGACATCGCCCGACTAACAAAAATGTTTTTAAGCGGAGTCGCAAGTCGCATCACGCAGAATAATGATTGGCTCAAAGCCTGCGACATATCCATCGACTGCAAAAAAAAACTAGCCAGCTCACAACCATCAACTCAATACTTACTTCAGCCAGAAAAAGAAGAAGATCTTAAAAAAGTAACAGCGGCTTATTTGATGAGCCGCAAAATAGAATATGATCCGATCCGCGCGCAGCTTATGATTCGCGGAAGTATTTCAAAACAGCAGTATTATAATGAAATCGGCTGGCTCGTTCCACCACAAAACAAGTTATCCCAGTTACCCGCGGATCAAGTCATCAGTTTAACTTCAATATGGGAAACCATAAAGTCTAAAGTAGATTCCGAAATCAGCGAGGTCAGCTGTTATGTGCCGATTGAAAAAACTCGGTTCAAATGCCAGGTTTTGAGTGATGTTCTTGGCGGTATCGGTTTAGAGGCAGCCTTTGCCACGCGAGTCGCTAAGGCTGGAACGATTGCGGCGAAAGAATCCGTTGAAGTTATTGAACGGCGTCTGACTGGTCAGCTGACTCGAATTGCGAACTCGAGCGAACCTAAAAAAGAATTTGTATCGGCGTTTGCGCAAAAAAATCTAACGACGAAGGCTGAAAACGAAGCCTGGCTCGAGATCATTTCAAAGCCGACGGCCTCCCAAAGAAATTTCACGATTGAAAATTCGAAATTAAAAACAATGAACGATAAAATTTTCAAAGATGAAGAGTACGTTACGGCTTTAACAAATGCTTACAAAGAAATGCAATTCTCAAGATTAAAAATCCTAGAAAAGCAGCTGCAAGTAAAAAATCCTGAATTTAAATTCACCCCATTTTCGGATTATAAATCAGTAAGATTGGTCTACGACGATATTCCTGGAACCGATATTTCAGACTTACTGAAGAAAGCCACAGAAGAAACAAACGCCGAATTTGCTAGTTACGCGGTAAAAAATAAATTAGTACGCGCGGCCGATCAACCCGAAGCCTGGTTCAAAGCTTCGGTTAATACGACGGATGACTTAACTAATCTAACGGCTAAATACGCAAGAACGGCTGCACCAGGCTCGATGTTTGTTGACGGTGTAAGTGACGTGGGTTTTAAAACGTGGGTGCAAAAAGAATTTACCGATGGTAAGCAGCTGCGTTCGGATTTAGTGAACTCTTTTAAAGACACAACACTGGTCACGTCAAAAAACTTAAGCGAAGCGAACTTAAGTCGCGATGCCTTTGAAATCTTACGTAAAAACCGTGACGAGCCTGCTGTGGCTAAATCTTTGCTCGAACAAAAATTCGGATTAGCGCCTATTCCTGATAAAACATTTTCAAAGCTAACCGAGTATTTTGAAAAGGTCGATTCATTCTCTCCAGGTTTAAGAAATACCGAACGGCAATTTGCAACTTTATCGGACGCGCCACACGGAGGCGTTTCAGTTGATATGATTGGTTTAGGGGCTGATCATCTGCAAGTGACGTCGGCTGAGGCTTTTGCCAAATCTAAATCTGTCAATGAGCTGTTATTAAATTCAAGATCTTCAGAAATCGCTTTAACTGAAAAAATTCAAATGCGAAAAAATGAAATCGAATCGAAGTTTAAATCCATTACGGGTGATCCCAATGCTAAGGTCATTTGCTCGGGGGACGGCTGTAAGGCCTTTTTATTAAACCGTGAAGTGACGGAAACCGAAGCTAAGAAATTTGCCGATGCAGTCACCCAGGGCGGCGAACAGGGCCGGCTTCGCTTTAGTGAAGTTAAAAATTTAGAAGCCCGCGAATACCAAGATCTAGTGGCCAAACAAGGTGAAGACCTAGAAAAAAAATTGCGTTTAAGTTTAAATGGAAAATTGGATCAAAGACGTTTAGACGGAATTAATTTTTCTGTTCTGATCAAAGCCGTAAAACCCGGCGATGGCACCGCCAAACTGCATATTTCAGAGGCCAGTGGCCTTAAATTGTCTGCGCAAGAAAAGAAATTAATCGAAGAAATCTATCGAAACTCACTTAGAAATTCTAACATGGGTTACAAGTAAAAATTTGAGAACTTAGCAAAGCGTTTTATTTTTTTGTTTACAAATGAAAATTGACTTGTGCTTTTTAAAAAGGATAAGATTTTTTATGCCTGTAAAAAAGAAAACAAAAACTGTAATTGTACGAGAGCATCCACGACGCGTACCCATCAGTAAAAAAAATCCCTCGGGCAAAACTTCTGTGGATCGGCATTTACGTCATCTCGATGGGCAATATTTAGATTTAAACCTAATTGATACGACTTTTAAAAATTACGACAAGAAGAATATTCTATACCCCGCCAAGGGGAAACTGAATCTACCTGATGAAGATAAATACGATGACTATATCGCTATTTGGGTTGATTACTTTAGCAAAAAACTGAATTTAAAATCGCCCCTTGATCCTGATATGATCAAAGCTCTTATTGCTTCTGAATCAACATTTAATCCTAACGCTGTAAATGCCAATGCGACCGGATTAACTCAAGTCACAACAGACACCCTTAAAATTCTTCAAGATTTAGGCGGAGAATCGAAAGACTTTGTATTCAAAGATATTCGAAGAAAAGATTTAAAAGATCCCAACGCCTCCATAGCTTTAGGTGTAAGGTGGCTGGCTTATAAGAAAAGTTACGCTGAAAAAGTACTTAAGCGAGCCGCCACTTCAGATGAAGTCATTCAGGTTTATAAGGGAATATTAAACGACAACTCTAAAACAGCAAAAAGAATAATGAAAGACTACCGAGAATTTTATGAAAAACTCAAAAAGAAGTAGCTCAGCTATTTCAATCTTAATGATATTGTTCTGTGGTTGCCAAAGCACTAAAAATTTTAAAATGACCACTTTTGAAAAAGAAGAACTTAATATTGTTGAAATTGACAGTGATCGAATTGTTCAAAAATGCTATTTTATGAATGCTGAGAAAGAGAATAACTGGAGGCACCAATATATTCTTTCTATGTTAAATGAAAAAAATGAAGCAATAACTGTGTTTAATCCGACAAACCAAGGCAAACAAGAGTGCTTAGCTCATTTAAAAAAGGTAGAAAAAGTTTTAAAAAAAGAACCTCGAGTTAGATTATGTGTTCGCGATTTATTAGAAAAGATGATTGACGATAAATCTAACCCCGAGACCCATGATTTTGGATCTCTTGGCCAGCATGAGTCGCCTTATTATGCTCTTACTTTCGATACCATTTGTAATTCTAAAGAATGCTTCAGCATCAGTGATACCTGGACTTATACCTGTCCTGGTTTCAAGAAATAGAAAATTTTATTCGAAATACATGCACCGTGCGCTATTCTATGGCCCAAGTTTTATTTAGTTGGTCAAAGTACCGGAAATTCTTTCTTAAAATTAAGAAGATTATTGCGATTTTAGCTGCTTCGAAATGGCCAAAGGCAATGCTGCTGCCCTCGAATTGACAATTTAAAAAGCGGCACACTTACTGCTGCAAACAGTTCATTAATTGCTAATCTGTACACGAACGATGTAGCACAGCAATTGGGACATACTGCCCGTAATGACCATTTTCAGAAAGATTTCGATGCAAAAAAAACCATTAACACAAGGAGAAGTATGAAAAACAGAATTTTTACAGTCGTAGCGAGGCTAGCACTGATAGGATTTTTTTCAATAACGCCAGCTTTGGCGCAGGATAAAGCACCAACAGACCACACGCAGCACGATGGCCATCCGCCGGACGCGACTGCTTCGCCATCAACCGGTCCAAAAGCAATGGGTACCAACGGCGACATGATGGCGATGTGTCATAGCAAAATGAATAAATCAGAATGTAAAAAAATGATGAACCAGGCTAAGGCGAAAAGCGGCACAACTAAAAAGAAATAACTTTCCGTTAAAAGTATCAAAACAGATCAAAATCTAATTGATTCCAATAATTGTAAGGTTTATTTAATAATGCCTATTGACCTTCTAGCGGTTGGAAGGTCAATACTCTAACCAATTAGAGGAGTTTTCATGAATTCAAATAGCCATCATTACAGCGGTACTAATCACGATCATAGCCAATGTAACCATTCGAAAACAACTCAAAAAGATCAGGTTAAAGATCCCGTCTGCGGGATGATGATTGATCCGCACACGGCTAAAGGTGGAAATTCAGTTTTTCAAAACAAGACTTACTATTTTTGTAATCCGAAATGTAAAACAAAGTTCGATGCAGCTCCTTTAACTTACTTAGATAATAAAAAAGAAGTAACTACGCAAGCCACCGATATTGAATACACTTGCCCTATGCATCCCGAAGTTCTTCAAATTGGCCCCGGCAGCTGTCCGATTTGTGGAATGGCTTTAGAGCCTTTAACTTTTTCAGCTGACCATCCAGAGGATCAATCTGAATATTTTATGATGCTAAGAAAATTTTGGGTTGGAGTTACATTAAGTATTCCCCTTTTATTTATTACAATGGGCGGTAGGCATTTAATTAATAATATGGCTATTCACGCTTACATGCCTTGGATTGAATTTCTATTGGCCACCCCAGTGGTTCTTTGGGGAGGTGCTCCGTTTTTTATTCGCTTCTGGCAATCTCTTAAAACTCGCAATTTAAATATGTTTACACTGATTGGCCTAGGAGTAGGCGTTGCCTACATTTACAGTTTAATTGCCATCTTATTTCCAGAAATTTTTCCCATCTCTTTTCAAGATCCAATGACTGGAAAAGTAGGTCTTTATTTCGAAGCTGCTTCGGTCATTGTTACACTAGTTCTGTTAGGCCAAGTGTTGGAGCTTAAGGCGCGAGGTCAAACGAGCGCGGCAATTAAGGCATTACTTGGACTTGCGCCTAAAACAGCGCGCATCATTAGCGTTGATGGTTCAGAAGAAGATGTTTCGCTCGATACAATTCATGTTGGTGATAAATTGCGAGTTCGACCCGGCGAAAAAATTCCGGTCGATGGGAAAGTGATTTCGGGGCTTTCATCCGTGGATGAATCCATGGTAACCGGTGAACCTTTACCCGTCGAAAAATCAACCGGGGAAAAAGTTGTTGGAGCGACCATTAATGGAACCGGCTCACTAGTCATCGAAGCTGAAAAAGTTGGTAAAGATTCTCTGCTATCTCAAATTGTACAAATGGTGGCAGAAGCACAAAGGTCAAGAGCGCCCATTCAGAAATTGGTTGATCAAGTTTCGGCTTATTTTGTTCCAGCTGTTATTTTAGTAGCAATATTTACCTTTGCACTTTGGTCGCTGATTGGACCTGATCCAAAGCTTGCTCATGCTATTATTAATTCAGTTGCCGTTCTTATTATTGCCTGTCCGTGTGCGCTGGGCCTTGCGACACCTATGTCGATAATGGTTGCAACAGGTCGTGGCGCTAGCCTTGGTGTTCTTTTTAAAAATGCCGAAGCCATAGAAACGATAAGAAAAGTTGATACCTTAGTCATTGATAAAACTGGGACTCTAACTCTAGGAAAACCAAAATTGGTTACTATAAAACCAATGGAATCATTATCTGAGAAAGAATTTCTATCAATATCGGCCAGTTTAGAACAAGCCAGTGAACATCCGCTCGCTCAAGCCATTGTAGCTGGGGCGAAAAAAAAAGGAGCTTCTCTTTTAGAAGTTAAAAATTTCAATTCCGTCACAGGTAAAGGTGCAACCGCAGAAATTAGTGGGAAAAAAATTGCAATCGGTAACAAGGCATTACTTGAAGATTTATCAATCACTTTAGGCGCTAGCGAGACAGAAGCTAATTTACTACGTGAAGAAGGTCAGACCGTTATGTACGTCGGTATTGATGGAAAACTTGCAGGCCTACTAGGAGTCACCGATCCAATCAAAGAAAGTACAATTCCTGCAATCCAAGTACTCCGTTCGCTAGGAATAAAAGTAATCATGATGACTGGTGACAATGAGCGAACCGCAAAAGCTGTCGCAAAAAAAGTAGGACTTGATGGATTTTTTGCAGATGTACTGCCACAAGGCAAAGCTGAAATAGTTAAAAAAATGCAATCTGAAGGAAAATTCGTGGCAATGGCTGGCGATGGAATTAACGACGCTCCTGCCTTAGCTCAAGCTCAGGTCGGAATTGCGATGGGTACCGGAACCGATGTGGCTATGGGTAGCGCCGGTGTGACTTTAATCAAAGGAGACTTGATGGGTATTGTTAACGCTCGAGCCCTTAGTGAAGCTACTTTAAAGAATATCAAACAAAATTTATTCTTCGCTTTCATCTACAATATACTAGGGGTGCCGATTGCCGCTGGAATTCTATACCCTGCTTTTGGAATACTTTTAAGCCCGATGGTTGCCGCTGCGGCGATGAGTTTAAGCTCAGTCTCTGTCATAGGAAATGCACTTAGATTAAAAAAAGTAAATCTTAAGGAGAAGTAGATATGAACATTGGAGAGGCGGCAAGAATTTCAGGAGTTAACGCTAAACTCATTCGTCACTATGAATCGATTGCGATTATCCCCAAAGCAAGCCGAAGCGATGGCGGCTACAGAACATACACCGAAGCTGATGTCCATATTCTTTCGTTTGTTAAAAGAGCTCGAACGCTTGGTTTTTCAATGAAAGAAATTAAAAAATTGGTCAGCCTTTGGCGAAATAAAAGTCGCGCTAGCTCAGACGTTAAAGCTTTGGCGACCAAGCACGTTGAAGAGATAGAGAAAAAAATTGAAGAGCTCCAGGCAATGGCTAAAACATTAAAGTATTTGGCTAAGAATTGTCATGGCGATGGAAGGCCTGATTGTCCTATTTTGAATGACTTAGCGAGCCATTAGCCAACTTGACCTTCCAACTATTGGAAGCCGCATTCTTTTAACAGATGGGCGCCTAGCTCATATAAAGAGGATTATGAAATATATTAGACTATTTATTTTCACACTCACCCTATCCGCTCTTACAACTCCAGCGGCAGCTAAAACGGTTCGCTATCAGCTCAATATTGAAAACAAAAAGGTCAATGTAACGGGCCGCGAAGTGGATTTTGCTTTAACCGTGAATGGTGGCATCCCAGCACCTACTTTAGAATTCACTGAAGGCGATGACGCCGAGATCGTAGTAATTAATAATCTCTTAGCAGAAGAAGTTTCTCTTCACTGGCATGGAATATTACTTCCTCCAGAGGAAGACGGTGTTCCTTATGTGAATACCCCGCCCATATTCCCAGGAAAGTCCCGAACTTTTAAATTTAAGCTTAGACAGAATGGAACATATTGGTATCACTCGCATACAATGCTTCAAGAGCAGAAAGGCGTTTACGGGCCGATTGTTATCCATCCCAAAAAAGAAACGATTAAAGTCGATAAAGAGGCCGTCGTTGTTTTGAGTGATTGGTCTGATGAAAATGCCGATCAAATTATTAAAAATTTAAAAAAAGACGGCGACTATTACCTTTATAAAAAAAATTCAGTTAGATCAATTTTGGGTGCAGCCGGGGCCGGACAGATCAAAACTTATTTTCAAAATGAATGGGACCGCATGGGCGGCATGGATCTATCCGATGTGGGCTACGATGCATTTCTGATCAACGGAAAAAAAGATTCTCAACTTTTAGTTGCTCATCCTGGTGAAAAAATTCGCCTTCGTATTATTAATGCAGGCGCGTCCAGCTATTTCTATGTTTCATTGGGGCAAACTCCAATGCAGGTCATTTCGGCTGATGGAATTGATATTGAGCCTGTACAAACTAAAGAACTGTTGATGGGGATGGCTGAAACATATGATATTTTATTCACAGTTCCTGAACACAAAAATTTTGAATTAAGAGCAACTGCTCAGGATGTAACGGGCTATGCTTCTGCATGGATTGGAATGGGCCAAAAAGTTTTCGCGCCAAACAAAGCTCAGCCTAATCTTTATGCGCCAATGAATCATAGTGGCCATTCCGGAATTAATGAGGCCTCCACGGACAATTCCAAAACAGATCATTCTAAAATGGCTCATGGTCAAACCAAGCCTGCCGAAAAAGATCCGCATGCAGGTCATAAATTGCCAATGACAATTAGTACTCCAACGTCTAGCGGGCCAATCATCGAAACATTAGGTGTAGACGAATTAAAAGCCCTAGCACCAACAACTCTTCCCAAGAAAGCTCCAGTTTACGACCTTAAGTTAGTTTTGGGCGGCGATATGGAAAGATATGTTTGGCTCATCAATGGCAAAGCTATTCATGAAGATCGCCTTATCAATATTAACGAAGGCGATGTCGTAAGGTTTACTTTTGAAAATAAAACAATGATGCATCACCCAATGCATTTGCATGGGCACTTCTTCAGAGTCTTAAATAAAAATGGAGAACTTTCGCCACTGAAGCATACAGTTGACGTTCCTCCGATGGGCAAAAGGACTATTGAATTCTACGCGAATGAGCCCGGACAATGGATGCTTCACTGTCATAACCTTTATCATATGGACTCTGGCATGGCGCGCGTTGTGCGGTATAATACATATAAGCCCACATCTGAACAAGAACATCTAGATCACCAAGATCATCATTTACATGATCGCTGGTATCAGACTGGAAGTTTGCAAGCTGCAACTAATATTGTTGAAGGCAAATTCAGAATTTCGCAAACATGGAATGAAATTGCGCTTCGAGGCGAGGCCCGCAAGGAAGACGATAAATGGGAAGGCGAAGGCGATTTATTTTACCATCGCTGGGTTAGTAATTACTTAAATTATATAGTTGGTGCGTCGTCTGTCGAAAGTAACTATCGAGCAGAAGCTGGCATTGGCTACTTATTGCCTATGCTTATTCACACTCATCTTCTGGTGGATCACAAAGGAAAGTTGAGAATCGATTTAGAAAAAAGATTCCAATGGACGAACAATCTGTTCACTGAGGCTGAGTACCGGTGGAAGCAAGATACTATTTTAAATAGTGAGTACGTAGTTTCTTTAATGTATGGAAATAATTGGCACTGGGCTGGAGGCTTTAGGTATACCAGTCAAAATATAGGTATTGGCTTTCAATATCAGTTTTAAAGATGAGTTGACTTTGGAAAAAGCAATAAATGATTTTAGCTTACAAAAGAAATGTTAAAAGAAAAATTAACAGACTTGAAAGAAAATGAATCACCATGAAATAAATCGTTGGAGTGCGGTGAACATTTCGAAGGTTGTCTTCCAAAGTTCACAACTTAACCCTGAGGAATCGGTATAAGAGTTTACTTACGGCTGTCGCAGTATCAGCGATCGCTTTCACGGCGCCACAGGTTTTGGCTTGGCATCCAGGCTTAGTTATTGAATTGGCTCATGAAGCAGAGACAAGCGATCGTTTTACACATCGTGCCGCCTAAGCAGCCTTACATCATGGCAATCGCGCCGAAATTATTGCTGTGTATGCTCTTCACGAGCTTGAGAGTGCAGCGGGCATTTACACCGATTACTAAAGTCGAACAGCTCTTCATCATAACACACTGAGCATGATTTTGAAGATGCGCTTCGTCAATTAGAAGATAAATACTACGAACAAGGTTACGACGATGATCGTCGGCGGGCATTAAGATTTTAAGTCACTATATCTATCTTTATTCTTAAAGTAGAGAACCTTTGCCGACGAACATCTGTTTATCGGCCAAACGCTGTCACATGACCAGACTCGACAATAGTAGCATTAGTGCCTCATGTAAAACTTCCAAGAAATTTAATACCCTACCTAGGTAACGCTATGTATGTTAATCACCTTCCTACATAAGATCTGTTGACTGATACCCTATTGGGGTATAGCTATAGCTTTAGGGTGCTGGAAATGAATTCAAATTTACATTTATCAAAAAAAGAAAAAGAAACGCTAGCTAAGGCTCAGTCATCGCATAATCATACTTCCGAACTGCGCCGTCTTAGTCGCATCAAAGGGCAAGTCGAAGGCATCGAAAGAATGATACAAGAGCGTCGTTATTGCCCTGACATTGTCGTGCAGATTAAAGCAATACGCTCTGCACTTCGCAGCTTAGAAGCCAACATTGTTGAAGGCCATTTGCGACACTGCGTAACCGCTGCGTTTAAGAGTCGCGATCCAAAAGTAGTTCAAGAAAAGTTAGATGAAATTTTATTGCTAATGAAAGGGCAAGGCTAATTTAACTATTAATATGCTATAGTATTCGATCAAATTTACGTAGATTTAGATTAAAATTAAATTATAAAACAGAAATGTTTATAGAAACAAAAGGAGAATTTATGAAAGCAGTTTTAGCAATCGTTAGTACTTTAGTGTTTACAGGTTCAGTTATAGCGCAAGCCGCAGTTTCAAGCGCAAAGGCAATCGAATTATCAGCTCACCGAGTAGATCGTTTAGTCGCACTATCAAAAATTGATGCTTCATTTCAGAAAAAATTAAGTAAGATCGAAGTAACAGTTGTTCAGAATCAGGCGCCAGTCGCTTTCAAAACTGTGGTTACGCAAAGTCAGCCCGCACAAGGAAAGCCAATGCAGCTTGAGATCTCGCTTGATGCAGATGGTAAGGCTTTAGCTCATAAGTTAATTTCGGGTGGCGTCGCAGGTCCTGATTTAGGTTTTAGTGGTAAAAGTGCCGGTGAATTAGCTGAAAATGCACTTCATTATGTATTAGATAATGTAGCTAATGGTAAAATTGCACTATTTGATAAAGCCGCAACTAACTTCACTTTAACTAAAGTGACTTATCAGGGTGAAACCGTTGCTCTTGGGCAACTGCGCTCTTCAGCGACGACTGAGAAATTAAATGTCTATGTAAAATTAGATGGAAAATTTCTTGCCGCTGAAGTTGTCCCTTAATTAGCTGTAGTTTAATTTTAAGAGAGAAATGATGAAACTCCATAAGGTTATTTTTTTCATACTGGGAATAAGTTTTACGGGGTGCAACTACACCGTCGTAAAAAGCTCCCCTGAAAATTTAAATGAGATGTTCAGTTTACCTGAAGATCAGTTATCCACACTTTCCTATGGAGTAGTCACAAAGAAAGTTTTAGATTCCAGATGTGTGTCGTGTCACGGTACATCTGGAAATATAAATTTAGAAACTTATTCGGAAGTATTTAAGAATATCGACCTCATCAAGAAATCGGTTTTTGAAACGAAGACAATGCCTAAGAAAGGCAACCTCACGCAAGAAGAGTTATCATATTTGTGGAACTGGATTCGAATGGGTGCTCCTGAGCGGGCCGAAAACGCAAGCACAACTCCACCAATCGAAGTAGAACCCATGGTTGCTACTTTCGAATCGATTAATAAACATGTGATTCAAATTTCATGTAAAGATTGTCACAAGCCTACCGGAACGGGGAAAAGAATCCCTTTAGATTTAAAATCTTTATTAGACTCTCCGCTTGAACTTATTATTCCTGGAAATCCTGCTGAATCAGGCTTGGTTCTTGCTCTTGAAAGAGCGGATGACAAACGTATGCCGCCAGCTGAAGAAGGATACTCTGCATTAAACGATGAAGCCATCGCACTCATCCGCAAGTGGATTGAGAATGGCGCAAAAGATTAAATTTATTTATAAGGACTCAAAAATGAAAATACCAACGACGATCACCCTATTTGCGATTTTGTCTCTGCTTACATTAAGTTCTAATGCACAGTCGATACTATGCGCAGGCATGACGAACGATGAAAACGCTAGCGAGAATGTAAAATTTGAACTCGAGATAAAGAAAGATAAAACACCTTCTTTTAAAGATTTTGGACCTTTCTATAAATCAACCTTGAAGTTTTTTTATTCAACTGGAAGAATTTTTAATGGCGCCGATATTTCAGATAAAATGTCACAGCGACCAAACCGCGTTGTATTTACCGGATCATTACCAGAAAAAAGAAACCTGACTTTAAATTACAATGCGAATGGCGAACTTGAAGGTGGCATCGTTAATTACGATACTAAGATTATGAATCAACCTGTTCAATGTACTCAGTCTGGCTTAAAAGTTAGTCCTGGAGCGTGCCCAGCGAATCAAGATCAAAACAGAGCGCTACTTAACGCGATTAAAAATTCTAATGATATGGCTCTGATAGAAAATGCGATTGAATGTGGCGCAGATGTCAACAAAGCGGATCGAAAGGGTTGTACGCCAATTATGTTTGCGGTTGACCCGACTTGTGGCGAAAACAATTCGATTTCATATTCTTCTTCGTTTAGAAAGACTGCATTACTCATCGATACACTTGCCGCTAACGGCGCTTTCGTAAATGTGGCAGATAAAAAAGGTGAAACACCTTTAATCAAAGCGGCTAAACTAAATGTTAAAGACGTTTATGATACATTTATTTCGCTGGAAGCTGAATTTGATGCGCAAGATGAATTAGGCAATACCGCCTTAATGTACGCGGTTCAAAATGGCGATGCATGGCCTGTCGAACAACTCATGGAAGGTAACCCTGATCGCAGCCTTAAAAACAAATCTGGCAGAACAGCTTACGATATCGCAAAACGTCGTTCAAAAGAAGACATCATGGATCTAGTACGAATCGCAGATACTAGTGTCGAGATTCAAGGAATGGAAGACGGCACTTGCAGCCCATTACAGATTAATTTAAAACAAGGACAAGTCGTTGACTTCACCCTAAAGGCTACAGATAAAATGTTTAAACTTGATTCGCAACCATTGGGACTGGATCTTATGGCTGACCGAAACAGTACAGATAAAAGAACTTTTTCAGCTGATACAAGTGGTGAATTCAAGTTTACATGCGGTTTTCACGGCGCTGGAACACCATCAGAGGGAACAATAGTTGTTCAGTAGTAGCGTCAAGAGATTTTGACCTTCCCCCTGTTAACTGGACATGTTGATTCTTCCTTTTTTATACATCGCCTGAAACCGCTACTGATCGTTTAAACTCGGATGGGCAAGCTAGGGCGATGAGGCTACGCCTTGAAGACAACTTAGAAAAGTTCAAACATAGCTGGAATAAATCAGTTTCAATTGTACAAAAAAGATTTTTAAGCCGAATGTATTGGCCAAGAAACAATTACCCTTGGCCATTAATTTCTTGAGCATAAACCAAAGCCTCCGCACAGCTTTGGCTACTTCGTATTTGATTGTTGATAGTGCGTCTAATTTTACAATTGGTGCGGCCGGAGAGATTCGAACTCCCGACACCCTGGTTCGAAGCCAGGTACTCTATCCAGCTGAGCTACGGCCGCATCTATTTAAAAAGATATTCTACTCGTTCCACCAAATCAACTTGTTAGACACTTCGTTTTCGGTGTTTTGCTTAGTTTTTGGAAATTTTGGGGCTAGTTCGGTCTGTAAAAATGCAATTGCTTTTAAAAAGCCGGCTTCGTACTCGCCCTTACGAAATTCTTGGCTGATAACGTCGATCATATTTTTTTGTAAAATATCAAGCCCCGCCATTTTAAGACGCGGGTCTGGTAGTACGATAATTTGCTTTTCCATGACCGATACGAATAACACCATCGAATTATGATTCTTAAGCTCATGCAGTTGCTTTAAAAACAGCACCCGTTGGGCCTTCTCAAATGCCTGGCGCTTGCGCTCGGGCTTGGTGATAAAGAAGCGATCCACCCAGTCTGATTTGTCGATCAGGTGACCTAGTATGACCGCTAAAAATGGAGCGGCGATATAATAGTTAGTTTTCGAAGCCCACGAGTTCTGAAAAAACAAATCGATCGTCGAAACAAACACTAATAACAAAATAAGTGAAATCATCCAACCGATGTGATCCGTGTAACTGGATTTCGGCGTGATCACCGGCACTAATTCGAAGTCGACATGCTTTTCGAATTCAGCGATCGCTTTTTCAATTTTATTTGAATCAATTCTATTTTGTAGTTTCATATTTCCCCGTCACCAACTACCCGATGATCCGCCGCCAGCCGAGCTTCCGCCGCCGCCTGACCAACCACCGCCACCGCTGCCTCGTCCCCCACCGCCGCCACCGCGACCGGCGAATAAAAGTGCTAAAGCTAGGCCTGGGTTAAACATGAATAATAAAATCCATAAGATAAAAACAATGCCGCCGACAATCTTTCCGCCTAGGCGATTGCCCCCTGCTTTTCTTTCACCGCGCGATTGCACGGTCGCCTCACCCTGCAGTTCGCCTGCTTTTGAGTAATGCATGATGGCGGCAACGCCTTGGGTGACACCCATATCGAATTCGCCCGTCTTGAAAAAAGGCGTAACGATGTCTGAAACGATTCTTTTTGCGTAGGCATCCGGAATATCACCCTCAAGACCACGACCGACTTCAATACGAAGGCGTTTTTCATTCGGAGCGATTAGAAATAATATACCGTTATCGCCTTTTTCTGTTCCCAATTTCCATTTATCGAAAACTTCGATAGCAACGCCCTCTAAGCTTTCGCCGTTGAGTGATTTGACGATCAACACTTGAATCTGCGGGCCTTGATTGTTGAAAGTGCGCTGTAAATTTTCGGATAGCATGGCTTTCGTTTGCGGATTCAGTAAGCCCACTTGGTCAACGACCGGCCCAGTCATCGCCGGAACGTCAAAAGCGTGAGTAATGGCACTCACGCTAAACAGAACTAGAAAAAAGAAATGTCGTATATAAGTCTGCAACTTAGTTCAAAACCTAACAACTAAAATTTAACGTCAGGCGCTTTTTCAACTTGCGCTTTTTCTTCTGGTGAAACATCCCATTGTGGAAGTTTTGCGTGATGAAAAAACATTGAATTGAACCAACTTGTTGGCGGCACAGTCACTAAATTATTGAAATTTTTAACAGTTTCAATGTAGCGATTGCGAGCCACTGTGATTCGGTTTTCAGTTCCTTCAAGCTGGGCTTGAAGATCACGAAACTGCGTATCGGCCTTCAGGTTTGGATAATTCTCAGTAATTGACATTAATTTACCTAAGGCCATTGAAAGATCACCTTGAACTTTACGAAAGTTCTGCAATTTTTCAGGCGTTAAGCTTGAAGCATCTACAGTTAATTGAGTCGCCTTGGCACGCGCTTCAACGACTCCTTGCAGAGTGTCTTTTTCATGCGAAGCGTAACCTTTAACTGTGCTGACTAGATTTGGAATCAAATCTGCTCGGCGTTTGTACTGATTTGTAATTTCGGCCAATGAAGCCTCAACTTCATTTTTTCCTTGCGGAAGGCTCTGCATACCACAAGAAGAAAGAACCATTGTTGCTGCTACTAAAAGTAAAATAGATTTCATAAATCCTCCGTCAACTGACAGTCTAGCTAATAACTCGGTGACCCTCAATGATTAACGTGTTAGCGTTTCAGTCATGCAACTACGCTTTCAAGAATTTGATGATTTTATAGTCTTTAACAAAGCTTACGGACTTCGGACACACCGTGTTTCAGATGGACAACTTGGTTTAATCGACTTTCTTGCCGAGAAACTAGATATGCCGCTCTTCGTTGCTCATCAGCTTGATAAAGAAACGTCAGGCGTCATGGTCTTTGCAAAATCAAAAGATGCCGGGCGTAAGCTCAGTGATCTTTTTGATAAGGGCCAAACCAAAGAAACTTACTTTTTTTTAACCGATCAGAAAAAAACTGAAACCGCTTTTACCGTAAAAACTCACATTGGCCGCAGTAAAACTTCGCTGATCAATGTACCAGGGCAAGTTCCAAATTCTGAAACACAATTTGAATTTGTCAGCGATCTGGGCGCGAACTTTTTATGGAAAGCCACGCCGAAAACAAATATTCCGCACCAAATTCGCCTGCACGCTGAAATCGCCAAGATCGGAATACTCGGAGACTCTGAACACAAAGGATCGCCGTATTTTCGTTTAGCTTTACACGCGCAAAAATTAGAATTCGCCCACAATGGGGTCGAACACTCTTTTGAAAGCGAATCGCCACCCTGCTTAAAAGCCAACTCTTTAGCAGGACTGGCTGGTTTATTAGAAGAAAGTTTGTTTAAACGTCACCAGCTTTATAAAATGGATGAGAACGAATCTTACCGCCTGATGCACCTTGATTCAGACTTGATCCGCGCCGATGTTTTCGGTGATCACTTGTGGGTTTACGATTTTACTAAAAATAAAATGTCTGATGAAGACCGCGCGGCGATTGAAGCCTTTGCTGGTTTACATCAGTTCAAACTGACCGTTCGGCACATGCCTGATCGTGGCGTGGCCGTCGGCGGCTTAGACGCTGATAATAGCGAAAGCCAAGCGCATCTGAACTGGATCGCACAAGAAGAGAAAGTCAGCTACCTTTTAAAATTAGACTCAGGAAATTCTCCGGGTTTATTTTTAGACCAGCGTGAAAACCGTAAATGGGTTCGCGGCAATAGTTTTGGTAAAAAAGTTTTAGATTTATTTTCGTACACCGGCGGTTTTTCATTAAATGCGGCCATCGGTTTAGCGAAAGAAGTTTCAACGGTCGATATCGACGCTAAATTTTTAGAGTGGAGCAAAGAAAATTTTTCGTTGAACCGCATCGACGAATCGAAATCAGAATTCACCGAACAAGAAGCTTCGTATTTTTTAAAAACGGCGTTAAAAGAAGATCGTAAATGGGACCTGATCATCTGCGACCCGCCAGCCTTCGACCGTTCCGTCGAAGAAGGCATCTGGAAACTTGAAAATGAACTTTCGCAACTAGCGCATTTGATGTTTCAAGCTTTAGAAAAAAATGGGCAAATTCTATTTGCGTGCAATTTAGATCAAAGAACTCGCGAAGAAGTGCTTGAAATGTTCATTCATAAATTACCCGACAAAAAAATTGAAGTGATTCGGATGCCGATGCAAAGTCTTGATTACGAAGTCACCGACGACCTAACGAACTTAACCAAAGGCTTTATCATCAAACGCTTGCCTTAGTAAAACCTAAGGCGGCTTAGACAAAAGCATTCAAACTGCCCCCTTTAACTGTTGTTGAAGGGGGATTTAAATCAGCCTTAGGTTATGATAAAACGTGTAAATTGCGATGTGGTAACTTAAACAAGTGGGTTTTTTTGTTGTATTCCAAGTTCTACGAAATAATCGATTTACATTAGCTCTAAACATCGCCGCCGTGTGATTAAAAGAAAATAACGGATCAAAGCTGGTAGCCTTCAACTCGCCTTGCCCGACCACGCAACCTCTTTTGCCTTTAAATACTTCGTGCGTGCTGCTCGGAAATATCTTCTTCACCGGATTAATATAGTGCGGGTTCATATCAGACTTAATATGTGCTTTTTGCGATGAGAGCTCTTTCACGCTGTGAAGCAAGCTCGCTAGATTTTTTTTACGCTCGTCTTTTCGATATCCGTACTTGGCTCGCGCTTTGTTCGCCAGATGGCCCTTGGCTTTCATTGACGAAACTCTAAAATCAAGAATCCGCCTTGTTTTCTCTTCGACCGCTAGGCAGATCGATAGGGGCTTTAACTTTGTGTGTTCGAAAGTCTCAATGTCGTCAAACGTAAATTCTTGAACTTGATAGTTTTCGGGTAGATGTTTTGCTATTTTCATATCCTGTAAGCAAATTTTCCCAAGAAAAGTAAATTTCCTAACCACTGTTTTACGATTCACTTGCAGGAGCTCAGCCATTCTTCGCTGCGAAGTTCCGCTAGCGAATAAAGAGAACACAAAATCATTAAGATGCCTTTTCTTTTGATAGCGAAGCGGACTTCGAGTCTCGGTTGAAAAAGATTTACGGCACGTTTTACAAAAAAACCTTTGAATTAAAAGTCCGTCAGATTTGCGCAGAAAAAGTCCGCTTTTTATAACCGCATGTTTAAAAATCTGAGACTCGGACGCATCACCTGCGCTTGATTCATTTAATATATAATTGCATTCCATAGCTAAAAAGCTAATCAAGGACTAAGCCAAGCTTAGCCTCCCATTATAACTAGCAACAGTTAAAGGGGGCAGTTTCTAAAGACCTAATTTACTTTTTAAAATGCTGTCGCCTGAATCCATCGTACGCATGGCGTAGACGGCTCTAAGAATTTGCTGTTGCTCAGCAGTGACGTCGGCATTGGTTCCGCGTTTCTGTCGACGGTCCGACGAAATATGGTAAAGGCTTAACGCCCCCGCAATCGAAATATTAAAGCTTTGCACAAAGCCCGGCATCGGGATGATCACGCGTTCGTCGGCAGCCTCTAGCATCTCTTTAGAAACGCCGTCTTTCTCATTACCTAAAACTAAAGCCAGTGGGGTTGAAAAATCGATCTCGTGCAATGGTTTTGAAGCTTCAAGGCTAGTCACACAAATGCGAATTTTATTTTTCTTGAAATAATCGATAGCCTCTTTAGAAGTTTTCCATTTTCTAGCTTCGACCCATTTATCGGCGCCTTGGGTAACACGATTCGCATTTTTGAATTTTTCAAAGGTTTCGATGATATGAAAATTTGCAAAGCCCATGCCCTCTGCTGTGCGCATGACTGCACTGATATTACCTCGGTCATAAATACTTTCCAAAACCACAGAAATATCGAAGCAACGTTCTTTCACAACACTGTTGATTTTTCGTTGTCGTTCTTCAGTCAGCAAAGGAAATACATGCGTTAGTACATCATCAGCAGTCGCCGAAAGTTTACCATCAAATAAGCTGATTTGATTCGTTAACGGAAACACTAAAATCCCAAGCGAGACAAATCACGAGTGATATTTTTTTGGTGTGCCTCAAGCGTACCGCCGCCGATTTCTAATAACTTAGAATCGCGCCATAAGCGTTCGACCACGTATTCACCGACGTACCCGTACCCGCCCAGAACCTGAATCGCACGATCAGCCACGTTTTTTGCCATCGTCGTTGCTACTAATTTTACACCGTCTGAATCAAGTCGGTTACCTTCGGCGTTCAATTCCATACCGCGTGCGGTATTGTAAACGTAGGCCTGACAAGCTTTATATTCGGCGTAAGAATCAGCAATGTATTTTTGAATTTGGCCGTATGAATTTAAAGATTTTCCGAACGAAACGCGCTCGACCGCGTACTTATTCATGATTTCGATCGAGCGGCGCGCGATACCCAAAGACATGGCCGCTAAACCCACGCGTTCGATTTCTAAGTTACGCATCATGTGGCTGACCGAATCACCTTCGTGACCGACTAAGCGGTCGACCGAAATTTCGCAATTTTCAAAAACAAGTTCAGCGGTGTTCGATCCGCGCATACCTAATTTGTCGGTAATTTTTTGACCGACGTAAAAACCAGGATCATTTTTTTCGATGATAAAAGTTGATAAAAGAGCGCGACCATTTTTTTCGCCGGTTTTAGCATAAAGCCAAACAAAGTCAGAGGCCGTTTTATTATCGTCAATGGAACCATTTGTGATCCACATCTTGCGGCCGTTGATGACGTACTTGTCGCCTTTTTTAACCGCGGACGTTTGCATTCCTAAAACATCGGTACCAAAATCAGGTTCAGACATCGCCATTGATCCAATCAGTGAACCATCGCTTAAACCCGGTAAGTACTTTTTCTTTTGCGCGTCTGAACCGTTGACGGCTAAGTTATTCACCGCAAGTAAAGTATGCGCTAGATAGGCCAAGCAAAAACCCGGATCACTTGCCGATAACTCTTCGTTTGCGATGACCGAAGCGATGGCGTCTAAGCCCGAACCGCCGTATTCTTCAGGCACGGTGATGCCCAGTAAACCAAGCTCAGATAATTTTTTAAAAAGTGGCAGATTAAATTTTTCTTTACGGTCGTATTCATGGGCCTGAGGCTCGACTTCGGTTTCAACAAAAGACTTCACCATATCGCGAAGCATTTTATGCTCGGGTGTCGGATTCATAAGATCAAAGCTTTTCCAGTCACTCATAAGCGTCCCTTTTTTATAGTTTCATTAGCGGATTTTAAGATGGCTTGACTGTAACAGCATTGTTAGTTCAGATAAAGTTTTTTAAGACAGGATAGTGCACATGAAAGCATCAATTTTAGCGATCGGAACCGAGCTTACGACCGGCCAAATTATCAACCGAAACTCTGCCACCATCGCTGAAAAATTAAAGCCGTACGGTGTACTTGCGCAAGTGCATCTAACTGTTCCAGACAACAAAACTTTGATGCTTGCATCATTAAACCATCTTGAGTCGCAGTCTGATTTACTTTTTGTGACGGGCGGCTTAGGCCCCACCTCGGATGATTTTACCCGCGATATCATCGCCCAGTGGGCGGGTTTAGAAATGAAGTTCGACGACTCCGCTTGGGTCTCGATACAGGAGCGCCTAGGTTCGCGCGGCTATAAAATTCGCGATATTCAAAAACAACAATGTTACTTCCCAGTGGGTGCAACAATTTTAACAAATTCAGAAGGCACTGCGCACGGATTTCAAATTGCGGTGCAGCGCGAATCGGGCTTAAAAAATGTGTTTGTTTTACCCGGCCCCCCGCGTGAGATCGAAGCGATCTGGACGGCACACATAGGTTCTTGGCTAAAAGAAAATACGAAAGAGCTCACAAAATTAATTACGCACGCTTGGGATACTTTAGCCGTCGGCGAATCAGAGGTGGCTCACTTAGTTGAAACCGCTTTGGCCGATTGCCCGAAAGCTGAAAATTTTGAAATTGGCTACCGCGTGCACTTGCCTTACGTCGAAATCAAAGCAACTTATCCTGAAAACGAGAAAAGTATTTGGCAGAAATACGTTCAACAGATCGACGAAACATTAAAAAAAATTACGGTCACACGAGATTTTACAGACGTCGCCGAAGTCGTAACCAGAACATTAAGAGAAATAGATTTTACATTTTACGACTATGCCTCGGAAGGTTATCTTCATTCGCGCCTAAGCCCGCACTTAAAAAATCAAAAAAAGTGGAGCTTCAAGCAAAGTTATTCAGACGATATCACCGCTGATTTTTTTGACCAAGAAGATCAGTTTTTAGCAATCTTTCCTTACGAGGCAGATAAATGTGTCGTTCTATTTTCAATTAATGGGCACCGCATATTACGAAATATTGAAGCGCCGATGAAGGCGCCTCTAATGGCCGAACGCCGAAAGCAGTATTTTGCAGAAATGGCCTTGGTCGAAGTTGCGAAAGTCGTGAATGGTCGATTAATCAGCCCCGGCATCTAAAAGGAGTCTTCATCTTGGGAAATCTTACGACCGAAATTATTTTATTAGAATCGATCGGCTGGTTATCGACGGGCTTATTTCTATTTTCGATCGTCGTTCCCAGTCGTAAGAATTTACATTTATTGGGAATTTTTGCAGCAGTCACAACGGGCATTTACGCTTACTATCACGGAGCCACCGCCATTTGGGTAAAGTGGTTTATTGCGTTTTTCTTTCACGCGTACATGTATTTTAAATCAGCAAAAAAAATCGCTGCCGAGAACTAATTACACCAGTTCTGTGGCGTGATCATTCGTTTAAGATCGCCCGCTTTTAAATAAAGAAAGTCATTGTCTATCGCAATCTTTAAACGCTCGCCCCGCTGTGACTGAGAAGAAATCATCGCAATCTGCGCAAAGCCCTCAGAATCAGTTAATAAAGCTCCACCGGCTGTCTTCACGCTCCAATTTAGTTGTCTGCGTGATAACGGAGTCAGGTCAGCATCGGTTAACATGTACTGAACTGTGCCCTCGGACTGACGACATACCAATTGAAAATGACTGACGATAAAAAATTTCTTTTCGCAGTTACTATTTGAAGAATACCCGAAACCCACTTCGCAAGTGTTAAACATGCGCTCGCTGTAACCCAAATTATTATAACTACGATCTAAGCGTAAAAATCTTTGTAAGCTTGCGTAGTCAACGACCGCTTCTCTGGTTTCGTAAGGCGTCGGTTGCTGACTAGCCTGGCCCGAAGACGAAGTTGTCTTATCTTGATACGTTCTTAGTTTACTAAAACGCTCGGGTTGATTGTTACCAGAATTTGCGTACCCGGGGTTTGATCTGGGCGAAGCTTGATCACTACCTTTATGGTCCGAAGCGCATGATGCTAAAGCCGCTAAAAAACCGAATAATATCGCTAACTTCATCGCTACCTCGCCGTTCTAGAGTTGTCGTACTAGTTATAGGTATTGTATCGGAATTTTCATGGTGAGTCTGAAGTCTTGCCAAGCACAAAACAGACCGATACCATAGTGAATGAAAATTCTAAGAGCATTTGTTCTTCAGAGCTTTCAACGTTTAGCTTTTAAACTTTGAGGTTAAAAGCTAATTACTAAAAACTAATTTTTCTACCCGTTAGCTCCGGTAAAACGGAACAGGCAATTCGTAGAGATAAAACATAGAAGGAGTTCGTCCATGAGCGAATCATCGTCGCATTCTGCGTCGGATAAAAGATCGATGGCTTTTCAAGCCGCTGTTAATGCCCCCATTCGAAAAATCGAAAAAGTAAAAGATTCATTTGGAAAAGATATTCCGATCTCTGAATACTTTGGCTCTTTAACTTTTGGGTTAGCGCAGATGCGTGAAAAGCTACCGAAAGATGCGTATGCAAATTTATTAAAAACTTTAGATCAAGGTAAAAAACTTCCGAAAGAGACCGCTGATTCAATCGCTTCGGCAATTAAAGAATGGTCGGTCGCAAAAGGTGTTACACATTTCTGTCACTGGTTTCAACCAATGACCGGCTTGACAGCTGAAAAACATGATGCGTTTATTTCAATCCAACACGCTAATCATTCTGAATTACGGGTGATGGAAACTTTTTCTGGTTCGCAATTAATTCAAGGTGAACCAGACGCTTCGTCTTTTCCGTCGGGCGGCATGCGTTCAACTTTTGAAGCACGCGGTTACACCGCTTGGGACCCTTCATCTCCGCTATTTATCATCGAAGAAGAAAACGGAAAAACATTGTGTATACCAACGGTGTTCTTCGGCTATCACGGGCAAGCCTTAGATAATAAAACGCCGTTACTTAGATCAATCGGCGTTTTATCGACTGAGGCAGTTAGCTTTCTAAAATTAGTCGGCGACGTCGATGCCAAAAAAGTGCAAACCACTTTAGGGGCTGAACAAGAGTATTTCCTAGTGGATAAAAACTTTGCGGCCCTACGCCCCGACTTATTAATGACCGGCCGTACCTTACTTGGTGCTTCTTCAGCCCGAGGTCAGCAGTTAGAAGATCACTACTTCGGATCTATCCCGTCACGTATTAAATCTTTTATGCAAGAATCTGAATTCGAGCTTTATCGCTTAGGGATTCCGATTAAAACTCGTCACAATGAAGTGGCCCCTTCGCAGTTTGAATTAGCTCCGATCTTTGAAGATATGAATATCGCGTCTGATCATAATTTACTGACGATGGAAGTTTTAAAACGCGTGGCTTTAAAGCACGGCATGGTTTGTTTACTACACGAAAAACCTTTTGCGGGCGTTAATGGTTCGGGTAAACATAACAACTGGTCAATGGCGAACGATAAGGGTGAAAACTTACTTGAACCAGGTCATACGCCTCACCAAAATTTACGTTTCCTAGCGTGCTTAGCGGTTGTACTGCGTGCGGTTCATAAAAATGCCTCTGCGATGCGCGCCGCGATTGCTAGCCCTGGCAACGACCACAGATTGGGTGCAAACGAAGCTCCGCCGGCAATTATTTCGGTTTTCTTAGGAAGTTTATTAGAAAATATCTTAAACACCATCGAAGCCGGTAAAGTTTTAAAAGCCACCGAAGAGCAAATTATTGATTTAGGCGTTAGCCAAATTCCGAATATTTCTAAAGATTACACCGATCGTAATCGCACCAGCCCGTTTGCTTTCACGGGTAACAAGTTTGAGTTTCGCGCGGTGGGTTCTTCGCAAAACGTCGCCGTCCCCATGTCTTTTTTAAACGCGGCCGTAGCGGCTTCGTTTAACGAATGCGCCGAGCAGTTAAAAGATCTTTTGAAAAAGAAAAAACGTGACGAAGCCGTGATGGAATTAATCAGACAAGTGGTTAAAGAAACAAAAGCCATTCGTTTCAGCGGAAACGGTTACTCAGACGAATGGAAAGTCGAAGCTAAAAAACGGGGCCTACCCATTCTAAATACAACGCCCGACGCTTTAGAAGTTTTAAAAGATAGGAAAGCGACGCAATTTCTGATCGACATGAAAGTTCTTTCTAAGGAAGAAATCGAATCTAGATACCACATCGCGGTTGAACGCTATGTGAAAACTTTAGATATCGAACACACAAGCTTACTCGAGTTAACCAGCACATACATCATTCCCGCTTTAGAAAAGCAGATGAAGATATTGGGCCAGTCGCACGAAGCTATGAGCTTACCGGCTTTAAAAAAATCGCACAAAAATCGCATGGCCGAATTTGAACAGATCTTTGCAGACGTTTTAACTCGCTACGAATCTTTTCAAGCCAAGGTTGAAAAATCTAGAAAAGGCCACGACGAAAATAAGCGCATGTGGGAAATCATGGAAGACTTGCAACCGGCTTCATTCAAATTACGTGATGCAGTAGATACCGCTGAATTGTTAGTGGCCGACGAGTTATGGCCATTACCAAAATACCGCGAGATGTTGCTAGCGCATAACTTAGCTTAATCAGTGAGACGGCCGCCCGGCCGTCTCAAGAATTTTTCAATAAAAAACCCAGCGCAAAGCTGGGTTTTTTATTCATAAAATAAACCAAGTCACCCTGGTTCGATCTATTTAAAAACTACGGCGTCTGGTAAAAACCGAAAGTCTCTTGCGGAACCATTTCGATCACTGAACCATCGATCGCTACACCGACCGGAGTCGACACATTGTTATCAATACGGAAGATGTGACCATCGCCGGTTAAACCGAATAATACACTGTTTGCACGGTGCATGCGTTTATACGGGCGATCAAACTTTGCATTCGAAGCCGTAATCGTTGCTTTTTTATTTAAACAAGACAGTTCGTAAATAGTCCCGTTTTGCATAGCTAAGCTAACCGTGTAAACTGCGCGTGTGTAACCCGCCGGGTAAACTAAACTAGAAGGTACCGCACCCGCTGGCATTGGAATATCTGTTAATGTCGCCGCATTCGGGTCACAGGCAAAGCGCGCTAGGTTCTTGTAAACGCGAACGTTCCATTGACCACCTACGTGCATATCAATCAAGTTTGCCTTATCAGCCGGAGACTGCAAATTGTATTCAGTGATTGATTCTGATGGAGACTGTGAAATATCGCCCTCGTTATTAGCGAAGATATATTGCGCTTTTAAATTCTTATCATCAGGAATCATAATCATGTGCTGAGCACGGCGAATGATATGGCCAGCGGCCGGTGCTTTACCCAATTGAGTCGTTTGACCCGTTACCGGATTCAGCGAGTGAAAGTCTAAAGCCGAAGTTAAAAGTAATAAACTTTCCGAACGAGTAACCTGCGCCGGAGTTTCAAAAGTCTCATCGGCATAGATAACCGCTAAGGCACGAGCATAAGCTTTTAATGCGGGATGCACATCTAAAGCGTACTTACCAAGTTGCGCGTAAGTCTCGACGGTAACGGCGTATGATCCACCATCTTGAATGGTTTTATCACATGCGCCTTGCAGGCCCTTACGAACACCTTTCGAACAAGTGATATGCGGGTAACCATCAATGTGACGGGCTTCGTGCATGAAAACACTGGCTCTGTCTAAAGAAGAAAATTGGTCGGTTAAGGCCATCGGGCAGGCGTACATGGTTTTGCCGCCGAAGGCGTAAACGTAAGCCACAACACCCTTCGGGCAAGACTCAACGATTTCTAACTTATTAATACGACCAATGAAGTAATCCCACCAGCTAGATGAAAAACGGCCCGAGAATAAATCGTCAGAGCTTTTCGCCATCGGAGAAAAAGCTGTTTTTCTCATAAACATAATTGAAGAAATTAAATTAGAAATTTGCGAGTTATCGTAACAGTAGTCAGCATTTGCGTACTGATTAAATTGCGGAAAACTTTTTGCGATGACTTTCATTTCAGCTTGCGAAACGCAGGCCTCAGTTGAAGGTTGTGACGGTACCGTGATCAGATCGGCTTGTGCGGTCGAAAACATTGCAGCTGATATAGCGGCAACAAATAATGCCTTTGTTAAAGCTTTCATAAATCCCCCTCATCTTCATTGAAGACCTATAGATCAAAGCAACCAACTTCTGGCCAATCAAGAAAATATTAAGAGGAAATAGAGTTTTTATTCGAGTTTAACGCAGCTCTGCTAATTTTCGCTGCACGTAGCGACGAACTTCAGAAGATTCGGCTTCGCTTGATAGGCGCTGTAGCTGCGCTAGAGCTTCGGGGCTTGTCTTGGCTCGTAAGACCAGTTCATCAATTGCCATCAATCTTAAAGCCAGCTCTTGCCCGCGTTTAATTTCGGCCACCGAATGCGGGTTGATCGGCCCTAAATCCGGTAAACTTTTTTTGGCAATTCCAGTTAAGTACTGCTGATTTTCATTCGCAGAATTTTGCGTGATCAAGTACGCCGAAAAAATTCGTGCATTCACGTCGGCTTCCGTATCCAGAGAAATCTCAGTTAAAGTTTTAAACTGTGCGGGCTTTAAACTAAGGGCTAAAGCTTTCATCTGAATTTGTTTTTGATCGGCGTCGACCGAGGCGTTATTCAAAGATTTTGATTCGCTTTGCACCCAGGTTTTAAATTCGTTTTCGTTTAAGTTTTGAACAGCTTCTGCAGGCATTTGTTTTTGCGCTGAGTTATCTGCCGAGCTATCTGCTACATGGGCCAAAGCTGCGGCCCCAGCATGCTTATCGTTATCTTTGGCCGCTGCACTGAAACTTGCAACGTCATCGCTGCTGCTAGGCGAATGCGTCGTCTGCTGGTGATTCCAAAAATAAAATACACCGACGATAATCATAACTAAAACAGCAACGACTGGTTTATTTAATTTTGAAGTTAACTGGCGCATGCCGAAGTTGTACCGCAATTGGTGCAACGATAGCAACCCGATTCAAGAATGGTTTGGTGACCGCACTCAGAACACAAGGGGTACGAAGGCGACGAGCTTGGCGACGACAAAGGTTGAACAAATTTACTGCCGTCGCGGTAAATGGCGACCGATTTCAAACCCAACTTCCACGCGGTTTGATACGTGCGACTAACGTCTTCGACTGTTGATTCGGCTGGAAGATTAACGGTTTTAGAGATGGCTCCGCTGATAAAAGGTTGCACGGCCGCCATCATTTTTAAATGCGCTTCAGGAGACAAGGCTAAATCACCCGTCGCGCAGGCAAAAAGAGCCAAGTGTTCTTTCTTTATCGAAGAACTAATAATTGAAGATTTTTCTAGTAACTGTAATTTAATTTTTTTTATTTCAACGATCGAATATTTTAATTTCCTTAAAACCGCTTCGACCGATTGATTGACGATCTTGATACTTCCGCCGCCCGCTAGTTTTTTATTTTTAACCAGCGAAAAATCAGGCTCGATGCCCGTGGTATCGCAGTCCATAACTAAACCGATGGTTCCGGTCGGAGCAATCACCGTCGCTTGCGCATTACGAAAGCCGTGAAGCTTGCCATTTTTATATGTTTCATCCCAGATTGTTTTTGCCGCCGCTGAAAAGCCTTTTGGCAACTTCGACCAATCGATTTTTGCGACCGAATTTTGATGTTTTTTAATTACAGCCAGCATACAGATTTTATTTTTCTTAAAACCAGCGAAAGCCCCGCGCTGTTCAGCCATTTCGCTGCTGGTGCGATAAGCCACACCCGAAATCACGGCCGTCAGAAAACCAGCCCACGCCCGCGCTTCGTCTGAATCATAAGCTAAGCCCATCCGCATCAGCATAGAACCTAAATTCGCAAAGCCTAAGCCCAAGGGGCGGTAATCATGCGAATTCTGAGCAATCTTCGCGGTTGGGTAACTTGAAAAATCAACTAAGCATTCTTGTGCGATAAATAAGGTGCGCGCCACGTGGATCAGTTCATCTAATTTTAAATTTTGCTGTTCGTCTAAAAAATTCACTAAATTAATTGAGGCTAAGTTACAGGCCGAATCATCTAAGAACATATATTCTGAACACGGGTTACTGGCACGAATCACGTCGGTCGTGCTGCACGTATTGTAATGGTTGATCGTATCTTCAAATTGTAAACCGGGGTCCGCGCACTGCCAGGCAGCCACACAGATTTGCTTCCACAGCTGATCAACGCCGACGGTTTTCAACGTTTTGTTTGAATTGCGCGACCTTAAAGCCCAGTTCGCAGAGCTGCCGATTTTTTTCATAAAACGATCTGGTATTCGAAGTGAGTTATTGGCGTTCTGCCCCGAAACAGTTTTATAAGCTTCGCCGTCTAATTCAGAAGAATAACCTTCAGCTACTAAAGCTAAAGCCTTTTTTTCTTCTTTCATTTTCCACGCGATAAAATCTTCGACTTCGGGATGGTCTAAATCTAAACACACCATCTTGGCCGCACGGCGGGTTGTACCACCCGACTTGATCGCGCCGGCCGATTTATCTAAAACTTCTAAGAATGAAATCAGGCCCGAACTTGAACCGCCGGTTGAAAGCTCTTCGTGTTTTGAACGAAGCGTAGAAAAATTAGTGCCCGAACCCGAACCGTACTTAAAAAGCTTAGCTTCGGTTTTCACTAACTCAAAAATAGATTCAATTGAGTCTTCGACAGACTGAATAAAACACGCCGAACTTTGCGGACGTAAATAAGCATCGGTTACTTTTTCAATTTTTTTACTTTTGAAATTAAGGGCGTAGTGATCGCTTTTTGAAGAAAGCTTGTAAGCTTCTTTTAGACCCACGTTAAACCAAACCGGTGAATTAAAAGCTGCCATTTGCGAATACAAAATATACTTAAGCTCTTCGGCAAATTCTTTCACTTCGTTAGTTGATTTGAATAATTCGCTGGAGCTAGCCGCCGCACCTAAGCCTAAACCAATACGCTCTATCAAAGCTTCGATCGAGCTTTCTTTTTTTACAGATCGTCGAAAGTATTTACTAGCTGCGATATCGACGGCAGTCTGCGACCAGTGGGCCGGTGCCTTAATATTAGTTTTTGCATAATAAACCTCACGAGCGCCGTCTTTAGTTTCAGCCGCCTGGATCAAAGCATCAAATTTCTTCCACTTAAAATAAGAACGAGCCTGCGACGTTTTAGTTTTACGCACGAAATAAGGCTGAAAGAAGGGCTTTTTTTGACTCGCCATAGATTTATAGAGTAATCTCGCCGTGAGAGGCAGTAAATGCAAAAACCGATATACCTAGACTACAACGCAACGACACCTGTAGACCCCCGCGTGATCGACGCGATGCTGCCTTACTTTACGAATGATTTTGGTAACCCAGCTAATACTTTAAATTCTTACGGTTGGGCCGCCGAGAACGGCGTTAAAAAAGCTGCCGAACAGGCCGCACGCCTCATTCACTGTAAACCCAATGAACTGGTTTGGAACGCCGGAGCCACTGAAGGCAATAACTCGGTGGTGTTTGGTCTGATTCGTAAACTGAAAAATGAAACCCCCGATACCCCGATTCACTTTATCACTTCAAACGCCGAACACTGGAGCGTTCTAAATTCTTTCAAGGCCGCAGAGAAATATGAAAATATTCAGGTGACATATATTCCGGTTAATTCGGAAGGCCTCGTCAGCGTCGACGAATTAAAAAAACACATTCGACCTGAGACAAGATTAGTTAGCTTGATTTGGGTGAATAACGAAATTGGTTCGATCAACGCAGTCAAAGAACTTTCGCAATTTTGCCAAGATCATCAAATTTATTTTCATACCGACGCTACGCAGGCCGTGGGTAAAATTGAAGTGAACTTAGAAAAAACGCCCGTCCATTTTTTAACATTTTCGGCGCACAAATTCTATGGCCCTAAGGGCGTCGGTGCTTTATATATTCGTTCACAAAACCCCAGCATTCAGATTGAGCCTTTTGTTTTAGGTGGAGGCCAGCAGAATAATCGCAGATCAGGTACTTTAAACGTACCCGGCATTGTCGGTGCAGGTGCAGCCGCTGCGATTTGCGAAAAAGAAATGGCCGAAGATTCAGCCCGCACGAAATATTTTTGTAATGAGCTCTATTCGCTAGTAAAGGCCGAAATACCCAGCGTCGAAATTAACGGTCCCGCTTTAACTCGCCGCTCACCAATTAATTTAAGTTTAATGATGCCCGCGATGATTGATTTATTTCTACCTGCACTTTCTGGCTTAGCTTTCAGCCAGGGATCGGCCTGCAACACGGGCGAAACAAGCAGCAGTCACGTATTATCGGCTATTGGCCGCAGCCCAGCCCAAGCCAGCCGCACAATACGACTCTCTTTAGGACGCTGGACAAAAGACAGCGAAATCAAAGAAGCCGCCCGATTAATTTGTAATGCTTTTAAGGGCATCTAAAGCTATACTGAGCAATATGATACAAATTAGTGAATCAGCCTCAACAAAAATTTTAGCCCTTAAAAAAGAAGATAATAAACCATCTGAAGCTTTCTTACGTGTTGAAGTAAAAAAAGGTGGATGCTCGGGCCTATCATACAAAATGGATTTTGACACGACCATGAAAGAAGGCGACAAAGCTTTCGAGGCTTACGGCCAAAAAATCGTGGTCGATTCACAAAGTTTTTTATACCTGATCGGAATGGAGCTTGATTATTCGGGCGGCCTAAACGGCAAAGGTTTCGTTTTCAACAACCCGAACGCGACAAAGAATTGCGGCTGCGGTTCTAGTTTCAACGTCTAATTATCCTCTAACCCGCAGATTATCCACGTATTATTTTTTAAGGGCACAGCCAGGTTTGATCGATTGGTTTTTTTTGACCCTCACCAAATTTGTATAGCGCTCGGCGATGTCCATCGCGGGCTAAAAGTAACCATTCGATTTCTTCGATAACAAAGGTAACAACCGCAAAATGATTAAAACCAATTTCCGTCGATTGCAATTGTAAGTCAGCCGAGCTGGTTTCTTGATTGAGGCCACTACCCGCTTCTTCTAAAGAACTACCCGGTGACGAAACTAAGTAGCAGCGCCTTGAGGCAACACTTAAGCGCTGCCAACTTTCTTTAGCCACTTCGTTATTATAATTTAAAATCGTGCGGCCTCGAAATCTAATTTGGTATTTTTTTTTGTGACTGTAACCTAAAAAACTTGTCTTTACATTTTGCGAAAGTTCGACGAATTTTTTTGATCTCGAATCAGTATGGAAGGCAATCGAGTTTGCTTCCCAATCGACCGAACGTAGAATCACAGTTCTAACTTCGGGGTAGGCAGTTCCTATCGTGACTAGATAAACTTGGTGAAGCTCGTGCCTTACGTCGACGATGGCTCTAGACAATTGATGACGAAGAAACTCTAATGTTTGGCTTAAATCGTTTCGATAATCGTCATTCAACAGAAGCTCCGCCATTTTTTATTATAGCATCGTATACTCATTCGAAAGATTGTTGAATAAACTTTTTGTTGCACTATCTTCTAATGATGGCCTTACACACTTTCAAGTTGCAGGTACCATTCACAAAGTAGCCGTGTTACTACAATATCGTTTCGATATAACTCGAAACTAATCCAAAGGAGACAATAAATGTCTAACCAAACACATGATATCGTAGATACAGCAGTTGCCGCCGGCACATTCAAAACTTTAGTTGCAGCAGTCGGAGCCGCAGCTTTAGTTGAAACTTTAAAAAGCGCTGGCCCTTTCACAGTATTTGCACCAAGCGATGAGGCTTTTGCAAAATTACCAGCGGGCACCGTTGAAAGTCTTATCAAACCCGAAAATAAAGCGAAGCTTGCAGCTATTTTGAAGTTTCACGTGATGTCTGGAAAAGTAATGGCGTCAGATGTAACCGGAAAAGTTTTATCGCCAGCTTCAGTTCACGGCGAAAACCTGCATGTTGACGGAACACACGGTGTAACTGTAAACGGAGCAAAAGTTGTTGCGGCCGATATATCTTGCACAAATGGCGTTATCCACGTGATCGATACAGTGATCATGCCAAAGCATTAATCTTTATTCTTTAAAGATTCAAACTTTGATTGAGCCCTTGAACTAAAATTCAGGGGCTTTATTTTTCGAAGTACGAAATCTGAATGCAACGCCGATGACAATTTGACAGCGCTGGCAGTTTTAAGACTAAGCCTTCGCTCTAACTTTTCTTGTCTGGTGGCTGATTTTTCTTCGGCGGATTGTTCGATAAAATCATCGTGTCTTGAACGGCCGAAAGTTGAGACGTATCTTTTTGCTTAAAGCCTTTTACTTTTTTCTGTGTATCGACTTTATTTAATTGCTCGGTTAAATCAACCGTGACCGAACCAAAACAACGAACCTGACAGGCTAAACGACGGCCATCTAAGTAATAACTGGTACCTATTAAATTCAATTCTGCTTTACCCGGCTCGGGGATCGAATTATCACCTTCGATAATTTTTACGCGACATTCAGCGCACGAAGCAATTCCGCCGCAGATTGATTTAATTTTTAAACCATTTTCGGTCGCGATTTTCAGAAGTGATTTTGACGGATCAACATCGACTTCAATATTTTGAGGCATGAATTTAATTTTCATTTTTGCTTCCATGGCACTACAGCACCACTATCTTTATAAATTTTTTCTTACCGGCTTTAATCACCATTGAGTCGCCAGCCTTCAGATCTAGTTTCAATTTCGCATCAGCTACTTTTTGCTGATCGATTTGAACTCCCCCGCCCGTTATCAAGCGAGTCGCTTCACCGTTTGAAGTTGATAAACCCGCTTGCACCATCAAGAGCGTTAAGCCCACAGACTGTGCGCTTATTTTAAATTCTTCAATGACATCTGGCATTCCCTTATCAGAGAATATTCGATTGAATTCATCTACCGCTGCTTGGCCTGCCGCCGCAGAATGGAAGCGCGTTACTAACATCTTTGCTAATTCGACTTTAACATCACGTGGGTGTTTTTTACCTTCTTGCACGTCTTTTTTTAGCTGCGCCAATTCGCTTGGCTTCATGCTGGTCAATAGCTCGTAGTAGCGATACATCAGCTCGTCAGAGACACGCATCGTTTTACCGAACATGTCTTTTGGGTTTTCATCAACGCCGATGTAATTATCTAAAGACTTAGACATTTTATTCACGCCGTCTAGGCCCTCTAAAATCGGCATCGTTAAAATACATTGCTGCTCAACGCCGTAGGCTGATTGTAATTCGCGACCCACCAGTAAGTTAAACTTCTGGTCCGTGCCACCTAATTCAAGATCTGACCTAAGCGCCACCGAATCGTAACCTTGGCAAAGCGGATACATAAATTCATGAAGTGAAATGGGTACGTTTGCTTTATAACGTTTCGTAAAATCGTCGCGCTCAAGCATTTGTGCGACCGTATACTTCGCCGATAGTTTAATAAAATCGATCGAAGTTAGTTTTAATAACCACGTTGAATTGTAAACAATTTCGGTTTTCTCGGGATCTAAGATTTTAAAAATTTGTTTCGCGTACGTTCGGCCGTTCGATTCAATTTCTTCGCGGGTTAAAATCGGGCGCGTTGTGTTTTTACCCGATGGGTCGCCGATTAAAGCCGTAAAATCACCGATTAAAAACTGAATATGGTGACCTAAATCTTGCAGAGTTTTTAGCTTATTAATTACGACCGTGTGACCGATATGAATATCAGGTCGGCTGGGGTCGGCACCTAACTTAATATTTAACGGCTTCTTTTTTTCAGAACTTTTTTTAAGTTTCTTTAAAAATTCAGCATCGTTGATGAAATCAACGGTGCCGTGCTTGATGAGTTCAAGCTGTTCTTCAGGTGGTAAAAAATTCGTCTGCATCGCCATGTCGCTTCTTCCTATGCCCAGCCCTAGCGAGCGATCTCAACCGCGCGAGTTTCGCGAACAATCGTGACTTTTACTTGGCCCACATGCGGAAGTTCGCGTTCGATTTTCTTTACGATATCGCGCGCAAGCATCAAACTTTGATCGTCAGTTACACGCGAGCTTTCAACTAGAACGCGCACTTCGCGACCGGCTTGCACCGCCACTGATTTAAGAACTCCGTCGAAAGAATTAGAAATTGATTCCAAATCTTTTAAACGGTTAATAAAATTATCCATCTGTTGGCGACGAGCACCCGGACGAGCATTCGATAAAATATTTGCCGAGTGAACAATCCACGCTAACGCTGAATTTGGCTTTTCGCTGTCGTGATGCGCGCGGATCGCGTGAACAATCTCTTCGCTTTCACCAAATTTCTTCGCTAGGTCGGCGCCTACGTTAGCGTAGTTGCCTTCGAAAGTGTGATCAGCGGCTAAACCGATGTTATGTAATAAACCGGCGCGTTTAGCGATCTTAATGTTCATACCAATTTCGGCCGCCAATAAACCCGATATATGTGCCACTTCTAAAGCGTGGTTTAATGCATTCTGAGCATGTGTGCTGCGGTATTTTAAACTACCTAGCATTTTTACCAATTCATTATGAATTTGCGTAATGCCAAGTTCGACGACGACTTTATCGCCTTCTTCCTTCATTGATTTGGCTAATTCTAATTTTTGTTTTTCAACAACTTCTTCGATGCGGGCCGGGTGCACGCGACCGTCTTCCATTAACTTATCAACTGTACGACGAGCCAATTCGCGGCGGATCGGATCAAAACCCGAAATCACAATTGTTTCGGGAGTATCATCAACGATCAAATCGACTCCGCATAAAGCTTCAAGCGTTCTGATGTTACGACCCTCACGACCGATAATTTTACCTTTCATTTCGTCTGAAGTTAAACTCATGACCGATACGGTTCGCTCAGAAGTAAATTCTGAAGCGAAGCGCGCTAAAGCACGCGCTAATATATTACGTGAACGACGATCAGCCTCTTTTAAGGTTTCGTCTTCGATTTCAGAAATACGTTTACCCGCTTCTAACTTCGCCGTTTCTTCTAGTACTTGAAACAATTCGCGTTTAGCTTGGTCTTGCGACATCTGTGCAACATTTTCTAATTTTTTTTGTAAGAAAGTAGTTTGTTCAACGTTTGCGCGTTCAACTTCTTTTAAGCGACTTTCAGAGACAACGATTTTTTCTTCGCGGTCTTTAAGCTGATTCATAAACTTATCATTTTCATCTAGGCGATGCTTAAATTGGTCTTCAACTTCTTTTAAGCGCCGCTCGAGCTGTTGCTCTTTATTTTTAAGCTGAGACTTTTGTTTGTTGATTTCGGTCTCAACATTTTTCTTAGCTTTCATTTCGAAATCTTTTGATTTCGCATCAGAATCTTTTTTGATTTTGATAGACTCAGACTTGGCTTTGTTTAAAATGCGGTCTGCTTCTTCCCTTGCTGATTTTTTTGTATTTTGATCTTGAATACGTTTAACGGCAAACACAACGAATGCCCCAACTAAAAACCCGACCAATACGAATATTAACTCCACTTTAAATCTCCTTCAGAACATCTACGTTTGATAAATTGAATTTTCAGTTACGACTTTGTCACATTGAATATCATGCGCTTCATGCGGTAACTGATCGCACAAAGACATTTCAAAACAAACACCAATTTTTTTACCGCTATACTTTTCTAGGGTTCGGTCAAAAAAACCTCTTCCACGACCCAAGCGATGACCCGTTTTGCTATACGCCACGCCCGGAATTACTAAGCCTTTGATTTCACTTAAGGCCACTTCTTCACCATCTAGAGGCTCGCGCACGCCTAGACTTGAAGCTTTGAAATTTAAGTTTGAAGTTTTAAATTTAAGCATTTCACCATCGACCAGCGGAAAGCACCATTTGATGTCTTTTGAAACCAAGCTCCAATCGATTGCTGGTTCATCAGACAAACTTTGGTAAGCGGCCCAGTAACCGTTTTGATCTTCTAATAAATCGTGTAAGTGGCTTTGAATAGCGTTTGATTTCTGAATACGTGATTCAGAATCTAAAGCCTTAAGCTGTTGTAAAATTCGCGGACGAATCTCTGATTTCAAATTTAAAACTCCACTTACGATAAAAGCGTCTTACGGAAACTAGTTCCAGTTCACTTTGTTCGTTTTGGCGTTTTCTAGATCTTGCGAAAGCTTAAGGGCTTTGGCTTCAAGTTTATTCAGTTCAGCTTGCGCTCGTCTTTTCAGTAGAATCATCTCTTCGGCGATATTAAGGGCGGCCAGTACAGCCGCATTCTGAAAAGATGAGTTTTTAGTGGCGCCCATTGCTTCGGTCACTTTTGTATTCACGAAGTCGACCAACTCATTAACGGTCTGCTCATCGTGCGACGTCTTAATTTTATAAGAAACTCCGGCAATCTTAAAATGAAATAATTTTTTTAAATTTGCTTTTTGAGTTTCTGCCATAACCGACTCTTAAACTTCCTTCTTGATCTAAAAAATCCAAAGTAAACAAATACTTACCTCTACAAGTATGGGGAGCTAGGACCCATCAGGCAAGCCTTTTTGCCCTAGTTACATGAACAAATGTCGGCCTTGTCACTTCGGCTGCATTCAAGCGTCGTTTCTGCCTTTGCTTTTCGATATTGCAAATAGCGAATTTCAGCGTTCGCACGCTTGATTAGCAAATTTCGTTCTCCAGCGCGAATCTCGTTGATTTTAGTAAGGTCGCTTTCGATTTTTGAATTAATCAGCAAATCACTTAGAACAGATTCGATTGTCGGCACCTTTTGACGCGCTCCGCTAGCAAGGGTCTGGTGAGTTCCGTCGTCGAGCACCTTCAACAACGTCCACTTATTGTTTTCAAACTTTAATTTCTTACTTTGCCCAGCTTGAGTAAAGGTTGTTTCGCGTTCTTCGATATTGACACTTTGTAGGGCAAAATTTTGTTCGATCACTTCATACAACTTTTTAATGCTGGTGATGGGGTCTTTTGTCGCGTGATTGGCAAAATCTCCGCCCGCGCAGTCGTTTAGAATTTTTTGAAAGCTTGGTATTTTTACGCGTGCGGCTTCGGTCACGCCGGCCGATAGGCATACTGAAAAAAATAGTAAAAATGCATTAAAGATATGTAGCTGTCTCAAATTGTGTACCCATAGTTTATAAATTTGGTCTGCTCATGCAAACAGGTATTGGTAAGTTTACGATCCTTGAGCTTGTTATTCTTTGTCACTATCGCATGGAATCGTAGCAAGAATTTTTCCGTCTTTAGCCACCTTGGCTTCAGCGCCGTCGATTCGAGCAAAGTATTTCTCGCCATCTTCTGTGACCAACTCGTCACAACGAAGGCTAAGATATGTCGTATTTTCTTCGGCTGCGCACGCGCCAGTTGCGTATCTAGCTGAGGTTTCAAATGTAGGAAGGCGTACTCGTGCACTTACGTTTGTTGCACGACCTACAAAGTGAACAGTGATCTGACCGTCTTGAATGTTGCGGTCAACACAAAGTATGTCCAATGCAAATGCTTGAGAAGTGATAACAGATATAGCCGCAGCAGTGATAATAGATTTAATCATAAAATACCTTCCTTAAGTTAGGTTTAGCCTTCGTCAATGTAGTGCATTTGCTAGGCCCGAGGCAAACCCTCGCGAGGAGCGCTTGAGGTACCAGGGCGTTATTACAAGTTTAGAAAATAACGTCTTAAAAAATAAATTTAACCCAGAATTGAATCTACGTACTCTTCGTAATCAAAAGATTTTAGATCGTTAATCTTTTCACCAATTCCAACTAACTTAATAGGGATTTGTAACTGATCAACAACACCTAAGGCAACGCCACCCTTAGCTGTGCCGTCCATTTTTGTTAGTACAACGCCGGTTAAACCCAGTGCTTGATGAAACTCTTTAGCTTGAATCAAAGCATTTTGGCCCGAGTTCGCATCTAGCACGATCCAGGTATCGTGCGGAGCTTCGGCCACCACTTTCGACATCACCCGTTTTACTTTTTTTAACTCATCCATCAACGGAGCCTGGGTGTGTAATCGCCCGGCCGTATCTAAAATAACATAATCGAAATTTTGTGACTTAGCCTTGGTAACAGCGTCGAATGCAATCGCACTTGGATCTTTCGTATTTTCGGGCCAATAGATTTCGACCATGCCGCCTTCGTCACTTGAGCCTTGCGCGCGCTCGGTCCAGGCCTTCAACTGCCCACCCGCCGCGGCCCGAAACGTATCGCCTGCCGCCACTAAAACTTTTTTACCTTGAGAAGCTAATTGCGCCGTCATCTTTCCAATCGAAGTGGTCTTACCCGCTCCGTTCACGCCGACCACCATCAAGACCGTTGGGCCGCTATTTGACTTAACTAATAGTTCAGAAACTTTTTTATTACCGTAATTTTCAATGTAGTAAGGTCGCAGAATCGCCAGCATTTGTTTTTTCAGTGCGCGCTTCACGGCATCTAGATCAGAAGCTTCTTTTGACGAAAGCTCTTCATCAACCACTTCTAATAATTTTTGCACCGTCGTCGGGCCTAAATCACTTGTGTAAAGCACTTCTTCGATTTGCTCTAGAACGATTTTTTTATCTTGGTTTGAAAAAGCTTTTTTAATTCGGCCAAAAAAACTTTCTTCAGTTTTTTTCAACGCTTGCTTCAAATTTGTTTCGGGCTCAGCTTCAATCAGAACTAACTTCGGGGCAACGGGTTCACTTGGTTCCGGGCGCAAATAATCCCGCATCGGAGCCAATTGCTGTACTGATTTCTCTACTGGCTGAGAAGGCTCTTCTGCTTCGGGTGCTTTATTCTTTTTTAACTGCGAAAAAGTAATCGTGCCAATGATCACAAATAGCAAAACACCGACGAAGATTAGTAAATAAAGTAATTGATTCGAGTGCGCTTCAGACATTTTAATACCCTTTTTTAGCTACTTATTTCTTTTTCAGATCATGAAAGCCGTACGGGCAATGACGGCAACCCGTCGTACAGCAATATTGCCGACGGCTCAGGTAAAATGCCGAAAGAACATGACGGCCGGTCTCGGGGTCAATATATGTGTCTTCTTCGTTTTCGCAAGCTTTTTGATGGGCTTCGGCGATTGCTGCAACAAAACAATCAGCAGTTGAATTTAAGTCAACTGCTGATTTACTGCCTAAAGGCTTTTTTTGATTGTCTGACATGAAAAATATTAACGGATGTCAGCTAAACTGACCGATACCATTGTCGATACGCCGCGCTCTTGCATCGTCACACCGTAAAGTTTTTGAGCCACTTCCATCGTGTGTTTATTATGCGTAACTACGATAATTTGCGAACGTTTCGCCATTTCACGAACCAGATCGTTAAAACGGAATACGTTGGCGTCATCAAGTGGCGCATCAACCTCATCTAGTAAGCAATACGGAGAAGGCTTCACTAAGAAGATCGAAAATACTAAGGCAACGGCCGTGAGGGCTTTTTCGCCTCCAGACATAAGCGTTACGTTTTGCATCTTCTTGCCCGGAGGTTTCGCGATGATCTCAATACCCATTTCGCCTTTTTCGTTTTCTTCGATTAACGTAAGCATCGCTTCACCGCCACCAAATAGAACTGGGAAAACTTTTTGGAATCGTTCATTCACTAGATCGAAAGTTTCTTTGAAACGTTTCGAACAAATTTTATTGATACGATCAATCACTTTACGTAATTGCTCTTTAGCCTCAGTTAAGTCTGTATGCTGCTGAGTTAAGAACGCATAACGCTCTTGAGTTTCAGAGTATTCGTTGATCGCCGATAGATTAACTTCGCCAATCTTTGCTAGCTTATCACGCAGATCTTTTAATTCTGTGTCAGCCTCTTCAGGGTTACCTTCGCGGCCTTCGTACTTATGAACTACGTCTGGTAAAATCAATTGGTATTTTTCACGAACTTGATCAACTAAGTACTGTTCTTTCATCTTAGCCTGTTCAAGTTTCAGCTGGGCATCGTTCATGCGCGCTAGGCGATCGTTACGTTCACGTTGCGAAGTGATCACTTTGTCTTCTAATTCGCGAATGTGCGCGGTCTCGATTTCAAATTGATTTTTGAACTGAGACATTTCTAAACGTTTTGCTTCAACTTCAACTAACATGCGTTCGAAATCGATTTTAGCTTGCTCCATCGCGTACTGGCCTTCAGACATTTGCGAATTGTAGCCTTCAGCTTCTTCAGACATACGCGATAACTGAGCTTCTAAATCAGAAACTTGGCGTTGAACCATTTCTAATTGACGAGTTACGCCTGAAAATTCTTGAGTCTTAGAGGCCGCGCGAACTTGTAAATCCATCACTTCCGTTTGCTGAGCTTCAAAACCATCTTTCATTTCGTTGTATTCATTCGTTAATGAATCAACGGTTGATTCCAGTTCGATTTTTAAAGTGCGAACGTTCACTAACTTTTCAGTTAGTTCGTCTGATTTTGTTGTTAACTGTTCAAGTTGCTCTGTTAAACGGCGAACTTCCTTTTCTTGTCGTTCAACGGTTACTTGTGCCTGCTGAAATTCATTTTCTGCTCGCTCAAGATCTTTCTTGTATTCGGCAACTTTGATTTCTTGTTCTAAACGACGCTTTTGCGCGCCCTCAAAGTCATTTAAAACGTTCGCTAGTTGCTCTTCAATTTTCTTCATTGAAGCATTGGCTAAAGCAAGTTTGCCCGCCCACTCAGATTTTTTACCCGATAATTCTTTAATCTCACGACGACGTTTTAATACGCCCGATTCAGCTGAATCTTTTGAACCGCCCGTTAATACACCTTCAGGTGATAAGGTATCACCGTCTTGGGTAACGAAAGTCCAACCCGAAAAGTTCGGACGAAGACGTAATGCCGTACGAATCGAATCAACAACTGCAACGCCGTCTAAAATTTGCGCAACACTTGCTGAGTAAGTTTCGTTAGATTTAACGATATTTTTTAATAGGCCCATGACGCCGTCTTCGGCCTGTGGATTACCTTCTAAAGGTTTCGCGTAATTGCCAGAGTTTGCGTAGAAGCTTGAACGACCTGAGTTTTGCTCTTTCAAGTGATCAACCGCTTCAACAGCTTGTTCAGGTTTTTGCGATAGTAACATTTGTAATTTAGAACCAAGCGCTGCTTCCATCGCGATCTCAAAGTCAGCCGGAACTTCGATCACTTCTGAAACCGGCTTGAAAGATTCAGAAACTGAACCGTCTGCGTGTAATTCGGCTGATTTTGCTTTGCTCCAAAGCATAACTTGCTTAACGCCCTCTTCGAAACCTTCAAAATTGGCCGCTAAGTTTTCTAAACCGTAAAGACGTGAAGCCGTTTCGTTTAAGTTATCTTTGAATTCTTGAACTTCGACTTGTTTTTGCTGAAGTTGCTCAGTTAACACTTTTTTATTTGCTTCGAAAGAATCAACGTCGCTCGAAAGATCAATTTGCATTTGACGTTCTTGATCTAAGCCCGTCGTTACTTTACGACGACGAGATTCGAATTCGTGCAATTTTTCGCGCAACTCGTTTAAAGTGATTTCTTCTTCGGCGATGTTAGCTTCGATTTCAGAAATACGGTTTGTGAATGAATTCACTTGCGCATCTAAAGCGGATTCACTTTGACCTAAAGCGATTTGTTCACGACGCTTGATTGTTAATTCATCATCGATTGTGCTGTAACGGGTTTGCGCTGAAGCAAAAGCTTCAGATTTTTCAGCCGATTCAGAAGTTAAACTTTCAGAGTCTGCCTTTAGCTCTTCAACTGAAGAAGTTAATTCATTCAAATCACGCGCCAGCAATTCATGACGGGCTTTTTGCTCGCTTAAAATACTGCCGGTCATTTGTTCGTTACGCTTAGCTTGTTCTAATTGAAAACGAAGTTCTTGAATTTCCATTTCTTTCTTCTGGACGGCAGACTGAAAGTTATAGAAATCTTGCTGTTTCGTTTCAACGGCTTTTTCTTGCTCTAGAATCGTTAATTTTAAAGTTTCAAGTTCAGCTTGCATGCTAGCTAAACCTGATTCACTGCCCACTTCGATTGATTGGGCTTCGTCGAAAATTCTTTGCGCTTCGTCAGCCGCCGTTTTTAAATTCACGTACTGGGCTGATGATAACCAAAGTTCTAAATCTTCGATTTGATTTTTAATATTTCGGTAGCGTTCAGCACGCTGAGCTTGACGCTGTAAAGAATCGATCTGGCGTTTTAATTCGCCGATGATATCTTGTAAACGTACTAAGTTTTGATCAGTCGAAATTAATTTACGCTGTGATTCTTTTTTACGGGCTTTGAATTTTGTAATACCCGCCGCTTCTTCGATTAACATACGGCGATCTTCTGGTTTCGCCGTAATGATTTTACCGATCATACCTTGTGCGATGATCGAGAAACCTTTAGAACCCGCGCCCGTATCCATGAAGATCTCTTGTACGTCTTTAAGACGAGCAACTTCTTTATTAATGAAGTATTCACCTTCACCGTTACGATGAAGTTTACGAGTCACCATGATTTCAGAGTGTTTCAAATATTTTGCCGGGAATGGTCCGCCGTCATTTTCTAAAGTTAATGAAACTTCACACATTCCGTGTGGAGCATAACCTTCAGAGCCCGCGAAGATCACATCCGTCATTGCAGACGCACGCAGATCTTTAGCTGATTGATCTCCCATGACCCACATCAATGCATCAACGATGTTTGATTTACCGCAACCATTTGGTCCGACAACACCCGTGATACCCGCATCGAATTGAATAACGGTACGATCTTTAAAAGATTTGAAACCAATCAGTTCTAATTTTTTAATTCTCAAAGCAATCCCCTAATTTCTTTGGCTAACCGCGTACTTAGCCGTTTCACTTAAAGCCTGGACTTAAGGCCATGTTCAGCAATTATTCTAGGGGTGCAAACGGCCATGTCAATAAAACTAAGACCGAAAAGTTGATCTTTTTTTAGGCTTTCGATATATCTGCTTAGTTTTCAGTCGACCTTGCTTTTCAAAGTCTCACGCAAAAAAAAATCAGGCTCATAAAGCCTGAAGAACCCGCTTGTTATTTATAAAGCCGATCAAAATTAAAATAATTTCTGAAATAGTTCGGGTAAATGAAAGTTCGGTTTTTGCTGCGGCGGCGTAAACGCGCTGAAATAATTGCGATTTGGTTTTTGACCCAAAATGGCAAAAATATTTCCGCTGATGTCTTCAATTTTTCCAGACCATTTTATTTTATCTAGCGGCAGCCAAATTTCGCCGATCCAACCTTGATTAGATCTGGTCACTTGGGATTTTAATTGAAGGTCAACATCATTGAGCATTTTCTTCTTTGAATTTTCGCAATCAATTTGCACAAGAAAAGTTTGATTATACGGACTTAATTCAATTTCATAGTAAGAAAAATTATCTTGCGAATCTTGATTCGCTCTTAAAAAAATCTCGACCGCTTCAAACTGAAAAGGATACTGGCCCGCCGATAATGTCGGCGGCGCAAATATTTTCGCCACGCTGACTTCGAACTTTGCGTACAGCAAAGTTTGCCCCGCATGCTGCATAATTTGCAGCTGACTTCGAACTGGTTTTCTAATTTCGGTGCCTTCCCCAGAAACTAAGTTCAGCTCGAAAATCTGCGACTTCGCGGTTTGATCCGGAACAGCCTGTGTCTTCGGCGAAGTTATTTTTAGCGGGATACTTTGCGCGTGTCGAAAACTATTTGTTGGATCGTATTTATTTTTTATGTCGACAAGTCTTGCTAAATTATTTCCCCAGTAGGCCGATGCGTAATCTTCAATATCAATATCACAGTAATTCACGTAAGAATGACCCGAAACATACGGACGCAAAGAAGCGTAATACTTTTTCATATTCGATAAATAGGCTGCCGATCTTTTTTCTAGCTGAACCGGGTTTTTGGTATCGGCTTGCCATTCACTGTAATGCTGGATCGAACACAAAACGTCTTCACGGTGCGCAAAAGCCATGTCTGAATCTTGATGATTTGCAATGGCGCCGCCGTAGCAATCGAACATGCTGGCTATCCCCATCGGAATTTGACTGATCATTATTTTAAGCCCTTCATCTGTGATACCACTTCTGATATAATCTGATTTACCCTTCATATAGACCGACGGAAGCTCAGTTGCACTGCCCGCAAAACGGTGGACCGAATCAATAAAGCTAAGGGGTTTAATCACCATCTTTCCTGGCTCGGGAGATTTAATTTTTATAAATTTATCTAGCATGTCATTAACACGCTTTTCTGTCTGTGCCGTGTCTTCATTTGAAAGCGGTACGCGTTGACCGTAAATTCGAATCGACCATGACGAATCAGATACTTTCTGTAAACGCATCAAGCAATTTATTTCTTTCAAACTTTTTGGTGCCCATGCCAGCCACTGCTTCATCAGCGTCAGTATCACGTTTTGATCGCCCACAAACGTCACACCAAAAACAACGACTTCTTTAACTTTTGACGTTTTAAATGTCATCTCCGTAATGACGCCGTAACTACCACCGCCAGCCCCGCGTATCGCCCAAAATAAATCTGCATTTTCACGATCACTGACATTTAGAACTTCACCGTTGGCCACGACAATGCGGGCTTTTAAAAGTGAATCACAAGCTAAACCGAAAGTACGGGCCAATAAACCAAAACCTCCACCCGTCGTGTGTCCGGTTACTCCGACCGTTGGGCAAGACCCCGCCGGAATCGTTAAACCATACGGAGCTAAAAATTCATAAATGTTCCCAAGCTTTGCGCCGCTTTCAACTTGTAAAAATGAATCTTCACCATCGGTGATTAAATTCATTTTCTCTCGCAAGCGAACATCAATGACCAGCCCGGTTGTAGAAGACAAACCTTCGTAAGAGTGCCCGCCGTTACGCATCGCTAACGGAACATTTTGTTCTTGTGCCCATTGAATACATTTTGAAATAGCCTGTTCGGTCAGACACAAAACGCGCACCGATGGGGTTACGTTCGTGCGAAGATTAAAAGCTTTATTAAATTTAGAAAAATCAGCCGAGCTAGGAACTAAGACCATGGCTTCTTCAGCCGATAAAAGCATCGCTAATGGATGCAACGACACTTCGGCCCCGTAAGCATTTGAAATAAAAAATTGATTCAACACGGCACTTGAAACCGAGGTGTAAGCACCCAAAGTCGCGGTTGTTAATCCAAATCGTTTTAAAAAATCACGTCTTTTCATCAGGAAACTCCCTCGTTCAAAGAAAAATTGATGCAAAGATCAAGATCATCTTCTTTTGAGACAAAAGGGGTTCATCATGAATAACGTCGCTTTAAGCCACTGAATGATTCAACACCCGACAACAAAATTGGGCTGGTTTTAACCCTTACTTACGCATCAAACTGGCCCGCGCGGCCGCAAGTCTTGCGATCGGCACGCGAAACGGCGAACAACTAACGTAATCAAGATTGACCCGGTCAAAGAATTCGATCGAATCGGGGTCACCGCCGTGTTCACCGCAGACGCCAACTTTAAGGTTACCTTTCGTTTGACGACCTAGATCAACACCCGTCTTAACCAGTGTGCCTACACCCAACTGATCGATGCTAACGAACGGATCTTTAGCGAAAATACCCTGCGAGACATAGCTTCCTAAAAAGCGACCCGCATCGTCACGTGAAAGACCTAAAGTGGTTTGTGTTAAGTCGTTTGTTCCGAAACTGAAAAAATCAGCGTGATGAGCAATCTCGTGCGCCGTTACGGCCGCGCGAGGAAGTTCGATCATTGTACCGACTTGGTATTCAAATTTGACGCCTTTTTCTTTTTGAACTTTTTCAACGACTTCCACCGTCTGCGCGCGGAGCATTTCTAATTCTTTCGCCATGCCCACTAGCGGAATCATAATTTCAGGTATCAGCTTCATACCTTCTTTAACCAACTGGGCCGCGGCTTCAGCGATCGCGCGAACCTGCATTTGGTAAATTTCAGGGTACGTCACAGCTAATCTGCAACCGCGGTGACCTAACATGGGATTGAATTCATGTAAGCTTTGAATTTTATTTTTTAAACGATCTTCGTTGTAATTGATACGTTTTGCTAATTCTTTAATTTCGGCATCGTCGTGCGGAACGAATTCATGTAACGGCGGATCTAATAAACGAATTGTGACCGGATAACCTTCCATGATTTTAAACAATTGATAGAAATCATCACGCTGCATCGGTAATAATTTAGCCAAAGCTTTTTCGCGTTCTGGTTTCGTATCTGAAATAATCATTTCACGAACGGCATCAATGCGGTCTGCACCGAAGAACATGTGTTCGGTACGGCAAAGCCCGATACCTTCGGCACCAAAATCACGCGCGGTCTGCGCATCTTTCGGTGAATCGGCATTCGCGCGCACCTTCATGCGACGCACTTTATCGGCCATCGTCATAAGGCGGTGAAAAGTTCCGTCTAACTTCGGCTCAATCGTTTTCACTTCGCCCAAAATCACTTCGCCGGTGCCACCGTCAAGTGTAATTAGGTCGCCCTTTTTAATCACGTAACCTTTAGCTTTAAAAGTTTCAGTTGCGTAGTTTACTTCAATTTCAGAACAACCCGCCACGCAACATTTACCCATACCACGCGCCACCACGGCCGCATGCGAAGTCATACCACCGCGCGAAGTTAGAATACCCTGCGCCGCGATCATACCCGCAATGTCTTCCGGTGAAGTCTCTACGCGCACTAAAATAACTTTGTGACCCTTTTCTTTCATCTCGACAGCGTCTTCCGGAGTAAATACCACCATCCCGCATACGCCGCCCGGTGAAGCCGGAAGACCGCGTGCAAGTTCAGTTTTATTCGCCTGTGGATCAAGTGTTGGATGTAACAACTGATCGAGTGACGATGGATCAATGCGAAGCAAAGCTTCTTTTTCAGTAATTAATTTTTCATCGATCATATCGCACGCAATTTGTAACGAAGCTTTTGCCGTGCGCTTTCCGTTACGAGTTTGTAGCATCCACAATTTATTTTTTTCGATTGTGAATTCGATATCTTGCATGTCTTTAAAGTAAGTTTCTAATTTTTGGTAAATCACTTCTAAATCTTTGTAAGGCTCAGGCATAATTTCTTTTAATAAATGAATCGGCTGCGGAGTACGAATGCCCGCCACCACGTCTTCACCTTGAGCGTTCACTAAAAATTCACCGTAGAATTTCTTTTCGCCCGTGCTTGGGTTTCTAGTAAAAGCAACGCCCGTTGCTGAATCGTCGCCTAAGTTTCCGAAGACCATCGATTGCACGTTAACCGCCGTGCCCCATTCAGCCGGAATGCTGTGAAGGTCACGGTAAGTGATCGCGCGCGGTGTGTTCCAGCTACGGAACACCGCTGATACGGCTCCCCATAATTGCTCGTAAGCATCGTTCGGGAAGCTTTGGCCCGTCATCTGCTGAACCATCTCTTTAAATTTTTTAACTAATTTTTTTAAATCATCAGTCGTAAGATCGGTATCGTTGTGAATGCCTTTTTCGGCCTTCATATCTTCTAACGTGACTTCAAGTAATGAAGAATTCATCCCCATGACAACGTCTGAATACATCTGAATAAAGCGACGGTAAGAATCCCACGCAAAACGCGGGTTATTTGAAGTGGTCGCTAAGCCTTCAACGGTTTGATCATTCAAGCCTAAATTAAGAATTGTATCCATCATTCCCGGCATTGAAGCGCGAGCGCCCGAACGAACACTAACAAGTAGTGGGTTTTTAACATCGCCGAATTTCTTTTCAATTTTTGATTCAACTTTTTTTAAGGCTTCAAGCACCGCAGGGCGAACCCATTCAGGTAATTTACCGCCGGCGTTCGTGAAGTGTGTGCAGATATCAGTCGAGATCGTAAATCCTGGCGGAACCGGTAAACCAATCGCCGTCATTTCGGCTAAATTAGAACCTTTACCACCCAAGGTATTTTTCATCGCCGCACTACCCTCGGTGTCACCCGCCGCAAAATAGTAAACGAATTTTTTAGGAATTTCGATGGTTGCGTTTTTGGCTTGAGTTTTCGATGTTAAAGTATCCATAACTTCGTGTCCTCTTTTTCTATGTGTTAAAAGTTATTAATTTTTCAGCTATATACGAATTTAAAGTCGCCATCGGAACGCGCTCTTGAGTCATCTTGTCGCGGTGACGAACCGTCACGGCTTGATCATTTGCGGTTTCGAAATCGACCGTTACGCAGAACGGAGTTCCGATTTCATCTTGACGGCGGTAACGCTTACCGATCGAAGCGGTCTCGTCGTAACAAACGTCGAAGTCTTCGGCCAATTGATCACGTAATTTCATTGAAGGCACTGAAAGCTCTTCTTTTTTTGATAACGGTAGTACGCATACTTTGTACGGCGCGATGTCCGGGTGTAAGCCAAGTACCACGCGCACGTCTTCTGAAGTTTTACCGGCTTCGTCAGTCTCGGTCGTTACTTCTTCGCGGTACGCATCGCACATAAACGCTAAGAATAAACGATCACAACCCACGGCCGTTTCAATCACGAACGGAATAAATTTTTCTTTATTCGCCTCATCGAAGTATTCTAAATTTTTGCCTGAGAACTTCATATGCTGGGTTAAATCGAAATCAGCGCGGTTATGAATACCTTCTAATTCTGAAAAGCCCATCGGAAATCGGTATTCAACATCAACGGCCGCTCGCGCGTAATGCGCAAGCTTATCATGATCTTTGAAATTTAAATTCTCGCGCTTGATGCCGTATTTTAAATAGAAATTTAAACGACGCTCTTTCCACTCAAAGAAAAATTTCTCGTCGGTGCCAGGTTTAACAAAATATTGCATTTCCATTTGCTCAAACTCGCGCGTTCTGAAAATAAAGTTACCCGGCGTGATCTCGTTACGAAATGATTTACCGATCGCCGCAATTCCGAACGGAATTTTATAGCGCGAGCTCTGCTGGCAGTTTTGGAAGTTTACGAAGTGACCTTGTGCGGTTTCTGGACGAAGGTACACAACCGACGCCGAGTCTTCTAAAGGGCCCATCGTGGTCTTAAACATTAAATTGAAATTACGTTCTTCAGAAAGATTTTTGCCGCCGCAAGTTGGGCACTGCTTTTTTGTTAAATAAGATTCAGTGTTATCGGCGCGAAAGCGAGTTTTACAATCTTTGCAATCAACGAGCGGGTCAGAGAAACCATCCACGTGGCCGGAAGCTTTCCACACCGTCGGGTGCATCAAGATGGCTGCATCTAAACCCACGATGTCTGAACGTCGGGTCATTGCATTCCACCAAGCGCGCTTCACATTGAGCTTCATCAAAGAACCCAGCGGGCCGTAATCCCAACAACTGCCTAAGCCGCCGTAAATTTCAGAACTTTGAAAAACGAAACCGCGTCGTTTAGAAAGACTAACTAAGGTACTAAGGTCCTTTAGTGGCCGAATTTGAGCAGACATGTAAAAGCCCCCATTGTCGTAGACGAATAATTAATTTGTAACAGTCAAAAACTTAGCATTTCGGGGGGCTTATCGGCAAAACTGATTTGTATGGCGGACAGAGTCAAAGGCTTGCTCTGACGACAACTGCACGACATCTCAACATTCGTCTACAATTTGCTAAATTAATTAGAGCGAAATACCAATTTTTTCGGTCTTTTTTAAGAGGCATTTAAAGCAAATAAATCTTTTTTTCTTAAGCGACGTCGATACAAGCAAGCGGCGCCGTCTTCTATGTGATAGCGGTCGCCTGACCGATTAAAGTCTGACTGTCATCATGAATTCTGCACAGACAAAGTTATCATTTAACCTATGGAGATCGGCTTTTTCGCCTCTGCAAAATGGCTTGGTGAGCTGATTCGTAAAAATCAAAGGTACTAGCGTCAGAAGTTTTAATCAAATGCTGATACATTTTCGTGACCGTCGTCATCGGAGCGTTAACGGGTACACCCAAGGCTTCGTAAGCCTCCCAGTCGTGCCCGTTAAAGGCAAAGTATACTTTTAAATTTCGAGATTGAATCGGAATGACCTCGGTTACGATTTCAGTTTTTACGGGCTCAATTACTTCTGGCGCTCGCGCAGCAAAAGTAATGACCTCGGCTTCGTCTTTGTTTAGCACGATACCCGCTGTGATGTCTTTGGTGACATCTTCTTTCATCTTTAGGCGTGCAGGCTGCTTGGGTTTTGATCTCCCAAAAACGAAGTACAGCACAATTAAGGTGCCGAAAAAGATATTAAGATACAAAAGCTGTTGGCTATTCACAATAAATTCATTATGAAAAGAACTTATCACTTTGTAAAGAGCACTTTGTAGGTGGCCGTTTGCAAAGGCATTTATTAACCGTCTAACATCATCTTTCACTGAAACGAGGCAAATTCATGGCCACTAACCCTTTTGATCAACAACAAGCCATTCCGGGCGTAAAAAAAATTATCGCTGTCGCTTCAGGCAAGGGCGGAGTCGGTAAAAGCACCGTAGCAACAAATTTAGCTTTAGCGCTACGAGAGTACGGTACAGTTGGTTTGCTTGACGCCGATATTTACGGCCCCAGCCTACCGCGCATGATGGGAGCGCTAAACCAAAAGCCTACAGTTTCAGAAGGAAATAAAATCACTCCGGTCAGCCGTTACGGAATAAAAATCATGAGCATTGGCTTTTTGGTTGAAGAAAGTGCCGCCGTTGTTTGGCGCGGTCCGATGTTATTTAAAGCCATGGATCAATTCTTTCGCGACGTTCAATGGGGAGAGCTTGACTACTTAATAATTGATCTTCCGCCGGGCACCGGCGACGTGCAACTTTCTTTGGTACAAAAAGTTCCGGTTAATTTTGCAGTAATTGTTACAACTCCGCAAAACATCGCGCTGATCGATGCGAAGAAAGCAATCGATATGTTCGAACGCACCGGAGTAAAAATCGGAGGAGTCATTGAAAATATGTCTTACATGATCAACCCCGTTAACGGCGAGAAAATGCAGCTATTCCCTCGAGGAGAAATCGTTTCTTATTTAGAATCTAAAAAAATTGCACAGCTGGGAGAAATTCCGTTTAACCCTTCGGTATCGCTTGGCTCTGAGGCCGGAATTCCAATTGTGGAAAGTAATGCTTCAAGTGTCGAAGCCAAATCGTTCAGCGACATAGCAAAAAAAATCAGCCTTTTGCCTTAGTTATTTCTTTTGTTTAAATGCTTTTTTCCATAATTGCTTAATACTTCGGGTTCATTCTAAATTTAATAAGTTGCACAACAACTTATTAAATTTACCAAGGACTAAATATGAAATCAGAATCACCGTCGGAAACAAAAGAAACGAAAAACCGGAGCAACCTGATGACCACAATTTTATTAGTCGAAGACGACCCGATTATTTCACGTGGTTTACAAGTTAACCTTCACACCGAAAATTATAAAGTTCTAGCCGCCTCAAGCTTGGCTTCGGCACATGAAATCAATAATTCAGAAAAAGTCGATTTGGTTATTTTAGATTTAGGCTTACCAGACGGTAGCGGTTTTTCATTTTTATCAAAAGTTCGTGGGGCTGGCTCTAGACTGCCTGTCATTATTTTAACCGCACAAACAGACGAAGATTCGGTCGTTGAAGGCTTGCAGCTGGGCGCCAACGACTATATGAAAAAACCCTTCGGTAACAAAGAGTTGCTCGCGCGAATCAAAGTCACTTTACGTGAAAAACAAACGAAAGAGTCGCAAATTCGTTTTGGTGATTTATTAATCTTTAATGAAAAACGCCAAGTCTTCTTTAAAGAAAAAGAGCTCGAATTAAATCGCCGTGAATTCGATATTCTACTACACATGATCGAACATTCTGAAATGATCGTCTCGCGAGAGTCGTTATTACAACTGCTTGACAAAGATGGTGAAATTTTTGATCGCACGATCGATTCGCACATCAGCCACATTCGTGCACGCTTACGGCAAGCCGAGGCCACAACCGTTAAAATTTCTTCGGTTTACGGCTTGGGTTACCGACTGGAAAAAGTGTGATCAAATTTAATCTATTTCAGAAGCATTTTTTATTAGCGGTTACAACATTGGTTCTATTCATCATATTGGGCCTAGGTTTTAGTGATTATCTAACTAGAACTTTAGCTAAGTCGAATGAGCGTCAACGTCTACCGCCCGTGTTTATGGCAAAGATTATCGACCGCATGAATCCGAGTGATAAGCTTAAGGCGATTCAAGAATTAATCTCGTGGCATAATCAAGACCGTCAGCCGGTGATCATTTTACTTAACCAAAAAGGTGAAGTGCTTCATCCTGAAAATTATGAATTAGACTTCGACTGGAACACGATTCAGCTTCCCTTGGTCGCCTACGGTGCTATAGCAATTAAAAATGACGGTATCGTTTTAGGAGACGTCATTCGCCTTGACGGTGCAAAAGCTGAATTTATCTATTTGCCGAAGCCGCGCATAGGTTCAAATGGCCCGTTACCAAAACCAATCAAAGAGGTAACAATTTTAACTGCGGGTAAAGGTCACGGTCTACGAAATGCACCAACAAGACCGGCCACTCCATTTTTTTTGATGGGCATAACACCTTCGTTTAGTGGTCCCGGTCTATTTCCGCTTATAGGCTTAGCTTCGCTTTTTGGTTCACTACTTTTGGGCGTAGGGGTGGCTATTTCGTTAATTTATTATTCGATCCATAAACAAGTGAAGTTAGCAGACCAAGTTATTTCTGAATTGCAAAAAGGTAATTTAAAAGCACGCTTTCCGATTGGACGTAAAGATGAATTCGGACAAGCCATGATGCGCTTTAATACCATGGCAGACGAAATAGAAAACCTAGTCGAGCATTTGAAACGAATTGAACTAGCGCGGACTACCCTACTCCAAGAGCTTGCTCACGACCTACGAACGCCGATTGCCTCACTTAAAAATTTACTCGAAACTCTACAAACTAAAAAAGAGAAGTTAGATTCATCCACGCATTCAGAGCTAACTAGCTTATCACTTCGCGAAGTCGACTACTTCGAACGCTTGGTTGAAGATCTATTATTAGTTGCGCAGGTAAGCGAACACAAGTATCAAAGACGCCAAGAGCCTTTACTCTTGAACGATATGATCGAGACCGAATCTGAAGATAATTTATTTAAGTACTCGCACCTCGGTAAAAAAATTGAGCTCGTCATTGATAATAAAATTCAAGATTTACAAATAGTTGGAGACCGCCATCTATTACAGCGATTGTTTCGTAATGCTTTTGATAACGCTTTTTCTTTTGCACAAGAAAAAGTTTCAATTCGAATCGAAAAGCTAGCGGGCAATTTGGTTTCAATCACGATCGAAGACGACGGGACCGGGTTTTCAAACGAAGCGCTTAAATCTTACGGCGAGCGCCGCCTAAGTCGAAAAATCGAGCATGACCAAAATGGCCGTCTATCTGTCGGCTTAGGTTCTGTCGTCATGAAAACAATTACGCAAGCCCATCGTGGGCAGATTCAAGTTTCAAACCGTCTTGAAGAGAGTGGTCGTATTTTAGGCGCTCGCACACAGATTGTTTTGCCAATTTAGTCGACGAGTATTTTTCAGTATCTTTTTGTCCAAATAAAAGTTGGCCGACCCTTTGCTTTGACGTTTTGTACGGTGACAATAAGTCGTCGAACAGCAAAAAAATTCTAGGGGGAATTTCAATGAAAGCATTAATCACGTTAGCGGCTCTCGTCTTGTCTTTGTCAGCAGAAGCACAAATCCGTTTAGGTAATGCAGACGCACGCGGCACGGGATGCCCGGGTGGAACAACTTCAGTCAGCCTAACTCCAGATGGTAGTATTCTATCAATCTTATTTGATAGCTTCGTCGCGCAAGCTCCGACCAGCCAAGGTGCTTCGTTCGATCGTAAAAATTGTAATATACGTATTCCTGTTTCGGTGGGTTCGGGCTACCAAGTTGCTTTAATCGCTTTTGATTATACGGGTTTTGCCGCAATCCCTAATGGCGGGCGTGGTCAGTTCGAAGCTCGTTATTCTTATGTCGGTCAGCAGCGCCCAGCAATTTTCAGAAAAACATTCATGAGCGGTGTTAACAACTACAGCTTAAAAAATGAATTGATCTCGACATCAGTTGACTGGTCACCGTGTAGTTACGGTTCTGATTTGATGTTAACAGTTGATGCGAACATCCTAGCTATGACAAACGGTCGTCGCGATGCCGCCCAACTTTCAGTTGATGCTGTCGACGTATCAGCGGGCTTACTATACAGCGTTCAAACACGTCGCTGCCGATAGTTTTTTTCGTTTTGTTTCTGAAAGCCCTGCACTCTGCGGGGCTTTTTTTTTGCGATAGGCCGGCGGAGCCATTTTTTATTTGAATGGCAGAGCCATCTGTTAAATCAATAGCAGAGCCATTTTGCCCTTTCAAATCGTGGCATATCCATTGCTGAAGCGAATCGTGGGGGATTTATGAAACTATTATTAATATCAACGACGGTTTTGTTTTCTGGTTTATTAGCTCAAGCACAAATGCCACCATATGCGACTATTAAAAGCGTCGAGATTGACGGCTCTGGCTGCGAAGCGGGTTCAGCATCAGTTATTATGACGAATGACTTAAACTTCATGAGCGTCTTATATGATCGTTTCAGCGCAGAGATCGGCAAAGGCACCGCTAACCCAAATGCAAAAAGTGCAGAAAAAAAATGTAGCCTAAATGTGACCGTACAAATTCCTGCGGGCTGGACATTCGATTTCGAATCGGCTGAATACCGTGGCTTCGTCAGACTTCCTAATCAGATGGCACTGGCCTATCAATTAATTTCTGCTGAGGTTTACGGAGGGCGTGGCTTTGGTTTCGAACAAAATATTATGAAGGGCCCTAAAACCCAGAATTTTTCGGCAACCGTAACTAATGCCAAAAACAGCGGTGGCCTGGTCGGACTCATTGGCCAAATCGGGGGCTTGAAAAATCAGCTCAACGGCTTAAGCGGCAACAATGGTTGCTCATCGCAAAGCCAAGAAACTCGAATCAAAATTCAATCACTTATAGGAGTTCGTAACCTACTTGCTCAAATTTCAAAACCCGCGGTACAGATCATCGTCGATTCGACCGATGCTTCATTTCGTCAAAACTTACGCCTTCGCTGGAGACAGTGTAACTAGTTTTTACCGGCCGCGGCCATTTCGGCACGAGACTTTTTAAAATCAAGGTATTCGTTATAGGTCATATCGTAAGTCGTTAACTGATTTTTATCGATTTCGAAAACCTTGGTCGTTATCTCACGCAAGAAAAAGCGATCATGGCTAACCATCATTACAGTTCCGGGAAATGTCTTGATCGCGTTCAATAAAACTTCACGAGACTTAATATCCAAGTGATTTGTTGGCTCATCTAACACCAAAAAATTCACCGGGTGCGACAAAATGCACGCCAATAAAACTCGTGATTTTTCGCCGCCTGATAAGACAGAGATTTTCTTTTCAACTTCTTCGCCCGAAAATAAGAATGACCCCAACAAGTTGCGAATAAAACCTAAACTTGCGTTTGGTACACGACCTTCAACTTCTTGTACGATTGTTTTCTTTGGGTCTAAAACATCTAAAGAATTTTGTGAAAAGTATCCGTATTCGATACTTGGGCCCACATTACATAAACCGGCTGTACTATCAGTTTGGTTTGTAATGATTTTCAATAAAGTTGATTTACCTGCCCCGTTGATTCCCACAACGGCTACGCGATCTTGGCGCTTCACTAAACCCGTTGCGTTCGCGAAAACTTTTTTTTCACGACCGTTATCCATTTTCCAGGTTTTAGTTAAGTTCTGAAACTTAACCACTTCGTCACCACCGCGCGGAGGCGCCGGCCACTCGAACGCCATCGCTTTGTCTTCGATCGGCACTTCGATACGATCGATCTTTTCTAATTTCTTAACTCGCGACTGTACCTGAGCCGCATGCGATGCACGGGCTGCAAATCGAGCGATGAATTCTTCTTCTTTAGCTAGCATATCTTCTTGGCGAGCAGCGGCGGCAATCAATTGCTCGCGGCGGATCGCTTTCTCGCGGTCGTAGAAGTCGTAGTTACCACCGTAAGTCGTCATCGTGCCCTGCGACACCTCAACGATTTTTGAAACTAAACGATTCATAAAATCGCGATCATGCGAAGTCATAAGAACCGAGCCCTTGAATGTCTTTAACCACTCTTCAAGCCAAACAATCGATTCAACATCTAAGTGATTCGTGGGCTCGTCCATCAGTAATACGTCAGGTAATAATAATAAAATCTTTGATAAGCTAACACGCATCTTCCAACCACCGCTGAATTTACCAACGTCAGTTTGCATATCATCTTTTGAAAACCCAAGACCGCCCAAAATTTCTTGCGCGCGAGAATCTAAATCGTAGCCGCCCATTGATTCGAATTCGCCCTGTAGGTCACCGTACCGCTCAACCACTCTCATCATTTCATCTTCGCCTAAATCGGGATCTTGAAGTTTTTCTTCTAAGCGCGCAATTTCGTTTTTGATACTTTCCAAATTGCCCGCCGATAGAACTTCTTCTAAAACGCTTCGGCCTTTCATCTCTTCGATGTTTTGCGAAAAGTAACCAATACGAATTTTGTCTGGTTTACTAACCCCGCCCTGATCTGGGTTTTCTTCACCCATAATTAATCTGAACACCGTGGTTTTGCCAGCGCCATTAGGGCCAACTAAACCAATTTTCTCTCCAGAATTAATCTGAAAAGAGGCCTGTGAAAATAAAACTTTAGAACCCTGCTGTTTCGTAACCGCGTTAAATGCAACCATGGGTTAGTTTTAAGGAAAATACCGACCAAAGTCACTGATTTTACACTGGCCTAACCGACCCCGAACGCAATCCGCGCGGGTAACCGACACCTAGGCGAGGTTTTGCATGCAATTGATTCGAGACTTTATTTTCATAGCAGAATCATTGAAACTAGTAGTCTATGAAACAAAAATTACTTATAGCATTGTTCCTGACTTTTACTAGCTGTGTTCACCCAACAAAAGAGCGAAATATCAGCAGTCTTTCGTCAAAACAGATCGATGAACTGTGGGTCGCGGTTAGCAAACGTAAAGATTCACTCATCAGAAGTAATCCACAGCATTTCTGGGCTTGGATGGAAGCCAACTCGCAAAAACAAATGCAAGATCTACTCAAATTCGAAGGAGAAATTACGGCCGATCCGCACTTTTTCAACTTCGCCGATGTTCATTCACCCGATGGCAAAAATGGCCTTGCCTTAGTCGATGTCGATGACTCAGGAAAAGCGGCCTTTATTTTAGATTTCGTACGCTATGCGCTTTTTGTAAAGGCCTACGTGAAGGACCAGCACAAAGAAACGGATATGAAGAAATTGTTACCTGAAATGTACGGGTTTTATTTACAAGGCTTAGCGCAAGAAAAAGTTTCAGCTCCGCCAGTGCTTGATCAAGTCATTAATCAATCTTACGAGAAACTTGAAAAAGAAAATGCGAAGTGGGTTTCTGAAAGTCTCGACGACGCAAAAAATAACGATTACGGTTTACGGAAAAAAGAATTGGGTTTGCTAGACTTGTCAAAAATTCCGAAAAAGCGCGAAGAAGACGGAAAAGATTTAGCAAAGGCCCTAGTTAAAAAAGAAAAGGTTTCTGAAATTTACGATTCAGGTTTTACGGTCACTGACTCTGGCAGCAGTCGCGGCTTAAGCCGTTATTGGTTTTCAACTCGACTTGAAAAAAACACACGCCGAATTATCGAGTGTAAAGAACTATCGCGCCCGGCAATAGACTATTATCAAACGCAAAAAGATCATACGCCACGCATTGCGTCCGTATTAAAATATTACTCAGATGTTAAGGTCAATGACAGTTACGTTATTGAAGTCGAAAGCAACTCGTATTGGTGTCGCCCGCGCGAATTTAAATTTATTCGTCGTAGCCATATCGAAGACTTATCCAAAGCCGACATGAAAATACTTAGTAACTATTTAGCTTACTGGATTGGCTCAAAACAAAGCCTTCAACCAACGGCCAAAGCGTATTTAGTCGAGCTAAGAAAAACCCCAGATATAAGCGACCGAATTGATAAGCTCATTAACAACTACGAGCGTAATATCGATAGCATTCCGTCTAATGTAAATAAATAATTTAGATTGCCGCTGCCGAATCAATTGAATGCAGTGGCAATGTGATGACGATACAAGTGTTCGGATTTAAATTATCGATTGAAATTTGGCCCTTGTGGCTCTCAATAATTCCCCTAGAAATACTGAGTCCCAACCCTGTACCTTTACCAACTTCCTTAGTCGTAAAAAACGGTTGCATCATTTTATCTTGAATATCAAGCGGGATACCTGAGCCACTGTCTGAAATCGCAATAAAAACGGACTCACTATCTTTAGTCACCGACACCTTTACCCACTTTTTCGGTAAGTTTTGAATTGCATCATATGCATTGTTCAGCATATTTAAAACGACTTGCGAAATTTCTCCGGGACGACACTCTATTTGACAATCATCTTCGCAGCTATAATGCAGTTCGACACTGTGATGGTAAAATCGTTCACGGCACATACTAAAAGTATCTTCTATAATTTTAGAAACAGATTGCAAAACCATCGAATCTTTTTGGCCATCACGAGAAAACGCCATCAAGCCTTGAATAATTTTTGACACACGCCCTACTGTGCTATTGATCGACTCAAGCGAGCTTTTAAACATTTGTTTATCAAGAGGCTCTTCATCTAAAAAATCCAACATGGTCTCGGCTTTAATTAAAATGACGGCCAGTGGGGTATTAATCTCATGGGCAACACCGCCGGCCATTTCACCCAAGGCTGACATTTTCGATACAGTCATAAGCTTAGCCCGACTTTCTTGTAAAACTTTTTCAGACGCTTTAACCGCGGTTAAATCTCTAATATAAACTGAGTAAACAATAGATTCACTCATTTGAATTCGATTAATACAAACTGATGCTTCAATAAAATGACCTATTCTTGTTTTAATATTTTTTTCATGAAGCTTACCAAGATAGCTTTCGTTAAAGGACGTATCTGTATTTGAAAAAAATAAAATCAAATCATCAGCAAGCGTTCCACCACATAAAACAGAAAGTATTTGTTGCCCTAAAATGCTGTCATCATCCAACTTTAAAATCGAAATCGTGGCTTTATTAAATTCAATAACTTGCCCTAGACTGTCTAAGGTCAGAATAACATCAGGCGAAGCATCAAAAATTGACTTTGTTAAATGCGCTTTACGTTCGATAAGTTCAATCATCTTGTGCATTTCTTGATTAGCTAAATCGAACATCTGCTTGGAACCTTGCCGTTCAGCTAAAAGCACCACCAGCAACTCATTGAGCTGCTGCATCATTTGCTGCCATTGGTAAGAATTGGGCGGGTCTTGGCCAATTCCCAATTGATTTAAGATATTCAAGAATTCTTTCGTAATCATTTTCACTTCTTTCTAAGCTAACTAGATTATCGGCGATATTGTCTAATAAATAAAATAAAGTTTGCGGCTTCAGTTGAAGTCTTAGGGTACATGGAGTTATGATAATAAGTGAAGTTGTCTCATTTTAACGCGATGACAATTTGCCAGCTATATTTTGTGGAGGATGAATGGTACCGCCAAAGTCAGATCAAAGATGGAAACAAATTGTTACAAACGATCATAAGTATGCGTTTAACTTTTTACCAACACAAATGCTTATGATGCGTGTTCGCCTGTTATGTAAAGATAAAACGCCTCAAAAAATCGAACAGGCCGTTGAAATTGCGTATGACTTTTTTTCTAAAAATGCATCTATTATTTACAATGATATTGAAGTTCTTTTCGGAGAAATAACGACAGGAATTAAAAATGACTAAGATGATGAGCGTCGCCGATGCTGCAGCGCTAATCGCAACCGGCGCGAAGCTTTTTTTAGCCGGAAGCGAAAATTGTCTGCTAAAATTACCTCAAGGTAATTGGATCGCCGGAACAATTCCTTATTTTATGACTGAAACAGGCGGCGTGATAACGCACGATCAAATTCATGTTACTGAACTTCCGCCACAAGCGATAAATATTTCGATTCAATCCTACGATGATAAGAATTTAAAAAATATCCCCGCTAATTATTTCGCAAACGGATTTAGCTTGATCGTAATCTCTGCTTTTACAGATGTTCACTCGCGTTATGCAAATGAATGTATGCTATGGCCAGACGTCTTCAATCAACCCTTAGTGGGCTGGATTAGCGGTATTGAGCTAACTTCAAAAACAGAATCTCCGAAAATAATGAACGGAAAAACCGGCGAAATGATTTCTGATCAGGCCCTTGTTATGCACGTAGAACTTTCTAATGATGTCGCAGCCATGGCGAATATTGTAAATATTTTTGAACAAAGCAATGGTGACACCATTAGCTTTACGAAAGCCGGCTTTGAAGTCGATACGGCTCTTATTAATGGGACTGAAATGTCTTTAGCAAAATACCTAGAAGACAAAAAAGTTGATTTAAAAATTCCTCTGGTGGCAGATTATATGGGTGCACTAGTCAATGTCAGCTTCAGAGATTTAAATCCCACAACAAAAACAGTACGTTTTTTCGCACCCGTTTTCCCGGATGTAAATTACAAGTTAGCTAAACCCGTTAACCACTACGAAAAACAATTCGAAACGGCCCTGAAAGATCGAAAAATTGAGGACCCTATTTTTGCCTGCAACTGTATTCTAAATTTTATGTACGCAAATCTTGAGGGTAAAAAAACAGGGAATATCTCTAGCGCAATGACATTCGGAGAAATTGCTTATATGCTACTTAATCAAACTTTTGTTTACATTACGCTCGTTCCCAAAACCTAATATCACGCACTCAATTTCTATTAGGCGTCTTACTTGGAAGCGTTTGGAAACAAAAGCTTCAGTGCCTTTATACATTCAGGATCAAGGCGAGCGTTATAAATTCTTAAAATATATTCTGTGGCCGCGGTTCCTGACATTCCCGGATTATTAGGGCCTTTTAAAGCGTGCTCTAAGAATAAATTAGCTGTCTGTAAAATTTTTGAAAGCGGATGTTGTTCTTTTTTAGCCTTCGCCAGCGGATAACCCTGTCCAGAGCTATCTTCGTGGTGCTCATAAACGATTTGAATAATTTCTTCAGAGATATTACGCACGGCCATTAAAATTTCTTGGCTACGACTAGCGTGAGTCTCAACCAACCGACGTTCTTTTGCTGACAAAAGATGCCTAGGTTTTTCTAGAATTTCTCGATCAATCTCTTTTTTTCCGATATCATGAAAGATACCGGCCATACTTAATTTAAAAAATACTTGATTTGATTCATAGCCCATCTTGCGCGCAATCATTGCCGCATACATCGCAACTCCTACAGAATGCGCATAAATATAATCTGAGTGTGTATTTAGTAGATTAAGTAAATCAACTGTCTCTTTTGACTCTGAAATAGTACTAATTGTTAAATTAAGGAAGTCTTGCGCTTCGCCCAAGGATTCTTTATCTACGCCCTCAACGAAAGCTCTTTCTAAAATAGCTTCACCCGTATATTTCATGAAATTTATTTTTTTCTCTTGTGAAATATCAGAACGATCTTTAATTAAATGCGCAACATTTAAGTTAAATTCAACTAGCTTGCTAAAGTCTTCTTTAGCAATATACAAATACTTCAAGCCTTTTTCTTTATAAAAAGCAATTCTATCTCCTGAAACTTGTTCACCTTTGTGCACTAACTTAATAAATTTTGATTCGGCTAATTTGATATAAACATCGTAATCAACCTTAGGGCGCGCAACAAACTCATCAATCGATACTTTACAATACTCCTGAACGTGAGTAACTACTTTTGGCTCTTCTTTAGGTGGCGGAATGATTCGCTCGATAGCTTCAATCAAATCAATATTTTTAAATGGCTTAGTAATAAATTCGGCTGCACCTAACTCGTAAGCAGTTTGTGTTTCTAACAACATAGAGAAGCCTGTCATAATAACAAACGGTACCGGACGATTTTCTTTCGACCACTGTAAAAGCTCAATACCGGTATATCCAGGCATCTGAATATCTGTCACCACAATGTCAAATTTAATGAGCATCATCATTTCACGCGCGGACTTTCCATCAGGCGCTTGCGTCACTTCGAATTTTTTTATTTGAAGAAATTGAACAAGTGCTTCGCGAAAATACAGATCGTCTTCAACAACTAATATTTTAGTCATGATGTAGCCCTCCATGAAAATGCTCTGCGGAAAATATAGTATATACCATACCATAATTCATCCGGTTAATTAAGATGTAACGTAAATTATTAACATTTAATGAAAGTCCAGTTATAGCAATAAGCCACTTCTTAACAAAGCCCACCCCTTCCCTTTAAGTAAAAAGCTAAAAAGGCTTTTTTGTTTGATCAACGAAAATCATTATTCTAACAGAAATACGCATTATCATAATCCGCCAGAGCGAATAAAACTTTTGCGGCGGCTGGCGTTTTTTGGCTTTATTAGAGTTTACAGCTCAGCTTGGCTATTAGATCGACTATATTTGAATTCGCTAGCATATTTTTCGCATCATAGCCAATATGGGAATTTCAAATTGGTTCGTTCGTATTCTATTCTCGATTTTTTTTACTCCGACTTTTGCTTTTTCGGCCGAGACTTGCCGTAGTCTTTTTTCTGCGGAGATTGTTAAAGTTTTCATTGCTGATTCGACTTACCAAAAAGACATTAAAAATTTAAGATCCACCCTATCCGGAAAACTAGCCACAGTTTGGCGCAGTGAATGGAAAACCAAGCTTAGCGTTTCAGAGTCGAATCAATACGTTAATGACCTCGTAAATAAATTTCTAACAACGCACACCCGTAGCGTCATTTTAAGTGGCCTTGATATCAACAACGATGGCTTTACTCGCGAAGTACACTCTCGCCTTTATAAGCTGCAAGTTGAAAAGCTTCTGTTACCTGCTGATGAGCTGGCCGTTCGCGATAGCCCTGCACCAGAAGGCGCAAAAGACACGACCTTCACCTATTATCTAAAGCCTTTGAAGTCATTTAAAAGCGAAGGCAAGCATCAAGTTCGCATACGTACTTACTTGCGAGAAATTCGCTACGCAGAAATTTCGATCGGCGAAAGCGTGCAGGGTTTCGATATAAATGAAAAAAAAATTACGGTGACACGGTTATCAAATAATAATTTCAAATTAACAATGGGCATAGCCGACGTCGTAGAAATAGAACAAAGATTAACTATTGATGAGCTCACCACAAAAGAGGGCCCGTCGATGCGGCTTTTTGCCCCACACGGTAAAAACTTTAAATTAGAAATCAAGTCGGCATTGACCGATCATATTTCTGGTTCACAGTACCCCCTACTGGCTGGCAAACACATGGTACAAAAGCTAGACGTTTCACTTTCGGCAAAACAAGTCGGTCATCTGTTTGCTCCGCTTCAAGCAAATAGCTCTGAAAATAAAATTAAAGAATCTAATCTACGTATCGCAAGCCTAACGGCCGAGCTGATCGCAAAGACCCCCGATAATAAAGCGCGTATCGAGGCGGTTTTTGAAGTTTTGTTACAAGGTATTTCAAAGAATTCGAATTTTTTAACCGTCGAAGGAGCCACAGCCTATCACCGTACTGCTTTCGAAACGACGACGGGCTTACAAACGACAATTGACCGCGACCAGGGCGTTTACGAAGGTAATATGTACGGCGAAAATTTTTTAAAAAATCCGCTCTACACAATTCAAACAAATAAACTTATTAAAACGAAAACAAAAGACGCCCGTCATGTTGAGTTAAAGGTGCCCGTAACATCGATGCAGCAATCCGTGGGTATCGATTACGCCGATCCGGCTGCGGCGCCCCAGCCTAGGAACGCAAATTTCAATAGCCGCATCAAAGAGATGATTGCGATCTATCACCATTTTGTTAAAAACGTTTTTCATGCCGGAAAATTTAATTACATACGAGAAAATGGCGAATTAGAACACTAAATTTATCACTATGAAACGCTCAAAAGCTCATTGCACAGAACCTTTTTAAAACACTTCAGCGTATCAGAAAAAGAATTGAATCGACGTGATTCAATTCTTCGATCTATTTTGATAATACAAAAAATAAATTGGAAACTTTTCACGTACCTGAGTTAATCTTTATTCATCGGATAACATCAAAACTAACCTCAGCTGGTGCGTGAGAGTGGGTTTGATAAAAAGGAGGCACGTGTGAAACGAAGAATATTTGATCACAATGATAAATCACCTAAGTGAAGAAGAAACCCAATAAAATGTTTTACCAAAAAGTTTTTTGGCTTAGTTGTTAATCTTTAATTAGAGGAGGCATTAGCGGACTTTTAACATACGGGTCAGACCGTATACTTCCTTTGCCTCAGGGCAAAACCTGTGAAAACAGATGACGCAAAGCTATAGGGGCTCTTGTCGCGAGACGGTGCCAGCCAGCTGCCAAAGGGTTAAAAATACCTGCGGTGAAAACTGAAATGGAAGTAAAAAATTGTTCTAAAAATTTTATCATGGATTGGTTTCATTCCCCTTAACGCAAGCAGTTCACAGATGAATAGCTTGCGTTTTTTTTTGCCCATGGGCTGATCGGCCCGACAATTGGGAATTAATTCTTAGCAGAAGCAACGTTTCGTTTATTCTTTTTACTACCCGCCACATTTTTTGCTTTCGATTTACTGGCCACTAACTTTTTCTTAACCTGGCTACGTGATGAACTTTTTGTTTGTGGGCTATTCATCACTGCGCTTTCTGGTAACACAAGCTTCACGCCAGATTTAATCTTACTTTTACGAGATAAATTATTAAGCTTTTTTAAATCGTTTACCGAAACTTTATATTTATCGGCAATCGAAGCTAAAGAATCACCAGGCTGTACAATATATATCTTTGCCGCAGCTAGTTCAGGACGCTTTTCTTTAAGCGGCGTGCGATCCGGAACAAAAATCTTTTGACCCACGCGCAATTTCTTCTTGCGGGCGAAATCATTGATATCACGTAAATAGGCCACGGTTGTTTTATATCGGCGAGCTAGGTTTGCAAAGGTATCGCCCTTACGAATTTTATAAGGCTGAATTTCGTCTTGATCAGCGACGTATTCAATTTTGTCGGTAATACTTTCTTTCGCGGCATTCATCGCCACATCATATGAACCCGGCGGAATACGCAGACCTAAAATATTATCTGAATCAAGCGGAGCAATCTCACCCTTAAATTTTGGATTTAAGGCTTTAAAATCTTCGTAATTTAAATTCATTTTTTCGGCCATCAAACGTAAGTTGACCGGTTGATTCAAAGTAACGTGGTCGAATTCGATTGGTGGCATGTAATCAACCCCTTCAAAGCCGTATTTATCGGGGTTCTTCGCGATTAACTTCGCTGCAATATATTTCGGAATATAATCATCAGTCTCACGAGGAAGAGCGTGCTTATTTTTAGTCAATAGCCAGAAGTCGCGGGTTTTGTATTTCTTCACAGCGCGGTCTACGCGCCCCTCTCCGACGTTGTAGGCGGCCATTGCTAAGTACCAAGAATTAAAACGTGTGTATAAATCTTTAAAGTATTCAGCTGCCGCTTGCGTCGATAAAACCGGATCACGACGTTCATCGATTAATTGATTTATAGTTAACTTGTACTGTTTGCCAGTACCACGAATAAACTGCCAGTAACCCACCGCCGAAGCATGACTAAAAGCTTGCGAGCTGAAACCTGATTCAATCAGAGCTATGTAGAATAAATCTTCTGGTAATTTATTATCACGTAATACTTTTTTCATGAGGGCTTCATAACGAGTCGAACGAAGTAAGTAGCGCTCCATGTGTGGGCGACCACGACCTTGAAAGTAATTGATCCATTTATCAACATTCGCGTTAAGCTCGGTCGGAATGATTTCTAACTCTTCAGTGGGCCGGGGCTCAGCCGGAACGTCGGCGACGCGAAACTGCGCCGGTTCGCCAATGTCGCTAATCGCAGCAGCCGTTTGATCAACCTGAGTGGTATTATGCGCACAACCAAAAAGCAACAGGCCGAGCGACACGAGTAATAAACGATTCTTCATAATACCTCACATAGTCGAATAAACATTAAAACTTTCATTAAAAACTGAAGTCTTAGGTTACAAACGATCTGCAGGTTTATCAATTTTTCTTAACCAAAAATAGCTAAAATAAGTCTATTTCTGAACTTGATTACTAGACTTATGTCTGCTTATTCTTTCTGATCTGATTTTGCTTTGGATGCAATCTCTTTTGATATTTCTTTAAGCTCTTCGACCTGGGTATTTAATGGTTTTGAAGCTAGAAGCTGCCGCACGACATCCTCCGGAGAAAATCCTAATAGTTGAAAGTAATCAAACTGATTCGTTAAACGATTTAAAAACTGCGTCTGAGTTTTGGCCGGAATTTCTTTAATCAACTCCGACCATTCAAGGTCGGCGCGCCTTTGACCCGCCAAACTAGCTGCTAATAAATAAACTAAATTAAGTGCTTCAGAGCCAATTTTTTTGTGATCGTTTTTAATCATAGCCTGATCGATCGTCTTGATTTTTGTTTCAACCAACTGCTGAAATTCAGGCTCTTGGTTAAATTTTCTTATCTGCATTAAAAATTGCATTAAAAATGCTAAAAAAATCAGTATGGCTACAGCAGTGTAAACAGTTAAGCGATACGTTGAAAAAGAAAACGCGCTTTGTGGCAATTCTAGGATAGGAGCCGGTTGATAAACCTGCTCCGAAGCCGCTGCGACCTGCACGGGCGTACCCGTAGCATTTAAAGCGCCCGCCGCCCCAGCCTGGCTGTTGCCTTGGGTGATATTAAGCATTAGCTCGGTTGTTTGTTCATTCACGTAAGCTTTACGACTTGGGTCGAAGTAAGTAAAATTCATTGAAGGTAATACTAATTCACCTTCTTTGCGTGGAATTAATAAAATTTCAAATTCTTTAAAGCTTTGTCCGTCTTTAAAAAATTTTGATTCGTTCTTCGTATCAAACACTTCAATTGATTCAGGCCAAGAGATCGGCGGAAGATCGATCATCTTGGCGTTGCCCATTCCCTCAAAACGCACTTTTACCGAAAACGGTTGATGGGCCGGAAAACTAGTTCCGTCGGTCTTTACCGAAATGCGGTAGACTCCGACTGCGCCCGAGAAAGCGATTGTTTTACCTTCCTGGGGTAAGGGTAAAACTTTGATAGGTGTTCGGCGGGAAGTTTTTGTGTATTCGTGTAATTGGCCGTAACCAAATTGAGTCGGTAAACGAACCTTGCCTTTTATACGAAATTCATCAACGACCGCCGTTCCGGCCTTTATCGGAAAAAGCGCATGACTAGCTAACTTCGCACGTTGGTAATTAACGCCATTTACGATCACCGGAGAAAACTGCAACGATGGCACCTCTTCGATAATTTCCTTCCAAAAACCCCTCAGATCAGGAAACTTTACGCGGTCTAAAGTTTCTAACTGCCCACGAGTATAAATAAACCAAGTCGCCGTGACTTGTTCACCTTCATAAACTTCGGTCTTGTCTAAATCAACGTGTACAAAGAAAGCTTCGTTCGTATTCACATCAAATTTTAAATTCGGAATACCTTGCGGCTGACCATTACCATTAAAAGCCTGTCCACCTTGAACTTGCCCGAGTAAGCGCTGACGCTGCTGCATCAACTGATTAAATAAATCGTCGGCATCAGGCATTTGTTGAAAAGGGTTTGAATCTGCATCGTCTTGAAACTGAGGTCGGCCCGGAATACGTTTTGCACCTTGTCGACCGGCCTGCCCCGCGCCGTTTCGAAAAGACTCAGAAACTTCAATTTTAATTGGATTTGTTTTATAAGTTTGACCATTAACTCGAACATCAACGATCGGAATTGCAAACACGCCCTCTTTTTGTGGAGAGAATTGATAATTAAAATCTTGAATCACCCTTTTTGAAAACTGAGTCTTACCATTTATAATCGACATTCCGCTTTGAGTCTGGGTGCCATTTGCCCATGAGTTTAAAAGCTCTAATCCCGTAATAGACGGAATCTGCGGAACCGAAAGCTCAAAATCTTCATCAGATTGAACAACTAAATTTAAAGTGAATGAATCGCCGATGCCCATTTGATTACGGTCAACATTGGCTTGCACTGATACATTTGCAGCTTGTGCTACAAGAGAAAATAAAACCAACGAGCAGGTTAGTGAAAATGGGTATAAAAGGCCGAATAGAAAGCGATTACCAATCTTTTTCATTTTTTGATTCTTTTCTTTCTTTTTTATCAAAATTTGCGCGAATTTTTTGTTCTTGATTTCGTAATTCACCTAAAATCTTTTTAACGTCGCCTTCAGATAACTGATCACCCTTAAATGGGCGCGGCTGGTACTTTTTATTTCCCTGAATTTCTTTGTCTTTGCTATCTTTTGGGTCTTTACCATCTTTGTCGTCTTCTTTTTGATCTTTGCCTTCGCCCTTTTTATCTTTGTCTTTTTCGTCACCTTTATCTTTTTTATCTGGATCGCTTTCACCTTCGCCTTGATCGCCGCTTTTTTTATCTTGCTGCTGCTGCTGGATCAACAACTCGATATTGTGCTTAGTTTCTTTTGAAGTTGGTAAAATATCTAAGGCCGCTTGATAGTTATCAAGCGCTTCGTCTACTTTTTTTAAAGCACCGTAGTAAACGCCAAGGTTATACCGTATCGCGAATACCGCACCTAGATCTTTTTTATCTTCGGCCAACTTAAGAGCCAGTTGAAAAGATTTTAAAGCATCTTCATTCTTTTGATTTTGATTTAGAATCACACCGATATTCGAGTGAATCGCGGCCTCATTTGGAGAGTCTTCTAAAATTGTAATATACTGATCAAGTGCCTTTTCGGTTTGTTCTTTTTTAATTAGTCGAGCTGCGGCTTGATCCCGTACTAGAGCCTCAAGCGGTGTGATATTTGAATAACAGCCCGCGAAAGCCAAAGTAAGTAGGCCTAGTAGAAAACTACGAAGAGGTTTCATGGCGCCCCTGCCAATCAGACCCGATTTTTCGAGCGTCGTTTAACAGAAAACTAATCAAGATTAAAATAATTCCGACGAATAACGGCCAAGTGAACTTTTCATCGTATTGGGTCATCATGCTGGTTTGAAACTGAGTTTTTTCTAAGTTACCGATGGCCTGGACAAACTTCTTTAAATGATCGCCGTTGAAGTACGCAAAGTAAAATTCTCCCTCGCCGGCTTTCGCTAATTGAGCTAAGAAATCACCCTTAACTTGCGTAACAATAGTTTGACCTGACTTATCTTTTTTAAAGCCGGTCATATTACCGTACTGATCACGAGTAGGTATAGCGCCACCTTTTTCTGAGCCGTAGGCCATCGTATATATACGAGTGCCGTCTTTAACCAAATTTTTCGCCGTTTCTAAAGCGTTTTTTTCTTGGTCTTCACCGTCTGACACGACTAAAATCGCTCTGGTTGTGCGTGACTGCTGATCTTGTGTTACGCCGCCTTTTTCGAAAGCCTCTTTCGCGTAAGCTAAAGCGGTTTCGAAATGAGTACCCTGTGAACTAACTGAATTTATATCCAAAGAATCAATATACATGCGCAGTGCATTCGGATCACTTGTTAACGGGCATAATAAAGAGCTGCTACCCGCAAATGCAATGATGCCAATTTTATTACCCGGCATTAAATCTAACAATTTAGAAAGTTCGATTTTCATCTGTGCTAATCTTGAAGGTTTTACATCTTCAGATAGCATACTTTCCGACACATCCGCTAAAATCAGTAATTCAACGCCTTCACTTTTTACTTCTTGCTGGCTTTCACCTGCTTGAGGCCTAGCGAAAGCGATGATTATAAAAACCATTCCTAAAGCCTGCATAAACATTTGTAAACGGCGTTTTTTATACGAAACAGTTTGAGTTAAGTAATCGGCGACTTTTTCGCCGAAAGCATTGTGTAGCTTTTTGATCGCGAATTTCTCGAAATAAAAATAGGCCGCAATAAAAAGACCGACCAAAATGAGCCAGTAAAAAGCTGTTTCATTTCCCCATTTAAAAGTTAAACCTAACATTAAGGCCCCACTTTCAATACGCTTAAGCCTAAAACGCGGCTGATTAAAAACAAACAAAGCCCGATCATTAAAAAGTACGGAAAGAATTCTTCGTACCGAACATATTTATTATCTTCAATTTTTGTAGTCTCAAGCGAATTGATCTCTTTAAAGACGCCAACCAACGAGTCTTCTTTCGAAGCCCGAAAGTACTTTCCGCCGGTAACTTCCGCCATCTGCGATAGTAATTCATCGTTCACAGTGCTTTCAAATGGCTGATATCGCTTCACGCGGTTTCCAAAAAGATCAGTCGTGTAAGTCGGAATTTTAGTCGGACCACTTCGACCGATACCGATGGTGTAGATTTTAATTCCGTAACCTTTAGCCACTTCTAAGCCAGTTTCGGGATCGATAGTGCCCGAGTTATTTTCACCGTCGGTCATAAAAATCATCACGCGTGATTTGGCTTGCGAGTCTTTTAAACGCGCGGCTCCGCTGGCCATAGCCACGCCCAAAGCAGTGCCGTCTTTGATTCGGGCTGAAGCGGCCGTCGTGATCTGCGCCACGCGGTCTAAGATAAGTTGGTAGTCAAGTGTCGGCGGTACCAAAGTAAAAGCTTCGCCGGCAAAAATCACAACGCCAATTCGATCTGACTGACGTTGTTTAATAAAGTTAATCAACGTGTCTTTCGCTGATTCTAACCGGTTGGTGGGCTTCATATCTTCGATCAACATACTATCTGAGATATCAAGAACGATCACGATGTCTAAACCTTCAAGCGTGCGCTTTACTTTTGAATCAGCCCGCTGGGGGCGCGCTAAGGCAAAGATAAAAAATAAGATCGAAACTAAAAGTAAAATCTGATTCAGCTTTTGAAAAACTAAGCGACCACGACCTGACCATTTTTTAAATCCGGAAATATGGCTGATCTTCAAAGCGGCCCGGCTACTGCGTTTGCGAAACAAAAATAAATAAGCAACAATAACCCACGGGATCAGAAGAAAAAATGCAATTGGTTGGCCCCATAGATACTGACTCATCGTCGAACCTGCTGACTGATTTCGACGGTCATCTTGTCTACGAACCGGTAAAGGCGTTTTGCCAGCTGTAATTTATCATCGGCGGTTAAATCATTTTTTTTAGATAGAACTTCAAAATCACCCAAAAACTTCTGTAAACTTGCTCGGTGTTTTTTAAACTGCGGTCGGCGCTTTTTAAGAAAGTTTAAGCTTTGGCGATTATTCAAATCGAATAGCGGCAATTGAAAAATACGTAAGGCATATAAGCGAAATGCTTCTTCCATTTCACTTACCGGGTAACCCGACTTTTCAAGTAAACGCATCGTTCGATAAAACTGCACGTCAGCATCAATACTAGAATCGTGAGTTTTTAAACGATCGATCAAGCGCTTCAATCGAGAACGACGTCGAAGTGACAGAATTAAAAAAACTAAACCCGACGCAAGTACCGCAAAAAATAAAATTGCATAAATTGGCGGCCACGCTAGCGTCAGCGGCAGAACTGGGCCAAAAGGTGGCGGCGGCTTACCGTCTTCAGTTTTTTCTAAAACGGTCTTTACTTGAAATTGCTGACGACCCAAAGAAATTTCATTGGTGCCATCGCTTAAAAGCAGATCAGGAAATTGATACTGTCCTGCCGCATATAAGGTTAAATTAACATCGAACGAATCAGGCGTTCTGGCTTCAGCTTTGAAAACCCTGACCGTATTCTTACTGTTTTCATCCATTTTGATAAAGGCTTTCGAAAAATCAAAAGCTTTGGTGAATTCGCCTTCACAATTTAAAATCATGTGGCGACCCACGCTCATCTGGTTGGCCTCAAGCCCCTCAACGGCCGGAATTTCGGTTTTACATCTAACGGCCGCCATCAGCGAGACTTCTTTCTTTTAAAGAAGGCCAATAAAGCTTTATGATATTCATCATTGGGCTCTAGGCTAAATGATCGAACGCCCGCTCGTCCGGCGTTTTTTTGAAAGCGGTCAAAATCAGATTTAAATCTTGATTTCATTTCTTCGCGAAAAGCCGGATTTGAGGTATCAAGCAACATGTATTCGCCTGATTCAGAGTCTTGCAGTTCAATCATACCCACATCTGGAAACAAAAATTCAGCTTCGTCGGCAATCACACCTGCTATAACTTCATGTTTACGCTCTAATAAGCGAAGTGAAGCATCGTAGCTTACTTGCGGCTGCCCATCGACACCCATTTCTTTGAAGTCACTTAGAATAAAAATCGTTGCGCGTTTTTTTAAAATTCCACGCATGAAATCAAGCGCTGAAGAAATTTTAGTGCCTTTACGTTTTGGTTTAAAATATAGAAGCTCGCGTAAAATTCGGTAAACTTGAGCCCGACCCTTTTTAGGTGGAATGTATAATTCAACTTCATCTGAAAATAACAACAAACCGACTTGGTCGTTATTCTTTACTGCGCTAAAAGCCAAAGTAGCGGCCACGTAGGTTAAGGTTTCACCCTTGAAATAATTTTTAGATCCAAAGTCTTGCGAACCGCTAACGTCAACCGCCAGCATCAAAGTCAGTTCACGCTCTTCTTCGTATGTTTTAATGAACGGTTTACCCGCGCGCGCCGTCAGCGCCCACGAAATCGCCCGCACATCATCGCCCGCGACGTATTCTCTGAAGTCGGCAAAAGTCATTCCCTGACCCTTAAACTGGGTATGGTATTCGCCTGAAAAAATATTATTCACCATTTTACGGGTGTCAATTTCAATGCGCTTAACTTTTTTTAATATATCAACCGGAACTGTCAAAGTAATTACCTGTCTTCCATTGGGGAATCTTCTCCTGAAATTAACCCGTAACTTCGATGGCTGCTAAAATTTCTTTGATCATGTCGTCTTGCTTGAGCCCTTCAGCTTCAGCTTCATAAGTTAGAATCAGACGGTGACGTAAAACTTTATAAACCACGGCTTTGATATCCTCGACCGTCACAAAACCCCGGCTACGCAAAAACGCGTGCGCTTTCGCCGCACGAATTAAACTGAGGCTGGCGCGGGGCGAGCCTCCGACAGCAATTAATTTCTCGAGTCGGCCTAGGCCGTAAATCTTTGGTTCGCGCGTCGCCATAACAATATCAACGATATAATTCTTAACTTTTTGATCAACGTAAATTTGATCAACTACGTTGATGGCGTTTAACAATTGTTCTTTGGTGATGACCGTCTGTAATTTCGGCTTTTCATTAATACCCATGCGCGAAACAATCTCTAACTCTTCAGATTTTGTCGGGTAAGTGACATTAATTTTAAACATAAAGCGATCCATCTGTGCTTCGGGAAGGGGGTAAGTGCCTTCTTGTTCTAGCGGATTTTGTGTCGCTAAGACTAAGAACGGATGATCTAATTTATAAGACTGATCTCCAATAGTAACTTGCTTTTCTGCCATAGCTTCAAGAAGTGCCGATTGAACTTTCGCTGGGGCGCGATTGATCTCATCCGCTAAAACGATATTCGAAAATACGGGCCCTTTCTTAGCGGTGAATTCGCCTGACTTCGGATTAAAAATCATTGTTCCTATTAAATCAGTCGGTAATAAATCAGGCGTGAACTGCAAACGCTGAAACTGTAACGAAATCGTTTGTGCCATTGTCGAAATGGTTAATGTTTTAGCTAAGCCTGGTACACCTTCTAAAAGAATATGACCGCCAGTCAGTAAACCCATTGTGATGCCCTCGATCATTTCACGCTGACCCACAACAACTTTATTCATTTCGCTCATCATCAATGAGACAAATGCGCTTTGTTCTTTTACAGCTTGATTAAGGCTTAAGACATCGATTTCTGCCATGCGTTCTCCTGGTGCTTTATCATTGCTAATTTAATTCGAGTTCTGATTATATATTCTGTCACAAATGATCTTGATTTCAACATCAAGTCGATAGATCATAATTTACTATGCGGACCTTGACTCAAGTCTGGGTTTTCTTCGTTGGCTTGACCTTAGTACTGCTTTTTGCAGGCTTTCAATTGGGCGGACGCAGAGGCCTATTTATTTCATTTATTATTAGCTTGGTAATCATTTACGCCACGCTTCATCGCGGACTTGCGCTTTTTAAAAAACATCTCAATGTAAAAGAGCAGAATGGCAACGACACGGCCGATTTTTTAAAATTACTGAACCAAACAAAAGCACATTTTAATATGCAAACGATACATCTTCATTATTCGAACAAGCCGTCTCCGCCTTTAGTGTGGAAGAATAGCCCTGAATCAGGCCACGTCATGATTCACTGCGATTTGCTAGCAAACCTAAGTCAGCTTGAACAAAATATTCTAGCACATTTTGTTTTGGCGCATTTGCAAGAGCGTTCATTTTTAATTCCGCGCATTTTATCAATTTTTGAACAGGGCTTCTGGGGCGTAAATTATTTAATTGGCCCGATTGCAACCATAACAACTCAAGTTCTACGAATACCCGCAACTTTACTAAAGGCTGATCTACGCGCCATGCAAAGCTCTGGGGTTTCAGCATTTGAAATGGGTTACTTCGTTCAGAAATTACACAATCTTAGTTTTCACAAAACGGGATCGCTAAAAGGTGGAGAATTTTTTTCGACCTTAACTTTAGCGAAACGTAAAAATTGGCTCACGCATGGTCAACCTAGTTTAGTAACACGATTAATCAATATTATGGGCTTTGTACCCTAGCTTTAACGAAAGGTTCTACGATGAAAACAGACGCAACTGAAACGGCGCACAAACTTGAGGCTTCTTTTTCAATGCTGATCATGTCTTTAGCTTCAAGCGCTTTAATGGCGATGGGTTTAACTCCCGACCCTGCAACAGGCAAGACGGATCCAGACAAGCAAATGGCGCGTTTTAATATCGATTTATTAGTGAATCTTAAAGAGAAAACTAAAAATAACCTGACGCCAGATGAGCAAGGTTTGCTAGACAATATTCTTCAAGATTTACAAATGAAATTCATTAACATGAAATAGTATTTCTCTCGTTATAAATTAAAAATACAAAGGAAGATGTATATGAAAAAATACTTATCGATTTTTGTGATCACTGGCTTATTAACTGGTTTGTTTTTTGCCGCGCAGACGACGGCACAGTCACAATCCCCGGCGAAACCCGCAGCACTTCCACCTGCCCTTGCGCAAAAAGCCGTTAACTTGAAGTTTGGCGAACCCTTACCCGGCAACTTATTTATTGAATTAGCAAAAGCGATCAACCCTTCGATCGTTAATATTTCAACTTCGGTTATTTCAAGCGGCCGCCAAGCCCGTGACCCGATGCTTGAGATGCTCGAGAAATTTTACGGTAACCAAGCGCCGCAACAAAGAACCTTACCCGGTAAACCCCGCCGCATGGGCCTAGGAACCGGATTTATCATTCGTGAAGACGGACTCATCTTAACGAACAATCACGTGATTCAAGACGCTGATCTAATCGAAGTGCAATTAACTGAATCAGGTAAGTCATATACGGCCGAAGTGATCGGCAGCGACGCACGCACCGACATCGCACTGATTAAAATTCAAACCGAACAAAAGTTACCCGCAGTTGTCTTAGGTAATTCAAAAGAAACCGAAGTAGGAGAATGGGTTGCGGCGTTTGGTAACCCTTACGGGCACGGCCATTCAATGAGTAAAGGCATCATTAGCTCTAAAGGTCGTGAGATCGAAGAGATTAACCGCATTCCGTTATTACAGACCGATGCTTCGATAAACCCGGGTAATTCAGGCGGGCCACTGGTGAATTCAAAAGGCCAAGTGATCGGCGTCAATTCTGCAATCGATGCACGCGCACAAGGGATTGGTTTTGCGATCCCGATCGATGAAGTGAAAGCGATCTTACCGCAGCTTGAACAACGCGGCAGCATTCGTAAAGGTTTCTTAGGCGTTCAACCGGGTGATCTTGATGATCAAGCGGCTGAATACCTTGGGTTAGAAGAATATCGCGGCGCCGTGATTTTAGGTTTAGGCGATGGGCCCGCGAAGCGCGGTGGATTAAAAGTTTACGATATCATCACCGAACTGAATTCTAAAAAAATTAAGAGCGCAAATGATCTTGTAAATACCGTCGCCGATTTCGAACCGGGCGCAAAGGTGAAAGTAAAATTCTTACGCGACGAAAAAAATAAAGCCGTCGAGCGCAATACCACGATTACGATCGGTGAACGCCCTGAAGAGCCGCGAAGAAAAGTTAGCGTTACTAAAAAATATGAAGGCCAAAAAGCGCCGTTCAATTTAGGTTTTAAAATCTCTGACCTGAACGCGGACCTTCGTGAAGAATGGCAAATTCAAGACGATGCAAACAAGCCGATCGTGATCGAAGTTGAAAGAAATTCGATCGCCAGCCGCGTGGGCTTTCGCGTGGGTGATTTAATCGTCGACGTGAATAAGATGGACATCAAATCTGCGAACGACGTGATTAAGGCCTTTAAGAAGGGTTCAAACGCAGTGAAGATCGCGCGCCAAAGTGGCGTGACCGTCGTCAATTTTGAGATTAAGTAGCTGATTAAGTCGTTAATGTATTAGCTAATTTAGGGGGTGAATTAAAGCTAAGCTTGATTCATCCCTAAAGCGCGAATCAAAATCATGACCCACATGACACCCAGGCAAATCCAGCCAAACCCATAAATCGGCATACGGTATTTTAATTTATTACTACCGATGTGTACGTACGCATGTGCGGCGCGCGCCGCTACGTACAACCAAGCCAAGACGATAAACACGATACCTTGAATATTTAAAATTAATCCTAGAATACAAACCACGTAAAATAAAACCGGGGCTTCGAATAAATTTGAAAAGTGGCGACTCACTTGTAAAACTTTTTCCGGCATTGCGGTGTCGTAGACTTTGAAAGCTCCGACTTTTACTTGCCCCGATTTAACTGCGGCGACTCGCACACGAAACATCAAAATCAATACAATTGCGGTTAATAAAAATAAAGCGACCATCGGATAAATAATTAATACGGTTACTGCCGGCATAAAAACTCCTTGATGTGTGGTGTAAGATTGAACTAAACCTTCCGGTCGGTTCATATTTTGGTCGTGCCCTATAAAAAATACGTAACCGATATTTCTAAGCAAAGACTAGCTTAGAAATAAAAATGCGTCAGCAAATACGCGTAGTCTTCGAAGTCAGATGTGGCGCCGCCTAGGGTTCGTCGCTTTGACCAAAGGCCCTCAAACTCAAAATGAGGTCTTGGGTACCAGATCGCGCCCGCGCCTATACTTTGGGTTTCGATCGAGGTGACATCCACATCGGGTATTGCGTATTCTTGCACGACTTGAAAGTGCACGCCCTTGTAGGCTTCGTAACCGACTTTTAGTAATTCGTAAATTGATTTGGTTTCGACCGAAGTTGATTTGCGCGTGGTTAATACTTGGTCGACTTCAGCTAGCGTATAAAATTTTTCGGTGAAACCGAATACGCCTTGCAGACCGTACATGGTTTTTTTGTACGCGTTCGCATCGCCCGTCCAATAATTAACACCGATTTTGTGCGAGTCGGCGATCGTTATTTGCGCTTGCGCGGTGTAGGCTTTTTCTTGGTCACGAATTAATGAGTTCTGTAAAGATACTGAATAGCCAACTGCAAAATTATATTTTTCACCATTCCATTGTACGTCTAAAGCATCGCGCTCGGTGCCTTGGCCCACGCGTAACGCGTCTTTTACCAAATACTGATGTTGCGGGATATTTAGACCATAGATGGGAATGTAACGCCCAGCACGCACGGCTAACTCATCGGTCGCTTGATAAGATAAAAAGAATTTCGGTGAAATCTCTCTCCAGGTCTGCGTTGGCACACTCACTTGCCCGATGGTCATAAAGGCTGTCAGATCGTGCGAGTTAACGGATACGTCGACCCCACCCTGCATCCAGAAATACTTTCCGCGCTTTAAGGCCGCGCTCTCTTGATGAACCTGTAAACCGCGAAAGTCTCCACCTAAATTTAGCCAGGTACCTACTTTTTCTGGATCAACGGCGTAAAAAGCGCGCGCCTCTTTTTCGCCGCCCCAGGTACTTAATAATTCATAGCTGATTGTGCGCCCGTAGGCGTTCAAGGCGCCGCCGCCGTTATTAGTCACGTGGCAGGCGCTGCAGTTAACGTAGTGATGACGAATCATTTCGGGGAAAGCAAAGGCTACAGAAGTTAATGCTAAAGAAACAAGTAAGGTAGCAAAAAATAATTTCATGAAAAGTTCCTTTTTTTCATTTTAACTTTTTAAAAAACTATTTCGTTACCGGCTTTGCTGCAGCGATTTCGGTAGCTGCTAACTGAGCAAAATCAACCGTGATATTTACGACGTCGGCGACCTTCACACCCAAGTAAGTCGGAATATCAATGCCGTAGTCTGATAGTTTCACATCAAATTGCGCAACAGTGTCTAATTTGTTTGAACCAATTGCGTAAGTGCCGGTGATTACCTTTTCAACTCCGTGTAATCTTAATGTTGCTTGAAATGTCCAGCTGCCAACTTTTGCATCGACCGCTGACCAACCAAGCGGAATTTGAAATTCTTTAAATGTCAGTACGGTCGTTGCATAATCTTTTTCTTTCACCTGAAGATATTTATCTTTCATGTGTTCGTCGCGCATTTCTATGCCGGTTTTTAAATTATTTAAATCAAAAGTAATTGTACCACTTATTTTTTGATCGACGACTTTTAGATCTGCGACGGCTCCGGTGGCTAAGCCTTTAATTTTTAACATGCTTGGCTTACCGATAGCCTGAAATTCTACTTTACCGTGGTTTGGAGCAACCGATTTAATTGCAACATTGGCGGCCATGGCTGAAATCGATAAGACCGTCGATGCAACTATTGATAAAAATAATTTCATAGGATACCCCTTAAATAAAGTTAATCAATAATTCACGTTTTTCAATCGAATGGCAAGCCACGAGTGTTAAGATTCTATTTGGTTTTCAATGGCGCTAAGACCGCGGCAGCCGAAGTTGAATTTACAGGCGCGCCTTTAGTTAGCCAGGCAAAAATCAATTTCTTTTGCGCATCAGTTAGCGGAGCACTGTCTTTCGGCATCAAACCGTCAAGAATATCATTTAGAATGTCATCGCGATTTTCGAAAACATTTTGGTAGCCAACTAAGTTTACGTCACCAGCGTTTTGCGCACGCGCTCCGTTAGGCGAATGACACTGCAAACAGGCAACACCGATGACTTGGTCGTTTACAATTGAAAAGCTAATTTCTTCGCCGTTACTAAAAACAAATTCTGTTTTCGGTGCAAGCGTTTTTTTATCGATATTGTAATTACAGCTAGCAAATAAAAATACTGCCGTAAAACCTAAGGCAAAACCTAAATTTTTATTCACGAACGTAACCTTTCTGCGCGAACGCGCAACCTCGATAACCTACAGCCGCACTTTAACCTATAAACCACCGGGGGCACCATGAAGCCACGCGCGCGATCCGTTAGTTAATTTAAAATAGAATACAAGGGGGCCCTTATGCGTACTTTCATCATGCTAACGTTATTTAGCTCTTTCGCAATTGCTGGCCCTAAATTTTATAATTTAAAAATCGATTTCACTTACAAAGATAAGCTAGTGATGTTTCCAGAAGTTAAAGTGAACACCGGCGAAGGCGCCACCATCATCAAAAAATTCGGCGCCGAGACTTTATATATAGCGATCACAGCCCGCGAGGCAAATTGCGAGTAGCTGCATCTTTACTTTTTTAATTGGCTTTTTTTCAACTGTCGGTGACCTTCGAAAACGGTCAAAATTTCCACGTTCGATTCTTTAAGGCGATAAACTAAGCGGTAATTTTCGATTAGCAGCTCACGAATGTTAGCGTCACGAAATTCAGGAACTTCTCGTCCGCGCGAACTAAACCGATCAAGACTTTCACCCGCTTCATAAAGCCGCTTAACCCAGGCATCAGCTTCTACTTCAGAATCTGCTGCAATGAATTCTTTAATAGATAAAAGATCGTCAACGGACTTTTCAGTCCATATAATTTTGAACACCGCAGTCATCTATTTTTTAATTCCCAAACGAGCTCGCACTTGAGCTGAAGTTAAAACTCTGCCTGCGTCAGCATCAGCAATGCCGCGATTAACTGAAGCGACAAATTGCGATGATTGAAACTCTTGAATGCGATCGTATTCGGCCGGAGAAAGCATAACTGCAGCTGGCTTACCATTTTGGGTGATAACTAAGGGTTGTGACGATTGCCCGATACGCTCCAACAATGTCGGTGCCTGATTCTTAAATTCAGCTAAGGTTACAACATCTTGGGATATCTTTAATGCCTTCATTTGAACTCCTCATAGACCTAGTATAGACCCATATGAAGTCTTTTAAAAGACCTATTTAGCGCCTTTTAATCGTCATTGAGCTATAGAATCGATATGGTAAAGAAACTAAAAAGTATTTTGGTGTTCAACGTGAATCACGATGTGTGATGAACCGGTCGTCGCGTGTGCGACAAGTTGGTCAACTGCGTGCGAAACCGCGCGCAGTTGAGTGCTGATGACGATGCAGTAGACAAAAGACTTTGCAGATAACTCCGCCGCCGGGAAAGAATGGAAAACCGCCCCCGATTTTTCTTCACAAGCAGACATCGACACCGAGTTCGTCGGGTGAATCTGCTTCAGCGACGTGCGAAGCTCTGCAATTTTTAAATAAACTTCAGACTCGGTCGGCCCGTGCGCGTTCATATTTAAACCCGCGGCCATACCCGATTGCGAAACAAGTAACGTCGTCAGAACATTGGCCAGGGTTGATTGTGAAACGATATCTAAAATTAAATTTCTTTTCATTCGATGACCCTTCTCAGAAAACAAGACTGCTGAAGAAGTCCGAATGTAACTGAAGTCTTTAAATTTCGCGATACAAATTTTTTCGAATAGAAATAACTATTAGACTGTCAGGTTTATGTACAGCCGTAATTGCCCCGTTATGACTGAATTAAAATCACAAAGCCAATTAGAAAGAACATAGTCGCTACGGCCAAGTAACCACTCATGCGTTTACGCCCGCGGTATATTTCAAAAAGCGTCGCAAATAACGGAGACGTCCCCGCAATCGCCGAGATAATCGGTAAATTACCCAACTGAATCGCCTGTAAATAAAAACCAAGCGCTACGAACGTTCCTAAGAACCCCGAAAAAATCGCTAGCCAGCGCTCGCGCTTCGTTAGTTCACGAAACGGCGCCAGTAATTTTAAATGAAACACGGGAACTAAGCTAACTAAGAAAAAACCCAAGACCGAAATACCCGAACGAACCGCATTCGCCACAAACGGAGAAAGCGACGGAGTTAATTCAAACGCAGCCTTCGTCATTAATAAACCCGCGGCGTCTAAGATAACGCCGGCTAAGGCAAAAGAGATTCCGACGCCGTCCCAGTGGCCTTTTTCGCGAAATGATTCTAACGAAAAACAAAAGATACAGCCGATTAAAAAAAACAACGCCACCAGCTGATAGGGCGAAAACACGCTACCAAATAAATAGTACGAAGCGACACCAATCAACAGCGGCTGAAAACCAAAGATCATCAACACGCGGCCCGGGCCTAAGTGTGCGAAGGCGCGAAATAAAAAAATGTCACCAATCATCAGCCCCGTAAAACCGCTGATCAGTAACAAGATCAAACTTCGCTCGGTCATCGAAATATCTAAACCGAACAATAAGATCACTAAAGCAAAGCACACAAAAGCCACGCAGACTTTTAAGTAGTTCACCCAGTTCGGAGAAATTTTTCTAGAGAATTCGGTAAAGAAAACGCTGGCGATCGCAAACGAGATGTTCGATCCCAGCGCAAATAAAATCGCTAACACAAATTATTTTCGATTCACTTTGCCAAGTAGGCGTAAGACTTCCATGTACAACCAAACTAATGTGACTAATAGGGCAAAGCCACCGTACCACTCCATAAATTTTGGAGCTCCGGCACGTTCTGACTTTTCGATCATGTCGAAGTCTAATAATAAGTTAAATGCAGCGACGCCAACGACCACCACTGAAAAACCAATACCGACCCAACCCGTTTGGTGAATCATCGGAATTTGCGTTCCGAAGAAACCCATCACCATATTAATCAAGTAAGTCACCGCGATCGCCATCGTGGCACCCACGATCACCGAGCGCACTTGGTCGGTGACCACGATTATTTTAAAACGGTACAGCGCTAACATCAGCACCGAAATGCTCAGTGTAAGAATCAACGCGTTCGTTACAATGCCCGGGTACTGAAATGCGTACACGGCACTGATCGAACCCAGCAGCACACCTTCAGCGACCGCATACACGGGCGCTAACACCGGGGCCAAGTTCGGTTTAAAAATAATCACCAACGCTAAAATTAAAGTTCCGATGACCATGCCGATCATTAACGGAAACGATTGCTGACCCCATCCGAAAGTGGCGCCTAAGATCGTTAATAAAATTAATAAACCGGCGCGGTTCATGGTTCCGCTAACGGTCATTCGTGATGTGTCGTCCATATCGCGAATTTTTAATAATGTTTTTTCATTCAGTGCGGGATTCGACATGCGAAGCTCCTGTTAGTTTGTGTCGACCTTCGTCGACAATTAGTTTCTACCGTACAAAGTCGATAGCTACTTTCGCCTTTAGTATGTTCTTTTTTCGCGCGCCCGTTAACAAAAACTAAGAAGTATTATGTAACATGATGTTCAGCGTGCAAAACGAATCCCCGTTTCAAAATAAAACGACGGCCCGGGCACTAAACGCTTTCACGGCCCCATTCGCACGTTTTCTGAACAAAATCGTGCTTAGCGACTAAAGCCTAGTTTGCTTCGGCCCGATACATTCAGTACATGCAACGCAGAATGGCAACAAAAGGACATCTATGAAAATCACAGAAGTGAAGATCTTTCCGGTCAACGAGGATCGGCTAAAAGCCTACGTAACCATCACCATCGAAGGCTGCTTCGTGGTTCGCGATCTGAAGATCATACAAGGCCCCCAGGGTTTATTCGTCGCCATGCCCAGCAAAAAGCGCAAAGATGGCCAATTTCGCGACATCGCGCATCCGCTGAACCAAGAAACTCGACAAAATATCGAAGACATGGTCTTTCAAGCCTACGAAAATCAACTTCGCTCGATGGGAGAAACTCTTGTGAATCTGAAGCGTCAGAAGGCTCCAACAAGCCAAGCCGACGAATACGATTGATGAGTTAAACAGCAAAAAAGACAAGCCCTGCTCGGTGAATCTTTCTTTAGTTACTGTTTCTTCTTTTGTGAGCGAATTTTAATGATCTACGAACCCAGGCTGCCTTTGGTAGCGCTGGGTTTGTTTTTTCTTGCCCTTACTGGGTTGCGTGTATTAACTTCGATTCTACATTTAGTTGCTAGCGTTTTTCTATGTTGGGGTATCGCCAAGTTGGTAAGGCAATAGATTTTGATTCTATCATTCGGAGGTTCAAGTCCTCCTACCCCATCCAATTTTCCTTCAGAAATTTGGACCTTAAAAAAAGCAAAAGAAAATCACAAACATAGCAAAAGTTAAGAATGAAAACCCGATTGGGGAAGTATTTCATATTATTTCTTTTTAATTTTCATAGATAACCTCTTTCATTAGCGTCTATTGCAATTGACGATCCATTTCTGAATCGCTCACACCCGGTTCACAAAACTAAAGCTTACATTTGAAGTTGACAGAATATCCGCCTTAACCCTACCGCCAAATGTTCCACTTAAATTTAATTTCTTTTTTTTCTAAAAGCACTCGCCAGTCGATAAAAAGAAACAAAGATACAAACAACAGACCGGTCGCCATAAGCAAAACACTTTTTATAGTTAGTGCATCTTTATAAAAATCACTAAAGTGAGTAATAGCATAGTGACCTGAAAATAGAAGGAGCCCGCCGGAGCGGGCCCCTGTGTAGAACGGATGGTTGATGAATTAACCGACTTTCACT
>JANPPC010000044.1:0-49613 GCA_031428275.1 Bdellovibrio sp.
CGCAGTTTTATCTGAAGAAGCTTACCAAGCGGCTTTAAATGAATTCGGTCCAAACTTCAAAGCTGGAATGGGCGGCGAATTTGTTCGTGAAATGTTACGCAAAATTGACTGCGAATATTTATCACGCAAATTACGTATGGAGCTTAAAGAAACTAAATCTGAAGCGGGTATCAAAAAATTATCTAAGCGTTTAAAAGTTGTAGAAGCATTCAAAGGCTCTACAAATAAACCTGAATGGATGATGTTAGAAGCGCTTCCTGTGTTACCACCGGATTTACGTCCGTTAGTACCTCTTGATGGTGGCCGTTTCGCTACCTCTGACTTGAATGATTTATACCGTCGTGTAATCAACCGTAATAATCGTTTGAAACGTCTTCAAGAGCTTAACGCTCCAGACATTATCATTCGTAATGAAAAGCGTATGTTACAAGAAGCGGTTGATGCATTACTTGATAATGGTCGTCGCGGTAAAACATTTACGGGTCCAAATAAACGTCCATTGAAATCTTTAAGTGATATGCTTAAAGGTAAACAAGGTCGTTTCCGTCAGAATTTATTAGGTAAACGTGTGGATTACTCGGGTCGTTCGGTTATTACCGTTGGACCTACTTTGAAATTACACCAGTGCGGTCTACCTAAGATCATGGCGTTAGAATTATTCAAACCTTTCGTTTACAACAAACTTGAAGAAAAAGGTTTAGCTACCACAATTAAGCAAGCAAAACGTTTAGTTGATCAGCAAACCGTAGAAGTTTGGGATATCTTAGCTGAAGTTGTTAAAGAGCATCCGGTTCTTCTGAATCGTGCGCCAACTCTTCACAGACTTGGTATTCAAGCTTTCGAACCAGTTCTTCACGAAGGTAAAGCGATCCAGTTACATCCATTAGTATGTACTGCGTTCAATGCCGATTTCGACGGAGATCAGATGGCGGTCCACGTACCACTTTCTGTAGAAGCTCAAGTAGAAGCTCGCGTATTAATGATGTCGACAAATAATATCTTATCGCCTGCCAATGGTAAGCCGATCATCAATCCATCTCAGGACGTTGTCTTGGGTTTATATTGGATGACTCGCGTTCGCCCGGGCGCAAAAGGTACCGGTAAAGTATTCGGATCAGTTCAAGAAGCAACTTATGCTTACGAAGCTGGTGTCGTTGATATTCAGTCAGCATGTAAAGTAAAAATTAAAGGTAAGTTAGAAGAAACTTCAGTGGGTCGCGCGATCCTTTCAGACGCGGTTCCTAAAGAAGTTCCATTCGCATCTATCAATACAGTGATGAGTAAAAAATCGATCGCTGCGTTGATCGATACGACATTCCGTCACGCGGGCGCGAAAGCCACTTGTATCCTAGCGGATCAAATCATGCAGTTAGGTTTCAAATACTCAACTGTAGCGGGTCTTTCAATCTCTCTTGACGATATGATTATCCCTGAATCTAAAGCTTCGATGATTGCAGATGCTGAAAAGCAAGTTCAAGAAATCCAAACTCAGTACGACGAAGGTTTAATTACCGACGGTGAGCGCTACAATAAAGTTGTGGATATCTGGGCACAAACTTCTGATAAAGTTGCCAAAGAGATGATGGGTCAAATCGAAAGACAAAAATTCATCGTCGACGGCAAAGAGATCGTCGGACCTTCATTCAATCCGATCTACATCATGGCGGATTCTGGAGCCCGGGGTTCATTCAATCAGTTGCGTCAGCTAGGTGGTATGCGTGGTCTTATGGCCAAACCATCGGGCGAGATTATCGAAACACCAATCACGGCGAATTTCCGTGAAGGTTTAACGGTTCTACAATACTTCATTTCAACTCACGGAGCCCGTAAGGGTCTTGCCGATACCGCTCTTAAAACAGCGAACTCGGGTTACTTAACACGTCGTTTAGTTGACGTGGCTCAAGACGTTGTTGTTTCTGAAATCGATTGCGGAACTGAAGAGGGTTTAGATATCACTCCAGTTTACGAATCAGGCGAAATTATCCAAGGTATTGGCGATCGTATTTTAGGTCGCGTTGCTTTAACTGAAGTTGTTGATCCTTCAACGAACACAATCTTAGTTAAGAAAAACCAAGAGATGACTGAGACTGATGTTAAGAAAATCGAAGACATGGGTATCGAGAAAGTAACAATCCGTTCAGCCTTGATGTGTGAAGCACGTCGCGGTGTTTGTGTGAAGTGTTACGGTCGTGATTTAGCTCGTGGTGCGACTGTAAACTTAGGTGAAACAGTTGGTATTATCGCCGCTCAATCAATCGGTGAACCGGGAACTCAGTTAACAATGCGTACCTTCCACTTAGGTGGAGCAGCATCTCGTTCAGTTGAGCAATCAGTTCATACGTCTCGTTATGACGGTACGATCAAATTAGTGAACGTTCAGTCGGTGAAAAATAAAAACAATAAGCTAACTGTTATGAATCGTAACGGTCAGGCTCTAGTAATCGACGACACAGGTCGCGAGCGCGAAAGCTTTAAATTAGTTTACGGTACTATCTTATCTTTCAAAGACGGCGACAGAGTGACAAAAGGTGCAACGGTAGCTGAGTGGGATCCATACTCAAATCCGATCATCTCTGAGGTTACAGCGCGCGTACAATTCCAAGATATTGTTGAAGGTCAGACGATGACTGAACAAGTGGATCCAGTAACTGGTTTCACGACTAAAGTTATTACTGAATCTAAAGCATCTGATAACAAACCGACGGTTATGTTAATGGATGAAAACGGTAAATTATTAATGTTACCAGGCCGCGACATTCCTGCTCGTTACATGGTTCCGGTTGGCGCTCAGCTTATCGCAACTGACGGTCAAGAAGTGCACGCCGGTGACGTTATTGCCAAAATGCATAGAGAGACCTCTAAAACAAAAGATATCACGGGCGGTCTTCCGCGCGTTGCTGAATTGTTTGAAGCACGTAAACCAAAAGAAGCAGCCATCATTTCTGAAATCGATGGTTACGTTACTTTCGGTAAAGACGTTAAAGGTAAACAGCGTGTGATCGTTACTCCAGAAATCGGTGAACAACGTGAATACTTGATTCCAAAAGGTAAGCACGTTGCGGTTCGTGAAGGTGAATTCGTTCGTGCCGGTGAGGCATTGATGGATGGACCTACGAATCCACATGACGTCTTAGCAGTACTTGGTGCAAACGCATTGTCGGCTTACTTAGTGAACGAAGTTCAAGAAGTTTATCGCCTTCAGGGTGTGGGTATCAATGATAAGCACTGTGAAGTTATTATTCGTCAGATGTTACGTAAAGTTGAAATCATCGATCCAGGAGATTCACGTTTCCTTGCTGGTGAACAAGCTGAACGTACAACTTATGAGACCGAAAACGCACGCGTGTTAAAAGAGGGTGGCCAAGTGGCTACTTCTCGCCCGCTTCTTTTAGGTATAACAAAAGTTTCTTTAAGCACGGAAAGCTGGATTTCGGCCGCATCATTCCAAGAGACCACAAAGGTTCTTACGGAAGCTGCGATTAATTCGAAAACAGATCATTTACGCGGTCTTAAAGAAAACATCATCATGGGTCGCTTGATCCCAGCCGGTACGGGTCTAACTTCGTACAAACGTTGGAAAGTCGTAGTTACCGAAGATGAAGAGATGGAACAATCTCTAGGCTTGCCGCTAGGCGGTTAGTTCACATTCTCGAATAAACTCGAAACTAAAAAAGGCTTCACCGTAATGGGTGAGGCCTTTTTTTTTGCACGTAATAATTAGATAAATGACATCTTACGCAAATATTTTTAGACTTTTACCATGACGGCATCAAAAATAATCGACTTGCAGGTAGCAGCTTATAATTCACAAGACATAGATTTATTGTGCTCGTACTTTTCTGATAACATCGAAGTTTCAACTTTCGGCAAAATACGGCCGCCGACTATCGGCATTCAAAATATGAAAACGATGTACGAAAATCTTTTTAAAATGTTTCCACGAAACCATTGTGAAATCTTAAGTAGAATCGAAAACGGTCCCTATGTTGTTGATCAGGAGTTTATAACTGGTCGAGACCCGCTAATGTTGGACTACACGGTTATTGCAACATACTTGGTTGAAAATAATAAAATACAAAAAGTTTGGTTTTTCGCCGAAGAAAAAAAGTAACTTAATTTTATTAAGAGTAGCTTTAAATCAGATATGCCGGGTTTACGGTTAACAAAATAATAAAAGAAGGCACGTGGGCATTAAAAGATCACCGTTCGACGTTTATGTAATAATTCTCGAGAGGTTACTTTTCTTTTAATTTCGAATTTTGTAAATGAGCCTTCCATAATAAAACTCTAAATTCGCAGAATTCTGAATATGTTTGGTGGCGCCCAGATAGTCTTGCTGCTTTTTTGAAGGCCTCCTCCATTCCGTCAAATTCACCAAGAGCTCCTAGCGAAATGGCATAAAAGCAAAATGCGTTGTAATAATCAGGGCGAATTTTAAAATAATTTTTCCACGCAGCGCCCGCAATTTTCGCCCATCGCTTTGATTCCGAATTTTTTCCGATTTTTAGCAAATTGATGGCCAACATCGTCGCGCCCACTCCTTGCGAATAATAAGCCTTTTTGTTTCCCGCTTTTACTGACTTTATGCCTAATTCGTATTGCTTTTTGGGTTGTTCCGAAAACCAAAAAAATTCGTTCAATAAATTATTTTTAAATTCTTCAGGTATAATCTGTAAATCGCGCATAATAATCTCTTTTAGTATTTTCGAGGCTTTCACTTTGTTTTTACGAATTTCGCTTTCTGTAAGCCCCTCTTGCTGACCTCCTAAAAGAATTGCGAATCGCATTTTCTTCAGAGGATTTTTTGGATCAGTCTTGTAAAAGTTTTCAGTTTTAACAAACGCCTTTTTATACTGCGCTTTCGCGATTAAATTTCTAACTATGTCGACTTGATTTCTAAATTCGTCTATTTGCTGTGTCGAAAGCTTCCGTGGCATTTTAAACTCCGAATTTTGATCCTGTTGAAGGGGCGGGTCAGTCCAATTCTGTCATCGCGCTTGGCTTGTGAGAATAGCCCGCTCGCAAACTCAAATGTTAAACCATCTTTGGTCTAGGGCCTATCTTGGTAATATTGCATTTTTTTTAAGCAAAACGGCAAGCCAAAAGCGTAGCAGCCATTGGTAGTTGTCGCTTTAAGCCTTCGCAGAGGGGTTTTATCGCGTAACTTCGCTCGCAAATTCCCTCTAACAACCCCAACATTTCCGCTTGACGGTGCCCCTTGTTATCGTTAGTTTGTCCAACTGTTTAAGAAAAAATGGATTACCTAGTAATCTTAGAAATATAAGGGAATTTAAATGCCTACAATTAACCAGCTTATTAAAAAAGAGCGTAGTGTTCAAAAGAACAAAACTAAGTCGCCAGCTCTTGCGAAATGCCCTCAAAAACGTGGAGTTTGTACTCGCGTTTATACAACTACTCCTAAGAAGCCGAATTCAGCTTTACGTAAAGTTGCAAAAGTTCGTTTATCAAATGGATTCGAAGTGATCTCGTACATTCCGGGTGTTGGACACAATCTTCAGGAGCATAGCGTTGTTATGATCCGTGGTGGTCGTGTGAAAGATTTACCAGGTGTTCGTTACCATATCGTTCGTGGAACTTTGGATTTACAAGGTGTAAACGGTCGTTTAAGAAGTCGTTCTAAGTACGGCGCTAAGAAACCTAAAAAATAATTTAAAGTAACCGAGGAAATATATGTCACGTCGCAAACGCACGTTTAAAAGAGAAATCATTCCAGATCCAGTTCACAAAGATATTATTATTGCTAAGTTCATTAATAAAATCATGGAGCGCGGACAAAAATCGACAGCTCAAAAACTTTTCTACGGAGCTTTAGAAGAGCTTAACGGTAAAGTTCCAGGCGAAGAATCAGTAACGGTAATGAGAAAAGCTCTTGAGAACGTTAAGCCTTCTATCGAAGTACGTTCACGTCGTGTCGGTGGAGCAACATACCAAGTTCCTGTGGATGTTCGTCCAACTCGTCGTTTAACTTTAGCTATGCGTTGGTTAGTTGACTATTCTCGCGCTCGTGGCGAAAAAGATTTTTCTAAAAAATTAGCTGGCGAATTGTTAGATGCTTACAACAACCGTGGTAATGCGATTAAGAAAAAAGAAGACGTCCATAAAATGGCGGATTCTAATAAAGCATTTGCTCACTACAATTGGTAATCAGTTCCTAGATGTCAGCTCATTCTGTCAAAACTGAAGCTGATTTGAAGTTCACGCGTAATATCGGCATCATGGCACACATTGATGCCGGTAAAACTACGACGACCGAACGAATTCTTTTTTACACCGGAAAAAGTCACAAAATTGGAGAAGTCCATGACGGCGCTGCCACCATGGATTGGATGCCGCAAGAGCAAGAGCGCGGCATTACCATTACATCAGCTGCCACTATGGCATTCTGGAAAACCTGTCGTTTAAATATTATCGATACTCCTGGGCACGTTGATTTCACGATTGAAGTTGAGCGTTCGCTTCGCGTGCTGGATGGTGCAGTCGCCGTATTTGATGCTGTCAATGGTGTCGAACCACAATCTGAAACTGTATGGCGACAAGCAAATAAATATAATGTTCCAAGAATTTGTTTTATTAATAAGATGGACCGCGTTGGTGCTGATTTTGAAATGAGCATCGATACGATCAAAGAAAGATTAGACGCGTATCCGATCAAAGTACAAATTCCAATCGGGGCCGAAGATCAATTTTTCGGAGTCATCGATTTACTAACTTCAAAAGCATTTACCTGGAAAGACCACGACTTTACCGAAGTTGATATTCCAGAAAAATTTAAAAATTTATTCGAAAAAGAGCGCGCCAATACGATCGAAAAAATCTGTGAATTAGACGACGCGCTCACCGAGAAATTCTTGAACGGAGAGACTCCTTCGATCGAAGAATTAAAGGCAACTTTAAGAAAAGCCACTCTAGAATTAAAAGCATTTCCTATTTTTTGTGGAGCTGCTTTCAAGAATAAAGGTATTCAGCAATTGCTCGACGGTGTCGTTGACTATCTGCCGTCGCCCTTAGACAAACCGATTACTTACGGTATGAATCCAGTTAAGCCAGAGTTGACTGTTGAGTGCTTAACTAAATTCGATGAGCCGGCAGCTGCGATCGCGTTTAAATTGGCAAATGATCCGTTCGCGGGTTCGCTTACTTACATCCGCGTTTACTCGGGCCAAATTAAATTGGGTGATCAACTTTACAATCCGCGTACTGAAAAAAAAGAACGCGTACAAAAAATTGTAAAGATGCATGCGAATGCGCGTGAAGAAGTCGACCATTTAAAAGCGGGCGACATTGGCGCCATCATCGGATTAAAATTTACCTCTACCGGTGATACACTTTGTGATTCTGCACGACTTGTTGTGTTTGAATCGATGATTTTTCCAGAGCCCGTTATTTCTGTAGTTGTTGAAGCAAAATCTTCTGCTGACCAAGATAAAATGATTGAGGGTTTGCAGCGTTTAGAAAAAGAAGATCCATCTTGTCGTTTGCGTACAGACGTAGAGACAGGTCAAATTCTTTTATCTGGGATGGGCGAGTTGCACTTAGATATTTTAGTCGACCGTCTTTTGCGTGAACATAAAGTTCAAGCAAATGTCGGGCGTCCGCAGGTCGCATATCGTGAAACTTTATCTGCAGCTGTAAAAGCTGATTTCATTTTCGAGCGTATGCTTGGTGGGGATGAAAAATTTGCCCAGATCCTTATTGAGGTCGAGCCTATCTCGCCTTCTGAGGGTGTGAAAATTATTCCATTTGTGCAGCCAACTAAAGAAATCCAGCCAAATTGGATTAAAGCATCTGAGAACGGTCTGAAAGAGGCTGCTGAGGTTGGTCCAATTGCTAGTTACGCTATGGTCGGCTTGAAGGTTTCAATCAAGTCGTTGATGGGTAAGCCGCAAATGACGGACGAGATCGTTTGTAAGGCTGCGGCATCATTAGCTTTCCGCGAAGCCATCAAAAAAACCGAAGCCGTTTTGCTTGAACCGATCTTCAAACTAGAAATTACATGTCCTGATGATTTCGTAGGCAACATTGTCGGCGATTTAAACTCTCGCCGTGGCAAAGTTTTAAATATGTCGATGAAGCCTAAGGTCGGACAAATTATTCAAGCTGAGGTGCCTCTGGCGCAGTTGTTTGGCTACGCTACAGACATACGTTCTCTCTCTCAGGGAAGAGCTTTTTTCAGCATGGAATTTCTTGCTTATGCGCCAGTACCGCCGAAGGTCCGTGCAGAGATTCTTCATAAGCTCGGCCGCTAACTTCCCCGAAATTTACGCTCTGAATTGACTTCTGAAAATACTTAAAAAAACCTTGCAAATAAGCCATTGACTTTATTTCTGCTATACAAGATATTCTCCTTTCTTGTTAACGCTACGGAAGCCTCCACAATCTTTGCAGTCATTGCAAAGTGGAAAAAGGCTTTGGCGGGCAGTGCTGGCAAAACTAGAACATTACTAGTAAAAGCCATGAGGAAAAGAGAGTTATGCAAAGTCAAAAAATCCGTATCAGGCTGAAGGCCTTTGATCATAAATTACTTGATCAATCGACTAAAGAAATCGTTGAGACAGCAAGACGTACTGGCGCTAAAGTTGCCGGTCCAATTCCGCTTCCAACTCGTATTAACCGTTTCACTGTATTGCGTTCTCCGCACGTAGACAAAAAATCTCGTGAGCAGTTCGAAATCAGAACACACAAAAGAATGTTAGACATTCTTGAGCCAACTCAACAAACGATCGACCAATTAATGAAATTGGATCTATCTGCTGGTGTTGACGTTGAAATTAAACTTTCGGCTAAGAAATAAGAAGGAGTAGCAAATGAGCGAGACACAAACGCAAGCACAAGCTACTTCTGACGACGGAATCAAACTTAACGGTTTGTTTGCGTTCAAAGAAGGTATGGCGACTGTTTACAATGATAAAGGTGAATCTATTCCAGTAACGGTTTTACGTTACGAAACTTGGAAAGTATCACAAATTAAAACTGAAGAAAAAGACGGATACTCTGCAGTTCAACTGGCAGCGGTTCCTAAAAAAGCAAAAAATTCTTCAACTGCAGAAAAAAATCATCTTCAAGCAGCGGGCTTCGAATCAGGTGCAAGATACATTAAAGAATTGCGTCCTAATGAAATGCCGGATGGTTTAAAATTAGGTGACAGTCTTTCTATCAACACACTTGTTAAAGGTGACGTTGTAAAAATCACTTCAAAATCTAAAGGTCACGGTTTTCAAGGTTCAGTACGTCGTTGGAACTTTGCCGGCGGTCCTGCAACTCACGGATCGAAATTCCACAGACGTCCGGGTTCTTCTGGTAACAGAACATGGCCAGGTCGTGTTATGCCAGGAAAGAAATTCCCTGGTCACTGGGGTGACGAAACAATCACAGTTAAGAACGTTGAAGTTATTGACGTTATTCCAAGTGAAGGTGTTGTTCTTGTTAAGGGGCCAGTTCCCGGCAGCAAAAACACTCTTGTCAGATTGGTTAAGGGGTAATTCATGGCTACAGTTAATGTAATCAATTGGAAAAAAGAAAAAGTCGGCAGCATTGATTTGGCTCCTGAGGTTTTCGAATTAGAAGTTAAAAATGAAGTTCTTCACTCTGTAGTTAGATGGCAATTAGCGTCTCGTCGTCAAGGTACTCACATGACGAAAACTAAGGGTTATGTAAGCGGTGGTGGTAAGAAGCCATTCAAGCAAAAAGGTACTGGTAACGCCCGTCAAGGTTCTACTCGTTCTCCTTTGATGCCTGGCGGTGGTACTATGTTCGGTCCACAACCACGTAACTACTCTTATGTTCTACCTAAGAAAATGAGAAAAGTTGGTTTATCAATGGCTCTTTCTCACCTTCATAAAGAAGGTAAGTTATTTGTTGTTGATGCAATGGCTTCAGAAGGCAAAACAGCTGAATTAAACAAGCGCTTAAAAGCATTTGGTTTAAAGAAAGCAATCTTAGTTGATTCGATCAGCGACGAAAACTTTCAGTTAGCAGCTCGCAATCTTTCAAGTTACAAATATTTTCCAGTAGCTGGTTTAAATGTTTATGACCTATTGAAATATGATGCTGCTATCATCACTAAAAATTCTATTGATGGAATTATCGAGCGTTGCTCGTTAGAGAAAGCGGTTAAGTAAGATGAAACAAATTATCAGAACTCCACTTATCACTGAAAAAAACACGGCTTTATCTGAAGCTGGTGTTTATGTGTTTGAAGTTGATATTACCGCATCTAAGCCTGAAATCAAAAAAGCAGTTGAAACTGGTTTTTCGGTTAAGGTTGACGGTGTTCGCACAGTTATCTGCCGTAATGATATGAAGTATACGAAATTTGGATTATCTAAAGTTCGTAAATGGAAAAAAGCATTCGTTAAGCTAGCTGATGGACAAAAATTATCTTTGTTTGAGGGAGCTTAAATATGGGTTTAAAAGTTTATAGCCCAAGATCACATGCTAGTCGCGGAAGAATCGGTTTCGATTTCGCTGAGATCACTAAAACGACTCCAGAGAAATCATTAACGATGCCTCTTCGTAAAAAGGCAGCTCGTAACAATCATGGCGTGATTACAATGCGTCACCAAGGTGGCGGACATAAACGTCGTTACCGTTTGATTGATTTTAAACGTAATAAATTAGAAGTTCCCGGAATCGTGAATGCGATTGAGTATGATCCAAATCGTACTTGCCGTATCGCTCTTATCTTTTACAAAGATGGCGAAAAGGCTTACATTTTGGCTCCTGTTGGTTTGAATGTTGGTGACACTGTTGTATCAAGCAACAAAGCCGATATTAAGCCAGGTAACTGTTTAACATTATCTGCAATGCCAGTTGGTACGATCATCCATAACGTAGAAATGCGTCCTGGAAAAGGTGGTCAAATCTGTCGCGGTGCTGGTGCTTCTGCTACTTTAGCCGGTAAAGATGAAATGTACTGCCAAGTACGTTTGCCATCTGGTGAGTTGAAACAAGTTTTATCGACTTGTAAGGCTTCGATCGGTCAAGTTGGTAACACTGACAACGAAAATATTAAGCTTGGTAAAGCGGGTGCTTCTCGTCACAGAGGTATTCGTCCAGGCGTTCGCGGTACGCATATGAATCCAGTGGATCATCCAATGGGTGGCGGAGAAGGCGTGGGTAAGGGACATCATCCTGTTACTCCGTGGGGTAAACCTTGTAAAGGTTTCAAAACTCGTCAGAACAAGCGTACTAACTTTTCAATTATTAAACGTCGTAAATAGGAGAGACTGTGGCACGTTCGATTAAAAAAGGTCCTTTTGTTGATTTGCACTTGATGAAGAAAATTGATCATGCGCTTTCAAAAGGTGATAAAAAAGTAATTAAGACATGGTCACGTCGCTCTACAATCCTTCCTGATTGTGTAGGATTGACTTTCGCGGTGCATAATGGAAGAAAGTTTGTACCTGTTTACATCTCTGAGAACATGATCGGTCACAAGTTGGGAGAATTCGCTCCAACTCGTACTTTCCATGGCCACGCTGAGAAAAAAGCAGCTCCGTCAGCACCAGCTGCGGCTAAGAAGTAGGATTGAAGTATGGAATCTAAAGCATCTTTAAAATATACAATGGTTGGAGCTCAAAAAGCTCGTTTAGTTGCAGATACTGTTCGCGGTAAAACTGTAGACGACGCTCTTAAGACTTTAACTTACATGAACAAAAAAACTGCGATCTTAATTAAGAAATTAATCGAGTCTGCAGTTGCAAATGCTGACTACAAAAAAACAATGAATATGGACAAGTTAGTTATTAAGTCTATTTCAGTTGATCAAGGGCCAGTTTTGAAACGTTTCCGCCCACGTGCTCAAGGACGTGCGTTCGGTATTCGTAAAAAATTAAGTCATATCAATGTAGTTATTGGGGAGAGTAAATAATGGGACAAAAGGTTCATCCAATTGGTCTACGCGTTGGTGTTATCCGTACTTGGGATTCTCGCTGGTACGCTAAAGGCCAAATGTATTATGACAATCTTCATGAAGACATTAAGTTAAGAAAATACTTAAAAGCTAAATTGAAACATGCTGGTGTTGCTAAAATCGAATTAGAGCGCGCAGCAAATAAAGTTAAAGTAATCATCCATACAGCTCGTCCAGGAGTTGTAATCGGTAAAAAAGGTACTGGAATTGATACTCTGAAAGCTGACGTTCAAAAGTTAACTAAGAACGAAGTTTTCTTGAGCATTCAAGAAGTAAGAAAGCCAGATACTGACGCTCAACTAGTTGCTGAAAGCATTGCGATGCAATTAGAAAAACGTATTTCTTGGAGACGTGCTCTTAAGAAGGCGATCGCTGCAGCTATCAAAGGTGGAGTCAGAGGTATTAAAGTTAGAGTATCAGGTCGTTTAGACGGTGCAGAGATTGCTCGTTCTGAATGGTACAATGAAAAATCTGTTCCTCTTCATACATTACGCGCTGATATCGATTACGGTACGGCAGAAGCATTAACTGCTTACGGCTTAATTGGTATGAAAGTATGGATCTACAAAGGCGATATTCTATCTCAACGAGAAGTTCAGGTTCAGGAGGCCGGTCGTGTTAAGTCCTAAGCGTGTTAAGCACAGAAAACAATTTGTCGGTCGCATGCGCGGTCTTGCGCACCGTGGATCTACTCTTGATTTCGGTGATTTCGGATTACAAGCTACAGAGTCAGGGCACTTAACTGCCCGTCAACTTGAAGCTGGTCGTATCGCGATCTCTCGAACAATCAAGCGTGGTGGAAAAGTTTGGGTACGCGTTTTTCCAGATCTTCCAATCACTAAAAAACCAGCTGAGACTCGTATGGGTAGCGGTAAAGGTAATCCAGAATTTTGGGTTGCTGTTTGCCTACCAGGTCGTGTTTTATTCGAAATGAATGGTGTAACTAAAGAACAAGCTAAAGAAGCTTTCTTAAGAGCATCTCATAAACTTCCATTTAAAACTAAATTTATAGAAAGGGTTTAGTCATGAAATTTTCTGATATTGAAAACAAATCTGTGACTGACCTTATCAAGCAAAAATCTGAGCTAGCAGCTCAGCTGTTTGATATGAAAATGAAAAACACTTTAGGCCAACAACAAGGTCCACACCAGATCCGTACTGTTCGCCGTGAAATCGCTCGTATTAATACAGCGATCGTAAGAAAGGCAGCAAGATAATGGCAAAAGCTAAAGCTGTTGCAGCTACTCCTGTTAAAGAAAGTACTCGTGGTCGTCGTGTTGAAGTAACTGGCGAAGTTGTTGCGAACAAGATGATGAAGACAATCTCTGTATTGGTTTTCAGAACTTTGAAGCATGACAAGTATGGTAAGTATGTAAAGAAATCTTCAATTATTAAAGCTCATGATGAAAAATCAGAAGCTAAGGTTGGCGATACTGTTGTAATTTATGAAACTCGTCCGTTGAGTAAAACTAAACGTTGGGCTTTGTCTAACGTAGTAAACGCAGCGAAGTAAGGTGTATTTATGATTCAAATGCAGACTCGATTAAATGTTGCAGATAACTCGGGAGCCAAAGAGGTTATGTGTATTAAAGTTCTAGGCGGATCCAAAAGAAGATTCGCTTCGATCGGTGATATCATCGTTGTATCTATTAAAGATGCAATGCCGAATGCAAAAGTAAAAAAAGGTGATGTAGCTAAAGCTGTGGTTGTTCGCACAATTCACAAATTACGCCGTGCAGATGGCAGCTATATCCGTTTCGATGATAATTCAGCGGTTCTAATCAACGCGGCTAAAGAGCCAGTTGGAACTCGTATTTTTGGTCCAGTAGCGAGAGAACTCAGAGCTAAAGCATTCGTAAAGATTGTTTCATTAGCGCCTGAAGTTCTATAGGGGAATAAGATGAGCACAAATAGACTTAAAGACACTTACACAAAAGAAATCGTTCCCGCTCTTATAAAGCAAATGGGTTATAAAAGCGCGATGCAGGTTCCACGTTTAGAAAAAATCGTAATCAGCGTTTGTTCTAGCGAAGTGGTTCAGAATCCGAAATTAGTAAACGGTATCGTTGAAGAAGTTTCTGCAATCGCTGGTCAAAAAGCGGTTATTACAAAAGCTAAAAAGGCGATCTCAAACTTCAAATTAAGAGAAGGTATCCCATTGGGCGTGCGCGTAACTTTACGTCGCGAAAAAATGTGGTCTTTCTTAGATCGTTTGAATACATTAGCATTGCCTCGAGTACGTGACTTCCGTGGTTTACCTCCAAAAGGTTTCGACGGTCGTGGTAACTACAATATGGGTTTAAAAGAACAAATCGTTTTTCCTGAGATCAATTATGATCGCGTTGAAAAAGTTCGTGGTATGAATATCACTATTTGTACAACAGCAAACTCTGACAATGATGGCAAAGCTCTTTTAGAGGCTCTTGGAATGCCTTTCAGAAAGTAATAGGAATAAAACATGGCTAGAAAAGCAAGTATTGAAAAAAATAATAAGAAAAAAGCTATCTCAACTAAGTTCTGGAAACTTAGAAAAGAGTTGAGAGATAAAGCTGTTAATCTGACTTTGTCTGACGAAGAAAGAACAGAAGCTCGCAACAAACTTCAAGCATTACCACGTAATACTTCACCTAACCGTGTGACAACTCGTTGTCAAATTTCTGGCCGTGCACGTGGAAATTACAGTAAATTTGGTCTATCAAGAATTGCATTCAGAACCTTGGCACTTGATGGAAAATTGCCTGGCGTAACGAAAGCTAGCTGGTAAGAGGAAACTATGGATAAAATTGCCGACATGTTAACAATCGTAAGAAATGGATCTGCAGCAAGACTTGAAAAAGTCGATATGCCAGCATCTAAAACTCGTGAGAGCCTAGCTAAGATTTTAATTAGCGAAGGTTTTGCTCGTAGCTACAAAGTAGCTCGCGATAGCAAACAAGGTATCATGCGTATTTACTTAAAGTATGACGAAGCTGGAAACGGTGCTTTTTCAAACTTACAAAAAGTAAGCACACCAGGACGTCGCGTTTATATTAAGGCTGACGAAATTCCAGTAGTTCGCTCTGGAACAGGTCAAGCTATCATCAGTACTAACAAAGGAATCATGACGGGTAAGGAAGCTCAAAAACACCAACTTGGTGGCGAACTTCTTTGCTTAGTTTGGTAGGTAAAAAATGTCGAGAATAGGTAAATACCCAGTTAATTTTGACGATAAAACTCAAGTTACAGTTGCAGGTAATGTTGTAACTGTTAAAGGTGCAAAATCATCTTTAAAATACGAACTTGATTCACGCATCACTGCAAAACTAGATGGTAAATCAGTTTTGTTAACTCGCGCTGATGACTCTACTAAATCAAGATCATTACATGGTCTCTATAAAGTATTGATTCAGAATGCCGTTACCGGTGTTACGACAGGCTTCACCCGAGGCTTAGAATTACACGGCGTTGGTTACAGAGCCAACGTTCAAGGGAAGAAATTAGAGTTATCTTTGGGTTTTTCTCACCCAATTAGCTTCGATATTCCTGAAGGAATTGAAATTAAGGTTGATAAGCAAACAAACGTGGCTGTGACTGGTGCTGATAAAGCATTGGTAGGTCAAGTTGCTGCGAAGATCAGAGGCTTCCGTCCACCAGAGCCGTATTTAGGTAAGGGTGTTCGTTATGCTGGTGAAGTTCTTCGTCGTAAAGCTGGTAAATCAGCTGGTAAGTAATTAGTTAATTTAAATTAGGTTACCTTGTGTGCCCATAAGGGTTTGGATCAAGGTAACTGGTAAAGGTATAAAAGGTATTTATGAAATTACGAGTTTCAAAACACAGAGATGCAAAAAGCGCAAACAGACTGAAAAAGAAAATCAGAATCAGAAAGACCGTAAACGGAACTTCTGAAAGACCTCGTTTGTGTGTATTCCGCAGCTCTAAGCACATATACGCTCAAGTTATCAACGATGTTGAACAAAAGACGATCCTGACAGTTTCATCTCTTAAATTAGATCAAAAACTGAATGGTAAAGATATGGCTAAGCACGTTGGTAAAGCAGTGGCTGAAGCATCTATCAAGCAAGGTATAAAATCAGTCGTATTCGATCGTAATGGTTTCATTTACCATGGTCGCGTTCAGTCATTAGCAGATGGCGCTCGTGAGGGCGGACTAAGCTTCTAATTTTTGCTAATTGCTTTTAATTTTATAGTCAACGGAGACTAAATGGAAAAAATGATGAATGAAATGGAAGAAAAAGTTGTTGCGATTAATCGCGTTACCAAAGTGGTAAAAGGCGGACGTCGTTTCTCTTTCGCAGCACTTGTTGTTGTGGGCGATAAATTAGGAACAGTTGGTTTCGGTACTGGTAAAGCAGGCGAAGTTCCTGAGGCAATCGGTAAAGCAACTCGTTCAGCTAAAAAAGCTTGTAATGAAATGACTCTTCTTGATGGAACAATTCCACACGAAGTTATCGGAAAATTTGGCGCAGCTAAAGTTATCATGAAGCCTGCTAAAGCCGGTACTGGTGTTATTGCCGGTGGTGCGGTTCGTGCGGTTCTTGAATCTGTAGGCGTTAAGGATATTCTTACTAAATGTGTTGGTACTCGTAACCCACACAATGCGGTTCGCGCAACTTTAGATGGCTTACGCCAGCTTAAAAAAATGGGAGTAATCAATGGGTAAAACTTTTGATGTTAAATTAAAAAAATCGACTATCGGTTGCAGCCCAACCCAAATTCGTACAATTCATGCAATGGGCTTAAAGAAAATCAATTCAACTGTGACAATGGCAGATAACGCTGCTAATCGTGGGCAACTTTTTAAAGTTCAGCACATGGTTGAAATCGTAGTTAAGAAATAATCGGAGAACCCAATGAGTTTATTAGAAAATTTAAAACCTAAAAAAGGATCTACTCACTACCCTAAACGTATCGGTCGCGGTATCGGTTCTGGTATGGGCGGAACGTCGACTAAGGGACACAAAGGTCAATTAGCTCGTACCGGTGGTAAAGTTCGTCGTGGTTTCGAGGGTGGTCAAACTCCTTTAACTCGTCGTTTACCTAAATTCGGTTTCACGAATGCCTCATTCGCTAATAATTTTCAAATTATCAGTTTAACAGATTTAGCTAAATTAGGTGCTTCTACTGTAGATGCAGCTTCTTTATATAAAGCGGGTTTAGGAAAAAAATCTGATAAATTTAAAATTTTAGCTAAGGGCGAATTAACTAAGGCGATCACAGTAAAAGCACACGCATTTAGCGAAAAAGCTAAAGAAGCGATTGAAAAAGCTGGTGGAAAAACTGAGGTAATCAAGTAGTGGCAGATCAAAATAGCGATACAAAAGGGTCAAGCAGTCTAAGAAATAAAATTTTCTTCACTCTTATATGTTTAGCTGTTTACAGAATTGGTGTTCACATTCCAACACCTGGAGTAAATGGATTAGCTGTTTCAGAATTCTTTAACTCTCAGAATCGCGGCATTTTCGGTATGTTCAATACCTTCAGTGGTGGAGCGCTTTCACAATTCTCGATTTTTGCATTAGGCATTATGCCTTATATTTCCGCTTCTATTATCTTTCAATTATTAACTTCTGCGATCCCTCACCTTGAATCTTTGAAAAAAGAAGGCGAAGCAGGTCGTAAGAAAATCAACCAGTACACCCGTTATGCAACGGTATTATTGGCGATAATTCAAGGTTACGGAATAAGCACTTGGCTTTCTGGCCAGGCAACTCAAGCTGGCAAAGCTTTATTAGTTTCTGGATCGTTAGGTATGTTTCCGTTTAAGTTCGTAACTATTTTAACTTTGGTCGCGGGTACTTGCTTCATTATGTGGTTGGGCGACCAAATCACTGAAAAAGGTATCGGTAACGGAACTTCTTTAATTATCTTTACTGGTATCGCAGCTTCGATCCCAGCGGGAGCACAGCACTTATTCGACTTGGTCAAAACAGGCGAATTAAAGGCGATCATTGCAATCGGTCTACTTATTTTCATGGTAGCGGTTATTGCGGCGGTTATTTTTATGGAAGTGGCCCAAAGACGTATTGCGATTCAATACAGTCAGCGTTTAGCGAACAACAATATGGGTTCATTGGCTTCTAGCCATTTACCTATTAAAATTAACTTCGCTGGCGTAATTCCACCGATTTTTGCAAGTTCACTTTTAATGTTTCCAAGTACGGTAGCGCAATTTACGCAGGCTCCTTGGGTAAACGCTATGAGAGATTCATTAAATCCAAACGGTGTTATTTTTAATATCTTGTTTGTATTGTTTATTATTTTCTTTTCGTTCTTTTATACTGATATTGTTTTCAATGCTGATGAGGTTTCTGAGAACCTTAAGAAGTCTGGCGCATTTGTTCCTGGTATTCGCGCAGGCAAAAGCACAGCTGAGTTTATTCGTTATGTTCTTGATCGTATTAACGTACTAGGTTGTGTCTACCTTTGCGCAATTTGTATCTTGCCAGGAATGTTAATTTCTGCGTTTAATTTGCCGTTCTATTTCGGTGGAACAAGCTTATTGATCTTGGTAGGTGTTGCGATCGATACTTCTCAGCAAATTCAATCTCATTTATTATCTGGTAAGTATGATTCATTCCTGAAAGGCGTTAAAATCCGTAGCAGGAGGGTTCAGTTTTGAACATTATCCTGATTGGTGCGCCAGGATCTGGAAAAGGAACTCAATCCAGACTGCTCATCGATAAGTATAGCTTCGTTCAGTTAAGCACTGGCGATGTTCTGAGAGCTGCTATTTCCAACAAAACGGAAGTAGGGTTGTCGGCAAAAGGTTATATGGATCAGGGTAAGTTAGTTCCGGACGAAGTGATGATCGCGCTAGTTGAAGACTACGTGGTTGATCAAAAGGGTAAATCGGTCATTTTCGACGGTTTTCCTAGAACGGTTGCGCAAGCTAAGAGTCTAGACTCGATGCTTGAAAAAAATGCAGCCCGTATTGATAAGGTAATTTATTTTAAGATCAATCCTCAGATCTTGGTAAAACGACTGACTGGTCGCAGAACTTGCTCTCAATGTGGTGAAATTTACCATGTAGAGACAAAACCTTCGAGTAAGGGCCACATTTGTGAAAAGTGTGGAGGCTCTCTTGTTCATCGGGCTGACGATAAGGAAGAAGTAATTGGTGAGCGTTTGGCTCAGTTTGAAAAGAATACCGGTCCAACGATCGAATTCTACAGAGGCCTTAACCGGCTAGTAGAAGTAGATAGTATGAGCGAGCCCGATGTTGTTTTTAAGCAAATAGAAAAAGTTCTAGAGCTAGCTAATTAAGGCTAGACTAGGTTTACGTACAGTGTTACTAATTGTAGCCTTTTGGCGGAGATAAGTTATGAAGGTCAGACCATCGGTAAAGAAGATTTGCAATAAATGTAAAGTTATTAAAAGAAAAGGTGTTATTCGCGTGATTTGTGAAAATGCGAAGCACAAGCAAAGGCAGGGTTAAGCTATGGCACGTTTAATGGGTATCGATTTACCTCGTAATAAACGAATTGAAATCGCTCTAACATATATTTTTGGAATTGGTCGCTCACGCGCTAAATGGATCTGTAAAGAAGTCGGTATTAACGACGATCTACGTACAGATAATTTAACAGATGAACACATCGCTTCAATGCGTGCATTGATCGAAGCTAAGTTCAAAGTTGAAGGTGATTTACGTCGTGATGTTGGTATGTTTATCAAACGTTTAACAGATGTGAACTGCTATCGCGGAACTCGCCACAGAAAAGGTTTACCTACTCGTGGTCAAAATACTCGTTCGAATGCAAGAACTCGTAAAGGTCCTAAGAAAACGGTCGCTAACAAGAAAAAAGCTGTTTAATCGGTAAGGTGAATATATGAATACAGAAATGGTAAAAAAACCGACGTCGGTTAAGAAAAAAGTTAAAAAAAATATCGTACAAGGTCAGTGTCATATCAACGCTGGTTTTGGGAATGTTATCATCACTTTTACAGATCCATCAGGAAACGCAGTTTCTTGGTCATCTGCAGGTCACATGGGCTTCAAAGGTTCTCGTAAAGGGACTCCTTACGCAGCTCAGTTAACTGCTGAAGACGCGGCTAAAAAAGCGATGGAATCTGGAATGAAATCGGTTGATGTTTTATTGACAGGCCCTGGCGCCGGTCGTGAACCAGCAATCCGTGCTTTAGCAGGCACAGGCTTAAGAATTTTATCTTTAAAAGATATTACTCCTGTTCCTCACAATGGATGTCGACCGCCTAAGCGTCGAAGAATTTAGTAGGGGAATAGAATGAGCTGCGTAACAAATTCAGTTTGCAAATTATGCCGTCGCGAAAACATGAAGCTTTTCTTAAAAGGCGATCGTTGTTTTTCTGATAAATGTTCTTTTGATCGTCGTCCTTATCCACCAGGACAACACGGTCAATCTCGTCTGAAATTCTCTGAGTTCGCTTTGCAATTGCGTGAAAAGCAAAAAGCAAAACGTTACTACGGTCTTTCTGAGAAGCAATTCCGTAAGTATTTCGAATTAGCTGATAAATCAAAAGAGATTACTGGTACTAAGTTATTAAAATTCTTAGAACTGCGTCTTGATAACGTTGTCTACACACTAGGGTTTGCGAACTCTCGTCGTGAAGCTCGTCAAATGATTTCACACAATCACTTTCTTGTTAACGGCAAGCGCGTGAACATTGCAAGTTTCATCGTTAAAAAAGGCGATGTTATTGAAGTGGCTCAAGCAAGCCGCGAAATGAATAAAGTTCTTGCTGCTATTCAAGCAGTGTCGCGTCGTACTGTTCCTGGCTGGTTAGATGCAAATCATACAGCTTTTTCTGGTACGGTTAAGGATCTTCCTACACGTGATGAAGTTACAATTCCAGTCGAAGAAAGTATGATCGTCGAGTACTACTCTCGATAATTTAAGGGGTGAATGATGCAAGAGCACTATTATAAATTTTGGAGAGAGTTGATTAAACCTAAAGGGTTTGAAATCGAAAAAGAAACTCAATCTTATGAGTATGCTAAATTCGTGGTGCGCCCTCTTGAGAGAGGTTTTGGCGTCACTTTAGGTAATTCTTTAAGAAGAATTCTTTTGAGCTCAATGATGGGTTCTGCTGTCACAGCTGTAAAGTTTGACGGCGTTCTACATGAATTTTCGACTATTCCAGATGTTTTGGAAGATGTTTCAGATATTATTTTAAATCTGAAGCAGATTCGTTTCCGTCAGTTTAACTCTGAGACTTTAACTTTGAAAATTTCAAAAAAAGGTCCTGGCGTTGTAACTGCGGCAGACATCATTACTTCTGATAAGATCGAAATTCTTAATCCGCACCAGCACATTGCTACACTAGGTAACAATGGCAACTTTAACGCTGACTTAATCGTGTCTTACGGACGTGGTTATGCTCCTGTTGAAACGGCTGCGTCTGATTTAGGTGTTGGTTTTATCGGCGTGGATGCGCTTCACAGCCCAATCCGCAAGGTAAACTACTCGGTATCAAATGCACGTGTTGGTCAAAGAACTGACTACGATGCTTTGTCACTTGAAGTATGGACTGATGGATCTTTGAAACCTGAAGAATCAATTTCTTTAGCTTCAAAAATCTTGAAAGAACAATTACAAATTTTCTTAACTTTCGACGAATCACTTGAGCCTTCTGATGAGATCAGAGCAATGGGTTCTTCTTCATTGAACGAAAATCTTTTCCGTTCAGTTGACGACTTGGAGTTAAGTGTTCGTTCTGCCAACTGTCTTAAAAATGCAAACATTCGTTTCATTGGCGAGCTAGTTGTTAGATCAGAAGCCGAAATGTTGAAAACAAAAAATTTCGGTCGTAAATCATTAAATGAAATTAAAGAAATTCTTTCTGAAATGGGACTTGGTCTCGGCATGAAGATCGAAGGATGGCCTCCTCCAGGATGGGATCCGAATTCAATGCCAGTTTCAGTTCGTAAAGACGTAGCGCAATAGGGAGTTTGAGATGTCATCACATCGCCGTTTAGTAAAGCATTTTAGTCGTAAGAGCGGTCCTCGCAAGGCTCTTATTCGTGGTTTAATGGTTTCTTTAGTTGAGCATGGTCGTATTAAAACGACTGTGACTCGTGCTAAAGAAGTTCGTCGTCATATCGAAAGAGCAGTAACTCTTGGTAGAAAAGGTGATTTGAATTCAACTCGCCTAGTTATCGCGCGTTTAGCTTCTCAAGATATGGGATTAGAATTAGTAAAGAATATCGCTCCTCGATTTAAAGATCGTGACGGCGGTTATACTCGCGTTATCAAGATCGGTCGTAGACCAGGTGATACAGCAGAAATGGCATTCTTAGAATTCGTAGATTATGACTACAAAACTAAGTTAGAGCCTAAAGCTGGTAAAACTGCAGCTGCGAAAAAAGATGATAAAGCGACTAAAAAAGTTGAAAGCAAAGCTAAGAAGACTAAATCAATTTTAGCTGCTAAGACTGAAAAAGGTATCCGCAAAATGAGAAACAAATCTCGTGCTGCGAACCAAGCAAGAGCTAGAGCTTAAGCATTAAGTAAATAGTTGATTCTGAAAAACTCAGGTTGTGAAGCCTGAGTTTTTTTTTGACTTCGATACGACCAATTTACATTGTCGTTAGCACTATGCTAATTTCGCTTTGCCAAATTTACGGTGTTGCGTGATGATTTCGATATGAAATTAAAATTGACGGCTCTATTTATTATTTTGGCTGGTGTTATTATTCTTTTCGTTTTTAAGAAAGATATTCTTTCTTACCAATCGACCGGATCTGATACGATCCCGGTTTCTGACGTTCTGCTCAAAGAGTCAGTCTATACCTATTTTAAAACTAACCCTGTTGTTGATTATCGAGGCGCTAAGCCATCTTTTGATTTTGCAACTCTAAGTTCGCGTGACCGTGTGATCGTACATCTTTGGGCCTCTTGGTGCGCTCCTTGCGTAAATGAAGTACCAGATCTTATTGAGTTTGCTAAACGCGAGACTGCTAAGTCAGGCGATAAGATTACCTTCATAACGGTATCCCTTGATGAGAATTCAGACGATTTGAATAAATTTTTAAAAAGCTTTCCTGATTTTGATACCGAAAATTTCGTTCGTCTTTGGGATCAAGGTGGCGGGTTATCTAAGCTGCTTGACGCAGATCGCTTGCCAATGACCGTGATGCTTGAAAAAGACAAGGCTGAGCCTCGGATTATTCGCGGGGTTGTAGATTGGAAGAGTACGGTTTTCTAGGGCTTTCGCTAGGGTATTACTACTTGCCTTGGTCGCTTGCTGCCTTGATCGTTGAAGCCAACTGAGACTGGCTTCTCCTGCCTTCCCGGCAGGAGATCTTTTTTGTCGGAGAACTTTTAGAATCCGAATTTCTTTTTTAGGTCTTCTACCGCTTTACCATCCTCGCCTTGTAATTTTGACTTGGCTTGGTTTTCGGCGTCTTTTTTGGCGGCATTAACTTTTTCTTCGGCTTGTTTCTTTTGGTCGCCGAGCTGCGCTTGAACTTTGCTAATCTCGCCTTGTACTTGGTTTTTAATTGCGTTTGTTTGAGCGTCTAATTGACCCTTCAACTTACCGATTTCGGCGTTTATGGTGGCCGTTAACTTTTCGTTTGCATCGGCGATTTTTGCTTTTAGTAAATTCTCGAACGATCTCTGTAGGTCGGCTCCGAGGCTTGAACTAATATCTATGTCTAAGTCACTTAGTGGGCCCTTCGCTGAAGCCAAAAGGTCGAATTGGTTCACCGAAGCTAAGGTTTGGCTGAGAATTTCGTTTACGGTTTTGTCGGCCGTCGCTACTTGGAAGTTTACGTTGTTGAATTGGTTTTTGAATCTCATGTCATAGGTTTTAAAGCCTGCGATTTCGCCCGATGCTTGCATGCTCGTGTTTGATTTTGGGATTGAGATTTGTCCGTCTGGAGATTGCATTAGCTTTAGATTTTCTAGCACGAACGAACCGACTGCCATCTGGAATTTAATAAGTGGTTCGGCCGACGTATTATTTAGTTCGGCGTAAGCCATGATACCGTTAATGTTTTTGGATTTGAAATCACCTTTTATATCTAAAGTCGTCGGCTTACCAATTTGTCTTTGATTTGAGGTGATGTTGCTGATCAAGCCTTTGAAATCTCCATAATCAACTTGGGCATTTGAGGTTGAGCTGATTTTAACTTTTTGAATCCAAAAAAGCGGGTAACCATTTTTGATTGGGAATTCATAGCTGATACCTTCGGCACGCGGATGAGGCTGTATCGTTTCTTCGTCTTTTTCAGGTTTTTTTTCTCCGTTTACCATTCTTGCATATTTAGGTGGTAAGTACTTTTGCAACATCGCTTTATAGCGATCGACTTTTTGCGTGATCGGGCGCAAGTAATCCATAAACAAAGCTTTAGCGAAGCTTTTTGCATCGATCTTCGGAATTTTGAATCGACTCTTTAACGTGTCTATATCTTTCTTAATTTGCGCATCTAAATTCTTATAGTCTTGGTCTAAACCTTTTAGGTCAGCGTCTAATTGATTTTTTACGTCGGTTACTTGCTTATTTTTTGAATCGACGTCTTTTACAAGTGAATCGATTTCGCTAAGTGACGTTTGTAACTCTTGCGGAGTTTTGAAGTCTTTATATTTAATTTTATTGAAGCGATCTTTCATCACATTTAATTCTTGGCCCGTTGGTAAGGCCTTGATTTTAGCGTCCCAGTCAGAACTTTTTTGCGTCCACTTTGTGCTTAAGTTTTCTAGCATTTTTTTGGATTCCATTTGGCCTTCGAGATTTTTAATTTGATCGTCGAAGTTTCCGGATTTTAAAAACTGTGAAACATCACTTAGAATATTTGTTTTATTATCAGCATCTAACTTATTTAGTGCTTTAGCCTCTAATTGCTGACTGAAACTAGGTTCATTCGACACCGGCTCTGGGGGTGCTACTTTTCCGGGAAAGGCGCGCTTTGATCTGAACTGCACTCCTTCGACCGCGATTTCTTCGATCACGAATTTTACGCGCAGTAAGGCATCCCAGTTTAAGTCGAAAGCCACATTAGCTAATTCGAGCGCATTGAAGTTTGGCTCTTGGCTATCTGTGACTTCGATTTTTTTAATGGCGACGTTACCTTTTAAGAATGAGGTTTTAAATTCGCTGATATTAACCTCAACGCCCATTGCTTTGTAAGCACCCCATTCGATCGCCTTTCGCATGTGACTGTCGAAGAATAAAAAGAAGTACGTATAGATTAATGCGCAGATAATGACGAAGGGGATAATCGCATTCCAGCGGATTGGTCCTTTTGGATTTTTAACTTTAATTGGTTTTGCGTTGTTTGGGGTTTGGTTCTCCATGATTACGCCTTTCCGTATAAGTCGTTATATTTTGCGTACCAGTCGTAAAACTTTGTGGCTTTGAAAGCCTTCCAAGCTTTTGTGCCCTCGATCCGAACAACTACGCTTGTTCGATACTTAATGATTAAATTTCTGAATACAAAAAATAATATCGGGCAAAGAACTAACGAGATTATAAATGAACCCATCACGATTGAATTGTTAAAGCGAGTCATCGGTAAAAATGGTTTGTTGTACATGACTGTCCAGAGCTCTTTCAGGCTATTGTTCTCTAGAGCAAAACGACCAAGTCTATCGGCGACAGGATCTAGTAAGAAGGCGATAAATTTAAAAAAGAAGGCTGATAAAAAAGCTGCACCTAATTGTACGCGAAAAATAAATACAATGAAAAGTACCAGCAGAGTTTGAATCGACAGAAATGGAGCGAATCCTAAAAAGATTCCGAACGCTAAACCGGATGCGATTTGGTTTTGGCCCGTTTCAGAATGTAGTAGTCGAATTAAGTTTATTAGTTGCTTTGCTAAAATACTCATTTTTGTTCCCTTTTTTGCCTGCGCTTAAAGTCTAGTTCAACCTGAAGCTTATTTTTAATGCGCGTAATTCTGAAAGTTTAATGCGCGCTTAAAATGACTTGCCCTGATATGCTAAATTTTTTTGAAAGCTTGTTCAAGATCTTGGATGATGTCGGCTGCGTCTTCTATACCTACACTCAAGCGAATGAGCTTGGCCGGAATTCCCGATTTTTCTTGTTCGGCTTTTGGAACTGCCGCATGAGTCATTAGGCCGGGGACCTCGATCAGTGTTTTAATTAATCCTAAACTGACCGCAAGGGTGATCGAGTATCCGTTTTGCGCGATGTGATTAATAAAGGTTTCTGTTTTTGCGGTCGAGCCTTTAAGAATAAAAGTCAGCATGGTGCCCGGCGCGAAATCTCCGTTGGGAGATTTTAAAAGCTTCTTCGCTAAGGCTGATTGTGGAAAAGATTTTAATCCCGGGTAGGTCACTTTTTCGACCATTTTATTTTTTTCTAAATACTCGGCGATTTTTTGTGCGTTTCTTTGCTGCGCTTCGAATCTTAGGACTTGGGAAGGGATGCCGTAAATCATAATATTCCAAGCTGAATGCGGGTGCATAATAGCGCCGATGTCTTTACGAATTAATAAAAGTGGAGTTAAAAACTTTCGCGAGGTGATAAGAGCTCCACCCATTTCGGTACCGAAACCTGCAATGTTCTTTGTTAAACTTTGGATAACGATGTGAGCGCCGTGTTCCAGCGGGCGATGGCCCCATGGAGTGGCAAAAGTATTATCAACGATGATTTTGATTTGATTTTCTTCAGTGCGGGTGCTGTTTTCTTTTTGGACAAGAGCTGCGATTCGATCGATATCAATAATTTGTAATGAGGGGTTTGCGACTGATTCGAAGTAAATAACTTTGACGTTTGGATTTTTCAAATCTTTGGCCGTGATTTCATTCACGTCTAGTAAGGTGTGCTTAATTCCAAAGCGTGGGAGCCACGAAGTAATCAGGCTGTATGTGCAACCATATAAAGTTCGATGCGACAAAATATGATCATTGGTTTTTAAGAAAGCTAAGAACGATCCAGAGATTGCACCCATGCCGCTTGAGAAGCTGACTGCCACCTCGCCGCCCTCCATTTTTGCCAATTGCTCTTCGAGCATTTTAGAGGATGGCTCTTCAAGACGATCGTAGATCCAGATAGGTTCGTCTAAATTTTGTGGGTTTCCAAATAGTTGAAAGCCATCGGCTCCGCGCTTTAATGATTGAAGGCGAAAAGTCGTTGAGGCGGTCATAGGAGGCACTAAATGGTGCGAGAATTCCCACGCCTGTGTCGTATGCGACCCGTGAACGTTAAAAGTGCGAATCGAAGGGTGATGCCCAGAATCTTTGGCTGTTTTTGCGGTTACAGATTTCGGCGTGACTTTTTTTGTTGGATTCGATTTTTTCATATTGCTTCCGTGGTTAAGTTCTGTGAATCATTTTTTTTAGGCTGAACCGAGAAAATAATTCCCCCGAATAGAGCGAAGACTAAGTTAAATATTTGTAACATGCTGACGGCCGTGACAGTAGCCTGACCCAGATCATCGTTAAAGGTTGAAAAGATAAAGTAGAAGGCAGCTTGACCCACGCCTATTCCGGCAGGAGTTATTGGGACAGCCGACGCTAAAAAGCCAAAACAACATAGCGAAAAGAATACTAAAAATGGCGGCGGCGTTACGCCTAAAGTTTTGACCACGAAGTATAAAAAATAAATTGAAATAGATTGCACCACTAAGCAAATGACTAAATTCTTAAATTGAGTCTTGGCGTTGCGAAATGCCTTAAACGTTAAATCAAAACTTGAGATGACTTTTTCAAGTTTTATTAAGATGACAGAGTTTTTGTTTTTGAATAAAAAACTAAGTTTGTTAACGATGTAAGGGGCAAGAAAGAGACCTGCCGTAACAATGGCCAGCAATGCCGTACTAACCAGTAAGAATTTTTTTAAATTCGGAGTAGGCTCGTGCGTGTATTCGTAGGCTAAAAACGCCGCAGACATAAGAATCATCGCGAATAAACTTAAAATACGATCTGCAAGTACAGTCGATAAAGCATCTGATTTTGAAATAGACTCAGTTCGTGAAAGTTCAAGCGCTTTAACAACGTCTCCGCCGACTCCACCCGGTATGAAAAATGAAAAAAATTGGCCGACTAGAGTCAGTCTAAACGATCTTGCAAAAGTAATCGGGCCAACCAGGTGCACGAAGAAGCCCCAGCGAACGGCGAAGAGCATGAACTGTGCTAAGAATAATGTAAGACCAATAAACAACACCTGAGACTGCGATAAAATGAACTGAATTTGATCAAGTTTGAATGGGCCTTTTTTTATTAAAATAAATATTAATAAAAGGGCAACAAAAGGACGCCAGATTTTTTTTAAAAAAGCCATTACCTATTGTGTCTGGAGGGAAGGTAGAGTCAAGGCTACGTGTGCGAGCGTAATTGGATTACGCTCGCTAGTTTTGCGAAATTAAACTTGATGAGTTTTAAGGATTAGTTGAATGTTTTTTAGGAAACCTTCTAGATTTTTTAAAGGCAACGAGGTGGGCCCATCGCATAAAGCTTCAGCAGGGTTCGGGTGGGTCTCTAAAAAAATTCCGTCGACGCCAATAGCCATAGCCGCTCTGGCTAACGGCCAAACCATATCCGCACGGCCTCCGCTCGATTCTCCCGTTGCGCCCGGAAGCTGAGTTGAATGCGTGCAATCCATAATTACCGGAAAACCTAAGCGACGCATTTCAACTAAGCCAGTCATGTCGTTAATAAGACGATTGTAGCCGAAAGTTGTTCCACGCTCGCAAAGTAGGATTTTATCGTTGCCTGCGTCCGTTGCTTTTTTAGCGATTGATTTCATATCCCACGGCGCTAAGAACTGACCTTTTTTAATGTGAATCACGCGCTGAGTTTCAGCTGCAGCAATCATTAAATCAGTTTGGCGAGATAGGAACGCCGGAATTTGAAGAACTTCAGCGTACTGTGCCGTTTCTTTTACTTGGATTGTCTCGTGAACGTCTGTCAAAAGTGCACAGCCTAATTTACTTTTTATCATGTCTAAAGATTTCAAAGCGGAAGACATGCCAGGACCGCGAAAGCTTTTTGCGCTTTGACGATTTGCCTTATCGAATGAACATTTTAAAATCCAAGGAATACCCAATGCCTGAGTTACGCGTTTGATCTCAAGACCCGTTTCGATCACCATACCTTCGTCTTCGATTATATCGGGACCAGCGAATAGTACGAAATTTTTTGCGTCTCCCCAAGTGATTTTACCCATTGGTGAGTCCATCGAAACAGTTTTTGCCAACGGCGTGAATTCAGTTTTCATGAAGCCCATTCCTAACTTTGTTTCATCGAGAATTCAAGGGCCACTTTAACAGCATCAATGACGATCTTTTGAGTGGTATCATCCATGTCAGGATACATCGGAAGGCTGACCACGTGCCCAGCTGCCCAGCGCGAGATGTTGATATCGTGTTGAACGCGAGTGTGTGTTTTGTACCAAGGTTGATCCGGCATTGTTAGCGGGTAGTGAACCGCAGTAGGAACCTGTAGTTCGGTCATTTTCTTTTGGAAAAGCTCGCGGTTAGAAACCGTTAACGTGTACTGCGCCCAAACGCTAATGTTACCTGCTTTTATGTAGGGGACCGAGAACTGAGGATCGTGTTTTTCTAAACCTTGAAATGCTTCAGTATAATTTTTTGCTATGCGATTACGTTGATCTACTTCCCAATCGTAACGTTCCATTTTTGCTAAAAGAATTGCGCACTGGATTGTATCTAAACGTCCGTTTAAACCCAGACGAGTATGGAAGTAACGTTTTTCAGAGCCGTGCTCGCGTATTTCTTTCATCGTGATTTGTAATTGATCATCATTCGTAAAGATAGCTCCGCCGTCGCCGTAACCGCCTAATGGCTTCGCCGGATAAAAAGATGTACCCGCAGCTGTGGTTAAGGCTCCGCTTTTTTTATCTTTGTACTTTGCACCGTAAGATTGCGCTGTATCTTCAATAACGTAAAGGTTGTGTTTTTGCGCGAGGGCATTTATTTCTTCTAGGTCAGCTGCTTGGCCGTATAAAGAAACAGGAACGATGGCTTTTGTTTTTTTAGTAATTGCCGCTTCAATTTTATTTACATCGATGTTAAAAGTTTTGCGATCAATGTCGACGTAAACTGGCGTTGCTCCTGCAAGTACAATCGTTTCGGCTGTAGCGATAAACGAGAAGGCCGTTGTAATAACTTCATCACCTGGACCAATGCCCAGGGCCATCATTGGAATTAATAAAGCGTCAGTACCACTAGCAACCGCTAGACAGTGTTTTGAGCCGGTATGTTCAGCTAATCTTTTTTCTAATTCGCCGACTTCCGGTCCACCAATGTAGGCGCCACTATCAAGAACTTTATGGATGCGACTGTCGATAGATTCTTTTAAAGCTTTATACTGAGATTTTAAATCGATAAAAGGAACACTCATGGGATCTCCTCGTTTGTGTGTTTGATGGACATCATTATCGCTTGAGTCGAGAGACTTGTCTATTGTGGAAAAAAAGCTTCACGTTATGACTCGTCTCGTGACAGAATTTAAACTTCATTGCCAATCAAAGTGGGCTTTATTAATCAACCCAGGCTACGCGCCCAGGAGAATCTTCATGATTAAACAAATCGGTAAACAATTTAGTTACGTTGCTTTAATGTCAGCAGTTAGTCTAGTGGCCGCTGCCGCGCCCAGCTCGAAAATTCCGGAAAAACGTGAGTTCTTGCTGAATCGAGCCGCGAACCCTTGTGAAGATTTTCATGAATATGTTTGTTCTAATGTGGAAAACAACTTTAATTTACGCGACGACCGCAGTGCACATACCTTTGCGTTTGATGATTCAGATGAAAGAATTTTAGAAAAGAAAAAAACATTTTTTAAAAATATTGATAAAGAGAAAAATCTTTCTATTCGCTCGCTACAGTTGAAAGATTATTACAAAGCCTGCATGAACAAAACAGAAGCTTCCAAGGAAGAAAAGTCTTTAGTCGCGGGTCTGGTTAAAGAAGTAGCTGGCATTAAAACAATTGGCGATTTAATTAAACTAAGCCGCGAAAATATGAATAATGAAAAGTGGTCCATTGCCAGTTACGAAATTATGCCTAATATTGATGATCCTAAAATTTACGATATTACGTTTGATGTTAATTTAATGGGCTTACCGGAGCACAGCTACTACGAAAACGTCGAGCTAGTTAAAGAGTACACGAACTTAATGGCTGAATTTTTCAATACGATTTATCCGTCAGAGTCTAAAGAAAAACACTTGCTGCGGGCTCAAGCGATCGTTGATTTCGAAAAAAAGTTTATTAAATTCTATCCATTTCCGGCTGAATTTCGTCAAAGATATACACAGCCACGAAAAGTCGGTCGAGAAGATTTTTTGAAATTAACAAGCGTACTTGATTTGCAGCCATTTTTTGCCGCGAATATTTCGAAAGAAACATTACTACGAAATTTCTTACCCGAGAGTTTTGATTTCTTACAAAAAGAATTAAATGCCGACAACTTGCAAGTTCTAAAAGATATGTACACGTACCGTAGCGCACGCGACTATATGGATGACGCCTATCCGGCTTTATTTAAAAAGCGTTGGGATTTTAGACATAAATTTTTAGGTGGGCCCATCAGTCGCTCGGATAGACAAGAGCGTTGTACTATGGGCAGCATGGGTGCATTTAGCCGTGAACTAGATATCGAAATGCTTCCGCGCCTATTTCCGAATTTCCCAAAAGATAAAATGGTTGAGGTGGCCGAAAAAGTTAGGGCTTCGATTTTAGTCGGAATTGAAAAGAATAAGTGGTTATCAAGCGAAAGTAAAAAAGGTGCGATTTTAAAAATAAAAACGGCTAAGTTACAATTAGTTCAGCCGGTGACGGATCGTGAGTGGGACTTTAAACCCGTGCAGAAATTCAGTCCGAAAACTCCGTATGCAAATGCTAAAAAGTTAACTTTAGCGGGGCACGAACGCACAATGCTGCGCTTGCGCGAAGGTGTTAATCAAGAAGCTTGGGGTATGGGGCCATTAACTGTAAATGCCTATTATTCTCCAGATAAAAATAAATTTGTTTTACCGATTGGTATTTTACAGTTTCCGTTTTTTGTGACTGAGGGCGACGTCATTGAAAACTTAGGTGCTGTTGGTGCAGTGGTTGGGCACGAGCTCGGTCATAGTATCGATGACGAAGGTTCAAAGTTTGATTCGGACGGGAAGCTTCGCCAGTGGATGAGCGAAGGGGATGTAAAGAAGTTTCAAGAGCGTGGTCTGAAAATGAAGAAGCAGTTTGATAGCATCGGCCATAACGGGCAGCTAACCCAGGGCGAAAATATTGCTGACTTGGTGGGGCTCACATTTGCGTACAATGCTGCTTTCCCAGAAGGAAAAGGAGAAAAGACCGACAAGCAAAAATTTTACGTGGCCTACGCGAGAGTTTGGTGCAGCGTAATGCGTGAAAAAACCAAAGAAATGCAACTGAAGACAGACCCACATAGTTTAGGAATTGCGCGTATAAATGAACAGGTGAAACATCAGCCCGGTTTTATCGATGCATTCTCGTGTAACAAAACGAATAAGCTTTATTTAGATCCCAAAGATCAAATCAGTATTTGGTAACTTCAAGATGGCCCAGAATACCGATACAAGACTCAAAAAATTCGAGCCATTTTTTTCATTTTGGACGGGACATTCGCAAACTATCCTGGGTCACATTGTTCCGTCAGAAGATTTCCATAGCAAATTTCGCTCTGAGATTCTAACTTTGCCTGACGGTGATCAACTGCAGCTTGAGTGGTTAGCTGGCGAAAAGCCATTTACGCTCAGTCTTTACCATGGTTTGGGAGGCAACGCGCGCGCTGATTACATACGCCGTGCCGCTAATATCGCCATAGAGCTTGGTTGGAATGTCGTTCTGGTGAATCACCGCGGGGCGCTTGATCACATATACTCTAAACTCAGTTATCACTCAGGTCGCGGTGAAGACGCGGAAGCAGTGATTTTATGGGCCCGTGAAAAATTTCCCGACACGAAACACGTAGCTTTAGGTTTTTCGATGAGCGGAAGCATATTGTTGAATTTACTGTCGAAAAGATATGGCACAGAGCAGCCCGATTTCGCGGTTATTGTAAATGCACCGTTAAATCTTGGGCGAAGTTCACGTTTGTTAACCAAAGGATTTTCTAAAATTTATGATTTTAGATTCTATCAGCTTTTGAAAAAAATTATCGTTAAAAAAGAAAAAATTAATCTTCCGCTTTTAGGTCGTACCTTAGATCTAGACGAGGCCTATACGGCAAAAGTAAATGGATTTTTAAATCGAGATGATTATTACGAAAAATGCTCTGTGGGTAATTATGTTCAGATGATTGTTACGCCGGCGTTTATATTAACAGCGGAAGATGATCCGTTCGTAGATATTGCCGACTACTATAAGGCGCAGTGGCCCAGTCATATTGAATTGACGATCAATAAGCACGGGGGGCATATGGGATATTTTTCTAAAAAAGCAGATCCTAAGTACGGCCGACGCTGGCTTGATGTATATTTAAGATCTGTTTTTGAAAAGATCCAGATTATTTGATTGATCGAAACATCCAAGTCTCCTCCTTGGTCATGTTAACTGATGCTTCAGTTGTTAAAATGTAAAGAGCTAAGCTCGTCGAAAGATAGGCTAAATGAATGACTAGTTTAACGCTTTTGTAAGCGATAAAAAGTAAAACGTTTGCGGCTAAGTTTGTTTTCTTGAATAGAAAATAACTTGCGCTGCTTATCTGCTTCTTAATTGAATTAAGTCGAAGAATGTTTTCTTCTTCCCAATTCTCGAGGTATTCCTCAGTATGAGTCCATGCCGCTTTCACTTGATCCTCCAGTGGATTGGTTGCGGTAAAAAATAAATGTAGAAATATAATTACTAATTATATTTGCTGAGTCAGTTCTGTTGTAATTTGTTCTTTAGAATCGGAGCTAGAACGCCGCGACGAGTGAAAGAAGTAAATTCTGTGAATCGACTATCGACTGTTGTATTAAAATGTAATTCATAAAATTCTCCTTTCGTAATGGATGCATGGATATTGTACGAAGCCGCATAGAAGTTCAAGTTAATTTTTCGAATACTTATTTTATATCTTTATGAGCGATTTCTTTGGTTCCATTTTGGAATTTTATTCCATTAAACGTAATCTATTAGCTAAAGCGAATGAAAACCAGACCTAAGCCAGGGGCTATTTTGCTCATCACTTACCGGTATTTCGCCGATAAGAATCTATGAATTCTATAAATGAAAATTACGAAAATCTTATCTGTTTCGATAAGGCAAAAATAGATGAGCTTATCCAGCTAGGGAAAGACATTGGCGAAGATGTGCTACCACAATTGATTGCGCTTCATTTTGAAACTTCAGAGAAAATACTTTCGCAAATGCTGAAGCAATTGAGCAGTTTAGAGTATTCTAATTTAAAAAGCTTATCGCACAAATTAAAATCGAGTTGCGGAACCCTCGGCTTAAATAAAGTTCACAAGCTTTGCGATGATTTAGAAAATTACCTATCAAACAATAAGGTTGAGTCTTTCTTAGTAAGAACTTATGTAGACTGTATTCACTTTGAATACGAGCAATCAAAAGTTTACTTATGGCAATTCAGGACATTGAAAGTTGGGGCCTAATATGGAATTAGGTATAACCAACAACGTACTTGTTTTAGATGATAATAAAAACGATTTGCTGATGGCAAAATTTGTTCTGATGCGAATGGGCTTCAGCCCCTTACTGTTGGAGCGTTCTAATTTGTTGATCGAAACTCTACAGACTAAAAAAGTATCGTTAATTGTTCTTGATATTGATATGCCTGGTTTTAGCGGTATCGAAGTCTTAAAAAAGATTAAGCGCGTTCCGTCTTACAAGAATATTCCGATTGTTATGTTAACGGGTAATAGTGATGCCGCCAACGTAAAGGCAGCTATTTCTTACGGAGCGGTCGACTATATTGTTAAACCGATCGATCCGATGGTATTTGAAAGTAAAATTAAAAAATTGATTAAATCCAATGAATTTGAATCTAAAAAAGAGTGGGTTGAATATCAAATAAGAAAAGCGAAAGATGCAGAAATTACCTTAAATATTTTTGCGCACATGTATTCGTTGGGCGAGATGAGTGTGACCTTAAAAGTACTTCAGCCGTTGACTGTAGGACTTACTTTTTTTTCGAATGCTGCATTATTTGACCAACTTGAGATAAAACAGCCGCCGTTGAAAGTAGAAGCCTGCGAGCAATTCGACGGATATTGCCTAGCAAAGTGTGCGATGCTTGGTTTGTCAGAAGCAGATTTAAAAAAGATTCGGCTTTATAATCAGTTGCTTATGAGCAGATCTGCGTAATGAAATCATCAAGTGTTTCATCGAAACATTTAATGATTCTGGCCGTGTTTATGGTGCCGTTTACGTTTCTGTATTACTTATTTTTATCTGGACAAAATTTTAAAATCGAAACCTTAGAAAAACAAAAATCGAAAATTAATTTAGTAAGAAAGAAGACTCAAGCAATTGATCAGCTTTTATCGCAGCGTTTAAAATACTCATTGAATTCCGTGCAGACGAAAGATATTAGCCAACGAATGCTTGCCGAAATTGAATCGTTTGAAAAAATATTACTCGATTCAAATATAGTTTTTACGGCCAATTTCTATACCTACTATATGACCCAAATGGCATTGGTTCAGATGCCCGAACTTTATTTGGAAATTGAAACAGTGGTAAAGAAAATCGAAGCTTCTTCGCCCGAAACTAAAGAGGCTAAGCTTAAAGTAGTCGAAAAATTGAAATTAGTTTCGATTTTGTCTTCGCAGGCTTTGTCTGTAAGGCCAGTTTCGGTAAAAAGTCAAAAGCGCCAAGCAGCATCGGTTCGAGGCTACTTAGACCAGACTTTCTTTAAGCTAGAATTAAACCCACGTCCGTCGCCGAGCGCAATCAAGAAAGTTTTATTACAGGAAACTTCTTTATTAACAACTTTTTGGTTGCAATCAATTGATGAAATTGAGTTTGATATATCTGCACGTTATGAGTTCGAGAAGGCCGAGCGATTTAGGTATTCGATGGTATTATTACTGATTATTTTGGGCGCTACGACTTGCACCATGAGTATATTTTTTGACATGAGTAAGCGTATCAAGCGTCTTACTCATTTTACCCGTTACACGGACCCTACGCAATTTTCGATTCAGGCAACTGATTACGGTTACGACGAAATTGGGCAGTTAGCGCAGTCGTTCAATACAATGGCCCTCACATTGAAAGATAGCTTTCGTAAAATAGAGGCCGCAAATAATGCGAAATCTTTATTTTTAGCAAATGTAAGTCACGAAATTAGAACGCCCATTAGTGGTATTATCGGCATGTCACAATTCTTAGATGAAACTGAACTGACGAAAGAACAAAATGGATATCTACAAATTATAAAAAAGTCGTCAGACATGCTACTTATTTTAATCAACGATTTATTAGATCTAGCTAAGATAGATAGCGGTAAAATGACAGTAGAAAAGACTTTATTTTCACTGCCAAATTTGTTGCAAGATGTGCACGATTGTTTTTACCATCAAGCGCAGCAAAAAGGTCTGCGTCTGGCTTTAAAGACCACCGGCTCGCATTCCTACGCTTACTCGGGCGATCCGTACAAAATAAAACAAATCGTTTTTAACTTGGTTAGTAATGCTTTAAAGTTTACCTCAGATGGCCAAGTCGAAATTATTTGCGATGTTCGTTTTGACGAAATGAAGAACAAAGGAATCATCATCGCTGTTAAAGACCAAGGAATTGGGATTTCAGAAGATGAGCAGGCCGTATTATTTCAAGATTTTGTGCAAGTAGATTCTTCAACGAAAAGAAAATTTGGCGGAACCGGATTAGGTTTGTCTCTGTCTAAAAAGTTAGCCCGTTTAATGGGGGGCGAGCTTTCCGTCAACAGCGAACCCGGCGTGGGTTCAGAGTTTATACTAGAGCTAGAGTTAGAAAAAACGACTGAGATTTTGGATGTTCCGGCCGTAAGGGAATTGGTTGCGCCAAGAGCTAAAATAGATATTACGGAAGAGCTTTTAGTAAGCTCTCAAGACGATAAATCTTTCGCGCCCCAAATTTTAGTTGCTGAAGATAATCCGGTGAATCAGTTAATTTTAAAAAAATATCTGCAAAAATGGAATTTCAAAGCGACTTACGTTGATAGCGGTCGGCTGGCGGTCGAACAAATGAACTTAAACCGGTACGATATTATTCTAATGGACTGCCAAATGCCCGAAATGGACGGTTTTGAAGCGACACGTTTGATCAAGGCGATCTATCCGAATTGTCATATAATTGCCTTAACCGCAAACGCCACCGACGAAGATAAGCAGCGCTGCTTTGAAGCGGGCATGGATGACTTTATAACGAAACCAATGGATCCGGAACGCCTTAAGACTTTGATCAGCGCTGTTGCAAAGCTAGACGTGGCCGCTGGTGATAGCGCAACTAAGCGCCCGGCATAAATTTGGTAGCCCAACTAACACGACTCTTGCGCAATCGGCTATTTTTGCTTTGGAAAAACGTTTGAACCGCTAATTATTTACCGCGAATATTTTTAATTTTTTCGATGTCACCGACTACCCATAGTAAATCTCCGGGGGCTAAGGTAAGTGCTGAATCGGGGCTTAAAATACGCTGGCCGGCTCGCTCGATACCTACAATAAGGCCTGAAATGGCTTCACGTAAGCCACTATCACGAATGATTTTACCGGCATAATAACTATTTTCTAATAGTTGGATCGGTAATAAACCAAATGACTGTAAAGTTTCAGACGAAGTAACGTCGGCGCGTGGGTTTTCGAGAGCAATCTTAGCGCTTAGCAATTGGTCTTCTGAACCGATTATATAGACGCGGTCATGTGGCATAAGTATCCAATTGCGATCTGGCGCCGAAACACTTTCTTCACCACGTTGCACCAAGGCTACGGTGACGCCGAAATTTTCTTTCAAACGCGACTGCTGTAGCGACATTCCGACTAATTGCGAATTCGGATTAACAACAAAATCAGCTAAGCCAGAATCCCATGGAGCTAAGGTCGGAACCTGACTCTTCAAATCTATGCTTTCTATATTATTTTCTAAGTTTTTCATAAAACGTTTTTCTAAGCGCCCGTAGATTTTTTCTGAAAAACGTCCGGCGATAACGCTTACGAATAGTCCGGTAAAAATCGCCATACCAGTTAAACTATTGATCGAGATCAGAATATTTACTGAAGCCGCACCAAGCAGTAAGGCATACGCGCTGCGGGCGACTTGTACGCCCAAGCTTAAGCGTTCGACCCGTACGCGGTTTTGCTCATTTAGCTTAATCGACGGAGCTCCGAATGAAATAGCCCAGAAAAATGGTACCGTTAGAACTGCAGCACTAATAGCTAAAGCTAAGTTAATCCAGGTTGAGTCTTCGAAAAGTTGTTTAAGAAACGGAAGTAATAAATTTTTACTGAACAAAAACACGGCGATAACCAGTATTGTATTCAATAAAATTCGTAGGCCGTACGCTTGAAATAAAAGTTTTGTTACAATCATACTTCTATCTTCACCCTGTACAGCTTTTTGGTAGCGCTCTAGCCCCTTCAGAAAAGGCTCAGGCAATCTTTTTTCTAGCCACTGGTAAAACGTATCAGAAGAGCGAATCAAGTAAGGAGTTGTAAATGTCGTAATTGCAGAGACCGCGACGGCAATAGGATAAAGAAAGTCGCTCGTGACCTTAAGTGAAACCCCGAGCGTTGCTATGATAAATGAAAATTCTCCAATCTGCGCTAAGCTCATTCCGGCTTGGACCGAATGGCGCAGGCTTGAGCCAGAAACTAAAGCGCCTATTGTGGTACTGACTAATTTACCGACGATGGTAAGAATTGTAATAAATAGAACTTGAGGAGCATAATCGATTAAAATTCTTGGATCAATCAACATGCCAATCGAAACAAAGAACACGGCCGAAAATAAATCTCTTACCGGTGTTACTAAGTGTTCAATACGTGTTCCTTCTTTAGTTTCGGCAAGAAGTGAACCCATGACGAATGCGCCGAGCGCCGGCGAAAAGCCAACCTTAGTCGCAATCATAACCATCAATAAACAAAGCCCAAGCGAGACCACTAAAGTGGTTTCGTCATTCAATAGCTTTCGGATCTTTTGCAGAAGGAGCGGCAGAAGATATATTCCTACCACGAACCATAGAACTAAAAAGAAGCCTAAACGAAAGCTTGAAAAAACCAATTCAGTGCCGGAAAGCGTTTTTGAAATAGCCATTGTTGAAAGTAGAACAAGTAATAAAATAGCAACGATATCTTCGACTACTAAAACACCGAAGACCAAGGCAACGAATTGTTTTCCTTTTAAGCCCAGTTCATCAAATGCACGCACAATAATTGTGGTTGATGAGATGGATAAAATACCTCCTAGAAATAAACTATCCATGCTGCTCCAACCGACGACTTTACCCGCGATGAAACCAATCGATAGCATAAAGGCTACCTCAAACACCGCAGTGATCGAAGCCGACTTGCCAACCCGCGCCAGTTTTTTAAAACTAAACTCAAGCCCTAACCCGAATAGTAAGATGATTACGCCGATCTCGGCCCAAACCTTAACCGAGTTCGTGTCTTGAACGTTTGGCATAAAAGGAACATGCGGGCCAAGTAAAAATCCCGCGATGAGATAGCCAAGTACGACGGGTTGACCTAGTTTTTTAAAAATTAAAGTTACAATAGCGGCCGTAATTAAAATAAAACCCAAATCTTGAATCAGGTCCGGAAGATGTATCATGCGGATATCTTAGTATGTTGGGATCGCGCGTGCCAAGGATTGATGTACCAACATGAGACAATAAATTAGATGTGTCAGACAATTTTTGTCTAATTTGGCGAGTTCGACAGCAAGATCATTTTTACGAAGTGTTTCCACATTGCCAAAAAAGGCATAAGAAACAACTACTTTGCACGTTTTCAACTTAATGAAACATCTGGCTAAGTGATTGCTTTAGAAGATGGTATGAAAACACAAATGCACAAAATAAAAAATGTTGTCTTAGTTTTAATGGCCTCAATCAGCGTATGGAGTTGTTCGCAGAAGAGCTCTGGCGGAACGGCCGCAGTAGCGGCTAACAACGGTTACATTACGAACGCACAGGGCATATGTGTAAATTCGTCAACGGGCCTACAGGCTCCAAGTAACACTTACTGTAGCACCAACAATGGCTATACACTTAACTCGCAAGGTATTTGTGTGAATTCATCAACAGGCGTTCAAGCGCCTAATGCATCTTACTGCTCTACTTCAGTGGCGGGTGCGCAAACTTGTAGTGGTCAGTATACATACCAACCAGTCGGCGGACCTTCTCAGACTGGTCATTGCGATATTAACACGGGAAATTGTCGTGGTTACACGATGATAAACTCTGCAGGCCAATCAGTACTTTGCCAATAAGCTTAGTACTGACCGTAAACTAGATCCTCGGTATTAAATCCGCTACTTTTTAGAGAAGAAAGTATTTGTGCTAAAAGTTGCGGGTCCATAGGTGCTACGCGCGAAAGAATGAATAAAGATTTCTTCTTCTGCGCACTTACGATAGCCCACTGATAATTTGGATCTAGATCAACAATCCAATAATCACCACGCGCGAAAAAATTAAATTTTAGTTTAAGCTTGCCCGGTTCATCCGAATTTTTTACTGTGGCGACTCCGCTGATGTCAGAGATCTTGCCGTCTTTTTTATAACAAGTGTTCAATACCGAAACTTCAGTTGGTGAAATAACAGAATATTTTGCGGTCGATTGAAGGCAGTCTTTTTGAAAGAAATTCGGTTTGTGGGCAATGTCGTACCATAAACCTGCATAGCGTTTAAAGTCGATCTCTTGCACTACTTTTGGATCTTTATTGTCGACACCGAAAGCCGCAACAGAAGCGGTTAATAATAAAGATAAGATTAAATGTTTCATCGAATTCCTCCGGAACTCAAAATAGTTCACTCTACGTCGTTAGACAACTTCTTTCAAAACGTAAAAATATCAATTTTACGAGTCAAAGTATTTTAAGCTCCCTCAGCAGTTAGCCAAAGAAGTTCAATGAGAGTTGGATCAGATGGAAGTTAAGTTATTGAAGCAGTACTCTTTGGGATAGTTACGCATACTGCTGTGCACGGTTCCTAAGCCCATTATGATCGAAGTTTTGCGCGCCCGGACATCTTCTACGTAAGTTGGGTTAACGGTGGCTAGCCGCGCGTTAAGCAACGCAAGAGTTTTAGCCTGTTCATCGGCTTTTGGATTCTTTGTTAACCAGGCGTTGTAAGTCGCCAAATGAGTTGAAGTAAACCCCCCATTTTGTACGACGACATCGTAAAGCATCAGCAGCGAGCGCAGCTGAGTAAATTTAAAAGTTTCTTTGTACCTTTTGGCTTTTAAAAACATCGCTGTAGAAGCTTCGACTTGAAGTGTGCGGTAGGCGGAAGTAACTGAAATCGCCTGGAAGGCCGTCTTCCAACGCGGAATTAAGTTTGAGCCAGTTAAAATATTATTCTTGGCCCATTGAACGCTTGAGTTGTTTTCGGTCGCCGAAAGGGGAGTCGCGAACTCGTGTACATTAGTATCTAAATCATTAAGCGATTGAATATCGGGAAACAATTCATTCGGATTATGTGCGGCCTTAACGGAAGGAACTGAGATCGCTGAATTTTGCCAGTCTTCTAGCATGACCTTTAGTGAAAGATAGTCTGCATTAGAAAAGACCTTCGAAAAATTCAGGTTATCTTGTTTGAATGTTTTTATAAGCAATGGCTGAAGTGTACCTTGGCCAAAATTCTGCTGCATCAGACCTAAGCTCAAACCTTGGCCGTCGAAATTACCGGTGATATTTTTCCAACCTTGAGTTCCCTCGAAGCTTCCGGTTATATTAAGAGCCAAGGCGAAGTGCGTTGCCCAGGCGTCATTACCAACTTCACGCGGCCATTTGATTCCGTTTAAATCCAACTTGCTGCAGATTTTTGATGCAGGAATCACTGATGCCAAAGAATCGCTGATGTTATTGTATTCGTTGTCAACGCTGCTGCTGGCTTGCGATTCAGATTGGCTTACGCCGACCTTTGCACAAGATGTTGCAATGAAAGAAAATAACGAAATTAAAATTGCTTTTTGCATGATCATACCGGTTCATCGGTCAGAAAAATCGAACGATTTAATGTATTTTTTTGTGTAAAATAAATAGACAATTTACGAAGCTATAAACGGGTCAGTTGCCTGCTATTCGAACCCCATAGCCACGTGCCACAACTTGTTGCGTTGGGCGTAGTTTGGTCGCTAATCTGCGATTTATAAGTTAGAACTATCAAATGGTTGCATTGTTCACCAGGCTTTTTCGCTTTCCCCAGCTCAATACCAATACCGAGATGGCAAAACTGATTTGGTTAGTTAGACTGCGTTGGGTCGCGATCACGCTGTTCTTTACTTTAGCGGCTCCCGCATTGGTTTATCGGCTTTTGAATAGTACGACTTTGCCGATCTACATGGCCGTAATCACTATTCTACTTTTAATAAATTTACTGACTCAGCTGATTTTTATTAGTCCGAAGAAGTCGGTAGGCCCCTTGTTTATTTGTTTTCAGCTTACGATCGATTTGCTTTCTTTAACAATTTTGTTGTCTGTTTCTGGCGGCTTTGCCAACCCATTGACGGGATTATTTTTATTAAATGTTTCGCTCGGCGCAGTGTTAATTTCAAGAAATTTGGGGTGGCCTTTTTTACTGATGGCGCACACCTTGATTGTGGCTTTGCAAATTAACGAAATTAGGTTAGGCCTAGCTAATTTGGTTTTTTTTAGTTACATAATTTTCTCGCACGGCTTAGTTTTTTTATTTTGGATGGTGCTCCGATCGCTGGGTGTCTATCTTGAAAAACAAGGCGAGCGCCAAGCGCAAATTCGGGTGCAGCTTGAGCGTCAAGATCGATTGCGGGCTCTGGGTTCTTTAACAGCGGGTTTTTCGCATGAATTTGCCAGCCCTTTAAATGCGGCAAAGCTGCGCATCGAGCGAATAAAGCGAACTTCTGCCACTGTAATTTCAGAAGATATCGAGGTTGCGCTTGATTCGATTAAAGCGTGCGAGCAAGTCATCCATCAAATGAATTCATCTCAAATGGATGCCCGTGATTTTCAGACTAAAACCGTAAATATGAAAGACTTATTGAATGACATTGCTGACTCGTGGAAAGAAGAAAATCGCGAAGCTATCCTAAACGTACAAATTCAAAGTGAAGACTTTTTAAAAATACCTCCGGTTAATTTAGCGCAGGTCGTGTTAAATCTTTTAGATAATGCCTACGAAGAAGCTCCAACGAAGGAAATTAAGCTCAGTTTTTTTAAAAATGAGACCTCTTATGTTTTAAGCGTGGAAGATTTGGGGCGTGGATTCTCGGAAAAGATTTTAAGAAGTATCGGTGAACCATTTTTAACAACGAAAGAAAACGGTACAGGCTTAGGCCTTTATGTGACCCAACTATTTACGCAGTCTCTGGGCGGCGAAATGAAATTAATGAATACACCCGGAGCGGGTGGCAAAGTGGCCTTAAGTTGGCCAATGACTCAGATAGGAAATATATGAAGCATGTTTTAATTTTAGAAGATGATGTTCGCTTAGCTGAAAGCTTAGTGCGTGATTTCACCGACCACGGCTATACCGCAGAAACCTTTGTATCGATTTCTACATTTAGCAGCCAGCGGCAGTTTGATTTTGCGGTCGTAGATCTAAGACTAAGTAATGGCGAATTTGGTCTTAACGCAATCGAAAAAATTCGCGCGTTATCTCCGGCTTGCCGAATCGTGATTTTATCAGGTTACGGAAGCGTCGCCACCGCTGTCGAGGCCGTAAAAAAAGGGGCTGTTGACTACCTGACGAAACCGGCAAGCTTCAAAGAAATTGAGGCGGCTTTACTAGAGAAACGCACTCTGAATGCGCCCGATTATAAACGGCAATCTTTGGCGCAAGTCGAACATGAGCACATTGATTTCGTTCTAGTAAAAAATGAAGGAAATATATCAAAGACCGCGAAAGATTTAGGTTTGCACCGACAAAGTCTACAACGAAAATTAAAGAAGTACACATAGTGAGGACTTCGACTTTTTTTAAGATGCTAATGTCGATTGCGGCCGCAGTTGTCATTGTAACGATCTCTTTAATTTTTTGGCTAACCTACGAGCCCAAAGTTGGCGGAAACTTCAAAATGAATTTTTCGGGGCGCCAATGGAGCTTCTCAGACGATGCAAAAAAATTGAATCTGCTATACATCGGATACGCTAAGTGCCCGGATGTTTGCCCGCTTAGCCTAAGTTTTGCTTCTCAATCGTTTCGTGATCTGACGAAGCAAGAAATTGAGAACACACGACTTCTTTTTGTAAGTGTGGATTTTAAAAATGAAACACCCGAAGCCGTAGCCATCTATGCCGGTCAATTTCATAATTCGTTTGTTGGACTTAGCGGAAACCAGAAACAAATAGATGATGCGGTTAACCTATTTGGTGCAAGCTATATGGTCGAAAAAAATGCCACGTCTTACCTAGGATATTCAATCGCTCATACGGACCGTATTTTTTTTCTAGACCAAAAAGGTTACGTTGTTGCTACATTATCAAACCCACGCTCGAGTGAAGCTATTTTAAATGAAATAAGGAAATTACAGTGAATAAATTTTTAGTGTCAGTGATTCTATTACCGCTTTTTGTGATCGCTCAAACTGAGCCGGTATTGAAATTTGAAAATCCGTATATTTTTGCACCGATGAAAGGCTCTTCGACAACCGCGGGCTATGCGAGCATCAAAAATATTTCTAAAAAAGATGTTCAATTTTCGGTGACAAGTGCGTCACCGTTTGCGGCCGTTGAAACTCATCAGACGATTGAAAAAGAAGGCCTTATGTCTATGAAAAAAGTGGATAGGTTTACGATTAAAGCGAATTCACAGATAGACCTTAAGCCCGGTGCGAATCATATCATGCTTTTTGATGCGAATCGCGATGTTAAAATCGGTGAGCAAATTGAAGTTAAGCTGAATGTTAATGGAAAAGAAATGACGCAAAAATTTAAAGTTATACCGCGAGAAAAGCCGGTTGAGCCCTCACACCATTCTCATTAGCTCACGATGTTAGATGCAAAGATTGCGCTACTTTGTAGGTAGAATGAAGTCCTTAACTATTTCTCGTAAAGCAATAAGTACGGCGGCTGCCATGCATTTTTAGAGCTCGACATAAATGTGCCCACGTTGTCTTGATTGGCCGTACAGCCCCAGCGTACTGCGCAATAAGGTGATGTTCCGTAAAGCTCGCGAAAGTTAAAACCGAATCGTGCGCCGGTTATCGAGGCTCCGTTTGGATACGTTAAAGTATTAATAAACCAATTTGATCGGTTTGAATTTATATCGTCTTGGTAATCAGTTGGTGCCTTTTAATTCGGTCTAGTTATTATCGTTACTTCGATTTAACTTAATACTGATTGTTTTTAAAACGTTTCCGTCCGCATCAACAATTTGAATCGGCTGATTTTCTCTGACACGCGCAACCTCAACGGAAGTGACTTTCATTGAAGGTGCTTCAATAGAAGAGTAGTTGTTCCATTGTTCAAGATCTTCTTCATCACGCGGCTGAATATCTAGTGAAAGTATATCGATTTGAGCGCCAATACCTTTCACTCCTTGCACACTCAAATTTAAAACGAAGGCGTCTTTAGCGACCCGCAGTGACTTCGTCAAACCCACGCCGACCCCAACCGCAACGCTTTCTCTGACCGCTAAGTAACGCCCTAGTAGAGATTCGGGCCCGCGAGAAAGGCCTATGCCGGCAACCTTCGCCGAGATTTCAACACTTTGATAGCTAAGACCAACTGCGGGACCTTTAATTTTTACTTTTGTAGCGATTTTTTGTTTTGCGCCGGTAATAACATCGTAACACGAAAGCTCACCTTCGCCTTTTAAGTAAGTATAGCCTAAAATAATTGAAGCCGACTTGCCAGACACTTTGAATGTCATTCCGCAAACGTAAAGTAAAGATGTTACCTTATCGCCCTGAGATTCTTGAGTGCGCGCATGGGCTGTAAAACATAAACTTAAGATGGTAAAAAAGCTAATTAACGTCTTCATTGAAACTCCAATATTTAATAAACGAACGCTATTGATGTTCTTAAATGCTAATTGGGTCAAAGGATTGAATCGAAGATGAAAAATTTTTGTAACGATGACCAAAAAAGCCGGAGTCATCGCATCTGATTCGTGTATTTTTGACATTTCATCAAATAAATAGACCCCGCTATGAATTCCAAAGATGAATTTGATTCTGTGCAATCATTAATTGGCGAAGTGAAAAAGTCCATCCTTTATGAGAAGATCCATCTTTTTTCAATCATGATCGGACAGCCACACGCCGGCATTTTTTAAAACATAGACACAACAGTTTTTTTTTCTTCATTAGACTCTTTCAAATTTTTCAGGGCGTAAAATCGAAATATCAGATGAGTAAGTGATCAAAGAATAATTTTCAAAAAACTTTTCTGCCAGGGCTTCCATAATTTTTAAGGCCAGTTGGGGCTCTGCAACGATTTCGATTTTCGATTTTAAATCAGGAATTTCGCCACTGCTTTTTTCGCCGTTACCTTGACCCCTAACTTCTGTTACAGTGAAGCCTGTAGCCCCAAGGTCTTGATTGATGGTCAAAATGCTTGAGCTTAAAACGGGCTCGCAAATAATGGTGACAAGTTTAAAATTGATGAGTTTCATATTCTTTCCTTATCCAGCAAGCCATTCGGCTAATTTAAAAAACAATGGAATTCCTATGACCAAATTAAATGGAAAAGTGACGGCCAAGCTTGCAGTTAAATAATAAGTGGGATTGGCCTCAGGCAAGGTCATGCGAACGGCAGGAGGTGCTGCGATGTAAGAGGCGCTTGCCGCCATCGCACCAAGTACCGTAGCACCGCCGATAGAAAGACCAGACCAGTCTCCAAGAAAAACACCCAATGTTCCGTGAAGAATAGGTATTAATATTCCAAGGAATATTAGGGGTAGTCCTACTTTTTTAAGATCAGAAAGTCTGGATCCTGCGACAATCCCCATTTCTAAAAGAAACAATACGAGTGCACCCTTAAAACCTGTTTCAAAAAATGGCTTTACGGGCTCGTAGGCTTTGGCTCCCATAAGAAGACCTATGACCAAACCACCAACCAGCAAAATCATCGAGCGACCAGTTAGAATTTCGTGAAAGATAGCAGACTTAGTTTTTTTATCGCCACTTGATATTGACGAATTGTTTTTCGCTCGCTTCAGCGCGCCTATCGCTAGTGCGATATGAATGCCGGGACTTTCAAGCAGCGTTAACAGCGTCGGCATAAACCCCTCTGCCGTTTTCCCCATTTGTTCGATAAACTGGTTTGCCGCAATGAATGTGACCGCAGAAACTGAACCGTAATGTGCGGCCAATGCAGCCGCATCGATCTGTCCAAAGCGTCCCAATTTTCGCATGATGAGATAGGCTGAGATTGGAGTCACGCATCCCAAAACGATGGTTGCAAAAGCCGGCCAAGCAATGACTTGAAAAGTACTTTCAGATAGTTCAACTCCGCCCTTTAATCCAATCGCCAATAAAAGATAGATGAATAATGAAGAGTAAAGATCTTTTGGCAGGCTTAGCTCGCTCTTCATTAATTTCGTTACAATTCCAAGCAGAAACGCTAACACTATAGGTGATAATAAATTTGTTTTTAAGATTTCGAAAGCTGTCAAAGTTCAGTCCTTTATTTTCAAGGGTTGCAAAATTCGCATTCAGACGGTTCAAGTTCGCGCTGACCATCGGGCCTTGGCCGCTCTTCTGTTGTTTTGCTCCGCGGACAGGCGAGCATTACGGCTTTAGCAATTCGACTAGGGTCTCTGCAAGCCGGACAAAATGAGTTAAGACATTCGATTAACTTTATTCCCGCATTATAAATCGCGTCTCTTCGAGCAGCGTTGTGACAAGCCCGCAGATCGGTCTTTAGAACAACCCGCGCGGTTGCTGAGGCGATAAAGCATTTCAGCATTGCTTGCTCGACGTCTTGCACCGTATGAAGGCCCTTAAAGAGCGGTGCTAGCAAACCCTCGGGGTGTACGCTCAACCCATGATCCGGAAACGTAATTTCTTTTAAAAATGCTCGATAGTCGTCACGGGTTCCTAGGATTTTTTCTGCGTGAATTGGATCTGTCGCCAAATACTCAGCATAAATTTCGCTACCGGTTTCGCGGTCCCACAACAAAGGTGAATCAAGGTCTGTTTGCATAAAACCAGTCAGCGGATGCGGGCCGAAGCTACCTTCGCTCGCAAGAATAAATTGGGCTTCAGCGTGTTTGTCGGCCGCCGCTTTTATTTTCTTTCTTAAAGTTTCACGAACCGATCCCCTGCGTTCAACTTCGCCTGAGAAAGTACCAAACTTATCCGTATCAATTAGCGTCTCGATACAGTTCACACCAAGTTCGGCCAACATTGGTTTAAGAAGCATTTCTTTGCCATGCTTTGTCGCAAAGTAAAATGTCTTACCATAAAATGGATTTGGGGCTGTAACTACCATAGGATGAGTATCGCCAAATTCAGTTACACGGTAAAACATATAAAATATTTGAAATTTATCTATTAAACAGATAAATTGCTGAGCATGGAATGGTTGAACTATCATCATCTGCACTATTTTTGGACCGTAGCTAAAGAAAAAAGCTTCACTAAAGCGGCTTTAAAATTGCGAATTGCACAATCGGCCGTAAGCTTTCAAGTGGCGCAGCTTGAGGATTTTTTAGGAAAAAAGTTGATACAACGTTCGACCTCAAAAAAACTGACTCTTACTGAAGAAGGTCAGATTGTTTTTAATCAGGCCGAAGAAATTTTTCGACAAGGCAAAGAGCTTGTCGACGGCCTGAAAGAAGGCGGAATTCAATCTACACTAAGAGTTGGCGCACTTGGAAGTCTATCAAAAAATCTTCAAATTAGACTACTAAGACCAGTCGTCAATCGGGCCGATTTTGAAATCACAGTTGATGTCGGAGACGCTCAAACTTTGTTAAGCCGCCTTCAAACCTTTAACTTAGACGCCATTCTTTGCGATGTTCCATATCCACATTCTGAAGATGAACCCTTAATTCAGCGAGAAATTGCGCGAGAACCAATTTGTCTGATCGCGCGAAAATTTCGACACAGTATTTCGCTTCAAGTACGACTTACCAAATATGGAATATATCTTCCTGCGCGCAGCAATCCAATTACGTCTGAAATAGAATCATTTCTGAAAAGTCAAAAAGAGCGAATCAAGATTAAGGGCTATATAGATGATATTGCTTTACTTCGCTTGCTAGCAATGGAAACCGATAGTGTTGTAGCCATCCCGCGAATTGGAGCCGCTAGAGAACTGCAAAACAAAACAATTGCGGTGCAACATCAGTTCAGATCTATGTATCAAAAATTCTATCTCGTGCTTCGGCAAAATGGATCACGTTCAGAAAAAATACTTAGGCTTTTAGATCAAGTTTAGATTTGTGATTAAATTAGGCTCTACAACAAAATAGGGGGAATTAAAGAATTAAGTTAACATGTTTTTACGACAAGACATTTTAACAAAAGGATTCAATAATGCCCCCCGTTTTAGGACTACCAGATCTTTGCTTGGAATCAATCGATCTTGATGATATCATTTATATTAACGCTACGTTAAAGACGAAAGCCCCATGCCCAAGATGTCATTCTGGTCACATTCACGTTAAAGACATCTTCTTACGTC
>JANPPC010000045.1:0-141291 GCA_031428275.1 Bdellovibrio sp.
GGTTACAACCGACTCGCAAAGGGCGAACAATACTCAGCTTTTGGAGTTCGCAACCATTTTAACTACAGACTTCGTCTGCTAAATATTTAAAATGTCTTGGATTTTGGATACACTTCCACCATCGAGTGAGTAGAACCGTAGCAGAGTCTCCACCTAAGTATTCACCTAATTTGAAAATTTGACTATTATAAGAAATCATATCTCCGGTTTTGAGATTCGATACAACTTTATTGTAATCCTGCCGTAAGAATCGATACGCATATTCTTGTATCTCGGGGTCCTGTGATCTATTCACATCGATGAACTCAATCGTACTTTGAGCGGTAGCTATTAAACAATGGAAGCAAATGAATACCAATATCAAAGAAAATTTTAAAACTTGTAACATCTTATCACGCCTAACAGCTGTAAAAAAGTTATTCAGCAGATATCTATTTAAGACGGTTTTAAGATTTATTATAGTCACCAAGTTTAGTTAATTTCAAAATACGCGCCAAAACCGAATCCAATTGATCGTATCGAATTGAATCATAGAAAATCGTACTTAAAGGGGTAGTTGACTCGCAATTGGGGCAATAAAAACCAAGATTTCTAAGATAGTCGGAGTCAGCAACGACAAAGCTTTCTGTCTTAGGAATTACACGATTATAACCACGCCAACTCGTGAAATTACTGGGTGTGTGGGGGCGCCAAATCGAGTGGCCGAACATGTGCAAGAGAGAGTTAACCTCTTAAGTATTCTGTTTTAGAAGGGTTAAGTAGAAGTTTTCAAAGTTATCCGTATGAAATTGACGAGCGCCCAAAAAATCGAGGTCATCTTTCTTTATTCCACTTTTTTAATCCTGGGTGGTTCACTAAAGGTCTGAGCGGGTCGCTCTGCTTGCGTTTTAAATAGAACAAATGATTGGTGGCTCGGGCCGGAATCGAACCGGCACGGGGTTGCCCCCACAAGATTTTGAGTCTAGCAAGTCTACCAATTTCATCACCGAGCCACATTATTTGTTCACTACTTATATAGTAGGGACCGAATAGCGTTCAAGAAAATTTTTCATGAATGTTAACTAGATTGGTCACTTTTATAGTCATTGTGTCTCCGGGTAAATTTTTCTGCCAAATGAAAATCAACCATCATATCAAGCACTTGTGATTTTTGCGGCCCAGACTTAACGCCTGGCATTACCGTTGCTATAAGCAGGATTGTTATAAAAAAATAAATGGGGGAATTCTTATGAAAAACTATTCAATGCTTGTGCTGCTCGCTTTAACGATGAGTGCGACTTCTTTTGCTCACGCGCAAAATCAAGATATCGAAGTCGATGTCGATAACGAAATCGATTCGATGTATTCGGCACAGTCACGAAAAAATCAATCGAGCTCAAACGGCCCAGTTGTAACGCAAACGATTGTGGTTCCACAACAGGCGCAGCAAACTCAGCAAGCGGTGCAAACGCAGCCCACTACATTAATTGAAGCTTCTCCGTTAACAGATTCTCGCGCTGATCTGATTCGTAAAAATCGCCAAGATGAAGAGATGCGCACTGAATCGCGTATCGTCGAAAAATTAGAACAGTCACGTATGGAAGACGAAAAGAAGCGTGCCAGCGTTTTATTTGGTGATAAGTTTGAAACAATGCAGTCGACTCAGCACTCAGTCGTGCAACCAGCGGCTGTGCAAGCTCCGGCTCCGGCGGTTGTTCAGCCGGTGTATATCGAAACGAAAACCCGTTACGAGCCAAAAGAAGAGCTAACTCGTGATGCTGTTCGTGAAGAAGTTCGTGCCGCTTTAAGCGATGACGAGACGGCCGTTTCAGCTGCGGTTGAGACAAAATACTTTGCGGGTATGGCAGGAATCGGTGAGTACCCTGACGTTAATAACGTGAAAGGTAACTACACTTTAGGTGCAGCCTTCGGAACACGCTATGACTACTTTTTAGTTGAAGGTGCTTTCTTGATGTCTAACTATTCAGTTGATATGAATAATACGTTTGGTTATTTACCAGGTGGTTACCGCACGGATAACTACGAAGTGAATCAGTATCAAGGTATCATTGCCGCTAAATATCAGTTACTTGGCGGAATCGTTCGCCCGGTTCTAGGTGGTTTAATTGCTTACTCTTACAGAAACTTTACTTTAACGAATGGTTACACCAACGGATCGCAAGATACAGGTAACTCGCATGCGATCGATTTAGGTATCACAACGGGTGTCGATTTAGAATTAAGCCCTAAGTTTTCTTTGGGAGTCGATTTAAAGTACATGTTCAATATGTCTAGCCGTGTAACTTCAAACTACGCAAACTCAGCTTACACTCGTATCGGTACGCCGATTGAGAAGCTTCAATACTACATTATGGGTATTGCTGCGCGTGTTAATTTTTAGTTTCGGACTGTGGTTTAGTTAGTGGCTTTTCTTTAGCCCATTTAGATTGGCCGTTAGCTTAAGCTTTAAGAATTTAGAAAGTCCTTCTGGAAAACAGAAGGACTTTTTTTATTTTGTGGTATAGCGTCTGTAATATGAAGCATCTTATTTTTACAAGTTTCGTTCTTTTAACAAGTCTCTGGCGTTCGAATTTAAGCTTCGCGCAAGTCGCAGAGCCTCAGCCAAATACGATTGTAACGAATCAAGTTTTGTTTTCTGAAAGCGATCAATCATGGACGTCGCGTGATTTACGTTTGTATGAGTCCGTGATGAGTCAGGTCTTGCAAAAAAAGAATATCAGCCTGTGGTCTGAAGGGCGAAACGAAGACTTTTTGCTTTCGCGTTTAAGTTTTCGCGAAGCTGTAGCGTTTGGGCTGCAGGCGTCGACGACCACTTTGACTGAGGTCGAAAGAAAGCAGATTCCTGAATTTACGCAAAAAGAAATCGAAGATGAAGTCAACAGAATGGCCTTGGTATTAATGTTTGTTGATTTAAAGCAGAATCAACTCAAGCAAAAAGATCGGTTTCTGAATTGGTTTAGTCATTTAAAACGTAAATACCAAGTGCGCATCAAGTCTGCCGAGGCGAACGATATTAAACTGGCTACTCCAATTCCGGCGCCCATTAAGTGATTCGCTTTGCTAATGAAACTGATTTCGAAAATCTAGCGCAAGTTTATCAAAAAATTGCGGTCGCCGAAAAAGTGCCTGCGGTTTTTAATTGGAATTTTGAGAACGCTTTGACCGAACTGAGGTTAGCAAAGACTCTTGTTTACGAACTTTCGGAGCAACCCGTTAGTTTTATCAGCTACCGAGAGTTAGTAGATGCGCTCGAGATCACCGCCCTCGGAACCGCACCTAATTTTCGCAGGTGCGGCTATTTAGAAGCACTTCTGGCGAAGTTAAGCGCTATTGCCGCACAGCAAGATAAGCCGATATGGCTAGAGGTTCACGAGCTTAATAGGGCCGCCTTAGCCCTTTATCAGAAGTGGGGATTCGTTTTAGTGCAGAATCGCAAAAAATATTACCCCGACGGCGCTTCTGCTTTGGTGATGACCCGCGAGAAGGTCCCGAGTCAAAGCATATGTAAGTTGCCACTCGGATAATACTTTGGTAGGCTTCGAATCAGTTGGGCCAAAAGCCCAATTTTTTTTTGTTCAAGCAAAACAAAGATATATTTATATAGGCCAAATAAAAACGGCCACAAATGATTTAAAAAGGACTTGTATTTGGAGCCTTGGCTAGAAAAAATTGAGAAAATCGCGCAAGAAGTTGCTGAGCGCGAAGGTTGTGTTCTGTACGATATCGAACATGTGGGCGCCGGCAAAGGCCGCATTATCCGTGTATACATTGATAAAGATGAAGGCGTAGGGATTGAAGATTGCTCGAATGTTTCGAAGGGTCTGAACCTTATGTTAGACGTCGAAGATATCGTACCCGGTTCGATGTACAATTTAGAGGTTTCAACCCCTGGGTTGGATCGTAATCTAAAAAAGACTTGGCACTTCGAAAAAGTCATCGGCAAAAAAATCTACGTTAAATTAGCAAAATCTTTAGGCTCGATGGGTTTAACCGAAGACAAAGGCATGATTTCGATGAAGCAATTCGACGAAATTTTAGCTGGAGTTGAGTCAGATAGTTTAGTTTTTGATTTGCGCGGCGAAAAAATTAAAATTCCGACGTCGCAAATCGAAAAAGCAAAAGTAGTATTTGAAGTTAAAAGTAACGCGAAACCGAAAAAGAAGTAGCTGTAAGCCTTACGGCACAGTGATGGGAGATTTATGGCTGACAATTTATTTACAGATTTAGCAAAAGTGATCGATCAAGTTGGTAAAGATAAAGGCATCGACAAAGAAGTAATCATCGACGCCGTTAAGCAAGCCATGTTGGTGGCTGCCCGTAAAAAATACGGTACATACCGCGAAATCGAAGCGCAGTACAACGAAGAGACTGGTGAAGTTGAATTATATGAGTTCAAAGAAGTTGTTGAACGCGAAAAATTTATCGATGAAGAAGTTGAAATCCCCCTAGATGAAGCTTTAAAGCTGGATCCAGGAGCGCAATTAGATGATTCAATCGGTATTAAACTTCAATCAAACGATTTAGGACGTATTGCGGCTCAAACCGCAAAACAAATTATTCTACAAAAAGTTCGCGATGCAGAACGCGAAATTATTTTTTCTGAGTTCGAGCAGCGTAAAGGTGAAATTGCATCGGGTATCGCCCGTCGCGTAGAAAAAGGCGCCATTGTTGTCGATCTTGGAAGAACCGAAGCACACATTCCACCGCGTGAACAAATTCCTGGCGAGATGTACAAGCCAGGTGATCGCATTCAGGGTTATTTATCCGAAGTTCGTCAAACAACGCGCGGTCCGCAAATTATCATGTCACGCGCAGATGAGCGCTACTTAGTAAAATTATTTGAAATGGAAGTTCCAGAAATTTACGACGGTATTGTTGAGATTATGGCAGCAGCTCGTGAACCAGGACAGCGAGCAAAAATCGCGGTTCGTTCTAAAGACAACTCGGTTGACCCAGTCGGAGCCTGCGTTGGTATGAAAGGCTCTCGAGTTCAAAATATCGTTCAAGAATTAAAAGGCGAAAAAATCGATATTGTTATGTGGGACGAAGATATCACTCGCTTTGCATGTAATGCGTTGGCTCCGGCTGAAATCTCTAAAGTGTTCTTAGATGAAGAGAATAAAGAGATGGAAATCGTGGTACCTGATACGCAATTAAGTTTAGCGATCGGTAAGCGCGGTCAAAACGTTCGTTTAGCAGCCAAGTTAACTACTTGGAAACTAGACATCATTTCATTAACTTCGGCATCGGCTCGTACCGCTGAGTCGATTTTTAATTTAATGTTAATTCCTGGAATGAACGAGACGATGGCACAAAATATATTTCAATCGGGTTTTGGTTCATTTCAATCTTTAGCGACTGCCAAGGTTGAAGATGTGATGACAATTCCGGGATATGACGATCCAGATAAAGCGGCGAAGTTAATTGCTGATACAACTGATTTAATTAAAAAGTATAAAGAACAAGGCATTCCAGTACCTTCTTCTCCGGTAGCGGCTCCAATGGAAAAACCAACGACCGCTAAGCAACGTGCGGAAGAACAACTGAAAGCTGAGCTTTCGAAATTAGGACAAGAGTCTACTTAGTTAGACCCTTGGATAAAAGGATAATATAACAGTGAGTAATCCAAAAGTTTTTGAATTTGCTAAAGAAATTGGAATGACCCCGCTAGCTTTGATGGACAAAATTAAAGAGTGGCATCTTCCAGTAAAAAATCATATGGCAGAGTTAGAGCCCGAAGTTCTAGATCAGTTGAAAGTAAAATTGTCGGGCCCTGCTAAATCAGCAGATGATAAACCAAAAAAGGCTGCTGTTAAAAAAACGGTCGCCCCTAAAAAAGAAACTTCTACAGTCGCTGCGCCAGCCGTTAAAAAAGTGATTGCTAAGACGGCACCCAAGGCAACTCCTGCAGCTCTTGCTGCGGCTGCAGCTGCTGAAGCCGCAGCTGCTTCGGCGGCAAAGTCTTCGGTCATTCGTCGTAAAACGAAAGAAGTTGAACCCATCGTCGAAGAAACGAAAGCTAAAATAATCTCTGTACCGGCACCTCACGCTGTTGAAATCGAAGTGGCTCCGGTAGTTGAGTCTTCTGTGGCTAAGCCCGCGGTTCAGCCCGTTGTTGCCCAGGCGGCGCCCGTATCGGCCGCCGTCCCAACTTCGCCGACCTCTACGACGGCCGTATCAACTGAAATGACGACAGATAAAGTTGCAGTCGCTGCTGTTGCTCCGAACGTAGCTTCGGTTGTTGCTACTGCGCCAGTACCCACGGGTCCGGCCATTTCTCGCAAAAAAGAAGTATCTATCGGCGATAGTGGCGTTTCGAGTTCGGCAACTGTAGCAATGCCTCGACGTAATATTATTGGACGTATGGATTTAAGCCGCGTTCAGGCTCCTCCGGGATCTGGTTACCAAGGTAACCGTCCGATGTCTCCGCGCCCTGTGGGCAGTGCCCCAGGAATGGGATCAAACACGGGCGGCGGTTTTAATAATCGTCCACCGGGCGGTGGTATGGCTGGAAATCGTACGGCTGGTCGTAATATACGGACTGGTTTCGTCGCACAAATGCCAGACACTCCTCCTCCAGCGCCGATGAATGAATTTGATGCTCGTCGTGAATTAGACAAGCGTAAAAAAACTTTTGGTGGCCCGACGCCGCCTCCTTCGGGAACCTTAACCGCTAAAGAAAAAGAAGCATCGGCTATTTTACAAAGCTTTAATGCCGTAGAATTCCGTAAGCGTGAAATGGTTTTTCAGCCCAAGAAAAAAACGGGTATGTTAAACCGTATCGCGATGAAAACTCAGCTGACAACGCCGAAGGCTTCCAAGCGTTTATTAAAAGTAAATGGCAAAATGAAAGTTGGCGATGTTGCGAATGAAATGGGTTTGAAAGCGACTCAATTAGTAAAGGCATTAATGACCCAAGGGGTGATGTCGAATATCAACGCTGAACTCGATTTTGATACGATCGCATTGATCATTCCAGAATTTGGTTGGGAAGCTCAAAACGTTTTCGAAACGGCGACGGATATCGTAACGAAAATGGCTTTCGGCGAAATGGATGCCGAAAAAATTATTCGTCCACCAGTTGTTACGGTCATGGGCCACGTCGATCACGGTAAAACATCTTTATTAGATGCTATCCGTAATGCAGATGTTGCTTCGGGCGAAGCTGGCGGTATAACTCAACACATTGGCGCGTATTCGGTTAAAACAGAAGACGGGTCATTGGTGACGTTCTTAGATACTCCGGGCCACGAGGCTTTCACGGCGATGCGCGCACGTGGTGCCAACGCAACTGATATTGCGATAATCGTAGTGGCAGCAGACGATGGCTTAATGCCACAAACGGCGGAAGCGATTAATCACGCTAAAGCGGCCGGCGTACCGATGATTATTGCGGTTAATAAAATGGATAAGCCAGGTGCAAATCCAGATCGTATTAAGCAACAGTTAACAGAATTTGAAATCGTTCCCGAAGAGTGGGGCGGCAATACAATTTTCTGTGAAGTATCGGCGTTAAAGCGTACGGGTATTAAAGAACTTTTAGAAAATATTAAATTACTTGCTGAAGTTGCAGAACTAAAAGCAAATCCAGGTCGTTCTGGAACTGGTATCGTGGTCGAAGCTAAGCTTGAAAAAGGCCGTGGCCCGGTTGCAACGATTTTAGTTAAAGACGGTACAGTTCGTATTGGCCAATACATCGTAGCGGGTTCAATGAAGGGTCGCGTGAAGTCATTAACGAATGACAAGGGCGAGCGCATTGATACGGTTACTCCGGGTTTACCGGCCGAAGTATTAGGTCTTGAAGGTGTACCATCTGCAGGCGATCGCTTCGACGTCGTTGTCGATGAGAAAACGGCTGAAGAAGTTGTAGCCAACCGCAAAGCGGCAACATTGGCCGGTCAGACAAATAATAAAATTTCGATGGAAGAAATGTTTGCGAAAGTAACCAGAGGCGATGTTAAAGATTTTAACATTGTACTGAAGGCTGACGTAGACGGTTCTCTAGAGGCGATTAAGGGAATGTTAAATAAGTTAACTTCAGTCGAAGTTAAAAATAAAATCATTCACGCGGCCGTCGGTGGCGTGAACGAGAACGACGTTCTTTTAGCACATACTTCTAAGGGTATCGTCATCGCGTTTAACGTGCGACCTGATAATAATGCCGCAGCAAAAGCGAAGCAAATCGGCGTCGACATTCGCAGTTACTCAATCGTTTACGAAATGGTCGATGATGTTCGTAAAGCGATGACAGGTTTACTTGCTCCGCAGGTCATTGAAAAAGTGATGGGTACGGCTGAAGTTCGTAATATCTTTACTGTTCCTAAAATGGGAACGATTGCAGGTTGTTCGGTTAAGAGCGGAAAAATTCAACGCACGAATATGCTGCGTTTGGTTCGTGACGGCAAAGTCGTTTACGAAGGAAAAGTTTCTTCACTTAAGCGCTTCAAAGAAGACGTTAAAGATGTTTCAGAGGGATTCGAATGCGGTATCGGCATTGAAAATTTCAATGACCTTAAAGTTGGCGATGTAATTGAAGCCTTCGCGAAGGAAGAAATTGCTCGCGAAATGACCGCGATTAAATAGTCGAGTTTCTGAAAAGATTTTAGGGAGCCTTTGAAGTGAAAAAAATCGATGATGGTCGCAGAAAAACCAGAGTTGAACGTGAAGTTCAACTCTTGGTTTCACAATACATTATTAATAATCTAAAGCATGACGTTCCAGGCGTGGTTACGGTTACTCGTATTCAAATGCCATCTGATTTTCGTGCAGCGCAGTTGTTTGTAACCTATTTCGATTCAAATCCTGAAGCGAAAGAAATTAATATCGCAAAAGTTTTACAAACTTGGGCGAAAGACATCCAAGACGAAATTGCGCATAAATTAAAAATGCGTTACTGCCCGAAGCTTACTTTTTTCAAAGACGAAGCAACGGACCGCATTTTAAAAATTGAAAAATTACTAGCGGATTTATCTCCTGAGCAAAAGGCCAACATAGACGAAATCGATCTAGGCTACGAAGAAGAGGACGAGGAGCGCTAGTTGGACGGACTCTTATTGATTAATAAGCCTCAGGGCTTAACCAGTCACGATGTGGTTAGCCGCGTGCGCCGCATTTTACAAACGCGAGAAGTTGGCCACTCGGGAACTTTAGATCCGCTAGCCAGCGGGTTGATGGTTTTACTGATTGGTGAGGCAACAAAGCTCAGTGCGTTTGTGACCGAAGGCGATAAAGCTTACCAAGTCGGATTGAAGCTGGGCATCACCACTGATACCCTAGATGTAACGGGCCAAGTGCTAACTGAAAAACAAGTTCAGTGCTCTGACGAACAATTAAAAATCGAAGCGCACAAGATTCAAGGCCAAATGACTTTGCCGATACCCATGTATTCGGCTAAAAAAATCGACGGTAAAAAATTATACGAATACGCCCGAGAAGGTGAAGCCGTCGAGCAACCAGTGAAGAATATGACCTTTTGGGATGTTGAGCCTGTCAGAGTTGGTGACGAAACACAGTTTCAATTAGCCTGCTCGAAAGGAAGTTTCATCCGTTCATGGGTGCAGCTACTTGGCGAAAAATTAGGCTGCGGCGCTGCGATGTCTAGCTTGATCCGAACGAAGTCGCACCGCTTTTCGTTGGCCGATGCGCTGACTCTTGAGCAGCTAGAAGTTTTATCAAAAGATGATCAAGTGGCAAAGCTTGTTCCGTTAGACCAAGCCTTAAACGGGGTTAAAAGCCTTCGGATTAAGGGGCAAGACGCTATCCTAATGCGTAACGGTCAGATCAGCCACCAGCTGCGTATTCAGCTGATCAGTAAATTTAATCCTGATACAGATGAAATTATTCAAATTTTACCTGAAGAGCGTGGCCAGATTTTAGCCCTGATTGGTCTTGAAAAAGGCGTAGGATTTAAGATCAAAAGAGTCTTTAAATACGAGTAATGACTTGAATAATCCCATTGGGATTGGTATGACCATAGAACTGTCTGGGGTATCGTCAGCCATGACGTTATTTTGGATGGTAAATAACCTACCGCCAATTTGAGCGGGATCACTGTGCAAGCAGTCTAAAAATTGAGGAGACGTTAATGGCCGTTACTAAAGAAAAAAAAGCAGACATTCTTAAGAAATTCAAAAAAGCAGAATTAGATACTGGTTCTCCAGAAGTTCAAGTTGCGCTTTTGACAGCAACTATCAACGAGTTGACGGGTCACTTCTTAATTCACAAAAAAGATAATCACAGCCGCATGGGTTTGATTAAATCAGTAAATCGCCGTCGTAAATTATTAGATTATTTAAAATCTAAAGATCAGACTCGCTATCAGTCTTTGATCACCGCACTTGATATCCGTAAATAATAAAAAAATTAAAAGTTCGAACAAGGGCTCCAGGAATGGGGCCCTTCAAATATCTGGTACGTAAAAAGAAAAAACGTCACCACACATCAAGGAGATCGCCCACATGGTTACAACCGTAACAACTTCAGTAGCAGGACACCAAATTAAAATTGAAACTGGAAGATTAGCTAAACAAGCTGATGGTTCAGTATTGGTTACTTCAGGAAACAACATGGTTCTAGTAACTGCGGTTTCTGCAAAAGAAGCAAAACCTGATCAAGGTTTTTTCCCCTTATCAGTTGAATACATCGAAAAGTTTTATTCGATCGGTAAAATTCCCGGTGGATATTTTAAACGTGAAGGTAAACCTTCGAATGAATCAGTGCTAAGCGCTCGTATGATCGATCGCCCTATCCGCCCATTATTTCCTGAAACATATTTAAACGACACGCAAGTAGTAGCTACGGTATTATCTGCGGATGGAGCTTTCCCGATGGACGTACTTGCGTCTTTAGGTGCCTCTGCTGCATTACACATATCAAATATACCTTTCTTCGGTCCGACGGCTTCTTGCCAAGTGGCACGCGTTGACGGGCAATTTATTGCGAATCCAACTCCAGAACAAAAAGCTAAATCAGATATGGAAATCATCGTATCTGGTACTAAAAATGGTCTATTGATGGTTGAAGGCGAAGCAAATTTTGTTTCTGAAGCTGACATCTTAGCCGCTTTAAAATTCGGTCATCAGTCTTTGATGCCTTTGTTGCAAATCCAAGAAGAATTACGTGAAAAAACGGGATCAGTTGCTAAACGTACTTTTAAGACAGCAGTGATCGATGCTGATTTCAAAAAAACGGCTGAAGAGCTTATTAAGCCGTTAATCGAAAAAGCAATGTCGATGAAAATCAAGCAAGAACGTTACGCTGGTTTCGACACGGCTAAAGCAACTGCGAAAGAACAATTAACTGCTTCGATGACTGACGACAAACTTAAATCTCAACGCGAAAAAGAATTATCTAAAATCGTTGAAGAAGTTAAATACAACGTAGCGCGCGCAATGATCTTAGATAAAGGTGCGCGTATTGATGGTCGTGATTTGAAAACAGTTCGTGCGATTGCAAATGAAGTCGGTATCTTACCACGCGCGCATGGTTCGGGTTTATTTCAACGTGGGGAAACTCAGTGTTTAGCGACGGTTACTTTAGGTACGGCTGATGATGAGCAAAATATTGAATCATTAGGCGGCGCTTACAAAAAGAAATTTTTATTACACTACAACTTCCCTCCATTTTCGGTTGGTGAAGTGGGTCGCTTTGGTGGACAAGGTCGTCGTGAGATCGGTCACGGGATGTTGGCTGAACGCGCTCTTAAAGCGATCTTACCTGATCATGCAGCATTCCCTTACACGATCCGTATCGTAAGTGAAGTTTTAGAATCTAATGGTTCAAGCTCGATGGGTTCAGTTTGCGCAGGAATTCTAGCTTTGCTTGATGCCGGCGTTAAAATTAAAGGAAACGTTGCGGGTATCGCGATGGGTCTGATCAAAGAAGGCGACCGCGTTGCGGTTCTTTCTGATATTTTGGGTGATGAAGATCACTTAGGTGATATGGATTTCAAAGTTGCGGGTACCGCACAAGGTGTGACGGCTTTACAAATGGATATCAAAATTGACTCTGTTAGTTTTGCCGTTATGGAAACCGCTTTAAACCAAGCCAAAGAAGGCCGTTTACATATCTTAAACGAAATGGAAAAAGTAATTAAAGTGGCTCGTGGCCAACTTTCTGAATTTGCTCCGCGTATTGAGACGATCCAAATTAAAGTTGATAAGATTCGCGAAGTTATTGGTTCGGGCGGTAAAGTTATCCGTGGAATCACAGAACAAACCGGTGTTAAAATCGAAATCAAAGACGACGGAACAATTAACATTGCTTCTTCGGACCCTTTAGCGACGAAAAAAGCGATCGCGATGATCGAAGCAATTTGCGCTGAAGCTGAAGTTGGCAAAACATACCAAGGTAAAGTAATGAAAATTGCTGAATTCGGTGCCTTTGTTGAAATCTTGCCAAATACTCAAGGTCTTTTACATATTTCTGAAATTGCGAACGAGCGCGTTCGTCAAGTAACAGACGTATTAAAAGAGGGCGAAATGATCGATGTTAAAGTTCTTGAAGTCGACCGCGCGGGTCGTATCAAGCTTTCTCGTAAAGCGCTTTTACAATAATATAGAACATCATTAAGTTTGAGTTCATTAACCAGTGAGTAATTTCAAAAAATCAGTTCTTTCAAATGGAGTGCGTGTTGTAAGTGAACAACACGCGTCTTCAAGATCAGTATCTATCGGGGTCTGGGTTTTAACCGGTACCCGTGATGAGGCCGAAGGTGATATCGGCCTTTCTCATTTTGTTGAGCACTTAGTTTTTAAAGGTACTAAAACTCGTAATGCTTATCAGATTGCTAAGTCATTAGAATCTTTGGGTGGCGATCTAAATGCCTACACCACACGCGAATATACCAACTATCACTGTTTAGTTTTAAAAGAAGATTCAAAGATAGGTTTAGAAGTATTGTCAGACTTGGTTTGCAATATGGATTTATCTAAAAAAGATTTTGAACTTGAGAAAAAAGTCATCTTGCAAGAAATCGCCATGAGCGATGATACGCCCGAAGATTTGATTTACGATTATTTTTTTGAAAACGTTTACAAAGGTCATCCGCTCGGTCGCCAAATCCTAGGAAAAAGCGAAACCATCGAAAAGATGACGCAAAAAAGAGTGAACGAATTTTATAAGCATTTTTATCAAGGTAAGAATTTAATTATCAGCGCAGCTGGGCCAATTGATCATGACCAATTTGTAATTCAGTGTCAGAAATTATTTCGCACGCGTAAGAAATTTACCGCCAAGGTGATTCGTCGTGCTCCGCGCTGGAAAGTGGCTCGTAAAATCTATCAGAAAGAGATGGAGCAAGCTCATATTCTTCTAGGTTTACCCGCAACAAGTTTTCAAGATAAGTATCGTTTTGAAGCTTTTATTTTAAATTCACTTTTAGGCGGAGGTATGACTTCTAAATTATACCAAGCTGTGCGTGAGAAGCAGGGGTTGGCTTACACGGTATTTTCTTCGATCAATACAAATATGGATTCAGCTAATATTTCAGTTTATGCGGGCACTGATGCCTCGAACGTAAAAAAGGTGATCGGTATTGTTGCGCATGAACTGCAAAAAATTAAGAAAAATGGGTTTAAGAAAAGCGATTTAGATTTATTTAAAACGCAAGTGCGTGGCCAACTGTTGATGGGTTCAGACGATATTGAGAATCGGATGTCATCATTAGGAGTAAATGAAATGGTCTTTGAAAATTACCGATCGGTCGAAAAAGTAATTTCTGAGATTGAAGAAGTCAGCGTTAAGTCGATGAATGAATATATTAAAAAGTATTTTGATCTGAGTAAAATTTCGGTGGTGCTAATGGGGCCCGATTTAAATAAGCATAAGGCTTGGCTGAACGCTTTTGATTTTACGAAGTAAGCGACAAGCTAAAAGCGAACGAGCATAAGGAATAAAATAATATGAATAAAATGGCGATGAACATTATGACTTGGCCCCACTTTAAGGGCGAACTGCCAGCCTATCAATCGGTCGGTGCCAGTGGTTTTGACGTACGTGCACAGCTAGATGGTAAGTCGATGATTTTAAAAGTAGGTGAGCGGGCGATGGTTCCGACGGGCTTATCTTTTGAAATTCCGGTGGGTTTTGAGATTCAGGCGCGCCCACGTAGCGGTTGGGCGGCAAAGCAAGGTTTGACGGTACTAAATACTCCGGGAACGATTGATGCCGATTACCGCGGCGAAGTTAAAATTATTTTAGTCAATTTAGGTCAAGAAGATGTGGTCATTCAAGATCAAGATCGCTGCGCTCAATTGGTTATTGCCCCAATCTTTCAAGCTGAGTTTACGATTGCGACAAAATTATCAAGCACCGAGCGCGGTGCGGGTGGCTTTGGTTCAACAGGAAAGATTTAACTTCAATTGCAAAAAAAGCCCCAGGTGGTTTTCGGTTGCCTTAGCCAATGGTTGCGCGGTTCAAAATCCACGCGACCAATACCAACACAAATAGTATTCCGATAAGCTGATAAGCGCGCTCGCGGCGTACCTTGAAATTATCGCACAAGCCCACAATGGCCAGTAAAGCCGTAAACGCGAATCCGATCAAAGTCACAGGCGCAAAGTATTCAGATAAAATCTGAAACAAGTAAAACGGAATAGATGATAAAATAACTAAGGTAAAAATCTTACGATAGTCTTCAGTGCGGTTTTCAAAAAATTGAAAATAGTAATATAGAAATAAAGCCAACATCAGGGCCGCGACCGTTGAAACGATCGGCATCAAAATCATTCCCGAGGCAATGCGGTAGAAATTTAATTTTATCACTCCCGCTAAGGTACCTGACAGCACGGCTAAAACGATTTGCACTACGAACAGCGAAGGCCAATTCCAGTCGGGTAGGTTTGAGATTTTATTCACAGGGTGTTTAATAAATTCAATTAAAAATTGGATCAGTTGGCGGAGGTCTACTTTTTTTGGTCGCTCACTGACGTCTCGCATATCGTTCACTTTGGTTCCCCTATGGCTTCATCTTCGGCAAGTTGTACGCAATGGTCAAGAAAACGATCATAGTCTGCACGTTTTTGGATTGGTAAAGTGTCTTTAAACTTTTCGGCTCTGGTAAAACTAAGGCAGCAGAATAATTCATGCAGTCGATAGCTCAAAGGAGCAGATCTAAAGTGAAGCCCGGTCAATTCAGAGTGTTCGCCAACGATCGTTAACGTTGAAGTGGCGTAAGTTTGAAGTTCGGCTTTAAATTCTTTAAAAGTTTCAGGGCCCATAAAAAAATGAAAACGACTATGCCGGCTTCCCGTTAAAAAATTTTTTAAAGCTAATTTTCTTAGGCCTGAATGGCGAAAGGGCAGGGGAATTGAAATGACCTGGTAACCGTGAGCGGCTAGAAAGTCTTGTAGGTCATAGCCCATCTTGTCGTAGTGAAACAAACTGCGCGCGCCGTTCACGAACACCAGGGGGGCTTTGGTTAGAAGGCAGTTAGGTCTTAAGACGAGGTTCTCTATGTCCATGCACACCAGCATAGAAAACCTAACGGCTTTTTGGCAAACTGTAGTTATGTTATCCAGAAGAAAATCGTGTTACTGCGCTTTTTGTAAAGTGCCCCGTAAAGTCTACTCAAGTAAGCATCTAAGTACCCACGAGGTGATTAGTTTTGTTCTACTGGGTATCGTTATGACTTACGCGATTTTTAAAGCCTTAGACCCACGCGGTTTGTTTATCGTCGGTACTATTTTGTTGGTTTCCGAGATTTTTTCGCAGATGAAGTGGCGATCGGCTATGATTTGTCGTAATTGCGGATTTGACCCGGTTATTTACGTGCGCAATCCAGAGCAGGCGGGGCTTAAAATTAAAGCATTTATGGAGAAAAGATCAGAGTCTCCGGGCCATCTTTTACGCGCCCCCGTTCATATACCCCGGCAGAAGAAAAAAGGCGAAAATCTTTCTTTAAAATTGTAAGTAACGTCGTATAATCTGGGCCTATGCGGGTAGCTGTTAAAATCTTTATTTTTATTTTCATCTTAAATTTCGTAGCACTCGCGTGGTCGGCTCAAAAAGCAAAGATTGTTGGCCCCGAAGTTGAAATTTATAGTGATGCAGACTTTGATGCCGATATCATTTCCGTCGTTAAAAAAGGCGAAAGTTATATGGTTTCAGATAAAGTGCAAGGCGCTTTTTACAAAATAAAATTAAAATCCGGAAAGATCGGTTTTATTCCTGATTACGAAGTTGATATCGAAGGTAAGGGGCGGGTTCAACCTAAAGATTTCGATGAAATGATCATAGGCGATGAAGTAAAAGATGTTGATGAAAATAAGAAATCAAAACGCGCCAAGCTTGAAGCCAAAGCCCAACAAGAAGAAGACGAAGATCCTGAAGATGAGCTCGATCGAACTTACCGTGGCATCACATTACAACTTATTAATTATCACGAAGATACTTTAGGCGGCGTTCAAGTCGACGACCTACTGGCCGTAGGTTACAAAAGTTTAGGGGATCTATCTTGGGAAGTTCTGGCGGCGTTTAAGCCGCCGAAGTACTATAGCGAAAAACTGAATGCTTCTGTGAATGGGTTTAACTTGTGGGCTGACTTCGGAATTTCGAACCGTATGGAGATCAACCGTTTAAGCACATTACGCTACGGCGCGGCCTTTTTTGCGCATGCTTCCCAGATACGAATCGCGACACCGGCTAAAACATACGACATGCAAGATATCACGGCCGGCGTTTTACTTGAGGGCGCTTTGATGGTGAAAGTTTATCGCACGGCAGTTGATTTTTCTTTGAAATATTTCTTTGACCGTAATCCTTACGGCGGCTTTGGAGTTTCATTAATGTTTTAGTTTTTTTTAGGAGTTTAGATGTCGATTCAAGTTTTATCTTCTGAAATTATTAACCAGATCGCCGCCGGAGAAGTTGTCGAGCGCCCAGCCCATTTGATCAAAGAGCTTGTAGAAAACAGTTTAGATGCCGGCGCTAAGCAAATCAGCGTAGAAATTTCAAACGGCGGAAGATTCGTTCGCGTGATTGATGATGGTGCGGGGATTTTATCAGACGAACTATCGCAAGCTTTACAGCGCCATGCGACCAGTAAGATTACTAAGACGGCTGATTTGTGGGATCTACACACTTTTGGTTTTCGCGGCGAGGCTTTAGCCTCAGCAGCGGCTGTTTCAAAGCTGACCCTTAAGAGTTCACAAAAAAATGAAAATATCTCGTCACAAATTGAATCTAATTTCGGTGTACTTTCTGCTGTGAAGCCCAGCACGCAAATGCGCGGAACTGAAATTCGTATTGAGTCTTTATTTGAAAATGTTCCGGCGCGCCTTAAATTTTTGAGGTCTGAATCTTCAGAGGCCCAACAAATTAAAACGGTCGTGAAAGCTTTGTCGCTGGCGCATCACGATGTTGAATTTAAATTTGTAAATGAAGGAGACTTGCAACTTTATTTACCGCGCAAGAAAACCCGTATTGAACGTGTACAAGATGTTTTAGAAAAGAAAGTTTTTTTTGAAGCTAGCAGCGAAAGCGGATCTTTTAAGGTGCACATTGTTTTTACTTCGCCGGATGAGGTCGCTAAAACATCAAAACAAATTTGGATCTTTGCACAGAATCGCTGGATTCAAGACCGGGCTATTCATACTGCGATCATGGATGCCTATCGTAGTTTATTGATGCACGGAGAGTACCCGCATGCAGTCGTATGGCTTGAATGTGATCCGGCCGAGATCGACGTTAATATTCATCCGACGAAAAGTCAGATCAAATTTCAAGATGCTTCAGCTGCATTTCGGATTGTGCATTCGACTTTAAGAGATGCGCTTGAAAAAGCACCGTGGATATCGTCGTATCAGCCGAAAGAAAAGTCGTATACGAATCAGCCGGTTTCTGAAAACTTAAGATTTAACGATCACCAGTTTGGTCAAACTCAGTTTAAAAATAAGAGTTTTAATTTGCAGGATCTTACTTTTCTAAAAGTAGATAGCAATATTCAGCCTGAATCAATTGCGCCATCGCGTGAGACCCTCACAAAGGTGGGCCCCGGTTCTTACTGGAGTACTTTACAAGTGATCGGCCAGGCAAACCTAACTTACATCGTTTGTCAAAAAGAAGACCGAATGGTTTTTGTCGATCAACACGCGGCCCACGAGCGCGTTGTCTACGAAAAGTTGATGGAGTCTTGGAAGAACAAAAAATTTGAAATTCAAGATTATCTTTTTCCGCTTGCGATCGATTTGTCCGAAGACAAGGTAGAAGTTTTACTTAAAGCTCAAAAAGATATCGAGCAGCTGGGTTTTGAGATTGAACAATTGGGGCCGCAAGTTATTGGTATTAAGTCAGCTCCACATTTAATCAAAGACTCAAGCCTGCCGAGTGTATTTGAGAAAATGGCAAGTGATCTTTTAAATAATGGAGGAAGTTTTGCGATCGAAAAGAAAATTTCTGATTTGTTTGCGACGATGGCTTGTCATTCTGTAGTGCGTGCCGGGCAAAGTTTAAGTCGTGAACAGATGCAAGAGCTTTTGGTAGCAATGGATCAGTTTACCTTATCTAGTTTTTGCCCCCACGGGCGACCGGTTTCAGTCGAAAAGTCTTTCACAGAATTGGAAAAACTTTTTGGCCGCATTAACTAATAAGTCTCAAAACAAAATTATTTTTGTCGTTGGCCCCACCGCCAGTGGTAAGAGTGCTTGGGCATTGAAACAGGCCAAAAAGTTTCAAGGTTCGATCGTTAACATCGATAGCGTGCAGTTCTATAAGGGTCTTGAAGTTGGTTCGGCAGCGCCGACGGCCGCAGATTTGGCGGAAGTGCCGCATTATCTGTACGGCTATGTTTCTGCTCCGCAAGAGGTTACGGCCGGTCGGTATATTCAGGACTTTTACGCCTTGCTTGAGAACGACATTCGGTTTCCGTTATTTGTTGTGGGTGGGACGGGTTTTTACATTCAGGCCATTGAAAAAGGCATGTTTGATGTTGAACCGATCCCTGAAGAATACCGAAAGGCAATAGAATCTGAATTAGCCGAGCTGGGGCCCGAAAAGCTTTTTGCCGAACTAAAAGAAAAAGATCCCGAGTCAAAAATTCATTTGAACGATCATTATCGTCTGGTTCGCGCCATAGAAATTCTAAGGCATTCTGATAAAGTTCCGTCTCAGATGAAAAGTCAGCCTACCAAAAATAAAAACGAGTTGAAGCTTCCGTCTATCAAAATTGGGTTTTCGTTCGAGAAAGAAATTTTTGCCGAACGGGTGCATTTACGAACTAAGCAAATGATCGCGGACGGCATTATAAACGAGACCACTTTTTTTATAAAAAATGGTTTTGAAAACTGGGCACCCTTAGCCAGCGTCGGATTTAAGGAATGCGTTCAGTTCGTTAAAGATAATTTATCGACCGAGTGGTTACAGTCGGCGATTGAGCAGGGCACAATGAAGCTGATCAAGAAGCAAAAAACTTGGTTCAAGCGTGACGAAGCCATACTTTGGTCAGATCACTCGCCAGAATCCTTAAAAAATATAGATGCAAAGCTTGACCAATTTTTGATGGATGATTGACCTCTAACCAACTGAAACGTGATAATGAAGTCTATGAAAAGTATGACCGGCTTCGGCGTTTTTAGATCTCAGAATAATGAACTAACAATTGAAGTTAGTCTGCGCGCCGTGAACGGCCGTTTTTTAGAAACGCGCTTTCACTTGCCACGAATTTATTTTGCTTATGAGAGCGAGCTTAAAAAAAAGCTAAGCAGCACGGCACTACGCGGAACGGTTGATATTTATATCTCTCGTAAGTTAAAAACTTCGTCTGTGCCGGGTAAGATCGTGATCAATACCAAGCTTGCGCAAGAGTACATGAAAGCATTTAAGAAACTTTCGACTGACCTGCGCATGAAAGAGGAAATTCGTTTTGATCAAGTGGCTAAACAGCCTGATATAGTTCAGATGGAAGAAGCTGACGCGATTAATCCACTAGAAATTGGCCTTCTTAAGAAAACTTTTGATGCGGCTTTGAAAAAATTTGATACCGAGCGGGTACGCGAAGGTGGGGCGCTTAAAAAAGATCTGCAAAAGAACTTAAAAGATTTACAAAGGCATATTCAAAAAGTATCTAAACTGCGCGAAGAAGCGAACAAAATCTTACTTGAGCGTTTTGAATCGAAAGTAAAGTCTCGGCTTCCTAAAGAAGTGGCTGGCCAGACGATGGATCCGCAGAGAATTTCGCAAGAAATCGTCATTCAGCTTGAAAAAGCGGATATTAACGAAGAACTGACACGCCTCACTGAGCATTTGAAAAATTTCGATAAGTTGGTAGAACTACCCATCGTCGAAGGTAAAAAACTAGATTTTTACACCCAAGAACTGTTACGTGAAGTGAATACGATTGGCTCTAAAAGTCAGGTTGCGGGAATCACCGAAGCAGTTGTCGAGGCGAAAACACTTATTGAGCGCGTGCGCGAGCAGGTACAAAACATCGAATGAAGACCAAGATGATTATTGTGGCGGCCCCTAGTGGCGCCGGAAAAAGTAGTTTTGTAGAAAAAATCTCTGCTGAAGATTTACGTCTACATGATATTATTACCTATACGACGCGCACCATGCGCCATCATGAAAGCCAAGGTAAGCCTTATTTTTTTATTCCCAAAGATGAATTCGATAAAAAAGTAAGCGAAGATTTTTTTATTGAATGGGCTCAGGTTCACACAAATTTCTACGGGACTTCGTATGAGCAGGTGCAGCTGGCTTGGGCTAAAGACAAAGTGGTCATCATGGATATCGATATTCAAGGAGTGGTGACTTTCAAAAGTAAGTTTCCTGACGCGAAGACCGTTTTTATACTTCCGCCTTCTATCGAAGAGCTTAAGCGACGCGTTATTAAGCGCGACGGAGGCCCGCCTCCCGACTTAGATGTTCGCATGGCCAACGCCGAAAAAGAGATGGCGAAAGCCTCAGAATTTGACGTTCGTATCGTTAATGACGATTTTGATCGTTCTTACGCAGAATTTAAGAAAATAGTTGAGAATTGGATAGGTTAGAGCTAGACTTAGCCTCTGCTTGTGGGTCTTAAAGGCCTTGTTCATAGACATTATCAAAAGAGGTTCATCGTGGCTCGTGTAACAGTTGAAGATTGCATGGATAAAGTTCCTAATCGTTTTGCATTAGTTCTATTAGTGGCTAAGCGAGCGAAACAGCTTTTAAAAGGCAGTGACTGCACGGTAGCTACGAAAAACAACAAGTACATCGTGAACTCTCTTCGTGAAGTGGCGATCGGTAACGTTGGTTTTGAATCTAAAATCGATCAGCAAACGGCCATGAAAGACATGTTAAGCGATTTAAACAAATAGTTCTTAGGTGCAACAGCCTTGAACGGCTGCTTCTTCCTAACCAATGGTCCCAAATTTGGGACTATTTACGCTTAAATGAAAAACCCGCTTAAATAGCGGGTTTTTTTATTATAAAATGAGTCATGCTTGAGATCTCTTTAGACGACCGACTACCGCAAAAGCCAATTAACACCGTCGAAGAGCTGTGCGAAAAAATTCGCGCCTACCATCCGAATGCACCGATCGACATTGTTCAGCGCGCTTACAAATTTTCTGAAAAATATCATGAAGGTCAAATGCGTAGATCCGGCGAGCCTTATATTTCGCATCCGCTGAATGTTGCGGGCATTTTAGCGGATCTAAGGTTAGATATCGATACAATCGTAACGGGTTTATTACACGACACAGTTGAAGACACCTTGGCAACTTTAGACGACGTAAAGCGTGAGTTCGGTGAAACCGTAGCGGCCTTGGTCGACGGGGTTACTAAAATCGGGCAGATGAATTTTAGAAATAGTTTTGAAAAACAGGGCGAGAATATTCGTAAAATGATTATCGCCATGGGTAAAGACGTACGCGTTGTTTTAGTGAAACTGGCCGACCGTTTACATAATATGCGCACACTCAATCACATGCCTTACGAAAAACAAGTGCGCATTGCAGAAGAAACTTTAGAGATCTACTGCGCTTTAGCGGGTCGTATTGGTATCAGTTCACTGAAGGTCGAATTAGAAGATTTAGCTTTTCGTTATTCACGCCCCGATAAATTTTATGAGCTCGTGCAAGTTATTAAAAAGAACGAAGCCGAAACCGAAAAGTATATCGACGAAGTTCGTCGAAGCGTCAGTGAATTGATTCATAAAACCAGTATTAAAAGTTTCAAGATTTACGGACGATCAAAGCATCTGTGGTCGATTTTTAGAAAAATGAGCTCACGTAATCTATCTTACGATCAAATCTACGACGTATTAGCGTTTCGAATTATCGTAGGCAGTATCACTGAGTGTTACGAAATGCTGGGTTATATCCATTCAATCTGGAAGCCAATTCCGGGTCGTTTTAAAGATTTCATCGCGATGCCGAAGTCAAATAATTACAGGTCGTTACATACGACGGTGATCGGCCCAGGCGGCGACCGTATCGAAATTCAAATTCGTACTGAAGAAATGCACTTGATCGCCGAAAAAGGTATCGCAGCCCACTGGAATTATAAAGAACGCGGGAAACTTAAAGTCGACGAGCTTTCGCAAACGAACTGGATGCGCGAATTGGTTTCGCTGAACCAACAGGGCGGCGCAGCCGATGAATTTCTAGATAAAATTAAAACGGGACTGATCGAAAATGACGTGTACGTTTTTACGCCGAAGGGTGATGTCGTTGAATTACCAGACGGGGCAACGCCGGTCGACCTGGCTTACCATATTCACACGAATTTAGGCAGTATGTGTACGGGTGCTCGGGTTAACGGCAAGATGGTCCCTTTAAAACACAAATTACAAAATGGTGATCGCGTTGAGATCGTCACTTTAAAAACGCAAACCCCATCGAAAGATTGGCTAAAGTTCGTCGTTACGAATAAGGCCATTTCTAAAATTCGTCAGTTCGTTAAAGAAGAGCAACGTAAAAACTCGATTGTAATTGGCAAAGAAATTGTTGAAAAAGAATTTCGTAAATTCGGAATGGCCGCTAATAAATACTTAAAGGGCCCTGAATTTGATAAGTACATGTCTGAAAGTGGCATCGATGACGTCGAAGAGTTGTACGCCCGCGTAGGTTACGGAAAATTTGAAGCGAAACATTTGATTCATAATCTAAGCCCCGATGCGATCGAAAAAGAATTAGCAAAAGACGAAACTTCGACCTTTATGGAAAAGGTCATTCGTTCGGCTAAAGCGAAGCTTAAAAAATCGAACTCGCTGGTCAGCGTTGACGGCATGGATGACGTTTTGGTGCACTTTGCGAAGTGCTGTAGCCCCATACCGGGTGATCCTATCACGGGGTTTATAAGTCGGGGTAAGGGCATTATTATTCATCGTTCAGACTGCCAGAAGGTATTTGAAAACGATCAAATGCGCCGGGTTGACGTAGCTTGGACTTCGAAATCAGCGGGTGTTGGTCAAGAACGCCAAGTTAAATTAGAAATTATTAGTCAAGACGTTCCGGGCCTGCTGAAATTGATGTCAGAGTCTTTTGCGGTGCAAGGAATAAATATTGAATCGGCGCAGATCAGAACCACACGTGACAAAAAAGCAGTGTGCGTATTTGAAATTGCGGTAAGAGATGTAGCACATCTATCGGCCGCGATTTTAGCTTTGCAGAAGATTAAAGGAATTATCGACGTTCACCGGATCATGGGTTAGACAAGTACCGTTAAACTTGAAGAATATTCTAATCAGCAGCGTCTTTATTAAAAATTTTCAGGATGACTCTTCGATTTTTAGCCTGGTTAACGGGTATTGGTATTCCGTCCAAGGTTACATTAGGGTATTCGGGTTTAGTTTCGCCCCACCCCATGATGATAAGCTGTTCTTTTTTAAATCCGTAAGACTCAAAAAGCTGTGCGATGCGGGCCGCACGAATCGCGGAAAGTTCCCAGTTGCTTGCAATGATGGGATGCGAGATCGGAACGTTATCAGTATGGCCTTCGATTTGCGCTTTGTAGCCTGTCATCGCGGGTTTGATCGGAACAAGAATTTTATCGATGATCGATTTGCCTTCAAGCTTCACCATCATGTCGCCTGAGTTGAAGAATAGCGTACCATCAAATTTAACGGTCACGCCGTCTGCGGCGCGAGTCACTTTAACTTGATTTTCGAGTGAATTTTGCTTGATGACTTGTTCGATTTTATCGGCCAATTCTTGGTAGGGCTTTTTGAAATCTCCGCCGAATTTTTCTTGTGCCGACTGCTGAACAGCTTCAACTTTTTTAATGTCGGGCTTACCCATGCTTGCGATCAACGCGAAAAAACCCATCAGTAGCGTCATTAAGTCTGCGTAACTGACCAGCCAAGGGCCTTCGCCTTCTTCGCCTTTTTTTGCACCTTCCATCATGTGCATACCCGGATCTTCGTGGTGATCGTCATCTACTTTGCGTAGATGAGGCTTCCTTCCACGAGCTCCGTGAGCTTCATTTTTAATTGGATTAGGTGCTGCCATGATCTACGCCGCCAACTTTTTAATTTGTGCGCGCTCAGACGGTAATAAGTAGCTTTTAATTGATTCTTCGACGATCAACGGATGCTTTTTTTCACGAATCAGTTTGATACCGTCGATAACGATGGAACGGACGAGTTGGTCTTCTTTGTTTAATCGAGTTAAATTTTCACCCAGCGGTAAGAAAAAGAAATTGGCAACGGCAATTCCGTAAAGGGTAGCTACCAAGGCAATCGCCATTGAAGGTCCGACTGTTTGCATGGCGTCAGCACCGCCAAGATTTTGCATCAAAGAAACCATTCCGATAACGGCACCAAGTAACCCAAACGCTGGTGGAAATTTAGATAAAGCTTTAAAATTTTCGGCATCTTCTTCGTAACGGTGATGAATGGCGATTGAACGTTTAACCAAAATACGATCCATTTCGTGTGGTTCTATACCACCTTCAATATAAAGACCGATGGCTTCTTTTAAAAATGGAGTTTTTAAAGTTTTTTCTTTCTCAGCCAAGTAGCCGTCACTTTCGCGGTAACCTTTTGCTAGATCAACCACTTCGTGAATGACGATGCTGACTTCATTGTTTTTGCCAAGTACGCGCTTCATAAAAATTTGCGCTAGGCTTAACATTTTTTTACCCGAGAAACTAAGTAAGCTTGCCGCGAATGTTCCGCCGATCACAATTAAGAATGCGTGGGGATCTAAGAATACTTTCGAATCTTTCGCTGAAGTCAGCATGGCTCCGATCAGCACGGCGAATGAAAGTAAGATACCTAGTAATGATGAAATATTCATACGGCTCCCTAAAGCTAGTTTTCTTAAAAAACTTCTAAATAAAACGATTAAGCTATCGGTACCCTTTCGGTCTACTAACGAATAATTTAGAGTCTCAGATATAGAATCTGGTAATTGGTCTAGATCGTTGAAAGGATAAGAAAGAATAACTGTTTTGAAACATAATACACAGATCGTCTCATTTTGAACTTAGGGTCTATAGATCAGGATAAAAAGCCCTCAACTAAATTATCTTTATGCCGATAGGTAGGTGTTCAATAACTTGTACAGTTTGTGGGAGATTTATGAGCTTAGCTAATTACATGTTCACGTCGGTTGTTGTAATAGCGTCTTTGATGTCGGGTTGTTTGCCTACGGAAAAAGGAATCAGCTCGGATATGCTTAGTTCAATCGGTGCATCAGCCCCGGACGGGTTTAAAGGTGTCACGATGGTTGAAACTATTTCATCAACTAAGCTGAAAGCAAGTTGGGATGAGTCGACTGATGCAGAAACAGTAGGTTATGCCATTTACGATGCAACAAACTTACTCGTACCAAAATTGATCACGACGGTGAAGGCTCCGGCCAGTTCAATTACTCTTAATAACCTAGTGCCTCAACAAATGTACGCGCTGCGCGTTCGTAAAATCAATTCGAAACTTAAAGAAGATGATAACGTTATTTTTCGTTACGGTATCCCTTACGGTGGCGCAATTAGCGCAGACATCATTAATTCAACGACGGTCGATATTAATTTCTCTGATATGTCAGATGCACAGTTGGCAACCGTTTATTGTAAGTATGGGCTTGGAGCAGTTCTTTTCAGTTCTGTGGCTGTCGTTACAGATACAACTAAAACGAAAGCTCGCGTAACCGGTTTAATCGGCGGAGAGACCTATACATGTCGCGTTGGAATTAATGTCCAAGGTTTTGAAGATAATAACACTAGCGTGGTTACCTTTATTCCGTTGGGTGTCGCAACGCAATTGGTGTTCTTGAACCAACCCTCGAATTCTCCGGCGGGTATTGCGTGGTCAAGTCAACCCGTTGTCGAGATTAAAGATGTGAATGGCAACACGGTGACGGCTGGCCCCGATTCAAACGCCGTAATTACGTTAACATTCTCTACGACTTCACCAACGGGCGGTTCGATCGTGGGTCAAACCGCGGTGACCGCTTTCAAAGGGGTCGCGACCTTTAGCGGTTTAAAAATTAACGAGGCGGGTAGTAAGCTACTAACGGCTTCAAAACCGGATAACTCAGGACAAATAAATGGCGCCGGAGTTTTAACCGCTGATTCAACTTCTTTTTTAATTAGCCCGGGCGCAGTTAGTGCCGCCGAAACTAAAATTGCTATTTCTCCATCGGTTCCGCCTAATCCGGCGCAAATCGCCGATGGAAATGCTTCTTATAGCGTAACGATTACCTTGAAAGATCAGTACGCTAACCCGATCTCGGGTATCAGACCAAGTTTTGTTTCAAACATCAGTGGCGATACTTTGATTCAGCCGAGCACAAATTCAAATGCACTGGGCGTTGCGACTGGATCAATCGCATCAATTTTTTCGGACGAAGTTGCACCGTTTAGAACTTTAAGTGTTTCAGCACCGGCGGGATTAGGTTCGGTCACGACACTTGCGCCCTTCGTCGCGGGTACGGCGGCTAAAGTGGCTTACGTTATTCAACCGGTTAATTCACCGGGCGGCGCGGGTAATCTAAATTCAATTCAAGTGGCTGTGCAAGATGTGAACGGAAATATCGTTCGCTCTGGAGCTGCGGCCTCTTCAAATATTACGATCACCATTTCGAATAACGTGGGCGGCGCTTTACTTTCGGGTACGACAACGGTGCAAGCGGTGAATGGTATTGCAGTATTCAACGATCTTGGTATTGATAAAACGGCGATCGGTTATAAACTGCAGGCTAGCTCGGGCAGTTTTATTCCGGCTTTTTCGAACTCATTTAATATTACCGCAGGTACTCCGCAAAAAATCGTTATTGCGGGTGCATCGACTGTTATTTCGGGAAGTTGTAGTGCGGCCCTAACCGTGCAACTGCAAGATAACGGCGGAAATCCGGCGAATGCGATTCAAAATACGCAGGTGACTTTTACGGGCTTAGGCGGGGCTTCGCTGTATTCAAGTAGCGCTTGCGGTGGGTCAGCACTTGGAACCAATCTTACTTTCACTGCCGGTACCAACATTCGTACTGTTTATTTAAAAGATCCCGTCGGCGAACGTTTGAGTTTATTAGTTAGAGATACCGGGAATGCTTTAACCAGCGGTACGCGCACAGTTGATGTAACACCTAGTAAAATCAGTTTAACGGCTTATATGCCTTCGCCGCCGTCGGCGGCGAATACGCCGATGAGTTTTGTTTCGGGCGCGTGTTCGCCGGCATTTACGGTGTTTCCGGCTGGTGAAAATGGCGCGGTCGCTCCATTATTTTCGACAGCAACAATTGCAATTACTGGAATTTCTGCTAGTAGCGCGATCGTGTATTCAGATTCGCTTTGCACGAATGCAGTCAACGCTTCGGCGGTTCTGCTACCGGTGACGTACGGTGGTTTATATCCGATTAAGCTTTACATGAAGGATAACAAAGCTGAAACGTTTAGTATTAATGTGGCCGACGTTAATGCCGTTATGGTCACAACGACTGCTTCGCAAAATATTACGGTTTTGCCGTCTAATATTTATTTTGCGGGACCAAGTACGGTTGTTGCGGGTCGTTGCTCGACCGTTTTTACGATCAAACTTCGGGATGCTGCGGCCAATGATGTGAGCCCGGCTGCTGACACGGTTTTAAGTATCGTTGGTCTCTCGACAAGTATCGACGGTAAATTTTATACCTCGCCAAGTTGTGCGGGTGCACCTATTACAACATCTTTAACCATTCCAGCGGGCGCAAGTTCGATGGCTGTTTATTTAAAAGATACAACTTCGGAAGCGCTAAACATTCGCTTGACTGACCCAACAGGTTCGATGGAGCAATCGCAAACTTTAGCGGTTTCAATTTCTCCGGCTTCATTCAAAGTCAGTGGTCCATCAATGACAAGCGTAGGTACCGGAATTTGCGCAGGCCCTTTTACGGTTAACACGATGGACGGCGCGGCGACGCCAAACGTTACGGCTGCCGTTTCTTCGATCACGGCTAATTTAAGTACGGCCGGTTTTACGACTGGCTTTGAATTAGCGGCAAAGTTTTACAGTAACAACGCGTGTACCACCGCGATTAACCAAGTCACATTTGCGCCGGGCGATTCAGCAAAAACATTTTACTACAAAGGCCAGTATCCCTTTGCGAGTGTTGTCTTAACGGCGGCTGATCCGGCACTGGTCTTAACCGATGGAACAATGAATTGGACGATTACGGCGGCAAAAGGTTGGCTAGGACCATTGGGCCAATTGAATGATGCTAACGGTGACTTACTTTGGTTTAGAACAGGCGTAAAGCCAGTTGCGGGCCGCGTAGACTTCCCAAGCCGTGTACGCTCAATTAAATTTGATGATGCAAAACAATTCTTGTACGTGATCGATAGCGATTCGCACAAAGTTTTAAAATATGATTACACGAACCAGCGCTATGTGGGTTGGATTGGAATGTTCGTCAATCCGCAGAATATGGCCCGCAATATTTCGGGAAGTAAGCAATCGCTTTACCCGTCGCTTCCGTCGCCGGCGGCGTGTATCGCGGTCAGCAGTAGCCAAGTAACGCCGGGCTGGTGTACGGGCGGTATGTCGAGCTGGCAGAATAATATGTCTTCAAGCGGAGCCATGCGCGATCCGACAGCGCTGGCAATTGATGCCAACTACGTTTACGTGACTCAGCAGAATGCTCATACAGTTAACCGCTATGATGCAGCTTCGGGTGCTTTCAAAGGCTGGATCGGTTTAGTTGGTTCAACTCCAACGGGAGCTTCAACCGGAGGGCCGGGTACTTGTACGACTGTGACTCCAGGTAACGTGACGCCGGGCTGGTGCGTCGGTGGTACTTCGACAATTAATCCAAGCGGTACGGCTGCGTGGGGTTTCGGCGCGGGTGGGCTTTACACACCGATGGCCGTAGCCGTTGATGCAACCTACCTTTACGTGGGAACGCAAGGCGCGGTCTTAAGATATAAAGTTTCGGATGGCTCTTACGATGGTTTTATCGGAAAAGTTTACACCACTTCACCGACCAGTTCCGGTTGTACGGGTTTATCAGATGGCGCGCAGACTCCGGGCTGGTGTAAGGGCGGAACTTACCGTCGCACATACAGTCAGGCCGAGATTAACTCCGGCGGAATTTACGAGCCTAAAAATATCACCGTTAGATCAAATATTCTCTACGTTATGGATAATAATTACGGCGGCAATATTTCGACTTACAACGCGACGACGGGTGCATTCATTAAAGTGCTTCCAAGCTTAGCTAGAAACTGGCAAGGCGCTTTTGCGATGACTTACGATAATGTGACAAGTCGTCGATACGTAGCAGACTCACAGCGCGTGATTGCAATTGATGACGACGGCTTGGTACTAGGCTGGCTTGGAAAAATCGCGACGAATTCAAGTATGACAAACTCGCTGGGTAATATGTCGTCGTGTTCAAGTTTAGCGATTTATGCAAACACGCCGGGTTGGTGTTTAAATGGAACTTCAAAAGCGGGGTTAGACGAACAAGCTTTCGTTGAAGCTTTCTCGATTGAAAGTGACGGGCTGGGAAATATTTTAGTTGGTCAAGGGCGCGGCCCCGGAATTAAAAAATTCGCTGCAGAGACCGGGCAATACCTAGGTTCGCTGGCTTATTCAAGTGCCGCACCAAACGAATGGAGTGCCGACGCTGACGTTCTTTCTGAATCGTACGGAATGTCTGATGGGGACTTTTGGTCGCCGATTACTTCGTACTCAGACGGAACACACTTATACGTAGCCGATTCGGGTAACGGGCGTATAAAGAAATTGAATTTAGCAAATGGTTCACTGGTGGGAATGATCGGTGCAAATACGACGGTTCCGACCGGCGGCGTCAGTAACAACTGTTTAGTGGCTAATGCGATGGCGCCTTCACCAACTTGGTGTACCGGGGCTTTGCCGAACCCATGGTCGGTATTCCGCGATTTTACGGGAATTACGAATTCGAACGGAATCATGCATCGACCTGCGGGCATAACGGGTGACGGTACCTACATTTACGTCACTGATAACGGTTTACATCGTATTTATAAATTTCGTAGCAGTGACGGTGTATACATGGGTTGGTTGGGTGGAATTAACCAATCACCTTCGGGTGGAGCCGCCGGTTGTAACGGAGCTGCGCCGGGAACCTTTACCCCGGGTTGGTGTTTAGGCGGGTATCCGCAAGCGGGATCAATCGACGGTACGCTGAATGGGCCAGGAGGGATACTTCATCATTCAGGCATTCTGTATGTTGTCGACGGCTACAATCATCGCGTCAGTCGTTACGCGGCTGACTCGGGTGCCTTCATGGGCTGGATTGGAAGAGTTAATACAGCCCCGACGGGCGGTTGCACGCCGGCATCGAATGGTGCTTATTCAGTATCTGAAGATGGCTGGTGTATTGGTGGAACATCAACGGCGTCGTCAAACCCTGGTGATCGCGGGGGTGGTTTTGCCTTCGAGGGAAGCGTTTATGGCGGTATCACGACGGACGGTACAAACTTATATATATCAAATTACTATAATTACCGCATAGATCAATATTCTTTGGGCGGCAAATGGCAGAAATCGGTTCGTTTACTAGTGAATAATTACGTCCAAACTTGGACTAGTAATCGCACGACGTTAGCCGGTTGGAATAACGGGTGGACGTTTCTTCCGATGAATCTTTGGGGTGACGGGACAAATCTATACGGGACTTCAAATGGTGGTATGGGCTCTAACAATCTGGTTTATAAAATGGATATTGCTACGGGTTCTGTACTGGGTTGGCAAGGCGCGATCTTAACGGCTCCTTCTGACGGCGAAACTGCGGCGTGTGTGGGTGCAACCGGAACAACGCCGGGCTGGTGTCGTGGCGGTAATGCTGTGAATGGCTACCGTCTAGGCCAGTATTCTGATCTTCGCGGTGTTTCAGGTGACGCCTATTTCATTTACATTACTGACGTGACCAATAGCCGTATTCAGAGATTACCGAAATAGGACGATAACTTAAGTGGAGACAAAATTGATTTTACTAGCAAGTCAGCGAAATTTAAAATGGGGGAACAGACTAATTTTATTAGTCTGTTCTTTCGTTTTAATTTCATGCCAAGTTGGCGGCGAAGTGATTGGATCGACGAATGTTAGTCAAGATTCAGATCAAATTATCGTGACTCAACCAACAATAGCGCTGCCGGCCTTGAATCCGTACTATTCGAGAACAAGCTCTGTTACGATCACCGGCACATGCATGTTGGGTAATACGGTTTACATCCAGGGTGCAGCGCAAGATCAAGTGCAGTGTACAAGCTCAATTTTTAGTTTTACGGTCAATAAAGCCGTCGATGGAATTTATAATTATTTAATCACGCAAGAGAATGCTAAAGGTCAGTTTTCAAAACCGACCGGGTTTGTATGGATTCGTAAAACTAGCGTTTCTCAGCCTATTATTAGCGACCCAGTCTTAAATCCATTTTTATCTTCGACAAGCTCTTTACTGATTAAAGGATTTTGCGAAAGTGGTGCGACGATTAGCTTAACGGGGGACGGAGTCGGTTCAACTGTCTGCGCGAATTCAGAATATCAAATTAATTTGATCAAATCCGTTGACGGAAACTACGCAATTAATGTTTTACAAACGGATCAAGCGGGAAATACGGCATTAATTCCCCTGGTATGGAATAAAGCTTTACTTATTGCCACGCCTGCGGTGGCTTCAGTTCCGGTCGATACATTAATACCGATTTCGGCGATTGGCGGATCGGGCGTTTATACTTACACATTAGAAACCAATGCTTCAGGTGGTACGCTTGATCTTAATGCGCGAACTTACCGAACGGGTCCGCTAGCGAACGTCATTGACCGAATTCGCGTTAATGATTCAGTGGGATCGATCGTCTACATGAATATTACGACGGTTGCGGGCGTGCCTGACCACTTGGTATTTGAAAGTGATAGCGGTAACGAACAGTCGCAATCGATTGGCTTGGATTTAACCTACCCACTAAAAGTTAAAGTGACCGACGCCTTCGGTAACGGAATCAGTAATTATCCGCTTTATTTTCAAACGATCAGTGGCAATCACGAAATTGTTAGTTCGTCTGCGCAGTTTTCGAATTTGCAAGGGGTTGCGCAATTGACAGTTCGTGCCGGTGCCGACGATGTGATCAGTCAGGTTCGTGTCGGACCGTTTCTATCGATTTTGCCTGATGTAAATAACAGTGATTCAGCCATTCTGACTTACAAGCAATATTCGGTGTATGCAAATAAGGGCGCGATGGGATCAACATTTAGTTTAGGCCAAAACCCAACGCAAGTTATTTCGAGAGATATTAACGGCGACGGAAGACCAGACCTCATTATTTTAAATTCTTCTGATCCTAGTATTGGTATTATGCTTTCTGCGGGTGGCGGGCTTTACTTGCCAATGACGAAAGTGAATCCCATCTGCAATACGCCGAACGCTTTAGAAATTGCTGATGTGAATGAAGATTCAAGATTAGACCTGACGGTTACTTGCGGAAATTCTTTAACGACGTCGATGCAAGTATTTACGGGGCTTGGTGACGGATCGTTTAATTCGGCAGTGAACATTCTGATTGACCCGAATGAATACATTCCAACCGGGCTTGCGATCGTTGACGTCGATCTTGACGGCCATCTTGATTTAGTTTCAACCGCAGCCGGAAGTGCGATGATCTTCGTACGGCGTGGTAATGTTAACGGTACATTTACGGCACCAGTTTCGTATTCCGTGGGTGGTTCGCCTTCGGTCGTGAAATCTTTGAAAGTCAACAATGATAGTTTTGTCGACTTGGTCGTACTTAATTCGGGCGACAACAATGCAACGGTCTTATTGAATAACGGCTTCGGAGTGTTTACGCCTTTGCAAGTTTACGATACCGGTGCGGGCCCTATCAATATGGTTACAGCTGACTTCAATAGCGACGGCTACGATGATATTGCCGTGGTGAATAACATTGATAGCAGTATCACTGTTTTGATGAATACCACTTCAAATGATTTCTATGAGTCAGTGAACCTGGCTTCGGGCGTTGGTACCAATGCGATGGTTGCACTCGATTTTGATAAAGACAATAAAATCGATCTTGCCGTTACCAATGGTTCAGATAATACTGTATCGATTTTTAAGGGCGCGGGTACGGGACAGTTCACTGCGTTTGAGGTTGTGCCGGTCGGCACTTATCCGGCCGCTTTGACGGCGGGTGATTTCAATGCAGATACATTTAGCGATTTAATCGTCATCAACAACGGTGTACGCTTAGTGCAAATGGTGCCAAATCAAAGCGGCGTTAGCTTTGGCTATGTGACGCAAACGATGGGTGGGCCAACGGGTGGTGCAGCTTTGCGGCTTAATACGAACGGCTTTATGGACATGGCCATTATAAACGCGACTTCTAAGGTTATAGAAATTTTTGAAGGCAAAGGAAATGGCTTATTTTCTTCGTTGACGACTTTAAATACCTTCGATGCTTCTACGAAAATAATCACGGCCGATATCCGAAATAATAGCCGTAAAGATATTATCGTGAATCAACCGAATTTTTCGAAAGTACGGGTCTTTTTGTCGCAAGCAACGGGTGGTGGTTTTGATTTACCAATTGACTACACCGTTGGGACAACGCCGTCTGCGATTCTGATCTTAGATATTAATGAAGACGGTAAGCTCGACTTAATTGTCACGAATTCCGGTACAAACAACGTCAGCGTACTTTTAGGCATCGGCGACGGCACCTTTCAAAATAAAATTGATTTTCAAGTGGGTGACAGTCCGTCAGCTATTTCTTATGCTGATTTTAACTTAGATCATCGTATAGATTTAGTAGTCACAAACAAAAATAGTGGTTCGATTAGTATTTTACTGGGTAATGGTAACGGTAGTTTTCAAACGCAAGTTAACTATCAAACCGGCATGAGCCCGGTCGCTATGCGCGCGGTTGACGTTAATCATGACGGTTGTGTCGATGTGGTTACCACTAATAATGGCGACAGCACAGTGGCGGTATTAAAGGGTCGCTGTGACGGATCGTTTCAATCAGCACTATTTTATTCAGCCGGTACGAACCCCGAAGGTTTAGCGAGTGGTGACTTTAACGGCGATAACTTCTTAGATTTTGCGGTTATTAATTCGTCTTCACAGTCAGTCACGATGCTGTATTCTAATTCGATTGGTCAATTTAACTCGACCGTGACATTGACTATGCCTGGAAATATCACCAGCTTATTTTCGATCGATGTGAATAAAGATACAGCGACGGATTTAATAATCATAGATCAGAACTCGAACACTTTTGAAACTTTATTGGGGCACTAAATGTACGTTAAAGGTTTGAAACTTTATTTTGCGATAGCTTTTTTAACCATACTGGGTGGCTGCTCTTTGCCATCGGGTGATATTGTTCAAAAAGTTTCGACGATTGAAGTAAACGTACTAGAGATTTCTCTACTGGGCTACTCAGCCACCGAACTTCAACTGTTAGTTAAAGCTGAAATTCCTGAAAAAGGCACGACGACGATTAACGCTGTCGACCTCTTTCTAAATGATACTTGCACAGGTTCAAGCGTTGCGCAAACAACGGCAAATATATTGTCGACGACGGGTGTCTCGGTCTTGGTTCCAATGACGGGCGATACTAAGTTCTATTTAAAAACAAATACCTTAACGAAATGTTTTTCTTTGGGTTCATATATTTTTAAACACACTCAACCAAGTCCGCCGGTGGTGGCCTCAACTTCGCCGATGTCACCAAGTCGTCAAAGTTTTACACCTCTTTTGATGGGAACATCCATCACAAACTCGGTTCTAAAGTTTTACTCAGATACCACTTGCAGTGTGCAGGTTGGTACGGGCACTTCAGCCGATTTCAAAGTGGGCGGTATTCTAGTGACTTTACCTGCCGAAGTAGAAACCGATGTCTATGGTACGCTAACGGATGCTTTGGGACTGGTTTCAAATTGTGGGTTGGTCACGTCCTATAAACATACAACGGCGGGTCCGCCTGCGCCGGTCTACCATCACGTTGACCCGGTATCACCAAGTCATTTAGTACCAAATCCATCGGTGGTGGGAACAGCTGATACACTTGTGACGAATGTCAGTTTGTTCAGTGACCCGTTATGTTCTAGTTTAGTAGTAACGGGTTCTAAGGCCGATTTCGTCGGTAGCGGATTGGTTTTTAACGTTGATGTGAATTCAACAACCAGCGTGTACGCTGTTGCCTACGACGCAGATACAAATCCGTCGGGCTGTACTTATTTAACGACATATATCTACGACACAGTTTCGCCAAGCGCACCTATTTTTAGTGCGTCGGCTCCGGTGACGCCGACTCGTTTAACGATTTACCCAAGATTTTCGGGCGCATCTTCGACAGATACAGCCCTAGTTCGATTTTATAATTCTGCCTTGTGTCTGAATATGATTGGATCGGGCACAAAGCAAGATTTCGATGGCGCCGGTATTTTGGTGAGTGTGCTTTCAAATTCGATCACTACGGTTTACGCGATGTCGGTTGATGCGGCCGGAAATACTTCGCCTTGCGTGTTTATGCAGTCTTACAAAAATAATACAATCCCGCCAGATTCTCCGGTGTTTGGTACGACGGATCCGATTTCACCGAATAATATTTCTTCATCACCCTACATTAGTGGAAATGCCTCGGTGACCACTTCAACGATCGATTTCTATTCTGACGATCAATGCCAGGTTAATATTGGTAGCGGTACATCCGCCCAGTTTGACACGACGGGAATTCAGCTGATTACGCCAAACGTACCACTGGCGATTAACACGACCGATGTCTATTCGGTCGCCACCGATCCCGAGGGTAATACTTCGCCCTGTCAACAAATCACAACTTATGGTTATTCGACTGCGAAGGCTGCGAACCCGACATTTTTTCAAGCGGTTCCAGCGTCGCCGTCACGAATAGCAACCCAGCCTTACATTTTAGGAACTGCCCCAACTACGGTTTCAATCGTCAAGCTTTACACCGATTCATCATGTACAGCGCTCGTTGGAAGCGCCAGTCGTGCCGCATTCGGTACGATCGGTATTCAAATGACGGTTCCGGCGAATTCTAAAAATCGAATTTACGCCTTATCAACCGACGTTTACGGTAATGATTCGGATTGCACTTACTTCTCGGAATATATTCACGATAATACGCCGCCGACCGCGCCCACTTACACCAGTGCAAATCCGCCGACACCGACTCGAATCAGTGCGACGCCCAGTTTACGCGGGAATGCTTTAATTAATACGATCGGTAAGCAGTTGCCGACGACCAAGATTAATTTTTACGATAGTTTTCTGTGTTTAACACGCGTCGGATTTGGTCCCATCGCAGATTATATTGCCGGTAATTCAGTTGTTACCTTGGCCGAAAACAGTATCACCACGATTTACGCAAGGGCGGTCGATGACGCCGGTAACTTAAGTGCTTGTACGCACCTGGTTGACTACCTTCATAATACAATTCCACCCGGAAAACCGGTTTTATCTTCGGCTACGCCGAACAGCCCGTCGTACAGCAAAGTCACAGTTCTGAAGGGAAGCCTTTCTTCTAGTGTAAGTCAGTTGCCTGCAAGCTTAGTGACCATATATCGTGATTCAACTTGCACCACGGTTGTGAAAACAGATTCGGCCGCGCAGTTTGTTGGTACCGGCATAAAAGTAGAACTGCCAAGAAATACAACCACACCAGTTTACGCACGCTCTTTTGATCCGGTTGGTAATATGTCGATTTGCGGTAAATTACTTGATTTTGCCCATAAAGATACGGGGCCACTTAACCTAATTTCGAATCAAAATCCCGATGGTTCGGTTGCGATTAGTTGGCAGCCAGATAGTTTTGCGAGCCCAACTGCAAAATATATTTTAAAGCGTGCGTTGAAAGCAGCCGGGCCGTATACGATTATTGCGAATAAAATTTCGTCTTCAAGTTTTCGTGATTACGCGACAACGGAAGGTAAAACTTATTTTTACGTGGTTGCCGCCGATAACGTAACCGGTACAACTTATGATTCGGCGCAGACCAGCGTGACGATTAACGCGTTCGTTGCAGTGACGCCGATTAATTTAACAGCCCAAACGGGAAGTACTTCGGTTCAACTAACGTGGACGGGCGATATTCCTAATTTATACTATGAAGTTTACCGCGCGACACAATCGGGCGGGCCTTACACTTTGGTCAAACAAAAACTGTCATCAGTCGGGTACTTAGATGAATCCGTTGTTAATAATCAGACGTATTTTTATATTGTTAAAGGCACAAATACGCTAGGTAAAACTGTGAACTCCAACGAAGTCGACGTTCACACCTTAGATGTTCCTGCAGCGCCTACGATTCTTTCCGCAATTCCATTTAATGACCCGCTTCGCTGCCCAAGCACGGGAACCGGCATTTCTTTGACTTGGGCCGAGCAAGACTACTACACACGGTACAGAGTGCTTCGCAACGGCACAACGATCGCAAATGTTGTGGGTAGCTCGTACGTTTATTGTACTTTTATAGCTTCATTCGACGATGGACAAGCCCCGCCCTATAGATACATTCGATTGAACCTGCGTACGATTTGGGGATCAACCGGGCTGACAACTCCTGATTCGAATACGATTTACGTTTCAAATCAAAAAATAACCCCTAAAATTGAACCGGGAAATAATCAAATTGTTTTACGCTGGAATAGTGAAACCTATTTAACGGGTTACCAGATCTGGCGTTCAACGAAGCCTGGTTGGCCAAGCACAGACTACGTTCAGCTTGAATCTGATTATAACGGAACTGTGTTCACAGATAATTCTGTTACAAACGGCGTCTCGTACTATTATACAGTTATTGCAAACAGCGAGGTGGGTGCAATTTCGATGATTGGCTGGCCTTCAGATGAACTTGCGGGAACTCCGGGTTCGGTTCCGGCAGCCCCGGCTAACTTAAGTGTCACAAAAGATGTCGATTCAAACGGGGCGTCTTTAACTTGGACAGCACCAACACATTTTAATAAATTTTATATTTACCGTTCAACCACTTTGGGTGGAACTTACGACTTGATTGGTTTAAGCGCGGCAAATTCGTACATCGATATTCCTCCAATGGCGGGTACCTATTATTATAAAGTTGTGGCCATTTGGGGAAATACCGAGACCGCATTTTCGAACGCGGTTTCGTACCGGTACGGAGCAGTAGATCCGTTAACGATTTCAGTTGCGTCGAATCAGTTTACTTTAAGTTGGGTCGTTCAGCCCGATGTTTCGTTATATCGCATTTTACGCAGTACAACTTTAACTGGAACTTACAATTTGATCGGTACCACAGCGTCGAATACTTTTGTTAACTCAACTTCGGCTCCGGTTGGTTTTGAAATTGATTTCGTCAATGGCTTTTACTATAAAGTTGTGCCGGTTTTTAATGATGCAACTATCGGACAAGATTCAAATATCGTTAGCGGCATTGTCGCGTCGGCGCCAGCACCGACTGGTTTAAGCGTTGTTAAAGCCACTATGGATTCAGTCGATCTTATGTGGGCATTTCGAAGCGGGGTTCAGTACCGCATCTACAAGTCGACAACATTGAACGGTACGTATACGTACGTTAATGCAGTCAATAATACGAATGCATTTCAAGTCACCGGCCTTGATGGTGAGACGACTTATTATTTTAAAGTCGCTTACAGCAGTTGTGGTTTAAGTTGCTTGTCAGACGCTGTTTCAGCTTTTACTGTGAGCGCTCCATCGGCACCAATCGCCAGACCAGGTAATGCGTTGGTCGACTTAACTTGGTCGGGCGTGCCGGGTGCTGTGCAGTATGATGTGCTTCGTTCGTCGGATGATATCAGTTATTCAGTTCTAGTTTCGAATGCTTCAGGCGGGGCTTACGCCGATACGACCGCGATCAATGGTAATAAATATCTTTATAAAATTCGGGTGACGTACTCGACCGGTCTGACTTTAAGTTCATTGCCAAGTCTGGCTGTCAATCCGGGCGTGATTCCACTTGTTCCGAAAAATCTATTAGTCAGCGAAAATGTACTTGGCGATCAAATTACCTTAAGTTGCACGCCGGTTCCGGGTGCCAGTGGCTATAATTTGTATTCTTCAACTACAAGTGGTGGACCGTGGACGTTTTTGCAAGCCGGATCTTCAGAATCGGGACGAGTCGTTTCTGGGTTAACCGAAGGTGTTACTTACTATTTTGCTACAACGGCAACGAACGGAACTAACGAATCAGCCTTGTCTACTGAGCTGGCCGTTATACCAGCTTCGAGACCCGCGGCTCCAGCCGTTACGGTTGTATCGGGTTCCCTAACAATTAACTGGCCTTCAATTGTGACCGCAAGCACATACGATTTATTGCGATCGACGGACGGAGTTAAGTTTATAACTATAGCAACCGGTTTAACGGCAGTGCCTTATACAGACATGACGGTTGTATCAGGAATCTCTTATTTTTATAAATTCTTACCACGCGCGGCTGATGGAACAGCTATGAGTGAATCAAATCTGTCGATCGGCGTGCAGATTAATTCACCTGATCCGCTAAATGGTTTACGTCTTTATTATACGGATAATAGCTCAGTCACAATCAATTGGACGCAGGCATTTTCACCGCGAGTGGCGCAGTATCAAGTCTACCGATCGACAACAAGTGGTTCAGGTTATGCATTGTTAGCGACGTTAACGGCACCAACTGCGACCTACAACGACAATTCGGTTGTGAACGGGCAAGTTTATTACTACGTTGTTACCGCAGTGAACTTTTACGGAGCCGAATCGAGCAACTCAAATGAAGTATCGGTTTTGTTTCAAAATTCAATCATTGATTTAGCGGCCACGGCAAACGCGAATAACATCGATCTAACTTGGTCGGCTGACCCATCTGCCTTAAGTTATAATGTCTATCGTTCGTACTTAACGGGCGGGCCTTACGCCTTACTAACGAACGTAGGCGGAACAAGCTACACCGATGCAGCTGTTTCAAACGGGACGGGTTACTCTTATTTAGTTCGACCGGTCTATACAGGAGCGCACCCGGCATTTTCAAATGAAGCTTTTGAGTTTGCCGTTCAAAGTATGAACTTAAGTGTTCCGGTTGAAATGCTTGATCAGGGCATTAGCTCGGACTCAAATCCTAATTTATTTCAACGCTCGATGACGACGATCAACCCAGCTGATTACGATGGAACGGTAACTTACGAACTTGAGCTGGTTGCGACGAATTCAGATGCCTCTCCACAAGCGGTTGAGTTACGCGATGCAGTTGGAAATTTGATGGCTTTAGTCGCAGTAGTCCCACTGACCAATTCACCAACCCGCTACAAGGTGTCATGGACTCCGACGGCACTTGAAAATGACTATTACTTAGGGCTGCCAGGAACAAGTACGCTTGAAGCCTTGAAAGTTTTCTCGGCGAAAATTTGGATTCATCAAACTCAAGCGTCACGAACGAAGATTTACTATCCGCTCTTAAGTTCGGCTCAGTCGCCGAGCTTGGGTGATGTGTTTGCGCCGGTCGAAAGTATGTCTAATGTTGATAGTTTATATTATGTGGTGCAGAATTCTTCGATCTACAAGCGTAACACAACCAACTTGAAAAACTTAAGCGACTTTAACGCTTGGGAGTTCGAGGCGATCGTATCGACAAATGGTTCGACGGGCACGGTAGCTCTTTATAATATCTCGACCGGTGATGCGGTTAATTTTACCGAATCGGTTTTCGATCAAGGAAATCCAAACAGCCTTCAACAAGTTAGGTCAACTTTCGACGACGGTGCAGCTCAATTTGCGGCGGCGAATGAAGGTCAAAATTATCGTTTAGCCATGAAGTGCGTGCGCGATTGTGATTTGGGCGGCTTAAACATTTACAAAGCCGGGTTGTGGGTTCGTCTGCAAGATCTGAACAAGGCCGAAGTTTTTATTCGAAATTCGCTTGGGCATAGTAATGTCAATACTGCGATGTACGCGGAAGATTCGCGTGTAGAGATCGATCTCACGAAATTCACGAATCCAGTCGCGAAATTCGTCGCGACGGCAATCGTTACAAATGATAGTTCCGCTGCGGGTTCGGTGATGCTTGCGAGCGCCGGTTCAGGGCTGGCTGCAGACGCCGGAATCGCTTCGATGACGGCGGTGGCGGGGTCGACACTTTCGTTTAATATTCCAGACCAGCTGGTACGCCAAATCACCTCGACTCCGGTGACGTTAATGTCGAACGAGCGATATCTGACGTACATTCAAGCGACGGCCGGTTCGATTAGGCTCATCGACTCATTTATTGTGATCGACAGTGGTTTGTAACATCAAGCACGACTAGCCCTCGGTAATGAATGCCCGTACTAGACTTCCCGTTAGTCTGATCTTATTTCATACTATCTTCATGACTAATAAAAAATATTTTACGGTTGGCGTAGCATTCATCAGTTTGTTTTTTTCAAGTTGTATGACCTCAACTTTCAAAGTGAATAGTGATCCGTTGCAAGCCGATGTTTACATTATCAACGGAAAAAACGAAAAAAAAGTCATCGGTAAAACTCCAATTAATATGCCAAATGAAGAGTTACGTAAGCTTGTGGGTGAAGAATTAAGTTCGGGTGAATTTTACACGCTCAGCGTCGAAAAACCTGGCTTCGGAACCCAGACGTTTAATTTGCCGGCCTCTAAATTTGGAACTCTTGTGACGAACTTAGATGTCAAAATGAAGCAGGGCGGAGTCGAAAAAGAACTTCGTCTGGCGCAAGAGATTCTTGACCATTTATTTTTAGCACAAAAATTTGCCAATATGTTGCAGTTTGAACGTGCGCAAATTGAACTCGATAAAGTGCTCACACCGTTTCCAACTTTTGCTCGGGCCTTATCAATGCGTGCTTCCGTCTATTTTGCACAAAAGAATTTTCCGGAAAGCTTAAAATGGTATGAAGAGACCGTAAAAAATGATGCACAAGCTGACGACGCTATTCGTATGATTGCGCGTGTTAAGGACATCATCGCGGGTAAAAGTTTAAAATCATTGGCTACCGGGGCTGTGGCACCGGCTGATGCAAGTCGAACCCCGGCCGCAAATACGCCGGCTACTTCTACAGGAGTAAAAACAAATTGAAACTTAGTATATCGATTTTTTTCTTAGCGTTAACGTTTTCGACTTTTGCAAATGCGCAGGCGCCGAAGCCGGCGGCGAAAGCAAAAACGACGGCGGTCACAAAGACGCCTGAAGTTAAAGTCGTCGAATCCACGGCAGACGAGCTGGGCGCGCAATCTTTTTTGGAAGAAGTCTTAAACCGTCGATTTACACAAACTTTATCAACCTTAGTTGAAAAGCAAAGCTACCACGTCAGCACGCAGGTTCAGTTGATGGGTTTTGAAGACGATCCTGACAACGCGCCCGCGGTTGAAGATAAACCCAATGATCTCACTGTTGGATTTTTAGACGCCGAACAACTAATTAAAAAATACGGTCTTGAAAACGAAAAAGCGCAATTTGGTAGTTTGTTGGCGAATAAAAAAATTCGCTCGCTGACGGTCAACGTAGGTCTGAGTGAAACCTTAGGCGCTTCAGTTAAAACAGAAGTCGAAAAGTGGATGCAAACGAAGCTGCAATCAGAATTCGGCGGAAAGTCTAAGCTTGAAGTGGCGTTTATTAAAATGCCGGTTCAACAAGAATCTGAAACAAAACCAAAAAACTGGTGGGATTGGCTACGTCAATTTCAGCAGTTGGCAGGCGTCTTAGTTCTTGCAGTTGCTGCATTTATTGGAATTCTATTATGGAGACTCACGACTAGTAAATCGTCAGTTAGTAATGAAGGCGCAGCTTCAACGGCGCAGTTTAATTTAAATGCTAAGAATGAAAATGTAGCGGCACCCGAAGGTGCAGGCGGAAGCCGCAGTAAAGGTCAACCAGAGACCCTGGAAGAGACTCGTAAATATTTAGAAGAGATTTTTCTTTATTCGCAAAAAATAAATTCTGTGTTGCCAAAAGTACAAAACGAGTTTGAAAGTTTATTACAAACCTGGTGTGCTTCGGGCGCCGACGGATACCAAAAAGTTGTTTGTTTCGCTGAGGTCGTAGGTAAAGATATCGGGCGCTTACCAATTCCGGCCGATGCTACGCAAGAAGTCGCCAATGCATTTGCAAAGATGTACGATATGCCGTTAAAAGATAAGCAAAGCATCGTCGAAAAAATCTACTGGGATTTGATCACGATTATTAACCTAGGGATGGATTCTTTGGCGCAACCATTTGGTTATTTGGCAAGTTCAGATCCGGGTATGATCAACCAAATGTTGATGGAAGAAAATCCGAAAATGAAAACAATGGTTTCAATATACGCACCAGATGACGTCAGACAAAAAATGTTCGCGCCGTTAGAGCTTGGGCAGAAGCTCGAAATTCTAAAAAATGCAGCTGAACTCAGTTCAATTACACAGTCTGAACTAAAAACTTTAAATAAGTCATTCCAGTCGAAAATGAAGGGCGTGGCAGATCAAGACAGCATTCAACTCGGTTCTGCACTTGAAAAAATCGTGACGGCTTTATCTAAAACAGACGAGCTTAGTTTACTTCCGCAGCTTCAGGGTTTCGGAATTCAGCTTTACAAGCGTAAAAATGCTTCGGTTGCCTTCTTGAATGAATGGCCAGATGCAAAGTTAGGATTATTTATCTCGCAGCTTAAAACAGACCATATGGTCACATATTTAAGATTGCGACCAGATCAAAAAGATCGCTTGCTTGGTTTATGTCAGCCACGCGCGGCTGCCGTGATAAAAGATGAAGTCGACCGTGAAGATAAAATATCTGCTGCAGATAAAGAAATTCATTTACAAGACATAGCCGAACTGATGTACGAATTTAAAGAAAATGGTAATATCGATTTTGATTCGGTTTTTCCTATGCCAACCCGAGATGAAGCAGAAGTATCTAATGTTAAACCTATTAGAACAGCCTAAGCTTTTATTTTGCATTCTGCTGTTTTGCGGCCTTCAAGCGAAGGCCGATTGGATGGTGGGTGGTTACGCGGGCTTCGGCGGAACGGGGATCAATACAACCCGATCAATCAACGGTGTCGATATTGACGTTCAACGTAGTGACTCTCCAGGTGTTCTTGGTTTCTACATTGAGCGCACCACGAGCGATCACACCTCTTGGGCTCTTGATCACACCAGTGGCTTTACACTGTCGCCGTTCTCGTCAGGAGTTGAGTTTACCGGTCTTACTTACAAATATTTTTACCCGGGATCAATTCCAACGATGAAGATTTCTAAAAACGGCGAAAGTACTTTGATGGTTCAAGGCTTCGAACCTTTCGTCGGCGGCTCATTTGGCCTAGCTAAAGGCGTTATCAATCGACAAAACGATGCCATTCCCGAAGTCAGCGCCAGCGGCGTGTACTTTGGTGGTCGTCTGGGCGTTGATTACCAGCTGAGTCCCTCAGTTGTATGTCGATCTGAAATGCTTATCGGAGGTACAATGCCTTCTTCTGGCTTCGTCAAGGCGACACTATCTGAATTCGGTCTGGTTAGTGGTATTTATTATATTTGGTAAAAAATATTTAGGACTTTAAATTTCAAATAACTACGTTACACTTTTAGTATGAATTGGGTTGATCAGTTTATTACAGATTTAGATAAGAAGTCGCAAAAAGATGCCGAATGGTACGTTTCAGTTAGTGATGGCGCCGAGGGGCCCTTTAACTCAAGCGAATTACAAATTTACATCATCGAAAAAAAGCTATCAGGCAAGACTCAGGTTTGGAACAAAACAATGCCCGAGTGGCAAAATTTAAGTGACGTCGGTTTCGCAGCCGGAGACGTTATTCTGGATCCGCAAGTCAAACTGAACTCGCTGAATTTAACTATTTCTGAAAACGCTCAAGCCGATCAGAATTTAAATTTTTGGATCGGGCAGCAGCGTACTCAGCTGCCATTCTTCAAGAGGTCTCAATCGAACAAAAAGCAGCTGCCGATGCTGGCCGTGGCCGGATCGCTGGCCGTTTGTATAATTGGTGGGGTTATCTATTTCATGAGCCGTGCGGATGATTTTACTGATCTGCGCGAATTAACTTCCGAGCAAAATCGTGAATTAAGAATGGCTCATGCAGAGCCGGCGCAGTCGGGTTTGACCGGGGCCATTCAATTGATGGGTGCTAGTACTCCATTTCCACGATTTGCGATCGCCGCGAATGTGCCAAATACACAGCAATTGATTTTAACACTCAACGGAATTCAAGGCACTTTGATTGGTGCCTCGAAATACAAGGCCGTTATGCGCTTAACTATTCAGGATGGATTATTGTTAACAAATCCAATTACAAATAGTAAAGGCGAAGGTTTGCCTGTCGGTGAATACGAGATCACTTTGACGTGCGAATCTTGCCCCGATCAAAAAATGGGTTTAAGCCGCACCGTAAAGCTGGCCGACAAAAAAATCTTCATCGGCGGCGAAAAAAATTTCGATTACGATGAAAAGCTTCGTGCGTTTCATTTTCAATTAAAAGGTCAGGCTCGCCAGGAGCTTATTTATTTCAAACAACTGAGTGATGCTTTACTTGCTCACTACGAGCAGTTGAAATTAATTCGCACTAAAGAGGGTGTGGGGCCAGTAGATGCTACAAGTAGTCGTTTGCTAAAAAACTGGAATGATACGCAAACGCAGTATCAGCTAGAATTCCAAAATTTGGCTGATCGTTATAAGCGCGGCGAACTATTTTACGATAAATTTGCTTCTGAATTGTTAAATTTATTTAGCGAGACGTCGGTTGTTTACGCGGCCAAAATGAGTCAAACGAATCCGACTGAGATTATACGTTTAAATTTGCAATTTAAAGATCATCATGCGGCGCTAGACCGGCACCGCGATAAGCTTGAAAACTTGCCGTTGACGGCCAATGGCCGCCCACGTACCGAATAATTACTTGCATACATCAAATACGGATAAAGACTGAGATAGTTGACCAATCTCAGTTTGTTTTTTAGTTAAATTTGTTTCGTGCTGCGAGATCACACCCTTTAAATATTCACGTTGCATGATCAATTGCTCCATCACTTTTTCAAGTGGGCGACGCTGTGGTGCTGAGGTCGGTGTCTTCTTTAGTTCGATTTCGACGCGAACGACTTCTTTGCAAGTTAAATTGTAATAATCCTTTAATGGGTGAATTTGAATCGCTTCTTTAATTTCGCCATTTAAAGTTGTTAAAGCTTTTTGAAACTGCATTTTCGTTTGCTCGATTTGCACGAAGTAAGAGTTTAATTTTTTTACTCGCTCTTGAGCGGCTTTATGTTCGATCGCGAACTGCGCTTCCTTCTGAGCTAGATCTTTAGCTAGGGCTGTATTTTGCGCTATCACAGCAGCAATTTCAGCTTTAAGAGATAAAACTTCCGCCGAAAAAGTCTGGACCTCGTCTTGATGTGATTGCTTCAATTTGGCTACAGCCAAGGCATAAGATTCTTCAGCGGATTGTGCTTCGGCGGTAAAGGTGGCGCTGATGTTTTGTAATTCAGTAGAGTGGCTGATCGCTAGGTTTTGTAATTGCGCAGCGTGTGTCGCTTTCAAAGTCTGCGTCTCATCGATAAAACTTTGTTCTATTTTTTGAACGCCGGCGGCGTGACCTATTTTTAAAGTTTGAATTTCTTCTGTAAAGCTAAGTTTGTTGCGCTCAGCTTCAGTTTTTGTCGCGTTCATCATTTCGTTAATTTCAGCTGAATGCGATTGCTTCAATTGTGCCATTTCAAGCGTGTAGGTCGTTTTAGACTCGGTGATTTCGTTTGCGTGCGCTTGAACAGCGGCTTTTAACTGTGAATCTTTTTCATTAGCTAGCGTCTGTAAGTCATTGATTTCAAATTGCAAAGTGACCGCTTCACTTGACATTGTTTTGATGGTTTCAACGCTTGTAACATAATTATTTTCGGTTTCTGATAGGGTTGCTTTAATCGCGGTTAGCTCGTTAGTCAAAGCTAAGAATTTGGCCGTTAAAGCTTCGTTTGCGGCAAAGGCATTTGAAATGCTCGATACTTGTTGGTCAATTATTTTGGTTTGTTCGGCCGTTTTGATCATTAGCTTTTCGTTCTCGGTTGCGGCAGATTCTTGGCTTCGAATCAGTTCGTTGATCGAGTTTGTTAACAACATTTCTTTAGTTGTTAAATCTGAAAGGCGCTGATTTAAATTTTCAATAGTTTGCTTTAACTGTCTATTTTCATTCGCAAAATTAACTTTTTCATTTGTAGTTTGCTTTAGCTGTACATCGTAAAGACCTTGGTTGCGTTTGATTTCGATCTTTAACAGTTCAATCTGATTTTGACGGGCAGTTAGTTCGGCTTCAAGAGCGCTAAGCTGGCCTTTAGTCGTTGCTGTTGTTGTCTCAGTATTTTTTGCCGAATCGGTGATCTTTGTAGAAAGCTGAGTATTATTTATTTTTAGAAATTTAATTTCTTCTTCCAGAATAACGATCTCTTGTAGCAAAGATTGATTGGCCATTTTTATTTCATTTTCTTCGTTCGTGAAGCCCGGAAGTTTAATGCGACTTTTGTAAACACTTCGTGGAGAGCTTACAACTCGTGCGGGTGGAGCCGCATAATTCGATTTCATCTCAAGCGAGAAAATCTCAAAGACTTCGTCCTCGTGGATTTCGCGTACACCGTCGATTTGTGGTTCGAATGCGTTTAGATTTTTCACTTTAAGACTCCGTTCGTTTAGGCGGCCGGGTTCATCCCAGCATATGTTCTTGTCGGAGTAAGCTGGTTTTACTTAATAGACTTTGGTTTGGAGATTTTTAGTTCTAGACTTCCGAATAGTTTTCTTTGGCCTAGTTAAATTTGAAAGCTGTGCTATCCGATGATGCTTTAAGAGGTTTTCTATGAAGTACCTAAAAATTTCGTCTACGATTTTGATTATTCCGGCCATTTGGGGATGTTCGTTTTTAAAAGAGCGTCCAGCCGCAAGGTCTGAAGATGCATCTTTTGTTAAAGAAGTAAGAAAAATTTCGAATTCATTGCCAACCGAGGTCGAGCTGGTCGACGAGCAGCTGGCCGGAAGAGCGATCGAGACAGTTCCTGAATCTTCAGTTATGGATGCCGTTCAGACAGTGATGACTGATGGGCCTGAAAAGCCAACGGTGATGACGGGGGGGCGTGGAACAGCTAGAAGAAAAACTTTCGGTGCTGGTCGCCGAGGTGTCGCGGCAGATGGCTCGTACATGGTGCAAAAGGCGGGTCCAGGCCGGGGTCAGTACCGCGTTGGTTCTGGTGATACATTGATGAAGATTGCATTTGAAAAGTACGGTGATATCACTAAATGGCGCGAAATTTACGAACTTAATAAAGGCGCGATCGCACAATTTAATACGATTTATCCAGGAATGGTTTTAACTTTAGGCAAAGAAGAGTTTATCGTGGTCGAGCGTAACGGTAAGCCGTACTTGATTCGTCGGAATGATACACTGATTTCAATCTCAAATATTTTATACGGCAATATTTCAGATTGGAAACTACTTTACGAAAACAATCGCCAACTGATCAAAAATCCCGACAAAATTTACGCTGGTTTTAAGCTTTACTATTTACCGAAGTAAGTTACTCTTGAAGAGTGAGTTGCTCAAAAAAAATATCGAACTATTTAGCTAAGGTTAGCTTTTTAGCATTTATGCAGTTTTTTACTCAATTCGTCTGGGCGCAAACGACCAATGCGACATCTATTTCGGGTGATGATACAAAGCAATTGGTATTAGCACCGACCGAGCCATCAGCGCCGGTTGACAAGAAAAAAACTTCATGGGCCGCCGAAATTATTCGTCGCCAAAATGAAACAAACAAAATTGATAAATTAGAATTTCTAGTTTCGACCGTACCGGTCTATTTGATGAATAATCAAAATCGCTTCAGACCTTACGTTGAAATTGATATTATTTATCCGGATCTAAGCAAAGAGCTTTTCATAGGCAAAAGAAAACTCGTACGCATGCCGGATCAAAAGTTTAGACTTAGCTTTTATCTGACCAGTAAAATTAATCAATTAGCTCTTGAGTCTCGGCCGATCAAAAAGAAACCTAAAGAAGGTGAGCCCGCGCAGGCCTTCGACCCGAAAGCGGTCGAAGATAAGATTGAAAATGAAGTGATTTTTATTCAGTCGCCTGATGCGCAAGAATACAAGCAGACCGATCCACTTAATATTCTTCGTGTTGCACTTGGCGGTAGTTTACTAACGTATACTCAAACAAACTACGACGACTATTCGGCGTGGATGGCGTGGTTGGGTTTATCTTATCAGTCACCAGTTGTGGCTTATAACCTAGGTTGGCAGGCTGACCTAGAGGGTACGGTCTTCGCGGTAAAAACCAGTAAAAGTAATGTCGCGCCACAAGTTTACCACGGTGTCCTGATGGGCTACTTCAAATTCGATCGCGAGATGAATTCAGATATGGACTATTCGGCTTTTTTCGGACTTGATTATTTAACGATGCAGTCAAACGGCGCGGGTTTTGGGATTAAAGATCTAATATCGCCGCGGTTTGCATTTTCGGCACGTAAAATTATCAACGAAAAAGAAGATTGGATTTTAAAATTCGGTTTGTCTCCGGCGAAGGTCAACTTAGATAACGTCGGCTTTGATTTCGATATTTCGAAAAGTTGGTTGCAAGATAATTTACGACGTTTAGAAGTTGGGCTTAAGTATCAACAGTACCGCATCACAGATGCGGTACAAACTAAAGTGCGCATGTCGATGTCGACAATCTATATTTCATATACGTTATAAAGCCATTCCAAAACCCGCACGCAGCATCATGATATTCGCATCAACCGTGTCGGATTTTAAAAAGTATTGCTGTTCAAGTGAGACAGGCACGAAATATTTAGGATTAATAAAATAATCTAGGCCCGCCGAGGCGCCGTAAGTCATCGTCATTTTAATATCGTCTTGCTTAAGTGCGGTCGTTGTTTTCGACATCGGAAATTTAATCGTTCCGCCAGCGGCCACCCAAAAAAGAACTTGGGCTTTCATAAAATCGTAACGAAGGTATCCGCCTCCTGATAGGTAATTAATATTGGCCGTACATTCAAACGAGTTTAAACTATCGCACGAGCGGTAAGTCGCAGTTCCAGCAGCTTTGAAGGGCTCGTAGCCGGCCGTTCCGCGTAACGAAACCTGTCGACCAACGGGCCAATCTAAAACGCCCGTAATTCCAAACGTTGAGCCCTTCATTCCAACATCTTCAACATTAGGGCTGGGTAAAGTTCCGTCAGCTTGTTTAGTCGTCATTGAGTTACTCATCAGACTTAGTACAACGCTGGCTTTTTTACTTTCGGAACGATAGAAAACTTTTTTATCATTTTTGTCAGCGCGCGCAGTCGGCGTAGAGGCTTCTTCGGTAACAGCGCTCGACTTAGTGGTGGTCAGGGGTAATTGGAGAGTTTCTGTTCCATCGGCTTTACCCTTGGTCACAGCCGCAATCGCTTTACCATTCTTAACTTGCAAGATTTTAACCAGAGCTACTTTTTTATTTTGCGTATTTAATAAAAACAAATCCTGATCAACCGCAACTTCTGCACCGTCTAAATCAATTAGAACTTTACCATTTTTACTTTGCACGACTCGTGCGGCCTGGGCACTGAAGGCGACTAAAAAAAGCGCGACCGATGAAAGCTTAATTATTTTCAAAAACACAGTAGGCTCCTTTTAAGTTATCGGTTTCAAAGTATGACTTATCATTCACTTTGTGCTCCCACAAAAATTCAAATGCACCGTAATACTTATTCTGCAAAATTGTAACTAAGCGCGAGCCCGCAGACTGAGAACGTAAAGTTTGGCCCGAGCAACCCAAAGCAACCAAATTTTGCGTACGGAAGGTCGGTGAGTCAGATTCAAATTCGCGGCGGTCAGGTGATCGATAGATAGAGCAATTTGAAAGCATCAGCAAGGCCGTTGCCAACAGGATGTAGTAAGTAGATTTCATGCTGTTATTGTGTCGAGCTTTGCAAAAAAAGAAAAGGCCTTTTGTCCGTAAACAAAAGGCCTTTTAAAAAACTTAAGATCTCGCTAATTGATTAACGGGATTAGAACGGGATGTCTTCGCTTTGGTTGAACGCTGGTTCTGGACCAAAGTCAGCAAAGTTAAAATCAGATCCGCTGCCGCTCGATTGATTCATTGAAGAATTTCCGGCGCCGGCATTGGTCGAAGTTTCATTATTCGCATTTCCTAAGAATTGAACCGTGTTAGCAACGATCTCAGTCGAATATTTTTTCTGACCGTTATCTTCCCAAGAACGGGTTTGGAGTCTTCCCTCTACGTAGACCTGGCGACCTTTAGATAAGTATTTTCCGCAGATCTCAGCGAGCTTGCCCCAGACGACGATACGGTGCCATTCAGTTTTCTCTTGTTTCTGTCCGTCTTTAACCCAAGTTTCGCTTGTAGCAACGTTTAAACGTGTAACAGTAGCGCCTTGGCCAACGGCTTTCATTTCAGGATCTTGCCCTAAACGACCTACGATAATGACTTTATTTACTCCAGACATATACCCTCCTTCTTTGTTTTGCTTTTGGGTGCCCAATGAGTCAATCAGGTAATCTGATTTGCGTGAAGTATATGCACGAGGCAAGCTCAACTCTTAAGCGAATAGGAGATGTTAGGCCTAGCATGCGTTCTAGGAATCGGATTAGCTTCACATTAACGCACTATTAGATATCTGCTAACGCAGAGGTGTAAACTGGGGAGCCATGCCGGCTGCGGCGGCTTGAACTTTGAATTTGTAGGCGGTTGACCCGCCCGCGAGTTCAGATTTGTAGCCATCTAAAAAACCCAAGAAAAATTTTGCGCGTTCTTTGAAAGCTGCGTTGGCCTTCAGATCTAGTGAAATACTATAGGCTCCAAAAAGCGGAACGACTTGGCCGTTCAAATTTTGAAAAGTAATTCCAAGGTCGCCCTTGATGTCACCGTAGAATTGATCTTTCGAGGTGCCGATCTTTCCGGTTTCGATAGAAAATTTGCCGCCGATCAGTTTGCCTTTTAATTCAATCATGCCTAACTTAATTTCGGGTAAATTAATTCGTCCCATATCAGCTAAAGAAACGCTTGCTGGTGGAAGTTCGAAATTTTGAATGGTTACTGCTAAATCAACTTCGGGCTGTTCAACAAAAGTAAGATCGGCCACGGCCTGCGAGTTAAACTGCAATTGACCCTTTAGCGGTAAGCCTAGGCTAACCAGTTCACGCAAATCTTTTAAATTTATGTTCTTTCCACTAGCATCGATTTTTGACTTTTCAATCGCGCTAGCGCCTTTCGGCATCGGACTTAATTGAATTTGAACATCGCCCTTTAAGAACCCTTCAGCCGCTAAGGTGCCGCCCGGTTTACGGCTGATTAAGGCACTCAATGATGGCGAAACAGATAGTTTTTCAGCCGTTAAAGTCGCTAGGGTCGGAGTTTCAACAAAAACTTTATCAAGACTTAGGCTTGATGAAAACGGGTTCAGACTTAATTTATCGAATTGAATAAAAATACGGTTGTTTGTTAATTTAGATACCTGGGCCGAAATAGTGTCATTCAAATCATTGAACGGAAACAACAAAACTAAAAACCAAATCGTCATCGTGCAAGTCAGTAATATCTTCCACTTGTGCTTAATGATAAAACGAAAAAAAAGAACAATTCCGTTCATCATTCGCCGGCTCCCTCAGTCGATTTTTTCTTTTTAGAGCCTGCGCCTTTTGCCGGAGTTTCAGGTTCAAGCGGAAGTTCAATCGTCGGAGCAGGTACATTTAAAGAATAAAGTTTATAAGTCACATCGAAGTAGCGGGTATCTTGAGCGTGCGCTGAAATCATCAGATCTTTCATTTTTACACTTTCAGAAATAGCCACAATTGACGAGCCGATATCGACGATCTGTTTAATATTTAATTTAGCTAATTTAACTTCTAGCACGTGGCTGACTAACGAAGACGGAATCAGCTTCCCTTCGATACTACTTTCGATCATGCCGATGTTTTGTTCTGGAAGAAGTGAAGCGCCTTGTAGAACGCTACTAATGGCCGCCTTTAAAGTTTCGTAGGGTGGTGGTACAACGACGCTCGACTGCCCCGAAGATTCGCGGTAAGTGCGAAAAAGATCACGCATCAGAGAGCGTTTTTCTTCGTAAACCTGCATCGTACTTTGCGAAGTGAAAAATAACGAAACAGGGTAAAATAGAATAATAAATAAACCTACACCGATGCCCGCAAAGGTCGTAATTTTTTGCGCACGGGGCTCCATGCTTTGGTAGCGTTCTTGTAATTCTGTGTATGACGAAGATTCTTGAATCTGTTGCCAGATTCGGGTAGCACTCGACTTCAGTTGTTCAACGATAGTGTCTACAGCACTCATTTTACTAATCCTCGATCTGCTTTAAACGACAGATTAAATGAAACCCGGTTCGGAACCGAGGCTAGATTTGAAGTTTGCTGATTAATAACCCCGTCGATCGCTAAACTTTTTAAGTTTTGCGTGAGCAGACTGACTTCTTTAGGCGAATTTGCATAACCAACCAAGTAGACGAGATCATCACGTACTTGAAAGCTCATTAAATCAATTTTAGCTTGTTCTTTTGCTGGCGAACTTTGACTTACTTTTTTTAGAATTTCGAGTGCTGAATTCATTTGAGCCACTTGTCCAACTAATTTTAAATCGGCGGCTTTTTTCTTATTTTCTTTAATGTAGCGTTTGACCCCGGCTTCGTTAGCTTGTTTTTTCGGAAGACGGGCTATATTTTTAGCTTGTATGGCTAAGGCCTCATCGCCTTTTTCAACAAGCACGACTGAAAACTGTTCGCGAAAACTGGTCCATACAAATAAAACAAGTAGTGCGGCCGCGCTGATTTGCGCGACGCGACCCCATTGCTGCCACAAAACTTTGGCGCGGTTATTTTGTTTTGCAAAGTCACCTTTTAAAAGATTCGTAGGCGGGTTGCGTGGTTTTTTAAAACCTTCAATCGCTAAGCTAAATGCCGTTGCAAAACGAGACTCAACCGCAAACGAATTTTCATTCGTCGTGAAAGAACTAAGCGATGCTGTGTAGGCTTGCAGTAATGATATGGGGTTACAAGCCACTTCTAGATGCTGAGTTAAAAATCCGCCTAAGTTTTGCAGTAGGCTTGCGCCGCCAGTAAAACTGATTTGGCTAATGTCGGCATTCAGTTCACTTTTGAGTTCAAGCAGAGTCATCTGTAAATCACGCACCAGTTCGCGTAATGATTTGCTGAGCGTATTTGAGATCTGCGCCTGGTCAAAACTGGCACCCTGTTTATTTAAAAGCAGAATACCTTGCACTTGCAACGCACGAGTGGCTTCGATGCGGGTGATTTCTTGTTTTTTAATAATCTCTTGAATCAATTGATCGGCGCCCCAAAACAAACTGCGTACAAAAATAAGCCGCTTGTTTTCATAAGCTGTGAACAATGTTTTTTTATGGCCGATATTTAAAATGATTTGAACATTTCTTTTTGGTTTTTCGGTTTCGTTCAGTTCAAGATCTTCTTTGGCTATTGCGGGCGGAATGTGTTCCCAGTCTTCAACGAGATTTGCAAAGGCAAGGCCTTCGATCGTCACAATGTTTAAATCGATCCCGAAACTTCCGGCTAGATCAATTAATTTTTCAACGTGATTTTTAGGTATAGCGCTTGCTAGAACATCCGACATGGCGCCTTGGGTGTGTACCACCTTGGCGTCGAATACGCAGTTGTCGGTGTCGAACGGGATATCTTCTTCCATTTCAAACGATAGACTTTTCTGAATTTTAATTCGGTCTGAGAACGGAAATGTCTTAAAACGAGTGGTCACTTGATCTTGGCGAACGGCCATAACCCAACGAGTTTGTGAAAAATCACCGCTGGCCATAAAGGCGCGTACGAATTCAATAGCTTCTAATTCTTTATCTTGTAAAGAACCTTCGGCAGTAAAAATTTTCTCTTGTAATTGATTGACCGAAACATTTTTTTTATTTTGGGCTAGCTCAACGATTTTTATAGAGTATTCACCGATATCAAGACCGATCGATCTCATGCTGCCCCTTCCATGATGCCTAACTTAAACGTCTAGTTCTCTGTCCAGTATACGACACGCGGTGGACCTTTGGGAAGAGCTTCTTGATTTGCGGTACTGGACTGTTGGCTAGGGGGTTTTGGTGCTGCGCCTTGAGTCTGTTTTTCTTTATCTAGAAAACCTTTAATTTGTGAAACCGATTTACTGACGTCGATAACCACGGCCGTGATTGTTTTCATCGTCGCGGCCGAACCATTGCCGTAGATGCCCGTTGCTTTGATACGAAAATTAATCACTTTGTCGCAAATCATCGGCGTTTGATCGAACTCAGGAGTTAAGCGGGCTAAATTTTGTACGGTACCTTTGAAATCATTAAGGCAGGCTTCGCCTTCACCTTTAAACGGGCCACCCTTGTCGGGGTCAGAGCGCCGAGCAATAGCCTCGTTAACGGCTTCGTCGGTCATGCCCGAATCTAAAGATTTCAAAACTTCTCTAGATGCTGTGTTCGGATTAATCGCTTTCATCCCGTAGATTGTAATCTGCGAAGAAATTAAGTTAAAAAATTCTTCAGTCATACCCGGAACAAGCCTAATTTCTTCGATTGTACGAAAACCTCGATTCGGCGGATAATCGCGACCCAATTCAGAAAAAGCACCGCGTTTATCTTGACCTGATAGACCCGTATTTGAATCGGTCATCCAGTCGCCAATTTGATTAACCAGCTCATCAAAGCGCACGCTTTGGTGAGCGCTACGAAATTCTTCGTCTGCCACAAGCTTCTGTTCAAAAATATTGAGCAGCTGTTTTTTAGTCATTTCACGTAAGGTTTTTGACTGCGAGGCTAAATCATTAACGTCGATTTTGGAACCTTCGTCTTCGATCGAGTGCGTGTAGCTTGCATCCATCAGTGAGACCGCCGCTAGTTGATTCATGCTGTCGCGGTCAACGGCGTTGGTGCCCGCTGAAACGGGCAGGGGCCAGGCAAACGGAAATTTCCATATTTGATCAAGTTCGTTGGCAAAGCCTGGCGGTAAAGCCATTTTGCTTGCCTGTTGAAATAATTTAATTCGAAGTAATGCGATTTGCAGACTATTACGAGCGGCATAGAAAGTTTTTAAACGATTTAGTTCTTGCGAGTTAACGATAAATTCGACCGAAGAATCGCGCGAAACTTCGGAAGCGATGTAAACCATAAACATTAAAGTCGTAATCGCTAGTAGAAGGGCGATACCTTTATTTTTTCGCGTCTGCCCGAGGGGGTTATGTTTTAATCTTTTCTTCATTTGCTGAAGCTGCTTAGATAAATTTATTTTTAGGCGAATCATTGAACTCCTCCGCCGGCCGATCCCGCGGCCCCTGAATTAACCGAGCTTGCGCTCGAGGTTGATTTATCAGGATTATTTGGAAAATGAATCGGAATTACAAATTGCATCGAATAGGTTTTTTCTTTTTGTTCGATCGCGCGCTTGATCGTTATAGAAACCTCGACTGCATCTGGAAATCTAGATTTTGTAACGGCGTCACTGCTATTGTTAGTGCTGTCCCAAGCGTTCGCCCAATCTTGTTTTCCGTCGCCGATATAGCGCAATTTGAATTCATTTACGTTTTCAAGCATGACGATTTCTTGCCCGCCCGTTTTAACATCATCGTCTAAGATAGATTGAGTTCGGCGAAAAAGGCATTTACTAGACAGTTCGCTCTTCGTTAAATTTCTACACTCTTTCAGTGAGTAGCCAACTTCAATGAAATCGGCCTGCAGTAAATTCGCGGTCATTCGGCCGTTGTTCATTGTGATGAAATTTAAATTATCATCCGTACCTACAAAGTGCGTATCTGGCTCGTAACGTTTGGTTTGACGCGGGGTGGGCGGTGCCTGTTGCGTTGTTGGTGGCGGGGCAAAACCCTGCGGCGAACCCTTCGGTGCCGGTGCTTTTTTTACAAGGTCATCAATTTCTTTTTCGAAATCGCGGTGATGGTAAGCTAAATTTAAATCAGTGCGTATCATGCGCATCGAATCACGCAAAGCTGAAACATCATCAACTTCGACCTGAATTTTTGACCTTGCCTTCAGGGCGCGGCTCAAAGCTTGGGTTGAAAGAACGGTCAGTGTGGATAGCATCATCACGGCTAGGATAACCTCAAGCAGTGAAAAGCCTTTATGACCAGGGTTGATTTTATTTTTCATTGGCTAGCGCCGCCCGCACTGGCTGCACCAGGAACTGGAAGGGGGCGATCGTAATCAACCATATAAATTGTGACTTGCGCGTCGATGGGCTTTTTATCTGCATAGGTTACGCGAATCTGAACTTCTTTTATTGATTTAGATAAATGTTCAGTGAAGACCTTCATAATCATCATCATAATGCTGTCGGTGCCGCCTTCTTGGCCCGCTAAGCTTGCCGACAAATCAGGAATTTCTAATTTTTTTGACTTCATCGTCCATGAATAACCGGGTATTTCACTACCGAAATCATCGGACTCTTCTTCAGGGATGGATTCTAAAGATTTACCTTTATATTTGCGCTCAATTTCAGTTACTTTTCGCTCAAGCAGGGCGGCGATCTGCACGTGAACTTGAGTTTTTTTAAGGCGGGCGTAGGTGCCGGCCCAAGAATTTACTAAAATAAAAAGCCCCGAAGCCATAATCATCATGGCCAGAACAACTTCAATTAAAGTAAAAGCTTTTTTATTTTTATGAAACATCTACCTAGATGGTAGCAACGATTTTATCTATCTGGCGAGATCTTTTAATGATTTTGCGTCGGGAATCACGTCAGTTTGGCCCGTGATTGGGTTGTAAACTAATGTCCAAATATTTTTCTTAGGGTCTTCGATTTGAATGGCAGCTTGTTCGATCAGGCCTTGCGAAAAAAAGTGAATGTACGCCATGCCCGAAGTGACGATCATGTCTTGCGTGCCACTTTCTATTTGTTTAAACGTGTAACCGCCGGGCAGCACTTGTTTTCTTTTAAAAATGCTTGCATCAATTTGAAAGTCAGAAGCGGCAGCTTCACCTTCTTTTTGAAAAGTCTCTTTCGCTTTTGCAAGTTGGGCTTCATATTTTTTTTTATCAATCAAGGTCGAGCGGCTTGATTTTTCGACCCACCACGATTGACTGCTTTTTCCGGCGACGCCGGTATCGAGTTCGAAAGCTAAGCGATAAGTTGTTCCGTTAAGTTTTGCGCGACTGCGAAGGTCTTTACCGGCGACGATAAATTCACGAAAGACTTTGCGATTTTCAGACTTTTTATCAAAAAGTTTGGGGGCGCCAACCGCGATGACGGCGCCAATAATCGAAAGAACGATGGCCATTTCTAATAATGAAAAACCGTTCTTTACTTTGCTCAATGAACTATTCTTCGCTTGCGGCCGAGCCAGCAGATAAAATATCTTTATCGGGGCCAGATCCGCCCTCAGCTTTATTTTTACCTAAAGATTTTAAGTTAAAACCATTTCCTGAAGCTTCATAAGAAAAATCGTTCTGCCATTCGTCTTTAAGTAAGTTTTTAGAGTTCTTATTACTGGTCCAGTTTCTGCAATCCGAAACATCGTTCACTAAAAAGTCTAACGAAGTAGGTAGTTTTCCACAATCAGCCTGGTATTCATTAATTTTATTTTCAATTTCGCCCATTTTTATGCGCGTATTACGAATGTTACCGTTATCGCGGCCTTCATTAATCTTAGGTAAGATTAAACCCATAATAGCCCCGATGATCACGAGTACGATCATGATCTCTGCTAACGAGAAACCTTTATTATTTAAGTTAGACTTTTTATTTGTTACTGAGTTAAAAAATAAGTTCACAGACATTTTCATTGGTGACTCCAGTCCTTTATTAATGACTCTGATTGATAGCGCTCATTATAGCTGACAACATTCAGAGATCTTATTTTAGCCAAGTTTTGAAGTTAATTCAAACATTGGAACGATAATCGATATTACTATGATAAAAACGACGGCGCCAATCAAAAGTGTCATGATCGGATTAAGAAGACTGGTGATAGAATCAACTTTTGATTTAACCTGAAAGTCATATGCGTCAGCGACTAAAGTCAGCATATTTTCGAGGTCTCCGGTTTTTTCACCGATATTAACCATGTGCACGACTAACGGTGGAAAGTGGCCTGATTTTTTTAATGGTCCAGCAATTGATTCACCTTCGGCGATATTACTTTTTGCGTCATCAACGGCTAATGCGATCACATGATTATCGACCACATTACGCACGATATCTAACGCATTCAGCATAGGAACGCCGCCGGTCAATAAGGTCGATAATGTACGAGTGAAGCGAGCCACCGCAACCATGCGAATGATATCGCCGACAATCGGAATTTTAAGCGACATGGCATCCCAGGTTTTACGACCTTCGCTCGAATTCTTCCAATTTAAAAATAGTAAAATACTGACGACAATAAATCCGGCAAAGAAGTACCAATAATCAACAAAGACCAAGCTGATTGATGAGATTGCTTGCGTGTACCAGGGTAACGAAATATCTGGAAACGATTCAAAGATCGTTAAAATTTTTGGCAGAACGCTTGTGAATAGTCCAAAAATGACAAGTGTGATGACCACCAACATAATGATCGGGTAGGTCATTGCAGAGCTGATTCTTTGCCGAAGGTCAGCTTGTGATTCAGTAAATTCGGCTAAGCGAAGTAAGATCACGTCTAAAGTTCCAGACATTTCACCGGCTTCGGCCATCGAAACATAAATGTTATCAAAAATATTTGGATACTTACTTAAAGCTTTGTGTAACGAGAGACCCTCGTTAACCATATTCTTACAATCCGCGACAGCCTCGGCCAAAACCGGATTCTCAACCTGCTCCGAAACCGCGGTCAAGGTATCAACCAAAGGAACGTTTGCTTTAATTAAAGTCGCCAACTGACGGGTCATGAGGGCTAAGTCTTTAACCGGTACAGAGGCCGAGCGAATTCGCAGCGAAGACGCTTTCTTCTGAACAGATTTTTTTTTATCAGAAATTGAAACAACAAAGATGCCGTCTTTTTTAAGCTTCATCCGTGCGGCGCGCAGATTTTCAGAGTCTACAACACCCTTGGTGTTTTTTCCGTCTCTGGTTAAACCTTTATATTCAAAAATAGGCATTCTGCGCTCGCTTAGCTTTTAGTTAAAGTTAGTTCGTAATCATATATCAAGTTGCGTATTGGTCACAAGCTCTTCGATGGTCGTGATGCCGGCTAAAACCTTTTGAATTCCGTGGTCTCGAAATGTTTTCATTCCATTTTCGACGGCGGCACGCTTGATGGTATTACCGTCTTTACGCTGCATGATCAGCGAACGAATATTATCGGTCACGGGCAAAATTTCGGCAATAACGGTTCGGCCGATGTAACCTTTTTGACCACAATGCTCGCAGCCCTTTATTTTACAAATATTAGCCGTCGCCGCTTGCGCCCGCGTAATACCTAAAGTTTGCAAATCAAAATCGCTTGGCGCATACGGAGTTTTACAGTGCGGGCACAGCACGCGAACTAAACGCTGAGCTAAAACACCTAAAATAGAAGTCGCAATTAAAAAAGGCTCGCAGCCGATATCCATCATACGAGGAAACGCGCCGGGCGCGTCATTAGCATGGATGGTCGACAACACAAGGTGACCAGTCAGTGATGAATTGATCGCAAGCTCTGCGGTCTCTAAATCACGAATCTCTCCAACCATAATAATATCGGGATCTTGACGTAGAAACGAACGTAAACCCGAAGCAAAGGTTAAACCAATTTTTGCGTTCACTTGCACTTGCCCAACGCCGTGAATGCGCTGCTCGACGGGATCTTCGATCGTTAATATGTTAATGTCTGGCTTATTTAGTTTCGAAACGGCACCGTAAAGGGTGGTCGACTTTCCTGAACCCGTGGGCCCGGTCACGATGATAATGCCGTAAGAGCGGGTGATCAAATCTTCAAGAGTATTTAAAGTTTCTTCCGAGAAACCTTGCTGATGAAGTTCACGTACTTGATTTGATTTATCTTGTAAACGCATCACGATCCGCTCGCCAAATGTCGTCGGCACAGAAGATAAACGTATATCAATATCTTTACCTCCCACTTTAAGCGGGATTCGTCCGTCTTGCGGTAAACGTTTCTCGGCAATATTTAAATTTGCCATGACTTTAATACGCGAAGTGATCGCGTTCTGTAATTTTTTAGGTGGTTTAAAAATATCAAATAAAATGCCGTCGATGCGATAGCGAACGACCATATCTTTTTCGTAGGGCTCCATATGAATATCCGAAGCTTTTTCTTTTACGGCTCTGAATAGTAATGAATTCACTAACTTAATGACGGGAGCATCGTCTTCGCCGGCTTCAAGTAAATCGATGATCGGGTCTTCAAGATCCATTTCATCTTCATCGATTTCATCAAGGCCGCTTAAGGCTGCAGTACTTTTTTCGTAAACACGATTTATAGCATCTTGAATTCGTTGAGAAGTGCTAACAACGGGCTTGATGCGTTTATTAAAAATAACGCGCAAATCATCGAGCGCCTTCGTATTAACAGGGTTTGAAGTCAAAACCGTAACCGAATCGGCTTCTTCGCGGTAGGGTAGAACCCCTTGGGTCTTGGCGTAGTTAATTGGTAGATTGCGAATAAGGTCAGACGAAATATCATTAACCGGAATATCTTTAATATAATCGACGCCCAGTTCCCGGCATAGATCGGCAACGAGATCATCCGCCGAGGCGTAATCTTTAGCACCCAAAGTTTCGCCAACCGAGACCGGTTGCGAAACCGCGGCGTTTTTAAGAACAGACTTAATTTGGTCTGAACTTAATGAAGTTGCTTTTGCTAAAACACCCGAAACATCTACGTGAGCCATTGATTCCCTTTACGATTTAAAGACTATTATCGTTTTTCTGGTGAAGCTTCGCCTTGCGGAACGCGCGCTTCACGTTTTAAAATCTTATCCATCGTTGTTCCGTAAGGATCTTTACCACCCTGTTGTTTGATAAAGTTCAAACGCTCTTGGGCTTTGTAATTAATAAGCGCTCGCTGATCTTCTTGGTTACGAATGATTTTCGGAGTCAAAAATACGACCATATTGATTTTATTTTTAGAAACTTCTTTACCTTTAAATAACCAGCCCAGTAATGGCAGATCCCCTAGTAGCGGAACTTTTTTTGTTAACTCGGTATCTTCATCGCGAATCAATCCGCCGATAACAGCCGTATCGCCATTATTTACATTCACCATTGTTTTAATCGATCGTGTGGCTAAGGCAGCCGCACGGTCGGCGAACTTAGCCGGTACTTTACCTTGGATCAGTTGCTTAACATTTTGTTTGAATTCCATTCGAATCGTTTCAGAACTTGGGCTAATGAAGGGTTTGATCGTCATTTTGATCGTAGCATCTTCAAATGTAGGCGATTCAATCACTGGCGCACCATTTGCTCCGCCTGAAGTATTCGAGCCCGTCACCACGCGATCACCAACTTCAATCTCGGCTTCTTGTGCATCTGTTGCAGTGATTTGCGGAGTTGAAAGAATATTTGTTTTACCAAAACTTTTAATGAATTTTAAAAATCCAATTAAATTCGGAACGGTGACCGTTGCTGCGCCCGTGCTACCCGCGGTGCCAGCTAGGGGATTTGTCACGGGAACGCTGCCTTGTGAGAACGCTAATATCGCATTACCTGCGCCCGCGAACGGGCTTAAGATATCGGTTAAATCATTTGCGTTCGCGGCAAAGCCTGATTTACCACCGTCTTTATTAAATTGAACGAGACCTCCGCTTGAAGAGCTACCGTCTTGTAAAGTCATCTCCATGATGATTCCTTCAACGTAGACTTGATCGCGCGCGATATCTAACTTATTTAAAATAGTTAAGACTTTTTCATAGTCTTCTTTACCAGCTGAAATAACTAAAGCATTCGTATTTTTATCGGCTTTGATTGAAACATCACCCCCGAATAATCCCTCACGAATCGCGGCTTGGCCCTGCACCATGCCTAAACCTAACCCGCCACCACCACCGCTGCTGCCGGTGGTTTTTGGCCCCGCGTCTTTCGCCACTTCTTGCAAAGTCTGGGCAATTTTTTCGGCTTCACCATGTTTAACGTAATAGACGTAAACTCCGCCTTGGTCTTCAGCTTTAATTTTGAAATCAAGTTGCGAGATTAATTTTTTTACGCGGTTAATTCCGGCGCGATTTCCAACCACGATCAATGAATTTGTACGATCGTCAGGAAATACTAAAAAGTAACTCGCACCCTGTTGTGAGCTTGAACCGCTACGACCCGAAGATTGCGGAGTAAAGCGTGGCACGCCCGATGAAAAGCCGCCTGCGGTGCTTTGCTTTTTTTCGCCTTTGTTTACGACCTTATCAATTAATTCAGCGATATCTTTTGCTTTGGTGTATTTGATGCCGATCACTTCTAGTTGTTCTTCGAAGCCCGGAACATCTAATTGATTTAAAATTTTCATCACGCGGTCGATATTCGCGCCGAAGTCAGAAATAATGAGTGAATTCGTTTGGGTATAGGGTGACATTTCACCGTAGCTTGAAGTTAATAAACGTAACTGCTGTTGAACGGTGTCGGCCGAGATATGCTTTAAGTGAATAATTTTTGTAATCATTTGATCTGAGTTCGGGTAGTACGAACCAGAGTAAGTATCAATATTGTCTCGTTGTGCTGAACGGGCGTTTCTGATTTTTAGAAAACCACCACTTGGTACAACCGTAAAACCATTGATCGCCAAGGCCGACAAGAAGGCTTTGTAAGCTTCAGCAACAGTAATTTTACTAGGCGCGATGATTGTGATTTTACCACGAACCGTTGAATCGATAATAAAGTTTTTGCCGGTTAATTCACTGATCGCCTTGATGATGTCAGTAATCTCTACGTTCGGAAAATCGAATGATTCAATCGTCTCCGGAAAATTATCAGAATTGATATCTTCAGGTCCCGCTTTAGCAAATTTGCTCTTTTGCGAACCCGTTAACACGCCAGATTTAGCGTTTGCTTTAGATGGGCTAATGACTTGTTCACCTGCGGCGGTTGAAGGTCGACTTGGCGACGGTACGCTGCCGCGGCCCATACTTGAGCTTGGCGGTAAAACGGGCGGCGCTGCATTTTGCGAAAAATCTTCTACCGGAGGTGGTGGCGGAAAATCATCGAACTGTGCGGCCGAAGGTAAGCTTAGCAATAAGCTTGTTGCCAGCACAGAAGAAAGTAGTTGTCTTTGGAAGGTCATTCCTTAACCTCGTTTGTTAAAAATTCATCCGTAAATTTACTAAAACTAAAGTAGCCAATTATTTAATATCGTACTTGAAGGTATCATTTCTACCCCCGCGTTCGATTTGTAAATTAACTTGGGCACCATTTTTTAAAGTATTGTACATTTCCATCGCCTTTTGCACGCTGTCAATGGGCTCGCCGTTAACGCCTTTTAAGACGTCCATCGGCTTTAAGCCTAACTGTTCATAGATGCTGCCGGGTTGCATATCTAAAATGCGAAACCCATTGATTTCGCCCGTGTTTGGGTCACGGTTAGGCACCGCACGCGCCTGCATCAGTACGCTTGATAAATCGTTTGTGTATTTTAATAAATCAGAACGTTTAATTTGAAATGTATTATTTCCGGTACTTAAAACTTCTTTTGAAGCAACTGAGGCGACCGGAGTTGTCGCCCGCGAAGCTCCAAACATTACTTTGTTACCAGCTTTATTAAGCTCGATATATTCTAAGGCGCCGGTATTTGAGTTGCGAATAAAAACCGTGTTTCTTTCCACTTTTTCAACTTTAGCTAATCCCTCGATTTCGGCGCCAGGAGAATAAGATCCGGTTAGATTTTTACTTTTTACTTCAATCGCAGCTATTGATTTAGCTGGATTCGAGTGAACCATCGTTCCGATCAAAGTTATCGGTAACTGCGACGGAATCGGATCGGCATCTTTTTGACCTTCGCCTGATTCTTTACGGGCCGTAATTGCTTCCGGCATAACTCCGTTTGACGCAAATAAATTTCTTGATGTAATTTCAGAGAATTGACTGCGATCTACAAAAGCGGGCGTCGTATACGGCACATTTTTTTTAGGCGGAGCCTGATTCGGGATCATCAGATCACGAAAATATATAATGGTTAGATCGGCGATTGAAAATGCAAAAAAAGTCAGTAGCGCATAAAGGGCTACCTTAGTGATTTTATTGCTTTGTTTTAAATTTAATTTTCCTAATTTCATCTTCATTAAGATAATATCAACAGCCCTAGGTCTCGGGCACTGCAAATAGCCCTAGCAAGGGAAATCTAGACCGGCAGTAGACCTGCATCTAGACCTTGGACCAATTCAAGTAAATTCGCTGGAAATCTAACCGAAAGGCTTGCTATCCTTTAATCTGGATGAGTAACAAAGAGACCATGACGGTCATCTACTTCACGGATGGAGCACTCATAGAAGATTTGCATATACGCAAATCTTTGCTTCGTATTCCTGAAATCATTAAATGTCTGCGTGAAAACCAAAAAGAGTTTCTTAACTGCGATCTATTCATAGCGATGATGGATCAAAGAGTATTCTTACAGTTAAACTATCATCAAAAAGCGCATCTTAAAGTGCTTTTACAGCAATCTTTGTTCGAGCGTTGGTCTCGGCAAGGAGTCGAACCAGATCTTATTATCCGCCGGCGAGATTACGTAGACTTTTCTCAGCTGGCATCTACTTTTGTAAAGCTATCGACGATCGATTCTTTAAAAGTGGTGACTATTGGCCCTGGTTTCGATGAATTGGAGGCATTCTTAAGACTGCAGTTAAAAGTCACCAGTTGCCCGCAGTACGACATGATTTCGCAAGATCCAAAGCTTGACTGGTTTTGGGCCGGCATAAAAAACGATATTCAGCTACACTCTTAAAAATCGATCCATAATCTTAGCTGAAGCGTATCCGTCCCCGTAGGGGTTTCTTTTTTGCGCCATCTTTTGGTATACTTCACCGCGAGGCAATAGCTCTTCGACCGAACGTATCAGCTCATGCGCATCGGTCCCGATCAGTCGGGCTGAACCGCATTCGATCGATTCAATACGCTCGGTTTCTTTGCGGCAGACTAAAACAGGTTTTCCTAAGAAGGGTGCTTCTTCTTGAATACCGCCGGAATCACTGACAATTAAATCAGTTTCTTTCATAGCCTGAATAAAATCGAAATAGTGCAGTGGCTCAGTTAGTTTTAAATTCGCCGGCCGAGTTTGAAAAACATCATCGAAAGCTTTTCGAACGTGCGGATTTTGATGTAACGGCCAAGTGATTTCAATCTGGGGATGGCGGTTGCACAGAGTTTTAAGTGCGGTCATCAGCGAAAGCATTTCGGCGCCAAAGTTTTCTCTTCGATGTAAAGTAACCAAAATTTTAAAAAGATCAGTCGATGGCAAAGCGGACGAAGAATTTTCATTCACGATACGTAAGGCATCTATGCCGGTATTTCCCACGTTTAATATTTGAGTGGGTGATATTCCTTCAGCAACCAGACGTTTTGACGCAGTTTCAGTTGGAGTAAAGTGTAAGTCGGCCACCAACGCAATCGCGCGGCGGTTAAATTCTTCGGGCCAAGGCGAAAGTATATTATAAGTTCTTAAGCCGGCCTCGATATGGGCGACTTTTACTTTTTCGTAAAAGGCAATTGTGGCAACGGTTGCGGCCGTTGTCGTATCACCTTGAACGAAAACATAGTCAGGCTTACCTGAAGCTAAAACAGGCTGAAATTTTTCGTACAGCGCTTTTGAAATGTCATTCAAAGTCTGATTACTCTTCATGATGTTAAGTGAGTAAGTGGGCGTAATCTTGAAATAATTTAGGATTGGCTGCGCCATTTCTAAATGCTGGCCGGTAAAACAAGTCTCAACTTGAATCGATCTTTTTTGCGCTTCTAAAATCAGCGGAGCTAATTTTATGCATTCGGGGCGAGTGCCAAAAACAATCAAAATTTTTGTAATTCTATCAGAAGTACTCATGTAGTAAACTTACACGTGCCCTGTTTTGATCGCAAGTTTTAAGGCAAGCAGTCGGCCAACTAAGCTTTTTGCATAAAGCTGAACCTGACGATACTCAAAGTAGTCATCGGTTAAGTGGCTAATGTAGTCCCACTCACTCATGAAATCGATCATACGAAGTCCGCTGGTCCAGTTGTTTTCAATTAATTTCAGCAATACATTTCTTCCGGGATTGTAATCTTTAAACTTCGGGTCGTAAGCAATTTGAAATACGTGCAAGTCATTTTCAAATTGAAAAGCCATCACACCGGCAATGATTTGGTTATCTTTGCGAAGTGCCGCTGTCCTGAGGCGATTTTCTTTTTTTAGTTCGCTCCAAAAATCAGTTAAATATTTTTGAAAGGTCGGCTCTACAGAATAATCATTTTTATCTTTTAAGGCATGGCGTTTGTCGAAAAGTAGAAAAAGTTCGTCAGCCGATCGAAGTTCAGTAAATACGAAACCTTCGCTTTTTAAGGCATTGTGCGAATGCCGATAGTTTTTACGAAAGCGAAATCCGCGGCTTTTTATATAGTTTGAAAAGCTCGGAAATTCTATCGTTGCTAAGCGAAGGGCATGAATTTTTTGAACACGAGGCGCCGCGCAGAAGGGACCCTGTCTCAGCTTGAGATAATGGGCCTGAGCTTCTGTTAAGCGGCTCAGCGTGCATAGATCCCAACCGCGATTGCTATTTAAAATTTGCAGCCACTGATCTAAAATCGCGGTCTGTTTAAATACCACTGGGTTTAAAAATGACGAAGATTCGTACGAGATTAAAGATAGCAGCATACGCGGCTTAAACCAAAGCCAAGCTGCGGTGGTTTTCGTCAAGGCTACCTGATGAAGCGCCGATAAAGAGAGGTGTTTTAATTGAGGGTAATGGCGCTCGCGAACGCGCAGGTAGGTCTGATCGTTCGTTAATCCGAAGTACTCGGGCCATAATTCGTGAAGGTTCATGACCTTAAGCTTAACACGCGCAAATTATTTTGAGTAGGAGAGTTTAGTGTTAGTCGTAGAGTCTGCTGATCTAGAAAAGAATTTCGATCAACACGCATTTAAGTGCGCGCATACGCTCGTGGCTAACGAATTGTTAGGCCCATCTGAAATTAGAAAGCTTGCGCAGTTTTTACCGTCGAATTCTTACGAGTTTCAATCGGGTCAGGTGCCGGTCAATCTACCTGATGTAAAAAACACGCCACGAACCGGATTAAAGCTTTTAGAAACTTTGGATTCGCTTGAAAAAGTTTCGTCTTGGGTGGCGCTTAAAAACATCGAGCAAAAGCCTGAATATCAAAACCTTCTTTCCGAGATTGTGAGCGATGTCGCTAAGGCGGGTCGTGCGGTACTTACAAAAAACAGTCAACTTGAAGCCTTCATATTTATATCGTCTTCGGATTCTGTTACGCCTTATCATATGGACCCTGAGCATAATTTTTTATTGCAGGTTCGAGGTCGTAAAATTGTTTATGTTCTAGATCGAACCGAAAAACTTTTAATCCCAGATATCGAAATTGAAAGTTATTATCAAACGGGGCAGCGTAACCGGGATATGCCTAGTGAAGTTTTAAAAGTCGCTAAAGCCTTCGAATTAGGGCCGGGCGATGCGCTTTACATTCCACCGACCTCTCCGCACTGGGTTGAGGTGGTGCCGGGTGATACCTCGCTTTCTTTCAGTGCTACTTTTCGTACGCCGCAAACCAAGCAGCGTGAAAAAAGTTACCGAGCAAATGCATACTTTCGTAGTTTAGGATTTAATCCCGCCGAAGTGGGCGCCTCAGCTTTCAATGAAAAAATAAAGTATCTGACGTGGGTCGCATTAAGAAAATTAGTTAAGCCAGGTCGGCCGCGTGCCTAATTTATTCACCTCGCCTGAATGGCTTCAGCGCGCCGAAGCCATTAACGTCAATCAACAGGGTTGGAATTTAAAACGACACTGGGGTTTACGTATTTTACGCCCTGAATTTGCCGATCTGACCGACTACGAGCAATGGCCTTTACGAAATGTGATCCAGCAAAGTCAGCCCCATGCCGATGTTATTATTTATCGAAAGCTGCTTCATCAGTTGAAGCCAACCGAACTGCCGAAGGGTGCGTTGATCTGGCAAGATTCAGCCACTTTCAAACTCGATTTAAATCAGCCATTGAATATTAAAAAAGAAGTTCTTTACCACTTAGGTCGAACCGAAAGAAAATTACGCCGCGAATGGGGCGAAATTGAAATCTCTGAGGCAAACGATCTTACAAAAGACGCCTGGTTTGCCGGATGGTTTCATCATCTAAGCCGCCGCTATCCAGAATCGCCGCTAGTTGAAACACAAAATCAGATTATGCTGAAGCGTTGGTTACTTGATTTGCCGTTGCCAAGCTGGATTAAATTGTACTCGATGCGGGTCGGTGAGCACACCTTGGCTTGGTCTTTGTGCTACAGCTGGAAAAGCGTCGTCTATTCGTTTGCGCCGATTATGACTACGGTGCCTGAATTTTCAAAGTACGGTCCGGGTAAATTACTGACACAAAAAATTATCGAAAAAGTTAAAGCTGAAAAATTTGAAATATTTGATTTTTTACAGGGTGAACATTCCTACAAACTTGATTGGGGCCCCGAGCGAATTCCGCTTTACGCTTGCCTAGTGCCGATTACGGTCTTTGGCAGCCTTGCCGCGCAGTATTTAATGCTCGGCAAGAAGTAGTGCTTAAAATGTTACGGCTGAACTAACTCAACGCCGTAGCTGGTCGAAGTTGCTAAACCTAAGCCGGTTCCATTTGCATGCATTTTTCCGTCTTCATCCATGTGCATATTTAAAGTTAATTTAACTGTCATTGCATTTGTGGTGCTGATTAAAGTTAATACACCTTTAGAAGCAATGTAGAATCCGCTACCGAACTCAACTTTTAAGTTTGTACCTAACATCGTTGCAACAAGATTACGATCAATGTAGCGAATAACTAAAGTGACTGGATATTTCTGATTACCTTTTAAATTCAAACGACCTTTAAACAAAGCGGGCAATTCAGTACTTTTTGGTAAAATACCTTTGGGCGTCTGATTATATGCTTTTTCGTTACCGAAAATCTTTCTGCCCGTGAATTTGATATCGTTAACAACGCGAGAACTTCTGATAACGCCTTTGATCTGCAAAGTAACGGGATCGATCTCAAAGTTGAAACCTGCATTTTGATTTTCGAAATTATCTTTTGAGTTTTCTAAGCTAGCGCCGTTAACCACTTCAGCTTTCATAAAATTAAAATCCGCAGTTGTAACGCCTTTTGAGGCGAAAGAAACTGAAATACCGTGAACGTCGTCAGTAATCATAATGGCAACTGTGGTGAAGTAGCTGCAAAGTGGGTCTTTAGATTTAACGCAAGAAGTTTTAATTTCGTAGATGCCTTCCATATAGGGGTTCACACGAACCATACGGTTAGATGCTAAAGCGACGATATCTGTTGCCGTTTGAATAACGTATTCATCGTGCTTCAGCTGAGTCGAAATATCGCGGGCGTTACGAGCGAATTTGATGATTTCAGCTAGTTCGTTTGTGTCAGTCACTTTACCGTCAGTGATTTGTGTTTTCCAGTAAACCAGGGCGTTGAATGATGCCCCCACTGAATCGCCAATGAAGCTTTGGTAGTACTTAGTAAGCACAACACTATCGATCGGCGGTTGGGTTAATAAACGTTCGACCGCGCGATTCGTAATTTCACCAGCTTTAGTGTAAACCCACTCATCGGTATCAATTTCTTTCGACAAGGCATAGGCTTTTTGACCGAACTCTAAAAGGTTAAGTAAAGAATCGTGATCGGTCACTTCTTTAGTGGTTTCAAAAAGATTGTTATAAAATGCGTAACGAGCGCCGGGGTCAAGTCGACGTAATTCATCAAGTTTTGTTTGAATGTCACAAATCGGAACCGCGCAAGATACGAGCGGCGTAATTTCTTGTGCAGGCAAGGTTAAGCCAACCAATAATAAAGACGCGAATAAAATAGAAAAGATTGTTTGTTTCATGAACGCATACCTAGCAGATCTAATTTTAGAATACAAACTAAGCCCGCAGGTTATTTAATTTGCTTTGATAGTAGAGAATAATTTCCCAGCATAAATGTTCAAAAAACTAAACAAATATTGAAGTATTATTGTTCGTAAATGCGCTCGTAGTTTTTAACCATCTTTTCGATTGAAAACTGTTGCCTTAGGTCATGGGTGTTCGCCCAAAAATCGCGGCGAAAGGATGTAAACTTTTCGGTAGAGCTTTGTAATTCGAGTAAAGCCTCTAGTTTAAGAGCTCCTTCAGCGGGCTGGCTTAAATCATAGAAGCTGGCCCAGTTGCGGTACATTTGGTGACCCTGAATATTTGAAAGTAGCGCCGGAGTGCCTGCACCGAGAGCTTCTAGTATGGCCATAGGCCAACCTTCGCTTTCAGACGAAGACATAAAAACATGCGAAAGTTGCATCCAGCGACTAGCTTGTAATGTGGCTCCGATAATAAAAATTCGTTCGCTATCTGCAGAGCGCGAAACCGCTAGTCGCAGAGATGCTAAAAATTCAAAGTCCGGTGCTGGGCCAACAAAAATAAGCTGGCTCGATTGGCGAACTTCTGGCCGAAGTGCATTCCAAACTCGAAGAGCTTGATCTTGGCCTTTACCCGAGTGTATTCGCCCTAGGTAAAGAATCCAATTTTCTGCGGCGTCGACCTGAGTTATTCCTTCATCCGCTAATAAACTTTGGCGTTGATTTTTGATCTGCGCCAACTCGTCAAGCACACTTTTTGGAAATGCACTACCATTCGGAATAAGATCAGATTCACGATTTGAAATATGTAATGATAAGAATTCATTTTTAACTTGTTCTGAAACCACGGTTAATTCGTTGGCAAAGTAGGTAAATAACTTTTCGAATAAGCGATAGCGAGGGTATTTTGATAGGTGAATAAAACTGTGCTGTGTGTAGACAATTTTAAGTTTATTTAAAGTGAGTAATTTAACAAAAACGCCAATCATCAGCGCGCCCAAATGGTGCACATGAATAACTGAAACTTTTTGTTTACGGACTAATTGAAAAACTTTCACGACTAGCAAAAATGAAAAACCTGGGTTTTTCTGCACGCGCTGAAACGAGATTTTTTTACTGACGAAGAATGAATCGATCGGTTCGATGCCATTGTGGTCGTATACGAAAACCAATGGCTGCCAAACTTGGTTTGAATTAAGCCCGTCGGTTAAATGGGCGACCATCCATTCGATCCCGCCCGGGGATAGATACTGCATAAGAACAAGAACTTTCTTACTAATTTCCGACATAATTTAAGCATATTGTGATAAGTTGCTCTTGTCTATGAAGGCTCATTACTTTAACCAATTTTCAAAGCTTCTGATGCGCCCGGCGCATATTTATTCGACGTTGCGCGGTCGTTTTTATTTTATACTAACGCACTTTCTTTTGAGACTACCTGGATTTAGAAATAGAAATATTTTTTTAGCCGAAAACGCACGAATTCAGGGTGTCACCGTTCTTATGGCCGAACATCCGAATGCAAAAATCAGTATCGGCCAAAACTCAGTCGTTTACGAAGACGCAAAAATTGAAGCTTACGGCTTTGGGCAGATCGAGATTGGATCGCACTCTGTGATTGGTCGAGCACAGATTTTTTCACGTGCAAAAATTTCGATTGGTTCACACGTCGTCACCTCGTGGAATGTCTTCATTCAAGATTACGACCCTCATCCCGTTGCTGCAGAACTTCGAAAAAAACAACTTGAGCTTATCACGCGTCAGTTTTTACCCTCGTTTGGAAAGGCCTCTGATTCGCACGCGGCTGATTTAGAAATTTGGCGAAATGAACTTAAACAGTGGACTCCGCCATCAGAAAATATACTGATCGGCAATAACGTTTGGATTGGCGCCAACACTTCAATCCTAAAAGGTGCGAACATTGGTGATAACTGTGTAATAGCGGCGCATTCGGTTGTACTCAAAGGTTCTTATCCGGCGAATTCTGTTTTAGCTGGAGTTCCGGCGAAAGTTGTAAAAAGCCTTTAGTTCCAACTCGATTTTGAATCACTTTTCCATAAAAATAAATCAATCGGAGCCATTAAGCTTGCGGTAAAAGCGTAAATTAACTTTTTGATCGTTTTAGGTTTATACAGAGAGCCTAGTGCTAAAAATCCTAAAAGGATCGTAAACAGCGTCATATCAAAGGCATGAATCGTTACAACCGCTGCAAAAAAAACGACGAAATACGCCCAAAAAACTTTCAGCAATCGACGCATTAGAATAAAGAAAACTTTTTGTCGGGCAGGCGAAGAATAGGCTTCGTTAAAAAATAAGGGCACTAAGTTCTGAATCCACTGAATATTTCCACGCATCATTCGCTGTCGGCGCGCCCATTCGGATGATGCTTTAGCAAGACCTAAATCTTGTACGGCGCCTTTCAGTTCGAGGGGTGTTACCGAAAGGTAAATTATTTTATCAGGAGCTAAAAAACGCATCGTTAGTGGAAGTACAACATCATCGTTTAACCAGTTCAATTGTGGGAATTTTTCGTCTAAAAAAAGAAATGCATTTTTAACTGCGCTAGCCTTATAGAAAACACTGACCCCCGAAACGGCGACTAGGCCGCCCATATACAATTCAATTTTTTTAAATGCAGATTCAATATTCCAGTAGGTTTTTTCGATGATTCCTAAATTGCCCGGATTGTAGCTAATGGCCACGCCTAAAGAATTTTCATTCGTTAAGTAGCGCCAGATATTTTCACCGAATAATTCAGGGTGCCATGAGGCGCCGGCGTCCACAAATATTAAATAGTCAGCGGTACTAGCTAAACTTAATTTTTTTAAAGTGTCCCATTTACCAAGCGCGGGCCAATCGTAGACCTGGTCTGCTAAGGGCTTTGCAAGCTCGGCCGTTCTATCCTGACAGCCATTGCATCCAACAATTAAATTAAACGAAAAAGAAAATTTTTTTGATGCGCGTTCTAAAGCCTGTTGCAGTGAGATCAAAGTTTCTTGAATAAAAAGTTCTTCGTTGCAGGCGGGTATCAATACGTCAATTTGGATCATACGTGAATGACCGCTTTTAAAAAAAGTTTAAATGCTTTAAGCGCATCCCCGTAAAGCCCCAAAGCGATCATACTTTTCGTTAATTCCCAATAAAAGTTTTTTAAGTAAATTTGATCGTTTGAAGGTTGTCGCTTGGCCTCAATTTCTGTTCTTAATTCAGTCAAGGTTTTGTCGGGCCAAAGGTAAGATGCTTTTGCTAAATCATGAAATACTCGCATTTGATCTCGGTGCGCTATGCTGTTTCCTGCTAAAGACAAGCGCACTCTAATGAGGGGCTCGGCGATGTTTGCTAATTTATGCAATTTAGATAATCTTAACCATAGATCGTAATCTTCCGAATTTCTAAATTCATTGCGGTAACCGCCGACTTCAAGTAACGCGGGTTTACGAACCATCACTGAGGAATGGCAGATCGGATTATCAAGTAGCAGCTGACTTTCAATTTCGGCAGATGTGACCGGAAGTCTGTATAATTTATCGTACGATTCATTTCGCCCCATAAAAGTGTACCAAGAGCCGACGACAGCCACGTTTTGATTTTGCTCTAAGAATTTTTTTTGCTTTTCTAGGCGAGTCGCGCGCATTTCATCATCAGAATCAAGGCGAGCTAACAAATCGGTTTGCGCCAAGGCGATGGCTCGATTTAAGGTTTTCATAAGGCCTAAGTTGTGTTCGTTTTTAAATGCCCTAATGCGAGAATCTTCAGATGCAAGTTTTTGTAAAAGCGGCCACGAGCCATCCGACGAGCCATCTTCCACAGCAATCAGTTCAAATTGTCCGAATGTTTGCTTGAGTACCGAGCGAACGGCCTGTTCAAGCGTTTTTTCAGAATTATAAACGGGCATGATAACTGAAATAACCGGGTTTTGCTGCAACATAGAAATATCATCTTACCTAAAGGTCCTTACGTCAAATTAGTATGCTTGATTCGGTTGTCTTTTCCGTGCTAAATCCATGTATCACTCAATACACAAAGCACAGGAAATTTCAAAAATGAAATCAAATTTACTTCGCTTAGCTTCCGCCGCACTTTTCATCACCTCTTTAATTTTTGTTTCAACATCGCAAGCGGCACCCATGTGCCAGGTACCGGTTTGCAATATTAGCGATAAAATAATTGAACTTCGCGCGAGCTCCCGCGAACAGCGGGCAAATTTTTACGCAAATCTGTCTGCAAAATACAAGGCCTCTCGTGATCAAACAACACTTTCTAACCTTATTGAATTCAGTGTTGAGGCTTACAAACTATCAGTGGAACTTGATAGCGATGAAGATTTTGTTCCTGAATTGGCAATGAATCTTTTGAACCGCTCGCTCGACTCGGCCATTTTGCAAGGTCCACTGGCTGGTTCAACATACGGCCGCTGGTATTCCCTGTTCGCGGGTGTTTCAGCGTCTTCGCACCGTTATCAAGCTTTGTTATACTGGGATGCTCAGCTTAAGCGCCAGATTTTGACTACGGCTGCTGAATTAAGAGAATTGATGACCTTCATGAAGTTCGCGGTGACGGCATCCGAGACTTTACAAGATGAAGACTACGTTGCGAATTTTGCACGCAACATCGGTACTTCTGCGGGGCTTCAGCTTCTTCGTCTGGCTCCTTACATGGAAGGTGTTTACGATATCCAGGTTTCTTGTAAAGCAGTTGATGCCTCTGTATGCCCAAAAATGAATAAATTTTCATTGATCTTGGGTGATCAAGTGCGCGGTGTTCAAGCCGCGTTTATTAATTCAGAAATTGAAAATCCTATTTTTGAGTTTAACGAAGTTAAAATTATTGATGAAAAAAATATTTATGCCGAGACCGGCCCCCTAGATGTTCCGATTGCTCCGGGTTCAATGAACCTTGTTTTTGATAAAGCGAAGAATACTTTTTCAGGAGTTATTCGCACCCCACGTGCGCAAATTGAAGTGCAGTTGACCGGCCAGCTTATCGTTTCGCCCGATCAACTTTATCAGCTAGCAATGCCCACGCCATTAATTGCAATTGATGATATCGAAGGATATTACACAGGTCGGGTAACGACCGCAGCTGTAAAAAACGCTGATCGCATTTTGCCAGAAAACTTCAATTTCAATTTGATAATGAATCGGTATTCAGAAAATTCTTTTAAGGCAACGATGCGCGAGAACATTTCGTTAAGCATCATGTATGATTTTCCCGCGGCTTATTACTTTAGAAGCTTAGGTGTTATCACGACGTATACGGCCGATCGTTTTGGGTTATTAAAAATAACTTACGTCTACCGTTACGTAAATGATGTACCTAAATGGATCGGCTACGCGCAAAGTTTAAGAACAGGTCAATATTTTTATCTTGAATTGAATCCGAAGTAATTACCCATGACTGAACAGATTAAAATAAATAGCAACGTCGCTTTTCTGCCCCCGCAGTTACAAGATGATCTTTTAACACGATCAAGAAGTTGGCTTGTGACCGGCGGCGCTGGGTTTATCGGATCACATATAGTTGAGACTCTTTTACTGATGGGCCAAAAGGTACGAGTGCTAGATAACTTTAGTTCAGGCAAACAGCTTCATTTAGAAAATCTTGAAGCTTCTCTTGGCGCAAGCGTCTGGAAGAATTTCGAACTGATTCGCGGTGATATTTGCGATTATGAAACCTGCTTGAAGGCGACTGAAAATATTCAATTTGTACTACACCATGCGGCGATGGGTTCCGTTCCAGCTTCGGTCGCTGATCCAGAAACCTGTCACCAGATTAACGCAGGCGGAACTCTTAATATGTTGCGCGCCAGTCTTTCGAACAATGTACAAAGATTTATGTACGCCTCATCAGCCGCGATCTACGGTGATGAGCCCAGTTTACCGAAGCACGAAAAAATGAATGCGTGCGTACTTTCGCCTTACGCGGCCAGTAAAATGGCAAATGAACTTTATGCGACCAGTTTTTTTAAAAGTTACGGTTTAAAATGCGTCGGCTTTCGTTACTTTAATGTATTTGGTTCTAGACAAGATCCGAAGGGGTCTTATGCGTCTGTGATACCAGCCTGGGTTCAAGCCTTAAAAAACCAAGCGCCCATTAAAATCTTTGGAGACGGTTTGCAGACGCGTGATTTCTGCCATGTCAGTCAAATCGTTCAAATGAATTTGCTAGCGGCAGTCAGTAAAGAAAATTCAATTTTTGGTGAAGTTTTTAACGTTGGCTTAGGTCAATCGACTTCGTTACACGAGTTGTTAAATTATATAAAAACGATCGTTTCTTCGGTGCGACCAGAACTTTCAGAGCAGCCTGAAGTTATCTATTCAGAAGTTCGTGCCGGTGATGTAAAGCATTCGAAAGCTTCAGTTGATAAAGCCGTCAGGCAGTTAGGATTTGCGCCCACGATGAGCGTAGAAGCCGGGCTTAAACAAACGGTAAATTGGTATTTAACAACGAAAGATTTTTCTTAATGGTTGATCAAGCGACACGTAAAGAGATTAAAGATTTTCTAGGCCCCCAAGTCATTCGTTGGATGTTTACGGGTATTATTGCCGGCATTAGCGTATCAGCCGTAGAACTGGCCATTGCTTACGGAATTCAGGCTTTTTTACTAGCACTCGGCTTGATGAAAGAAAACTTTATCAAGCTACCAGCATGGATTCCTGTCCAAAGTTTAAAGGCTGTGCTCATTTTCATCGTAGCCCTTGCGGCACTACGATCGATTCTTTATTTTTTTCAAGTGTATGTTCCAAATGCCACGTATAATGCATTCGGTTTTAGACAACGTCAGCGCTTAGTTGAATGGTCTTTTTCGTCGGCGACGGTTAACACGCCGTACGTATCAACTTTGTACACCGAGAGAGTTACACTTTCTTCCAGTCTAATTAATGGCGTGCAGTACATTATTATCTATGGTTGTACATCTGTGTTGATTACGTGTGCTTTATTTTTTCTTTCACCGGTTTTATCGTTGGTGGCTTTTTGTTTAATGGGTGTTTTCTTGATGCCTATTTACTTTTTTAATGCACGTATTCGTAATGAATCATCAAAGTTTGCAGACTCCTGGGAACAGGCCAATCGCCGGTTACTGGTCGGTTTAAAAAATATCTTTTTAATTCGGATTTACGGTGCCGAAAAAGAAGAAGTCGAAAAATCGAAGCAAAGTTTAGCCGTCTATTCTAAAAGTCATACGCTGATCTATAAATTAGGTGCTTTTAAGTTCGCGCTGCCGCAGTTTGTAGGGGTTTTGATTATCTGTTTAACGGTATACATCGGGCAGAATTACTTTGCCGTCGAAGCCGGTATTTTAGTTTCATTTTTGTATTTATTTTTTCGCTGGGTTCAAAACCTATCATTTATTTATTTGAATGCAGGCCAAGTTGTTCATTATAGGCCGCAAATAAACGAATTGTTTGCTTGGCACCGAAATTATTTTTCTGTGTATCGCGATCAGCAAAATCTTCAAATGATCGAAGGCAAGCCTTTGCCTAAAAAGTTCAAGGATCCTATTGGTTGGAAAGCAGTCAACTTGAACTTTGCTTATGATCAGCAAGAGAAAGTTTTAGTCAACTTAAGCTTCGAAATAGAGCCCAGCTCAATTGTCTTAATTAAAGGGCCATCAGGGTCAGGTAAAACCACTCTGATTGGGCTTATGCTTTCGCAGTTGAACGCAGGGGAAAGCCTTCGCGTTTTCGAAAAAAATGCAGTAGCTAAAGGCATGAACGAAGCTAAGCCCTATTTAATGACCTCTGTTGGCTATGCAGGCCCCGAGCCTTTCGTAATTGAAGGAACTGTTCGTGAGAATTTATTGTACGCAAACCATGAAAGTGTGACCGACGAAGCAATTCACGAAGCCTTAAAAATTGCAGACTGCAGTTTTTTAGAAAATGTAGTGGGTGGTTTGAATTTTAAAATAACCGAACAAGGGCAGGGTTTATCTACGGGGCAGAAACAAAGAATTTCGCTAGCCAGAGCTATTTTACGTAATCCAAAGGCCTTATTTTTAGATGAAGCGTTATCAAACGTCGATCAAGAAACGCGCCACCGTATTTTAACTAATTTATTTAAAGTACGTGACCGCTTCACGCTAATTTTTATTTCGCATTTTGAATTCGAATCTTTAAAGCCAGACCTTGAAATTATTTTTCAAGGTTCGGGACCTGTTCGTGTAAATAAAAACGAGAAACTAAGCTAACGCTCAGATAGATTTACGATTGCGGCGGATAAATCGCCGAGCTAAGTTTCCGAAAGTCTGAAATACATTTGTCCAGATCCACTCGGGTTTTTGGCAATCGATCAAAGTGTGATTCTGATCCAAGTATGATAGGGTATGCAGCCCCTGGAAGCCTCCCCAGTGGGCGGCTGGCTTGATTTTATTAACGAAAGTCTCGCGGTATTCTGTGGGCGAAAGTTTTAATATCTGGTGCAAGCTAATGCTTGAGCCATAACTTAAGACTGAATTTTGCGATGGGCGGTATATGAGCCCGTCTTTGTAAAATAAAGCTCCCGCGGCACGAGCCGAACGAATATCAATTTTAATTGGATTTAATAAATGTTCAGTAAATGGTCCGAACGGGCTTGAAGCATAAGCTATGTTTAAATTTAAATTCGCACCCATTTCACCCTTGGTATAAAAAAGGTACCAAAGGCCCTCGTGTTCAAAAAGAGTATTATCATTTCGTAATTTTTCGGACAAAACTTCTTTATAGGGTAACCAACTGCCGTCGGCCTGTAGCTGAAAATAATTGAGTTTGTTTTGGGTGTAAGTCTCGACTAGACAGTAAGTCTTACTTAAATATTTAAAAACGAAAGGGTATGACAAATGATAAGGTTTTGAGATTTCAATTTTTGACGAGTCGAATTTTTTTGTCTTGGGATCAAAGCGCGTCGTGCCGATAGTGCCAAGCCGTGTTTTATAATCGAAGCTTTCAAATATAATCCGTGAGCCTTCGGCCGATTCAAATCCGAACGGATCGGCCATAAAAATTGTTTTTTTTGCCATTGGTAACCAATGCGGATCTAAATCTTGAGTGTCGTGATCGACAAAGTACTGCAGCGGTTTTTGAATGACTCCTATTCGCCAGCGCTCGGCGAAAAAAAACGAAGTAAATAAATATTTAAAGTTTCGGCCAAAAAGTTTAGCGATGAAATAAATGATCTGTTTGTTCGAAGGAGCGCGGTAAACTTTCGCGCGCGTAGTCGATTTTGTTTGTAAGGTTGAAAAATCAGTGGTCAATAATTGTCGACAAATCTTAGCGGGCCACTGGTGACCCACCGAAAATAGCATTTCTAAACTGCGCCGGTACGAGCGTAGATGGCTTGGAACAAAACCTTTTTCAAGAATATAACCAGCATCTAATTCTTCGGTCAGTCGTTGCAATACCAAGCCGCAAACGGGATCATTGTTGTATATCTCCCAAAAAGCCGGCGGCAATCCGCGGTAGTGTTCTTCGTTTCCGTGGTGAAAAGACCAGACACCGTGCTTGGGTGTATTCAAAATATCACCCGTCAGGAAACCTAGCTCTAAATTGATAAGTACATCAAACCCTTCGCCCGCGACTTTGGCTAATGAATCGGAGGTAAATGCATATTTAAACGCGCCCTGTTTGCGTAAATGAAAATTCATTGATGGAATTTTTTTCAAAATAGTTTCATCTAGAATGGGCCTAAAATGACTGATCTTATTTCGAATAAACAAGTAATAGTAAACATTCCATAATCTGCGCGATCCCAGGACGTATTTTTTGAGGCGATTTAAAAACTTACGTTTTTCTGATTCTAGGACGGTTTCGTTGTTCGTTGCGGGAACCCCGCACCATAGCAGGTGTATATCAACTTGTTCGACACGGCTGAGCTCTTCAATACACAGCAGTTGCCATTGCTTAATGGGCGCATATCCGCATAGAAAACCAACCTTCAATCTAGACTTTGACATAATTTCAATTTAGAGGATTTCTATTATTTTGTCTGCAAGATTGCGATATACCTTACAGATATGAATAACTTCTGTAAAACTCACAATTTCACATTCTTGCTATTAACTCTCGCGATTTTAGTTTTCTCTGGTTGTGCTTCAAAAAAAGAGCGTGCAGAGTTTCCGTATTCGCTCGATGGATTGACTTCAGTCGCTAGCGAATCGTCTGGTCAAAATATACCCGCACCAAAATTTAATAAAAACGAAGCTGACCCCATGGTTGAACCAGGCTTTTTATTTGAAATGAGTAACTTAGAAGATCGTACTTTAAACGGACTGTTTCGGGTTGATTTCGATGGTACTTTAAAGCTTCCGTATAATGTAAAAATTAATACTGAAAAATTACGAGCGTCTGACGTAAAAAGTCGTATGGCTTCGGCTTATCAAAAGTTCTTTCAAACTCAATCGGCTTTTTCGGTTAATTTAGCTAAACGTGAATACCTAGTTGAAGTGCGTGGTTTAGTCGAAAAACCCGGCCGTCTGGTGATGGCCGCAAACGAAAGTTTAGAATCTCTAATTCGCCGTGCGGGTGGCTTAAAAATTGATCGTGATCGTAAAGAATACGAGCCTCGGTATTTACGTGTCGAAAAGAAAGATAAAACTGAATTCGCACTGCCTTTAGCAGACTACTTTAAAAGCGGAAGTTTAAGCGGAAATTTTGTGATCGATGGCGGGGATAAGCTAGTTTTTCAGGTCGATGCCCCGACTAATCCGGCGACAGCGCAAGCATTGAATACAATTCAGTTGATGGGTGAAATTGTTCGCCCCGGAGACATTAGCTACAAGCCCGGCGCCGATATTTATTATTACTTAAAGTTAGCGGGTGGCCCCACGGCGGCGGCAAGTTTAACAGATATTCGAATTGTTCGCGGTCAAAGCAACAACCGCGTCATTGCTGAGCTAGATTCTTTAGAAGAAGGTCGTCAGCCTTTACTATTGCCGGGTGATTTAATCATTGTAGCATCTGATAAAGCCACTAAGTTCGAACGTAAAGTGTCGACAGGGGCTGGGTTAGCTTCAATTTTATCTGCTATTTTACTTATATTTATTGTTTTCTAAAGGGGACACTGTGAATAAAACGTATGCCGACATCGTTCAGTTTTTAAAATTCGTGAAGGCTAACTTATTAACCTTAGCGGGAATCATTGTGGTCATCACTGGCGGTTTCTTTATATTGACGAAGCTCTTTGTCGCCACAAAGTACAAGGCTTTCACAATTGTGACGATTCCGACTCGTTACTTTCAGCAACCAGCGGTTGAAGATATTATTCCGGCTGTGCAAGACCCGGGCGAGATGCGAACTCTTCGCGAGGGTTTATTGACCAGCACCATCAATCGTGACTACTTAGAGAAAATTCGCGCTGATTACAAATTATTTGAAGGTGCCGAAGGCGATGCAAAAAAATACGAAGCCAATATGCAAAAGCTCAAAGCACAGTTCGAGATTCTTTCGTTAGATTTAACTTCTTTTCAAGTCGGTTTTATCGGGCCGACGACTGAGACAACTTTAAATGTAGCTGTTGAAACCCAAAATGCGATCATCAATCATCTAAGTAAAGAACGTTCAAATAAACTAACAGATTTGCGAAATAATCTATTAGCGAAAATTGACTCGCTAGGTTTAAGCGTTAATCGTTCCGGCGACACTTTTTCGGCTTCGCGTCCCGAATCTTTGCAAAATGAATTGCAGCAAGTGCGTGGTTTAATTTCTTCACTAGGATCGCGTTATACGCTCGAACATCCCACGATGGTGAAGTACAAAGCTCGCGAAAAATTAATTCTTAACTGGTTAGCTTCGCACAATCTGTCAGCCACTGAGGCCGTAACGCAGGCGACAGCGCCCCTAAAGCCTTCTCTGGCCGAGCGTAAAGAAGTGCAAGGGCTTAGTAGCTCAAGCTTACTAGAAGCTGAGCGCTATGCTGATCTTTTAAAACGCGTTGATATTTTAAATATCGTAATCGACTATGAATCAAGTGATTCACAGAATCTAATTTTAATTAAACAGCAGCCGATTATTCCGCTTGAGCCTATCAATCCGAAAATGAAATTAGTTTTATTTTGGGGTTTACTGACTTCGTTAATCGCCTCTGCGCTTTACCTAACGGTAAAAAACCAGATGGAATTAGCAGCGACCGAGGCGGCGGGGCAGTCGCATTTGAATCCGCGAATTAAGGCTGACTTTCTAGACGATGTAGCGCCTGCGGCGACGATTACGAATCGTCAGTCAACTATCGACCAGGTTTAGATGTTAACAACACCGATTCAGATTATTACTGAGCAAATGGGGCAGGTGACCGCCCTGATTTTCTTTTTACTTATGCTTTGGGTTGCGTTCATCCAAGCAGAGGTTTGGTTAGCTAAACCCGAAACTATCTCGCCAAATCCTAAAACACGTATTGCGCAGATTTTCTTGGGCGTCGCTATTTTCATTATTTTAATTGGCCTCTTTTTTACCAACTGGCCCATTGAGTGGTGGACTTTAGCCATCGCGGTTTCCCTTGGTTTTTCGATTTCGGCTTTAGGTACGATGAGCGGCCTTAGTTTCTTAACGGCGTTATTATTAGTTCGTCCCTGGGAAATTTCAAAAGCTGATGCATTAATCGAAGTTTTGCCACGAGCGGCGGCCATTGTGGTCACGGCTATGTTTGCGATACGTATCTTACGCGAAAAGCGTTTACGAATTTTCTGGTCGGTCGAATGTACGGTATTAATTGTGTACGCAGTCTGGTTATTCTTCACCACGACGCAAGCTTCCGACCCCGGATTATCGCAAATGTTTTATTTGGAAACTGTTGCGCGCGGGGCGATCGTTTTCTTTATGGTCGTGAACTTAGTTGAAAATAAAGACGATATTAAAGTTCTTAAAAATGTCTTAGTCGGGGCGGCTGTAGGCGTAACTTTACTGGCTATCGCCTACAGCGTTTTTTTCGCACAAACGGATGTTACGGGAAGATTGACCTACGTTGGCTTACTTGGGGACCCAAACGACATCACCGCATTTACGATTCTAGCCATGCCGTTTGCGCTTAAACCATTTTGGGATCGTCGTGCGTCGACCTTAGCTTGGGTTTTTGCGCTTATGTACTTAGGCGTTGCGCTAGCAATTATTTATTTGGCGCAGTCACGCGGATCTATCTTGGCGCTACTTATGTTTTTTATCAGCTTTGTGATTTTTAGCACGACTAACAAGAAACGAGCTATCTTGCTAGCGGTGTGTTTTGCGATGATGTACTTTCCAGCCCAAAAGCTTTTAAAGCGCGAGGCTGATGATTTAAAGCAATCGGGCGCTAGTCGACTTATTTACTGGAAGACGGCAGTTAATATGGTCGTGCGACATCCGTTAACAGGCGTTGGCTTTAATGATTATCCGAACCAATATGAAAACTATTTAACTGACCCAGATTCGTTTGAGTCGGGTAAACGTACGGCGCACTCAAGCTGGTTTTTAGTTTTAGCTGAAGCCGGTTTTTTTGGTTTTTTGCTATTTTTCGGACTATACGCACTTTCATTAAAACGTGCGTATACCATTGCAAAAGAACACCCTGAATATTTATTTTCATTACTGAGTTACGGGGTGGCGATGAGCTTTCTTTCGCACACGTATTTATTGTTTCCTTATTTGCTTTTTGCCTTTACGCTTGTGTCATCAAGCATTCTAGAAAACAAAGAAAAAATCTGATTTCTCCAGCGATCTTCGTTAACATAATAATTTTTTTCATCACCAGGGCTTACTTCAGTTGAAACGTTGGCGTTGGCTTTAATTTCTTTTAACAACTGGTTGGCTTCTTTTTGCAAAACTAAATTCGCGAACTTCGTTTTTTGTAAAAGTCGGGCTAGGCGGTAATCGTTAAGCCCCTCTAAAATATGTCGTTTGAAGAAAACTGCGCACTGTAAGTCACCGCTACGCAGGCTATTGCACCAGTTGACATCATCTTCGCGCGCATCCAAGGGAAAGTACGGATTACCCGCGTTCTGATTCCAATTCCATGCAATGCGGCCCTGCAGGTTTGTGGTTTCGCGCAGCTTAAACAAGCCAAAACCAAAACTGGCTCGATTCGCTGAATTATAAAAATACCATTTCTTTTGATCGGTTACTAATTTTTCGTACGAAAATAAACCTAAGAAAGGTAACTTAGAATCGTTGTAAAGAGTTTTAAATTCTTCATCTTTGCCGTCATACGAAAACGCAGTCCCGAACTGAACCTTTGGGGTATTAAAACTTTGTAAAAGTCGGGTACGGCGTAACGCCCCCGGCAGTTCTTCACCTACGGGCTCATCACAAATAACAATGTTAAGCGGTAGCCACTTTTGTTTGACAGATTCTTGATTTAACCTATCGGCCATTCGTTTCAAATCGTTATCTGAGAACTGTCCTCGACACAAATCTTGATAAGCTAAAACTGAGTTGTAAGCGGTTAAAGATAAAAAGCCATGCATTTGCGCCATCTGCATAAAGCGTGTGATACGATCGATATTGCGAATGTCGAGCGGTCGTTTTTCCCAATCGATGTCAAGACGTGCAAAAAAGCTAGCAGTTGTTAGGCCGGTTTCTTGCATTTTTTCAAAGCTCTTTTTTTGTAAAAGATCTTCGCGATACGGGTTTTCAAACCACCAAGCTTCTTGAATACTTGAATTAAATGGCCCCACCGGAAAATCGACCGCGGGTAGTACTAGATCTAAAACTTTAATACTAATCGGAATTTTAATCTCTTTATTCTTGTGGCTGATCGAAATGATTTGGTTGTATTGACCAGCAGCTGTATTTTCGGAATCAATTTCGATCCAGATACGACTGCTTTCATCTTTGCGCAGTTGAACAATGTTTTTCTCGAGCAGGTAGCGCTCGGCCACGGTAAAAATATGACTCGCGGGTAAAGTTCGGGTCATACGCCGTGCGACGGGCCAGGTTTTTAAAGAGGGTTCGCCTAATCGAGGTTTTATTTTAATCATTTGTAAAATAGTGGGCTCTGGTCCGATCACACCGAAACTTAAACTAGTGCGCTGACCTTTTAGCATTGTTACGCTTAGATCTTTTTGTTTAATTAAATCAGCACTTAACTTTTCGGGCATTTCCATGCCCACAGGCCAGGCGAAATAGGTAAGCTCCTTGACCTCAGCGGCTTTAATAGAATGAGACGCGGGCGGAAGAAAAGTAAATTTCTGCGAGAACTCAAGTGACCTGGCCGTTTTTAATTTGACTAAAAAATCATCGCCCTGCTTTTTTAAATTTTTCGGAATTAGAATTAGACTGTTGACCGCCATTCCGAAGCAAGCGTTTTCAGCACAGTTGTCGCCCTCGAAACGCAGCTTGAGCTGACCGTTTTTAACGGTCGTCAAAAATCTGTGCTCTTTAAAAATCGGATCATAATATTTTTCAAAAAAAGAATCCCCTGAATGATCCGAGATTTCGGCAAATTGAAAATACCGGTCGGCGGCTTGATTGCGATCTAAAGTTAAACGAATCACTTCGCGTTCTTGCGCAAATACGATTCGTTTTTTAAACAGCGGAAACTCTCCCCAATATCCTGAAGCAAAATCAAGATTAAGTATGGATTCATATTCACCGTTTGGTACATCAACCTGAAACGTACCACGCGGAATAAACAGCGCATCTCGGTAAAGCGAATCTGGCTGTAAAGCGTCGTTTGCGTGCGGGTATGGTTGCCAGATTTCTGCATCGATTAGTCCATAAGACTGCTCTTTGGTGTATTTGGTTTGCGCGGTTACCGCTGCGAATCCCGGAAAAACGGGTGTTTCGTCGCCACCGAAATCAAAGGCGTAAATACCTTCTGGAACAATACTGATTTCTTTTTTGACGATCATACTTTTGACAATCAACTGAACCGATCTTTCAGCATTATCAGCGCGAGCTAAAATAATTGAAGTAATTTTGGCTGTATTAAGTGGGCGGCCGGGTCGCGAATTATCGCCGACTCTTAATTTTAGCGGTATCCTAATTTCTGAGGCACCCGGGGCAACCGATACATAATAATTAACCCGCGACCAATAATCTTTCGACTCAGTATCTTTAATTTCTAAATTAAGATTAATTGCATTGCTTTGAGGGTTTACCAAAGAAATTATAAGTGAATCGAACGAGCTTGCGTCGATTTCTTTTTTTAAACCAATGTAGCTGCGATTCCAGACAAATTGATTTTTCTGAGGCGCTTCGGTCTTGGTGTCTTCGACAATATTAAAGACGGCATTCGGCTTCGCATAGTCAACTAAGGTTAAAGACTGTGACTGAGCCAAAATTGAAATAGAAAGTATTAAAAAAGCGAAGCTACTTTGAAAGTGCATATCGTATGATTTCCTGCCATTGCTCACTTTGCTTTGCTAAGCTGAAATTTTCTTGAAGGTGTGTGTACGCATCAGAACTGAACGCGGCTAAGTCGGCGCGATTTGCAATAGCCCAGGTTAGCTGGTTTGCCATATGATTAACATCTTTTGATTTAACCAGTAAACCCGTCTTTTGATTAATAATTAATTCGGAATTCCCGCCGACGTCCGTAGCTATGACCGGAACGCTTTCAGCAAAAGCTTCTAGTAATACAACCGGCAGGCCTTCACGATATGAAGGTAGTATGAAAAGATCGAAGGCAGCAAAAAAGCGTCTAGCTTGCTCTTGTTTTCCCAGAAAATGAACATGGTTTTTTAGCGATGACTTTTTGCAAAATTCGCTGAGTTTTTTTTCTTCTGGCCCTTCGCCGATGAAGACCCAGTGCACATTATTCTTTTCGTAAGAAATTTTTTGAAAAGCTTTAAGCGCAAACAAGTGGCCTTTTTCGTAACTAAGGCGGCCCACACTTAAAATAAGTACAGCCGGTTCGCTGACGTGAATTAGTTTCAGAACGGTGGCGCGATCGACGCGGTTTTTTAAGTTCGAATCTAGGTCAATAGCGTTTGAAAGCAACCGCGATTCTAAACCCATATGTTGTAATTGTTTTTGCTGCGCCATTGAAACACAAGCGATCATATCGAATGAATAAATCGCGAAGCGATCAAGTCGTTCGTAAAAGCGAACTTTTAAATTTTGCCCTGTCCAGCCATGCACCACAGCGATTTTTCGAATTTTTTGCTTAACTAGCAATAAATCAGCTATGTAGCCAGAACCAACTGCTAGATCGATACGCTCTTGTTTAATATATCTCGCTATAAATTTTCGCTCGCTAAAAAAACGAAATATAGAAGGCGAAGGTCGTAATGTGAGTTTCAAATGGTAGTGGGCCGCTTTTTCATGAACCAGCCGTAAATCTTCAGTTGTGGTCGAACCGCTTGTGTAAAGAAGCAGCTCTGTATGAATAGTCGAATCTTTTGCAAGCTGAGCCGTCAGTTGAAACGTTTGAATTTCGGGACCGCCCCAGAATCGATACGGTAGTATCTGCAGTATTTTCAAAGGTAACCTTCAACGAATGTAATCAGCACCTTTTCATCGTGCGCCCAATTGTATTTTTGCTCAACGGCGATCCTGCCGGCCAGACCTTCGCGCCCACTGGTCGAATTCATAAATGCTAAAATAGATTCGGCTAAGAGTTCGGGGCTACGAACGTCGATCACATTCCCTGAGTTAGTTTCAGTAACAATTCGCTTCAGTGACTTTGTATTTGAAACCAACACGGGTTTCCCGGCCGCCATATAATCAAATAATTTATTAGCTACGGTGTGATCTAAAAATTCGGAAAGTTGGTATGGTAAAATGCCGACGTCAATTTTTGCCAGCATTCCTGCAAATTCACTAAACTGATAGCGCCCGGTAAAATGCACGGGCGCTTGGGTTTCGGTGGCGATCTTTAGTAGCTCGCTTTCGGATTCTCCGTTTCCCGCCAAAGTTAACTCTACATCGTGACCTTGACTTCGCAAAATTGAAAATGCCCGAATCAGAGTATCTAAGCCGCGCTCAGGGGTTAAAAATCCGTGGTGCGCAAAGTGACGAATTTTTTTTGCTTTCGTAAATTCAGGCTGCGGAAAATTTTCTAGAATGGGTGTATTGTAAACAGCGCAAAGATTTTTAGCTTGAGCTCCTAGTTTTTGCAAACGCTGTTCTTGTTCAAGGCAAACAGTAATGATGCCGTTCATATTATTGATAGCGAATTGTTCAACTTTTTCGGCCACGTTGAATTTATGCACAAGAAGATAGTTCATCAAACCTTGTCGGTACTTCTTCCACCCTTTCATCGCAGCCGGGTAGTGTTCAGCCATATCCATTAGAACGGGTATCCCCATTGCGCTTGCGGCGCGGATAGCAGATGGAGAAACCAATATATCACGGGCGATAATCAGATCAACTTTCTCGGATGCGATAATTTGTTTTATTTCAGCCGTCCAGACCGGGCTAAACGGAACTGCGGCATTTAAACGTCGATGACTTAAATCAAAAAGCTTAATTTGCGGATTGATCTTGAGCGCTGTTTTTTTACGGCAAAGAATGCTGACTTCAGCCCCGGCTTTAACTAAAGCCTCGGTGATTTTTTCGACCCGAATTTCCCATGGGTACGAGCTTTGCCAAACGTAGAGAATTTTTTTACCTTGCACCTAGCAAGGTTGCCACTAGTAATTGCCGAATGCAATCGCCGAGATACTCATCGTGAAGATGGTTATCATAACAAAAATAAAAATCGAACTGCGTAAAATGTTTGTCGCCGGCTTTTTGCTGATGGCTTCTTGGTGAAGGGCTATTTCGCCCCAAAAGAATTTATTAAGGATATGTACAACTGTCATCACCGAAGAAATGATATCTATGCGTAAGCTCATGTTTTTTATGTAATGCAAATCGTATGAAAGTTTAATCTTTGATTCTTGAATCGAGCTTGCGTAGCCTGCGCAGACTTGCGCCCAACCCGTAATTCCGGGGCGAATAGCCGTACGCATGTAGAAAAGCGGTATTTCGGAACGCAATTTTTCGTAAAACTCAGGGCGCTCGGGTCGGGGGCCCACGAAACTGAGTTCGCCACGCACGATATTTAGTAATTGCGGAAGCTCATCTAAATGAAGTTTACGAAGAATATTTCCCATGCGCGTAATGCGGGGATCGTTGAGCTGAGCCCATTGGATGCCGGTCATTTCTGCATCTAGCCCCATCGTTCGGAATTTAAAAATTGTAAAGGGTCTCCCGCCTTGGCCAAGGCGATTTTGCGTAAATAAAACGGGCCCCTTGCTCGATAATTTAACTAAAATAGCAGTCACCAGTAAAATTGGAGACAAAAGCACGATTAAGACTGAGGCCAAGATGGGCTCAATAAAGCTCTTTATTCGAATATACATTTTTACGCTCAACGGTAGATTTTGTGCCCAAAGCAGAATATCAGAAGTGTTGCTGCGATCGAGATCAATATGCGAATCAAACTCTTCAACCAAGTCGCGAATATCAACGACGGGAATTCCGCGCAAGGTTAATTGCAATAGGTGGTATTCACGCATCTCAGTTTTTAAAAAATCTTTTGAGTAAGCGACAATATCGAACCTTTGTTTTTTTGATGAATCACTGAACTCAATATCTAAAATTTTTTCAGTCTCGTAACCCCGAATAGATCGCATGATATACTCGTACTCGACGGGATCGGCAAATACCCCTAGAATGATACGATACTTAAAAAGTTTCAGAATCGACGCCATTAAATATTGAGCGCCAAACCACAAACCCGCCAGCGCGATACTGCGGCTAGCGATCATCCAGATCGAATAAAATGGCGAATCAAACGAAATACTTAAAAGAAAGCGGCCCATAAGATCGGCTATAAAAAAAGCGATCGAGAAAACGATCAAATCACTTTTTCGCGGCGACAGTCGAAGTGCTCGGGGCATTTGAAAAAATTGCAAAATGACCAATGCAAATAACCCGAACACGACGCCAGAAAGAACTTGCTCGAATGTATCAATTGTCGCGTTCAATGAGATAAGCTGCTGTTTGATAATAAGATAATGAGCCATCGGAAAAGTGGCTAAGAAAAAAAACTTAAACCAGTAGGTATGTCTAACTTGAACCTTCTCCAATTGTTAATTCCTCCGGCTGCTTAATTACCGCTGCGCTAGTACTAGAGGGTTCTACTTAACAAAATGGTTAAAAAATGTCGCCGATTTTAACCATTCTTTGAAAAGATTTTGTAGTCGCGAAAGAAAATAATCTAGAGTTAAAATTCTAGATTATATGCGGTATTTGAAGTTATTTAAGAAATCGATTTAGAACCAGATGAAATCAAGCCACGCAGGGCGACTATTCAGTAAGCTTAATTCAGCTACAACGTCGCGGCCTTCGGTCTGAATGCAGTACAGGCCATACGGAATTTCAGCGAACACGCTTCCTCGAGGTGGTCGCTTTCTAAAATCATTTTTTTCGTAGGCATAAATCAAAAATTCGTTTTGCCTAGAAGTTTTATAAGATGCCGAAATTAATGCTTTCAAAACTTCAGGGTGACTGGCCGATAAGAAATGCAGCAAACGAAAATGTAGAGCCTCTTGTTTTTGCGTGCTCGAGAAAGGGCGTGTTAGTCTGCGTCCGAAACGGAGCCACTGGGCCGCTTTCAGAAACTGACGAAAATTGTGTGCTTGGTCATTATATTCTTGAGGTAAGTAGTCTTGCAAAAGACTAGAGCTTATCGGTTGCACACAGCCAATAATTCTATCTTCTGAGTCAAAAGCTATTAAAAATTGGCTCCACGAATAGATCAGTGAGCGGTTAATAAAATCAGCCACATTCTCGTGTACTTCGTGCGGTAAAAAATCATGGCTCAAGGAAACTGAATTAATATATTTAACTAAGGCTTCTTTATCTGAAGATTTATAGGGTCGAACGAAAATATTTTCATTTGGCTTCGAGTCCCACGGGTAGAAACCGTGAATTGAAACCAGATTGTATGAACGGGCTAAAGAATAGAGCGGTTGGTGCGGCCGTTTTAGTTTCGGTCGAATGAAGGCATTCATCGCCTGAGATTCGGTTTGGTTGATCGTTGTCATAAAAGCGTCGCAACCTTGTTCACTAATGACTTTTTCAAGCAGCGGGTGAAAATACGTCGACCAAGATAAGATCGCTTTGCGATTAGGAGAAATTCTTAAATCACAGGCTTGAGCTAGACGAATCGTGCGATTTTTAAACTTTAAATCTCGTAATAGAAAACTAGCGGTTCCTAAGATCTCGTCGCCGTCTTCAAGAAGATAAGTTTTGTAAGGTAGACCCAGTCGTTGATAGAAAGAAAAGAAGTGCACTTCGCGGCTAATTTTAATTTCAATTGATCCCATAGTAGGAATTGAGGTAAAGAAGTCATTTAATTTTCTAGAATCAGCGCTGGTGGCTTCGCGCAGCTTAAGCGAGGTCTTTGTCATTTTTTTTCCAGATAGTTTCGGGATGATTCATAGTGAAATTAACCCAGCGAGAGAGTGTAAATAGCAAATCACTCAGGCGATTTAGGTAAATAAGTACGTGCTGGTAATGATTTTCGGTATTGAATATTTCGCTGCTACGTCTTTCTGCGCGCCGACAAGCCGTTCGACTGACGTGTAAAAAACTGGCGGCCAAATGTCCGGCTGGCAAAATAAAATTCTTTAATTCAGGTAAAGGCTCTGTGAAGTGATCAATCCAAATTTCAAGCTGCTCGATCTGAGATTCGGTGATCTGTGGTAAGCTGAAAAAAACTTTTTCTTCCGCCGTGGCCAAAAGAGAGCCCACCGAAAATAAAGCACTTTGAATCTGCTCAAGGAGTGCCGCGATTTCACTAAGCTTAGGTTCGTGCAACAAATGGCTGCGCACAACTCCGAGACTTGAATTAAGTTCGTCAACGCAACCATAAGCTTCGACTCGGGGATCGAACTTAGTTACGCAAGATCCGTCGACCAACATTGTCATACCTTTATCGCCCGTTTTTGTGTAGATTCTCATATAGATCTATTTCAGTATGAGGATTCAAATGAGTCAAACAGTTCCATTCTTTATTACGATTCCGCACTCGGGTGAAAAAGTTCCGCACCAGACTCCGTGGCTTGCTACTTTGCCCGAAGAAATTTTGATGGCCGATGTTGATCGCTACGTCGATATTTTATACAAACCCGTTTTAGATCAGTTGCAGATCCCGTTTCAGACAACAGACTGGCATCGCTACGCCGTTGATTTGAATCGCGTTCCAACTGACGTTGATGAATTGTCGGTTGAAGGTGCGCCTAAAAAAGCAGGCACTCACCCGGATGGTTATCATTGGGTCATGACCAAGAACGAAATTAAATTAATGTATGCCCCGATCACGCAACTGGCACACGATCAGCTTACTCAATTGATTTACGAACCTTTTCACCAAAGTGTTCGTAATTATTACGAAAGTTTTCGTAAGCTTGGATTTAAAAATGTTTTTCATATCGATGCTCATTCGATGCCTTCGCTAGGTACTCGCATGCACAAAGATCCTGGTCAACTTCGCGCTGACATCGTAATCAGTGATTGTTTGGGTAAAAGTTGCGCGCCCGCATTTCGTGATTTGGTCATTGCGGCCTATGCAACCGCTGGTTTTCGTGTGGGTTACAACTGGCCGTACATGGGTGGCTGCGTTACTGAGCAGTACGGTCATCCCGAACTGGGGCAGCACGCCATTCAAGTTGAGTTGAACCGTTCACTGTACATGGATGAAAAAACCAAGAAGCTTGAGTCGACGCATGAGCAAGTTCAAAGCAAAATTTTAAAAGTTGTCAGCTATATTAAATCAGAGCTACCCAATTTAAATCTAGGAAAGTAGTTTTAAACAATATGATTTTTAAAAATAAAGTAATTAATAAGTTCTGGAGATTCTCAAGCTCGTTTCAGCTTGGTATTCCGATATTAGTTTCTATCGCGGTTTTAATCGCTTGGGGCACGATCGTTGAAGCCCAGTACGATGCTTTTGCTGCCAAAAAAATTGTTTTTGATAGCTGGATGATGTGGGTCGCTCTGAGTTTACTCATTTATAATTTAGTCGTTGTGGTGGTCGACCGCTGGCCATGGCAAAAAAATCACTATCCATTTATCATAGTCCATGCCGGTATTATCACGATTATTTTGGGTGGGTATGTCACTTATGAGTACGGGATTGACGGGCAGGTCACCGTGCCAATCTCGGGTAATAATAGTTATATCTCGGTGCCGCAAACCGATTTAGTCGTCTACGCGACCTTCGACGGCGATCGTTATTCAAAGGTTGTCGATCGAGAAGTTGATTATTTCAATCATCCGCCAAACGCTGAAAAACCTTACGTGATTGAATTGGGCCCCGATAAAGTGGAAATTCTTGAATATGTTAAGTACGCACGTTTGCAATCAAAAGTAAAAGCTAATAACGACGAGCTCGCCGGCGCTTCGGTGCGGTTTCAACTCATGAACGAAAACGTCAAGCAAGTTCAACAAATCACACAAGCTAAAAAAGACAAAGAAGTTAAATTTAATTTAGGTCCAGCTCAAGTTTTCTTAGGCCCAGTTCGTGAAATCAAGCCCGAAGAACGTAGCAATGAGGTATTTTTAACTCCGATCGATAATGAAAAACTGAAATACACGATTTATTATAAGCAGGGTCTGAAACCCACGCGCACGGGCGTCATGAAGATCGGTGACGTCGTGCAAACCGGTTGGATGGGGCTTGAGCTACGTTTGTTGGATTATTTACCGAAAGCGGCCGAAGAATACGATGTGACGCGCTTTCCGCGCCCGACTCCGCTGACATCGTCAGCGGTGCGCATTCGTCATAAAGGCATCGAAAAATGGCTGGTTTTAAATGATGTGCTGAAAATTTTCGGCACGAATAGCGCCTACTTACTTAGTTATCAAAATCGCCGCATGGATTTAGGTTTTAAAATAAACTTAGAAAAGTTCGACGTTATTCGCTACCAGGGAACGCAGAAAGCAATGGAGTACGCAAGCTTAGTGAATGTCAGCGGAAACGAGCCAGCAGGGGGCGCTGGGCCAATGCCGGTGCAACAATTAATCTCAATGAATGAGCCGTTGAAGTATCGCGGTTACACCATTTATCAGGCAAGCTTTCAAGAAGACGAGGTTACGGGAAATCCCGTGGCTTCCGTATTTTCGGTGAATAAAGATCCCGGAAGACCCGTTAAGTATTTAGGTTCGATTATTTTTACCTTAGGAATAGTTTGGCTATTCTATCAACGTCGTAAACGGAGAACTGCCGTATGAAATTATTAATAGTAGCTGCATCACTTTTTTTTAGCGTATTTGCCTTCGCCAAACAGGGAGATCAAATTCGCTATCTACCAGTTCAAGATGCTGGCCGCATTAAACCTTACGACACTTTCGCGGAAGAAACTTTAGAGTTGATCTACGGAAAAAAGTCTTACAAAGAAAGTGAAGAAAAGCCTTCGATAAAGGCTCAGTGGGTCGTTTTAACTTGGATGCTCGCGCCTGAAAGCTGGGTCTCTAGACCTTTATTCGAGGTGAAACATCACGAGGTTCTAGAGCAATTGGGTTTATCGAAAGAAAAAAAACATTTTACCGGCAGAGAGCTTTTTGAGTCCGAGAAGTTTGCAAATTTGATGCAAGACTTGCAAAACAAGCGTGAAACAAAAGAGAAGTTAACTCCTTATTATCAGGCGTTGCAGCGTATAGAAAACCAATTTTTTATCTTTCGTGAGATGGCTTCTGGCCGCCTGATGAAGGTTTTTCCTGTGCCGACGCAGGACACGTGGTTATCGGTCGCCGAATTACCGCCTGATGCGCAAGTGGCATTTTTAGAAATTAGTAAATCGGTTGCTAACCACTTGGGTTTAGCGATTAAAGTCGATTCTACTGAAGAAGAAAAAAGCAAAGTTGCCGAAGAACTAGATCGTGCAGTTGTGCAGTTTGAAGCCATTGCGGCTAGTTCTGATTTAGCTAAATACAATGCGGCCCATAAAGTAAAAACTGAAGTCAGATATAACGATGTGCATCCGTTTCGTTGGGCGTACGTATTCTATTTGTTAGCCTCGTTAGTATTACTTTATTTGTGGATTCGTAACCAAGATAAAGGCATGGCCTTAGCTTGGATATTTCTAGGAATTGGCTTTTTGATTCATACTCTTGGTTTTGCGTTTCGCGTTTATTTGGCCGAGCGACCTCCGGTTTCGAATATGTACGAAACCGTTATTTGGACGTCATGGGGTGCGATTTTGTTCGCCGTGATTTTGGAAATCAATTACCGCTTCAAAGTGATGTTATTAGGCGGAAGTTTGATGGGTTTGTTCGCATTAATCGTAGCCGATTCGGCTCCGGCTATTTTAGATCCGAGTCTTCAGCCGCTAGAGGCTGTGCTACGCAGTAATTACTGGCTGATCGTACACGTGATGACAATTACGATTTCGTACGCAGCTTTTTTATTAGCGTTTGGTTTGGGCGATTTAGGAATGATTTACTACGTAATCGACGAACAAAAGCACGCCGATAAAATTCAAAAGATCACGACAGGTGTTTATCGCGCGATGCAGATCGGCGTTGCGTTCCTAGCGCCCGGAATTATTTTGGGTGGAGTCTGGGCCGATTATTCTTGGGGCCGCTTCTGGGGATGGGACCCTAAAGAAACTTGGGCGTTGATCGTGTTGTTAGGGTACGTAATCGTATTGCATGCACGATTGGTGGGTTGGTTAAAGAACTTTGGAATGCTCGCTTCAGGTGTAATAACTTTTAGTTTAGTTATTATGGCTTGGTACGGAGTGAATTTCGTTCTTGGCGCAGGGCTTCATTCGTATGGTTTTGGCGCCGGTGGAGTCGAGTACGTAGGTGTTTTTGTTGCACTTCACTTGTTGTTTGTTGCTTATGCTTATTTAGCAAAACGTTCTTCAAAAACAGTCTGAGAAGCGAAACCAACAGAGGTATTGCGCCTCTGTTGAGAAATTATTTTTTTGTTTTTGCTAAAAGTAATTGCAGCTATGTTTTTGGTGTCACCAAGCTTTCTCATTTGCTTTTCAAAAAGCTCCGTGACATTACGCTTTGAATCCATTTAAATTTGATACTTCAAGAGTTAGAAAAAGGATGTTTATGCAACTTCATTTTTTGCAACAAGGGTTGGTTGGGATTGTTTTGATCTCTACATTATTTGTTTCGGGCTGTCTGTGGGATTCTCCAGATGCAGAAACACGTGTGAAAACGAGCATCGGTTATAACGACGGCTATGCGCCAGAGCAGCCGATACCATTCAGTCACGAACAACACGTTGGACAGTTGAATATTCAATGTCAGTACTGTCATAACCAAGTTGAAAGATCAAAATCTTCAAACGTTCCGGCGTTATCGACTTGTATGAATTGCCATCAGCAAGTTGCGACTGACAAAGAGCCCATCAAAAAATTACGCGAAGCTTACGCGGAAAATAAATCAATTGAATGGGTGAAAGTTCACATGCTTCCTGATCACGTTCAATTTAATCATCAGGCGCACGTTCAGAGCGGGGTGAATTGTCAAACTTGTCACGGACCGATCGAAAAAATGGCCCGCGTTTACCAGTTTTCAGATTTATCGATGGGCTGGTGTATAAATTGCCATCGCCAACCTGAAAATAAAGCTCCCCTTAACTGTACAACTTGTCACCACTAGAGAGAGATCACATGAATACAACATCACATGATCACGACGAACACGAAAATCAAAAAGAGAACCAGCCAAATCGCCCGAATGAAATCGTGCGCGACAATACGTACTGGAGATCTTTCGACGAATTAAATAATACGCCTGAATTTCAAAAATCGTTAGATACTGAATTCATGTCTTCACCTTTACGTAAAGGTTCAGAAAACGAAGGTGACTCAGACAAATGGGCTCGCCGTGAGTTCTTGAAATTAATGGGTGCTTCAATGGCATTAACAACGGCGGCGGGTTGTATTCGTCGTCCGGTACAAAAAATTGTACCTTACGTTGTACAGCCTGAAGAAGTAACACTCGGAGTTTCTAACTATTACACGTCTACATTTTTTGATGGCCAAGAAGGATTAAGTTTAAAAGTTAAATCTCGCGAAGGTCGTCCCGTGCACATTCAAGGTAACGAGCTAAACGCAAGCAACGGCGGCGCCGTATCTGTTCGTGCGCAGGCCTCTTTACTTGGCTTGTACGATACGGAGCGCTTACAAGCCCCATATCGCAATTTATTTAACGAGAAAAAAACGAATAAAGAAACCGTTGGAATTTCATGGGAAGATTTAGATAAAAAAGTCGTTGAAGAACTTAAAAAAGGTCAAACTTTTATCTTATCAGGAAATATCGCATCTCCTGCTACACAAGCGGTAATTGACGATTTCGGTAAAGCATTCGGATCGCAGCATGTCGTATGGGAGCCTTTAGCTAACGACGAGATTTCTGAAGGTCAAAAAGTGTCATACGGTGAAGCGATTGTACCGCAATATCGTTTTCAGGATGCTAAAGTAATTGTTTCGATCGACGCAGACTTTTTAGGTGCTTGGTTAACTCCGGTCGCCTTTACTCGTGCCTATGCGGCGGGAAGAAAAAATATTTCTAAAATGTCTCGTATGGTTTCGTTCGATTCAACTTATTCATTGACGGCAGCTAACGCTGACTTACGTTACAAAATTAAACCTTCACAGCAATTAACGGTCGTGATGGGTTTAATTTCTGAACTTATGGTGGCGGGACATTACGCGGGATCGGACGCAGTCAAGTCTGCAGTAGCTCCGTTTAAGAACGCGGCCGCAATGCTTAGAATAAACCCAGAAGCTTTCAAAAAAGTAGCTTCTGATTTATGGGCAAACGCGGGAAAATCTTTAGTTGTAGCGGGTGGTTTGCAAACTCGTACGCAAGATTCTTTGCAGTTACAGGTTGCCGTAAATTTCTTAAATTCAATTTTAGGTAATGAAGGTAAAACGATCGTTGCAAAACCGGCCGGCTACATGAAGTCTTCTTATGCTGAGATTGTTTCGTTAGTTAAAAAAATGAATGCGGGTTCGGTTAAAACTTTAATTATTTATCGTTCAAACCCGATCTTTAATTTATCTAAAGATTTAGGTTTTGAAGAAGCGCTTAAAAAAGTAAATACGGTTGTTTATGTGGGCGAGCGTATGGATGAAACGGCGATCAAATCTAGCTTTGTCGCGGCTGATAACCATGCTTTAGAAACTTGGGGTGATGCCTCATTCAACACGGGCACATATTCAATTCACCAACCATTGATTCGTACGATGTACGATACGCGTTCGTTTCAGTTGTCTTTGATGACTTGGGCGTTTATGGCGAACTTAGGTCCTAAGCGCTTAACGACTTACGAAACCTTCTATGATTACCTACGCGCTTTTTGTAAAGAAGAGATTGCGGGTAAGTTCGGGGGCGCGGGTGACTTTGAAACTTTCTGGAACGATCTTTTACAAAAAGGAACGATCGGTACAGAAATAACGACGGCGGGGGCGCGTTCTTTCCGCGGTGATGCATTCGCTTCAATTAAAAAAACTCTTTCGTCTGATCACTTTGAATTAGTGCTTTATCCTAAAATTCAAATTGGTGATGGTTCTTTATCTAACTTGGCGTGGTTACACGAACTACCAGATCCTGTTACTAAGATCGTTTGGGATAACTACGCGTCGATTTCTATCAAAACAGCTGAAGCTTTAAAAGTTCACGAAGGTGATCTAATTGAAGTTAAAGTGGGCGATAAAAAGTTGTCGGTGCCGGCGCACATTCAACCTGGTTTACACGATGAAGTTGTAGCAATAGCCATTGGTTACGGTCGCACAAATACCGGTAAAGTTGGTAACGGTGTCGGCGTAGATGCCTTCCCTCTTTCAACTTTAACTAAAGATGAAATTTTATTCGCGGGTTTATCAGTCGAAGTTAAAAAACTAGGCGGTAAATACGATCTAGTGACAACGCAAGGTCACGATTCGATGGAGGGTCGTCAAATCGTCGTTACTGCGACGAACAAAGATTATGAAGCTAACAAAGAAGCGAATATTCATCGTCACCACACGTGGTCTATTTGGTCTGGGCATCAATACAACGGACACAAATGGGGCATGAGCGTTGATCTAAATTCTTGTACGGGCTGTTCAGCTTGTATGGTCGCGTGTCAGTCAGAAAATAATATTCACGTTGTTGGAAAAAAATATATTATGCAGGGTCGCGAAATGCACTGGATCCGCATTGACCGGTATTACACTGGCGATGCTGAAAATGCAGAAGCTGTTTTTCAGCCGATCATGTGTCAACACTGTGACAATGCTCCGTGCGAAACGGTTTGCCCGGTTGCGGCCACGGTTCACAGCAGTGAAGGCTTGAATGAAATGGTTTACAACCGCTGCGTGGGTACACGTTATTGTTCGAACAACTGTCCGTACAAAGTACGTCGTTTTAACTGGTTCAATTATGCAAAGTTAATCGAAAAACCAATGCATATGGCTTTAAATCCTGAAGTGACGGTTCGCCCGCGCGGGGTCATGGAGAAATGTACATTCTGCGTTCAGCGTATTAAGGCTGGAAAGAACCAAGCTAAAACAGAAGGTCGTCCGTTAAAAGATGGCGATATTAAAGTTGCTTGTGAAGTGGCTTGTCCGACGACGGCGATCGTATTCGGAGATTTAAACGATGAGAATTCTCGCGTGGCTAAGGCTTTCAAACAAGAACCGCGTGCATACGCATTACTTGAAGAGTGGTACGCGAAGCCTTCGGTTCGTTATATGACTAAAATTAGAAATAACGATATGTTAACTCCGCCAAAACATCACGCGGAAGCTAAGCCAACAGAGGCTTCGCAGTCGGAAGGAGCTCGCGTATGAGTTTAACTTCAAACAACATCATGCTAAGCCAGCCGTCCAATCATCAGCCGATGAAGCGTGATGAACTTGTGCTAGGCAACAAGTCATTAAAAGACATCACCGACGACATTTGTGCTCCGGTTGAAAGATTTCCATCTAAAGGTTGGATGGGTCTTTTCTTAGGCGCAAAAACGTTGTTTATTTTTTACATCTTAACGATCGCAATGGTTGTCTCAACCGGTATGGGTCTATTAGGGGTGAATCATCCAATCGGATGGGGAACGATGATTATCACGTTCGTATTCTGGGTGGGTATTGGCCATGCTGGTACATTAATCTCGGCGATTCTTTTTCTATTCCGTCAAAAATGGAGAACTTCGGTGGCTCGTTCTGCTGAAGCCATGACGGTCTTTGCGGTTATGACTGCGGGTATCTTTCCGTTGATCCACACGGGTCGTCCTTGGTTAGATTTCTGGTTGTTTCCGTATCCGAATCAACGTGGTCCATTATGGGTGAATTTCCGTTCTCCTTTATTGTGGGACGTTTTCGCTATTTCGACTTACGCGACTGTGTCGACTGTTTTCTGGTTCATTGGTTTGATTCCAGATTTAGCGACTTTAAAAGATCGCGCTAAAAATAAAATCCGTTACATGGTTTACGGCGCTTTATCTTTAGGTTGGAGAGGGACTGCAAAAAACTGGTCACACTATGAAATGTTGTATCTTATTTTGGCGGGTCTATCGACCCCTCTAGTTTTATCGGTTCACACGATTGTATCGTTCGACTTCGCGGTTTCTGGTTTACCAGGATGGCATACAACGATCTTTCCACCGTACTTTGTAGCGGGTGCGATCTTCTCTGGTTTCGCGATGGTTATTACTTTGATGAGCTTAATCCGTATCGGATTTCCGCAATTTAAAGATTACATCACGATCAATCATATGGAAGTGATGAATAAAATCATCATGATGACGGGTTTAATGGTGGGTTACGCTTACGGATCAGAATTCTTAATCGCTTGGTATTCGGGTAATGATTACGAGCGATACGTATTTATGAATCGTGCAATGGGCCCTTACGCTTGGTCTTACTGGATTATGATTTTCTGTAACGTGGTTGCGCCGCAGGTTTTCTGGGTTCGCAAATTTCGTCGTTCAATTCCAGTCATGTTCGTGGTTTCAATTTTTGTAAATATCGGTATGTGGTTTGAGCGTTTCGTAATTACGGTTACTTCCTTACACCGCGATTTCTTACCATCGAACTGGGGCCAGTACGCTTGGTCGATGTATGATACGGCGATTTTAGTCGGATCATTTGGTATGTTCTTTACGATTTTCTTACTTTATCTACGCGTATTCCCGGCGATTTCAATTGCGGAAATTAAACCTGTAATGAATGTCGGTAAAGACGACGAAAATGGAGGTCACTAATGGGTAAAAAAAGAGTGATCGGCGGAATGGCCGCGATTTTTCTAAAAGAGTCTCAGGTTTTAAAAGCAGCGGCGCTAACGCGCGAATCTGGTTTTGTGAAATTTGACGCAATCTCACCGTATCCGATTCACGGTATGGAAGAAGCGTGCGGAATTAAACGTTCAACCATCCCGTACGTTACTTTTGGTGCCGGAGTGCTTGGTTTAGGTTTAGCCTTAGCTTTAGTGTATTACACTTCAGTTATTAACTGGCCAATTAACGTTGGTGGTAAACCAATGTTTTCATTACCAGCATTTATCCCGATTATGTTCGAATTAACGGTTTTATTCGCGGCTTTATGTTCGGTGGGTGCTTTATTCTTCCACGCGAAAATGCCAAAGATTGATCCACCAACAATTGACAAAGATTTAACGTCGCACAAATTCGCGATTTTTATTCCTGAAAACGACATTGGCTACAATGAAGATCGCATCACGCGCATGATGAATGAATTAGGCGCAGCTGAAGTGAAGAAAGTAGCGGAGTACTAAATGAAAAGATCGACGATAAATCTGTTAATTACTTTAGCGGCTGGATCTTTAATGTTTTCGGCTTTAACAGGTTGTACAGATCACTCGAAGCCCAATGTTGAACTCATTCAAGACATGATGGAATCTCCGGCAATTAAGCCTCAAGAATACGATGAAACATCTCCGAATCATTCGGGAATGCGCGTTCCTCCTGAAGGTACGCAGCCCATTGGTTTTACTCCGTATCGTTACGCAAAAGATATCGAAGCGGCGGCAGGTAATCGTAATCCGATGGCAGGCGATTTTTCGGAAGAGTCTTTAAAAGTCGGATTAAAATTTTACGTGACGAATTGTGCCCTTTGCCATGGTGAACAGGGTCAAGGCGGCGAAAAAATGCCAATCGGCGAAAAAATGGCTGTTAAGCCACCAAGCTTGTTAACTGCCAAGCAGGTCGGTTGGACGGACGGGCAGATTTACCACGTGATCACGATGGGCCAAGGGGTGATGGGGCCGTATGCTTCACACATTCCAGAAAAATATCGTTGGCAAGTTGTAAACTACATCCGCACTCTTCAAAAAGAAAACAAGTAGGATATAAATATGGCATCTAATCATAACTCGGATCACGGCACCGAATTTAAAATTACCAAGTTCGAAGCGCCTCAGAATTTAAAAGCCATTATGGCTGCGTGTCTTTTTATCGGTTTAATCACATTAGTTCTTGGTTTTATTAAGAACCCGGAACGTATGTGGACTTCGTATTTAGTTTCATTTTTCTTTTTCGGATGTTTAGCAGTCGGTGCGATGTTTTTCATCGCATTTAACTTTGCGGTCAAGGCAGGTTGGAGTACTTCAATTCGTCGTTTCGCCGAAGCCATGACAAGTTACATGCCCGTATTTTTAGTATCGGCATTTGTGCTGATGTTAGGTTTTAGCAAACTTTACGTTTGGAATGATCCGTCTTCTTTAGCAGCCTTGAGCGGAGGTAAATCACTTTATCTTGCGCCTTGGTTTGTTAGCTTACGTTTGATTTTATTCGTTGCAGGCTGTTGGGTTTTTAAAAGCTTAATCGTCGGTAACTCAGTGAAGCAAGATGTGACGGGCGCACACGAACTGACCAATAAGAATTTAAAATACTCAATCGGGTTTATCGCATTTTTTGCGATATTTTTTACTATGTTCTCGTTTGATTTACTGATGTCTTTGTTGCCAACATGGTATTCGACGATTTTTGGTATTTACTGCTTTGCGGGCGCGATTCAATCAACCATGGCCGTACTTGCAATTATCATTGTCATGATGAAGAAATCGAAGTGGATTTCGGGTTACGTAAACGAAGAACACCAACATGATATAGCGAAGTTTTTAAAAGGTTTTACCGTATTCTGGGCCTACATTGCATTTTCTCAGTTTATGTTAATCTGGTATGCAAATATTCCGGAAGAAACTGAATACTACATCATGCGTTCATTGAACGGTTGGATGGGTGTATCGTTCGCTTTATTGATCTTTAGATTTATCGTTCCGTTCTTAGTTTTATTGCCACGTGGAGCAAAACGTAACGACAGCATTTTGGTATCGGTTTCTATTTTAGTATTGGTCATGCAATACGTAGATATTTACTGGATGGTGTACCCGAACTTTTTTGACGGAATTCCACAATTTGGTTTCTGGGAAGTCGGTATTTTTGTAGGTTTCTTAGGTTTATTTTTGATGACTATGATTCAGTTTTTAACAAAGAACAATGTGGTTGCGATCAACGATCCTCGTATTCACGAAGCCGTTAATCACCATGTTTCATACTAAGTTGCAGCTCACCTAAAGTAGGGCTTTACTTAGGCTTTATTAGACTGCTTAAAAAATAGATTATTCCGATGAAAGGCTCTTGAAAAAGGGCCTTTTGTCTGTCATGATGTCTTTAATGCTAACAACCTTTACTACCTCATTTTAATGTTGATCCTATAATTCATGTCAGAAATTCAAATTATATTACCAGACAATTCCGTCCGTACTTTTGATCACGAGCCCTCTGCGCTTGAAGTTGCTAATTCTATTGGGGCTCGTCTTGCGAAAGATACTCTGGGTGTAAAGATTGACGGAGCTAAAGATGTTTCTGATCTTCGAACTCCGTTAAAATCAGGGGCGAAGATTCAGCTGATTACAACTAAATCCCCAGAGTCAGTTGAAGTGATTCGTCATTCGGCGGCCCACTTAATGGCCCATGCCGTTCAAGAGCTTTGGCCTGAAGTGAAGGTTACAATTGGTCCGGTAATCGAGACTGGTTTTTTCTACGACTTCGATTCTCCGTTTAACTTTACGGAAGAGCACTTTGAAAAGATCGAGAAAAAAATGGAAGAGCTTGTTAAAAAAGATCTTCCGCTTGTTCGCGAGAACTGGCCGATTCAAAAAGCGATCGAAACTTTCGAGGGCATGAAAGAACGTTTCAAAGTTGAACTCATTAAAGACTTAGCCGCTAAGGGCGAAACTGTCGTAGGCATTTATCACCAAGGTAATTGGTTTGATCTTTGCCGAGGTCCGCATATTCAAAGCACGGGGCAAATTAAGGCTTTCAAATTGATGTCGGTCGCGGGTGCTTACTGGCGCGGAGACGAAAAAAATCCGATGCTTCAGCGTATCTACGCAACGGCTTTCGGCGATAAAAAAGAATTAGAAGCTTACATACTGCAATTAGAAGAAGCAAAAAAACGCGATCACCGTAAACTAGGTAAAGAACTTGGTTTGTTCATGTTTCATGAATTAGCGCCGGCTTCGCCGTTTTTTACGGGTAAAGGAACGGTTATCTATAACGAGCTAACCAGTTATATTCGCGAGCTTTATTTTAAATATGATTATCAAGAAGTGATTACTCCGCAAGTCTTCGATATCGAATTATTTAAAACCTCAGGTCATTACAAAAACTATAAAGAGAATATGTACTTTACCAAGCCAGACGACCGTGAGTTTGGTTTAAAGCCAATGAACTGTCCAAGCCATTGTTTGTTATTCGGATCTGAGAAGCACTCGTACAGAGAGCTTCCGCTGCGTATGGCTGACTTTGGCCGTCTACATAGGTACGAAGCATCGGGCTCTTTACATGGTCTTTCGCGTGTTCGTACGTTCTGTCAGGATGATGCCCATATTTTCTGTTCGCTAGATCAATTAAAGTCTGAGATTTTTAAATTCATCGAGATGCTTAATACGATCTACCAAACTTTAGGAATGCCTAACTATAAATTATTCTTAGCAACTCGTCCTGAAAACCGCATGGGAACTGACGAGTACTGGGACCAAGCCGAAAAAGCTCTGGCCGAAGCGATCACCGAAATGGGATTAGAGTTCACAATTTCGCCAGGTGATGGGGCATTCTATGGTCCGAAATTAGAGATGCATTTTATCGATGCGATTGGCCGTAGCTGGCAGACGGGTACCATTCAGGTTGATCCGAATTTACCCGAAGCATTCGATCTGAAGTATACGGGCGAAGATAATAAAGAACATCGCCCGATCATGCTTCACCGCGCGGTTTTAGGTTCATTAGAGCGTTTTATCAGTGTTTACCTAGAGCACACGGCGGGTCATTTGCCGACTTGGTTATCGCCCACGCAGGTGACGATTTTAAACATTACCGACCGCGTGAATGAATTTTGTGAAAAAATACAATCAGATCTGAAGGCGGGTAACGCCCGCGTCGATTTCGATCGTCGCAACGAAAAGTTGAATTTTAAAATTCGTGAAGCGCAGTTAAAAAAATCTCCGTACATGATTATCGTCGGAGATAAAGAAGCCGAACAGCAGTCGGTTTCAATCCGTTTAAGAGACGGTTCTATGCATAATAACATCCCGTGGGTTAAAGCCTGCGAGATGATTTTACAAAACATTAAATCAAGAAAACTTACGCCGGAGGTAAGCCATTAATACATTCGTACCAAGACCACCATCAAGACCGCCAAACAAATTTGACCGCGATAAAAAACGTGAAAAAGATGGCCTCCGCGTTAATCGTGAGATCCGCGCGCAACAAGTGCGTCTAATCGATGAGACCGGGCAAATGATGGGCGTGATGTCGGTTCCTGAGGCGCTTCGTATGGCTGAAGACCGTGGTTTAGATCTATTAGAAATCGCACCCAATGCGGTTCCGCCGACATGTAAAATCATGGATTACGGCAAATATAAATATGAAGAAAAAAAGAAGGCAGCGGCCTCTCGTAAAAATCAAGTGATCGTGACTATTAAAGAAATTCAAATGCGTCCGCGTACGGATCAGCATGATTTCGAAACGAAGATGAAGCATGCGCGTCGGTTTATATTAGAAGGCGATAAAGTAAAAGTAAACTTACGCTTCATGGGTCGTGAAATGGCCCATCAAGAAACGGGTTTAGTCGTTATCCTGAAAGCAATCGATTTCGTAAAAGACATCGCGCTGGTTGAATCTCCACCAAAAACCGAAGGTAAAAACTTATTCGCCTTACTTGCTCCAGATCCAGCTAAAGTAAAAGAATACATGAAGCTTCACCCGAACAAGAAAGATGAAGTTTTAGAGCCAATGAAAGAAGAAGCTGAAACTGATGAAGACTAATAAGATAGAATTTATCTTATTTTTAGGCTTTGCTTCGTTGATTTTATCTTCATGCCAGACTCTGCATATTACTCCGGGTTCAGAGCGCATTCGTGTATTTGAAACCGAGCCGAAGAATTGTATTTTTGCAGGTGAAATATCAAGCGTTCAAGAAGACGTAACGGTTGTGGCGCACGCCGAACCCGAGATGTCGCTAGAGACGCGCACAGATCTTCGTAACAAGGCATACACCTTAGGCGGTAACGTTCTTGTCTTTATGAAATCCAAAGATAAGAAGGCGGCCGCAGGCGTTGCCCAGGCTTCGCCTGTTGCTCCGGCTAAAAAAGGTGAAGAGGCTTCAACGTCTGAAAGCTCGGCATCAAGCGAACGAAAGATTTCAACAACATTCTTGGCCACAACATTTCGTTGCCCGGCTTCAATTGTTAATCAGTAATTAAATTTGCAGCTTTAAGAAAAGGACTTTTCAGCAGAAGCGCTGAAAGCAAAAAAAAGGGAGCCTAAGCTCCCTTTTTCGTTCGACTTAATCAGTTTAGCTTGTGGCTAAGCTGATTGCTTGGCACTAATTACTTAGTGTGAGTAGCGTCAGCAGAAACTGAAGAAGTTGTAGTTTTAACAACTTTCTTAGTTACTTTAGCTGGACCAGCAGTAGGAGCAGTAGTTACAGCAGCAGGAGCTGTCGTTGTAGTAGTTGTAGTTGCAGCTGGGTTAGCGAAAGCAACTGTAGCGAATAAAGAAACGATGATTGATACGATTTTCATATGATCCTCCTAAGGATATATTTAATTGTTGTTCGTTGCCTAGAGCTTAACCGAAGTGATTTAAATTGATATGAAAGACACATTAATCATTTTTAATCTTTTGATTAATAATTACTCAGCTTTTGCGCCTAGTTAGGTCTTGGTCGCGCCCTTGTTTGACTGGCTTGTTGTTCTTACGGGCAACTTCGCCGTAAACCCCTAAAACGCTTGCCTTTATAGGTAAATACCTTTAATTCTAGAAGACTCAAAATTAAGGCTGGCAGCCGTGCAAACAAGAAGAGTTTAATTTCGAACTCTCGCCCTGTCGGAGGAAGGTAAAATATGAAAACCCATTCGGGGGCTAAAAAACGTTTACGCGTTCTTAAGAGCGGTAAAGTTAAACGTAAGCAAACTAAAATGCGTCACTTGAACTCACACATGAGTTCAAAAACCAAGCGTCACCTAGGACAAGTTGTCTACGTAGCGCCAGCAAACATGCTTCAAGTGAAGCGCCAATTTGGCTTTTAGGGAGTAATAATGGCACGTGTAAAATCGGGGATGACTAATCGTCGTCGCCACAAAAAAGTATTAAAAAGAACAAAAGGCTACTACTCGGCAGGTTCGCGCTCATACACTCATGCGGTTGAAAAAAATGACCGTGGTATGGTGTTCGCTTACAAGCACAGAAAAGTAAAAAAGAGAAACTTCCGCATGCTTTGGAATCAACGTATCAATGCAGCGGCTCGTTTAAATGGAACAACTTACTCACGTTTAATCGGTGGCTTAATTAAAGCTGGGATTACGCTTGATCGTAAAGTTTTAGCTGATATCGCGATCACTGATGCAACTGCATTCAGTTCTCTTTGCCAGCACGCGATTAAGTAATTAATCGACTCTGCGTTTCTTACTTAAGGCGAGCTGTAACCAGCTCGCCTTTTTATTTTCTGGATCAACTAAACCAAATGAATTGCTTCCAGAATAGCCGTAAGAATTGAGCCTTGTATTGCGTCGGTTACGGGGCTATTTTTAAGTCTCAGATCAAAAGACAGTCTTGTTCGATTACGAACAATGCGAAGGGAAAGCAACATGAGTGAATCCTTTAAAGATTTTGAAAACCGTAAAAAAGATCATATTCGTCTAGCCCTAGACAAGGGAACCCAGAATTTAGTTAAGTCCGGATTCAGTCAAATTCGCTTAAACCATCACGCTTTACCCGAAATCAATTTTAGTGATGTTTCATTAAACGTCGAATTGCTTGGGCATTCATTCGCCTCTCCGCACTTTGTATCTTCGATGACGGCCGGTCACGAGGACAGTTTGCAAATTAATTTACGTTTGGCGCGAGCAGCCCAAAAAAAGAATTGGCTGATGGGTGTGGGGTCGCAAAGACGCGAACTAACAGACGCTACGGCTGCGGCCGAGTGGAGAAAAATTAAATTAGAGTTTCCTGATTTGAAACTTGTTTCAAACATCGGAATTTCTGAATTGATTCAGCAGCCACTCGAAAAAATATTATTACTTATTGAAAACTTAGGTTCGGTCGGTATCTTCGTTCATTTAAATGCACTTCAAGAGGTCTTTCAGAATAATAATGAAGCCGTCTTTACTGGGGGGCTTGCTGCTATTGAAAGCCTAGTAAAAAAAACGTCGGTACCCGTATTAGTCAAAGAAGTGGGTTTTGGAATTAACAAAGAAGTAACTCAAAAACTTTACGACATTGGCGTTAAGGTGATCGATGTCACCGGCAATGGCGGCACCCACTGGGGCCAAATCGAGGCCTTACGTAGTCACGAAGATTCAACTATCGAAAATGCAATTAGCGCATTTCATGATTGGGGCGATTCAACGATCGATTGTCTTCTTAATTTACAAGAGCAAGTTCTGTTTCATCAGGTATGGGCATCGGGTGGGGTTCGAAACGGCGTCGATTCGGCGAAATGTTTAGCTTTGGGAGCGCGTGCCGTGGGCATAGCGCAGCCATTAATGAAAGCGGCCGTCGTTAGCGAACAGGAAATTATAAAAGTAATGGACGTTTTTGATTTTCAATTGAAGACGGCTATGTTTTGCATGGGTATTCGTAAATACGAAGATTTTTTGCATAAGAAGGTATGGAATGTCGCAAAGTAAGCGTCTATTATTTGATATTTTTAAGGGCTTCTCGAAACTTTCGTATTCGGACCGTCTAAAAGCTTTAACTGAAGTAAATGTTTTATCTGAACAAGATCAAACCTATTTAAAAAATGGTGGCTTACAAGATATTGGTTTAGCTGAAAATTTTATTGAAAATGCCATAGGTTACTTTCAGTTACCATTGGGCGTAGCGACTAATTTTAAAATTGACGAGCGAGATTACGTTATTCCGATGGCGGTTGAAGAGACTTCCATAATAGCTGCGGCTAGTAAAACAGCAAAGTGGGTGCGTGAAAACGGCTCGATCCAAACAGAAATTATAGGAACAAATATTATTGGCCAAATTCAATTTGCCAAAGTGAAAGATATTGTCGCTTTTGAGAACATTATTTTACAACAGAAGAACTATTTAATTGAACTAGCAAACCGCGAGGTGGCTTTCGGATTGGTTAAACGTGGCGGAGGCGTCAACGATTTGCAAGTTCGAAAGCTTGATCGTGGTGATGGATTTGTAATGGCAGTGATTCACATTTATATGGATCCGTGCGATGCCATGGGCGCGAATATCATGAATCAGGTCTGTGAGTTTTTAAAAAAACCGCTACAAGAGTTTTCAGGTGAAGCAGTCACGATGTGTATTTTGTCGAATCTGGTTGATTCTAAATTAACTCGCGCAACGATCACATTGAACACGATCGATCGAGAGCTCGCATTGAAAATTGAAGAAGCCTCGCGTTTTGCCGAGCTGGATCCTTACCGCGCAGCCACTAATAATAAGGGAGTGTTAAACGGAATTGACCCAATCTTAGTTGCAACGGGTAACGACTGGCGCGCCGTCGAAGCGGGCGTTCATGCGTTTGCCGCTCGCGACGGGCAGTATCGTTCGATTACAAAGTGGCGCAAGCAGGGCAGCGAATTGCTCGGTGTCTTCGAAGCGCCGCTGATCGTCGGTACAGTCGGGGGCGTGACGACTCTTCATCCCTCGGCTCAAATTTCGATGAAGCTACTTGGTGTACAATCTTCAAACGAGCTTTCAAGAATTATGGCGGCAGTTGGTTTAGTGCAAAACCTTGGGGCATTACGCGCTTTAACGACGGTGGGAATTGTCGAAGGCCACATGAAATTACATATCAAAAATCTTTCTTTAGGTGCCGGCGCGACCGAAAAAGAAATGCCTTTCGTCGTCAAAAAGTTAGAAGAAATTTTAGGCATAACAAAACGAATTTCGTTATCTAATGCGGTTGAAGTTTTAACTGAAATTCGAAAGCAAGATAAGTTATAAATGAGCTTTTTTATACCGGGTAAGACTTTTTTAGTCGGTGAATACTCTGTTTTAGTTGGCGGGGCCGCTCTGGGTTTGGCGACGAAGCCTTGTTTTGAAGTAAGCCTTGAGTCTCGTTCTCCGTTTCAGTTTCATCCTGACAGCCCGGCCGGGCGATACTTAAAACTTCAAGGCCTGCAGTCGTCTGTACAAATAAGTGATCCCTATAAAGAAAATGGTATCAATGGCGGTTTTGGTAAATCAACCGCAGAATTTTTAGCGGCGGCAAAAGATGATTTACATTCAAAAGAATTTACACAAGTAAGGCAAATTTATTTGGATCTGCATAAAGATGAGGTCGTAAAACCTAGCGGAGTCGACTTAGCATTTCAATATTTTGGACAGGTCTGCCTGGCTGAAGTGACGCAGAATCGGTATTCGTCTTTTCATTGGCCCTTTGCCAATTTAGAATTTTTCGTTGTCGCGACTGGTTTGAAAGTCGCCACGCACCAACACTTGACCCAGCTTGATTTAGCTACGATTTCGCACCTGCCAAAGTATTCAGATGACGTCATTCAAGAGTTTAAAGTCAAAGATGATGTGAAATTTATATCTAGTATGAAAGAGTGGTCACGCATTTTAAAAGCGGCGGGGTTAACACATAGCAATTCTATGCAGCTGGAAGAGGTTTTGCTGCGTGATTCGAAGATTTTAGCGGTGAAAGCCTGCGGTGCTTTAGGGGCCGATGTTATTTTAGTGTTCTGTCAAGTCGAAGACCGGCTTGCGATTCGTGATAGCTTAATAAACAAGAAATTAAAAGTTCTAGCTTCGTCGAAAGACTTATGTGACGGGATGGTTAAGTATGTGGGTTGAAGCATCCGCGCCTTCGAATATTGCGCTGATAAAATATATGGGTAAGGCTGATGTGACCGCGAATCGTCCAACGAACTCTTCGCTTTCATTTTCGCTAGATAAGCTACGTACTTTTGTGCGGATCAAGCGCATTGAAAAGCTTACGGTCGATAAATGGCAGCCGCTTGAACGTGAAGACCTGCGGCCGATCGTATTATCAACAAAGGGTCGCGAAAAATTTTTAAATCATTTCGCGATGCTCAAGCATGAGTTTAAAATAGAAGGTTTCTATCAAATAGAGTCGGCAAATAATTTTCCGTCCGATTGTGGCTTGGCAAGTTCGGCATCAAGTTTTGCGGCTTTAACGATGGCTGCGCATGATTGGCGAGTTAAAGATGCGCAAGGCCCGATCGTTCCGTATCGTCCCAAAGAGCTGGCAAAGTTATCGCAAAAGGGTTCGGGTTCATCATGTCGCTCATTTTTTAGCCCTTGGTCATTGTGGCACGAAGGCGGTGCAGAATCAATTCAGCTGCCTTATACAAATCTAAAGCACCAGGTCATTTTGTGTGACGAAAGTATTAAAGAAGTATCGTCGAGCGCTGCGCACCAGTTGGTATTAACTTCAGACTTATTTCATGGTCGACCCGAGCGCGCCGAAGAGCGACTTCGAAACCTGGTTCAATGCTTAAGAATTGAAGACTGGAAAAAAGCACATGACATTTGCTGGAACGAGTTCTGGGACATGCATGTTTTATTTCACACTTCGGTGCCCGCGTTTATTTATATGAACGATGTCACTATGAAAGTTCTTAACCTACTTAATGACTATTGGAAAAAAAATAATGATGGTCCAATCGTTACAATGGACGCGGGAAGTAACATTCATTTGTTGTACCGTTCTGACCAACAGGCCGTGTACGACGAAATGATTACGCAGTTTAAGAGCGTTGCCGCTATTTGGACAGATGAGGGTTATCTTGCAAAGCAATAAAGAATTCAGTTTTCAAGTTCAAGTGCCGGGTAAGTGGATTTTAGCCGGAGAGCATACAGTTCTAAGGGGCGGTGACGCCGTTGTTTTTCCGTTACCTTCAAGGTATCTGACTTTAACTTATTTCAAGACCGAGCATGAAATTGAGATTCACTTGCAGGGAACGGATCATCCCGAGCTTGAACTGATTATTTGGTCTGTCTTTGAAAAAGCTTTAAAAAATTTAAACTTAAAACGTCGTCAGCTGAGCGGTCGCATTGAGCTTGATTCGCATATTTTATTTGGTGCAGGCATGGGCGCATCGGCGACGCTTTGTGTAGCCCTGACTGAATTTTTTGGCCATTTAGGCTATATTCAAGATAAAGATAAATACACTTTCGCGACGGATTTAGAAAATCTTTTTCACGGCGAAAGCAGTGGTGTTGATGTCGCTGTAACCCTATATAAAAAGCCCTTACTTTTTTCGAGAATAAATGGTTTTAAGCCCCTTGAGTTGAATAGTAAGCCCTTGCTATTTCTTTCGCATACCGGAGCACGAGGAGTTACGAAAGATTGCGTTGATAAAGTGAAGCAATTGTTTTTAAGTAATCCCCAACTAGCTGAAAGAATTGACAAAAATATGATGAGCGCGGTTCAGAAATTTAAAGAGTTAACTCGCCAGGAACGAGTTGATATCGACTCGTGGGCAAAAACGATGACAACGGCTCATCGATGTTTTGAACAATGGGGTCTGGTTAACGAAGCGGTTACCAAGCACACGGAAATACTATTTCGTGGCGGTGCTCTGGCCGTTAAATTAACGGGTTCAGGTGGCGGAGGATTTGTGCTCAGTTTGTGGAGCGAGATGCCTAACGAGCAGTCGATGAGCTTGCCCTTTGAAATGATCCCTTGCTTTCAAGCCTCTTTAAGCGAAAAATAATGTGATGCGAAAATTGGTGATCGTTCCGACATACAATGAAATCGATAATATTAAAGTTCTTTTGCCCGAGCTCATCGCTTTGCAAGCTGATTTTGATATTCTGGTGGTCGATGACTCATCTCCAGATAAGACGGCTGATTTTGTATCTGAATTTTCAAAACGCGAAAAGCGAGTGAACTTACTTTTGCGAAACCAAAAAAATGGTTTAGGTAAAGCCTATATCGCCGGTTTCAAGTGGGGCATCGAACATTCATATGAGGCCTTAGTAGAAATGGATGCTGACTTTTCACATCGCCCCGTCGACTTAACTAAAATTTTACGACAGCTTGATTCAAGTGATGTGGTCGTCGGCTCTCGTTACGTGCCAGGCGGGGAAACCGTTAATTGGGGCTTGCTGCGAAAATTAATTTCTCGCGGTGGTAGTCTGTATTCCCGCATTATACTAGGATACCCAACGCGTGATTGGACGGGCGGGTTTAATGGTTGGAGAACTCCGGTCTTGCAGGCCATCGGTTTAGATACGATTCAATCAAATGGTTACAGCTTTCAAATTGAATTGAAATACAAGGCTCAAAAGCGTGGTTATAATGTAACGGAAATTCCGATTGTGTTTGAAGATCGGCGTGTCGGACAAAGTAAGATGTCTTTAAAAATTGTGTTGGAAGCTTTTTATAAAGTTTGGATGATTCGTTAATGACAGACGATAAGGCTCCGGAACGAGCAATTACTGATTTTTTAAACGAACTTGATGAAAGAGAATCTTTGCTTGCGCTAAAAAGTGCTTTCACGCAAAAGTCAGTTCTTTATTTTAGAACCGATGCCGCCGAGAAAGTCATAGCCGCAGCAATTGACTCGTTTATCGATAAAAGAGTTATTTTAAAATTAGAAAATCCTGATATTTCAATTACGATTAATGTAGAAGTTTCTATCAAGTTCAATGTAGGCACCGAAGTCTTTTTTGTGAAAACGCCCATTAAAAGTTACCTTGGTTCGCTTTGTTTTGATTTAACTTCAAAAGTGATTCAGCTGAAACGGCGTAAAGAGCCTCGGCTTTTGGTTCCGAAAAAGTATACGCAATCTGCAGCTATTCTTAGTCAAGTCGCGGGTGTTAGGCCCATACTTTGTACGGTGATCGACATTTCGAGTTATGGAATGCGCTTAGAAGTTAAAAATCTTATGCAAATTCAAGTCAAGCGAGACGATATGATTAAAATTCAATTTCAAATTCATCGTCGGGCTGAAGTGCAATGCGAAGCCAGGGTTCGATTTTTTATGAATCGTCAAAATCACGGGACCTTGCTAGGACTAGAGATGGTGTACACCAAAGACATTCAGCGTGAGCGCGTTTCAGGAATCGTTGACGATATCGTCAGTTTTCAAAACGGCCAAAAATTTTAATTCAGTTTTTTCCATTCCCATAAAGCCAGTGTCGTCGAGATTGTAGCGTTCAGTGATTCAATTCCAGTCGTCGGAATATGGATGAATTTCATTTGGCGTTTTTGCTCATGCGATAGGCTTAAGCCTGGGCCCTCTTCGCCGACCCATAGGCGCAGGTCTCTGGGCCACTGCACTTGTTGAAGTGGCGTTCCGTGAAGTTCAAGCGCATAATTTTCAGCTATTAACGGAAGGTTCGAAAGCTTTTCTTTAACGATCGAGAATGACATACGTAGTGCAGCCGCGGCCGAGGCTTTAATGGAATGAGGCAAGAACGGGTGTGTTGATTCTTGAGTTAATATCATTTCGCGAACACCAAAACCCACCGCGGATCTAATCAGTGCTCCTAGGTTTCGGGGATCTCCTAGTGGGCAAATGATTTCTAAACCGCGCGGCGCCTGTTCGATTTGTTTAATTGGAAAAGCTTGAAATGATAAAACCAAAAGCGGAAAATTTGTGCCAAGTACATCAAGTTCTTTGAAAAGATCTTTAGTTAATATCGTCGTCTTCGCCGACGTCTGAAAATGAGGAATCTGGTGATAGATGACATATTCAATTTTGAAATGATCTGAGGGGCGCAGTAAAAATTCTTCTACTAATTTACTACCCATTAAGAAAAACTGTTGGTGCTCTTTAATGCCTTTAGAGCTTAAAAGACTTTGCCAAGCTTTGTACTGCGCATTCGATGCGGATGAAATATCAAGTGGTTTCATTATTCGACCTCTTCATCTGGATCTTCAGGTAATGGTGCATTTTTAATTTTACGGTAAACCACTAATCGTCGGTGGTTTTGCGTATGTTTCAAATCATAGGCGATGTCTTTTTCTAGTTTATAAAATTCAGACATTTGGTCTTTCGCCATTTTTAATTCGGGGTCAACGCCGGGGCCCTTCATAAAGTACACGTAGCCACCTTCTTGCACACAGCTGATTACGTTACGTAAAGTATTCGGAATATCTTCCACCGCGCGAGTGATCACGGATTGGACCGGATAGACAAAGTGTTCGTTAATATTGCGACCGATGATATCTAAATTTTTTAATTGCAGTTCGTCGCGCACCGTTTTTAAAAACTCGACGCGTTTTTGCACGCCTTCACCAAGTAAGATTTTTTCATCAGGAAAGCGTATTTTTAAAGGAATACCCGGAAAGCCCGGGCCTGTGCCAACATCGATCAGCGGAAATTTAATATCGACTAACTCGGCAACAATCATTGAATCGATAAAGTGCTTAATGGCGATATCTTTTAGTTTTAACAGGCGCGTAAAATTTTGATGCTCTTGATTTTTCATCATCACATTGTAAAACTGCGCCAGTTTAACTCGCTCAACATGCGAGCACTGAAAGTTATGGTTACGGAAGATATCGGCTAAGCGGTCATTGGCTTCATCGACTGAATAGATAGTTTCGGGCTTGGAGTCTCGGCGGCCGACGGCAGGGACGGCCAAATGCTGGTCCTTCAGGCTGATTCCGGCCTTGGTTTTACGTGCTTTATACGGAGAGTAGTTTTCTTTATTTTTATGCGCCACAATAAACCTTTGGAAGGCAAGCTACCACATAGCTAAACCCTTGAAAAGACTAAAAATATTTCACATAATAAACGCCTATGTCACAGACTCAATTGAACCAAATAAAATCCGACGCCTTAAAGGCATTCACATTGGCTGCAACTTCACAAGACTTGTACAATCAAAAGGTACAATTCCTTGGTAAAAGCGGTGCTTTAACTGAAGCCATGAAAATGATGGCCTCTTTACCTAAGGAAGAAAAACCCGCCTTCGGTAAGATGGTTAACGAAGTGAAGTCTGAGCTTGAAACCGCTTATGACCAGGCCGAGTTATCTCTGAAAAACCGAGAAATAAATTCACAGATGCTAAGTGAAAAGTTGGATCTGACATTGCCCACCGCCGCGCGCGATCCGGGTAAAGAGCATCCGATTCATAAAGTGACCAACGAGATTTTTGGTATCATGGCGCGCTTGGGTTATAGTCTGCGAACAGGCCCGTTGATTGAAAAAGATTATTATAATTTTGAAGCCTTAAATATACCGCCGAATCACCCCGCACGCGATATGCAAGATACTTTCTTCGTCGACGAGACGCACGTCCTACGAACGCATACTTCGCCGATTCAAATTCACTCGCTTGAGAACGAAAAACCACCATTGCGTATTATTGGCACGGGTTCTGTTTTTCGCGTTGATAGCGATATTTCGCATTTGCCTAACTTTCATCAAATTGAAGGCATGTGTGTAGATGAAAAAGTTTCGATGTCGGATTTAAAAGGCACGATTACTTTTTTTGTGCGTGAATTTTTTGGCCCGGGCTTGAAAACTCGCTTTCGCCCTAGTTTTTTTCCGTTTACGGAGCCTTCGGCTGAAGTGGATTGTTCGTGCCCGATTTGCAAAGGCAAGGGCTGTTCTTTGTGTAAACAAACGGGTTGGATTGAAATCGGTGGTTGTGGTTTGATTAATCCGAAAGTTTTTGAATTTGCTAAAGTCGAGTACCCGAAGTGGCAAGGTTTTGCATTTGGCTTCGGCGTCGAACGCATGGCGATCATTAAATACGGAGTCGACGATATTCGTTTATTTCCGGGTAATGATGTTCGTTTCTTGAAACAGTTTTAGTAGCTAGGATTTAATATGAAAATTTCGTTAAAGTGGTTGAATGATTTCGTAGATGTCGCTGAATACTTTGCTAACCCGAATGCCTTAGCCGATATCTTAACAAAGGCGGGCTTGGAAGTTGAAGAGATTCAAAACCGCGCACAAGACTTTAATCACGTTGTCGTTGGTTATATCAAAACAAAAGACAAACATCCAAATGCCGACAAGCTTTCACTTTGCCAAGTTGAAATTGCGGATGGCAAAGTCGAGCAAATCGTTTGCGGCGCACAAAATCACAAGGCCGGAGATAAAGTGATTGTGGCATTACCGGGCGCAGTGCTTCCGGGAAATTTTGCAATTAAAAAATCAAAGATTAGAGATATCGAAAGTAATGGGATGCTTTGTTCATATAAAGAACTCGGTCTACCTGAGTCAGGGTTAGATGGAATCGTGATTTTAGATTCATCGGCTAAAACCGGACAAGGTTTTGCTGAATTTGGTGGTTATGATGATGTAACTTTTGAATTAAAAGTGACTCCGAATCGTGCCGATTGCCTAAGCCACTTTGGTTTGGCGCGCGAGTTGGGTTGTTTATTAGATAAGCCTGTTAAGCCCGCGGAAGTATTAACTAAGTTTTCTAAATCATCGACCAAAGATAAAATGAAGTTAGAAGTTTTAGACATTGAATTATGCCCGCGCTATTGCGGTCGTTATATTTCGGGAGTAAAAGTGGGGCCCAGCCCGGCTTGGTTAAAAGCTCGCCTTGAGGCGATCGGTATGAATTCAATTAATAATGTAGTGGACGTAACAAATTACGTGATGTTGGAAATGGGTCAGCCTTTACATGCATTTGACGCCGATTCTTTATCAGGAGCGCAGGTTAAGGTTCGTAAAGCGCAAAAAAATGAAAAATTTAAGACGTTAAAAGAGCAAGACCTTGTTATGACCGGCGAAGAGCTTTTAATTTGTGATGCCGAAAAACCAGTCGCAATGGCGGGAGTTATTGGCGGAATGAATTCGGGTGTGTCTGAGAAGACCACAAATTTATTTTTAGAAAGCGCTTCATTTGGTGCCATGTCTATACGGAAGTCTTCGCGCATGCATGGAGTTGATACTGATTCGGCTTATCGTTTTTCAAGGGGTGTTGATCAGAGCGGGGCAGCCAACATTATGGACCGTGCGGCTTTATTGATCCAGCAAGTGGCGGGCGGTGAAGCTTTTGATCAGGCTTACGATATCTATTCGAAACCGCAAGTTAAGAAACCAATCTCAATCAGTATTAATAAAGTGAGCGATCGTTTAGGTTACCCAGCTGACGAGAAATTATTTGTTAGTTATATGAAGGGTTTACAGATTAAAGTTGAAGAAAAACAAAATGGCGAATACGTCATGACTCCGCCACTTTTTAGATTCGATATCGAACAAGATATGGATTTAGTAGAAGAGTACGCTCGACTTCATGGTTACGAGCATATTCAAGATACGATTCCGGCCTTACGTGCCGAGCCCGCTACGCACGATGCGGGCTATTTAATGAGTCAAAAAATCGCACAGATGATTCGCACCGAAGGTTTTCATCAGGCGTTTAACTATGCTTTCACTAGCGATGTAGCCGAAAAGAAAATAATTGGTAGCGATGTGGCGCGATGGAAAGTGATGGGACTTTCGACCGATGCAGAAGGTATCAAAATTAAAAACCCTTTAAGCGAAGATTTAAACGTAATGCGAAGAACTTTAACGCAAGGTTTGTGGAAGAACGCTTTAGAAAATATTCGCGCGGGCAATATGTCAGGTTCATTATTTGAAATCGGTTCGGTTTTTTCTAAGCAAGAAGCGACTTATGTTGAATCACGCCGCTTGGGTTTGGTTACGTGGGGTCAATCTTTGGGCGTTTACGCAAGCGAAGCTCCGTTGATTTACCAAATTAAAACGACGATTGAAAAACTATTCTTAAGTTTACAAATCACTTCGTTTTCATTCGTACAAATCAGTCAAAACCCTCCGCCGTTTGTGCATCAGGGGCAATGGGCAACTGTGATGGTTGAAGGGCAGAACGTTGGTTATATCGGCACGGCTCATCCGGGCTTGATCTTAGAAGAGAAAGCGCGTGTTCCGGTCGCGATGGCCGAAATTGATTTGCAAGCTGTTCTGAAAGGGCAGCCCCGCCCGGTTAAGTTTAAACCTTTGTCGAAGTTTCAATCCGTCGATCGTGATTTCGCATTCGTGATGGAATCAGAAAAGCCAATTGGTGATTTATTGAAAGAAGCAAAGAAGGCTTGTGGAAATTCATTAAAAGAACTTTTTGTATTTGATATTTATGAAGGGGATAAGCTTCCTTCTGGTCAAAAGTCAGTTGCTTTACGTGCTTTATTTCAGGGTGGTGATATCGCGTTGTCGGACACAGACTTGCAAAGTTTAAGTCAAAAGGTGATAGAGGCCGCGAAAAAATCGGTAAATGCAACGTTACGCTAGGCGTAAAGAGAATGAATCAGGTTCAAAAACTTGATTCATTTCAAAGACTTGCTAGGCTTTTGATTGTGACGATATCGCCGTTTTGAAAGTTTTAAAGCAACGGCTAGAACAGCATCGCAATTAGCGCTAAGGAGCAATCTCTCATGGCAGGACAGAATGTCGGACATTCAACAGTAACCAAGGCGGATATCGTTGAAAAGGTTTATGAGAAAATTGGATTTTCTAAAAAAGAAGCCAGTGAATTAGTGGAAATGGTTTTCAATTCTTTGAAGACCACATTACAAAATGGTGAAAAAGTTAAAATTTCAGGTTTTGGTAACTTTCTCGTTCGTGGGAAAAGTGAGCGCGTGGGACGCAATCCGCAAACGGGCGAGCAGATTAAAATTTCTGCCCGTCGCGTATTAACATTTCGCCCAAGCCAAGTTTTAAAAGCGATGCTCAACGGAGAAGAGTACGCACACCTCAAGGATGATGAAGATGACGACGAATAATCAAACTGATCTGACCCCTGAAAGCGAAAATTCTTTCGAAGCTCGTGCGAAAGCCGCATTAGTTCAATCTGTTCCGAATTCGCAGACGCAGCCGATTTCAGATGCCGCTGATGTTATACTAAAAGCTTCTGCTATCCCGGATTTTTCTGATTTTGAGCTTTCTTTAGAAGATAAATACATTGTTGAAAAAAAAACCGAACCGGCTGCGGTCTTCGAACAAAAAGCTGAATCTAGGCATCTGCCGAACGTGTTGGTTGACGCACAGTTAATGGAAGAGATTTCTTCTATTCCGGATCGTTTTGGTTTTAAGATCGGTGATGTTGCTGATTTATTAGATATTAAGCAGTATGTTTTACGATACTGGGAGCAAGAATTTGAATTACTGAAGCCTAAAAAGGCTTCCAATAATCAAAGACTGTACACAAAAAAAGATGTCGAAAATGCATTTTTAATTCGTAAGCTTCTTTACCGCGACAAGTTTTCAATCGAAGGGGCCAGACAAGCTTTAAAAGATGTGAAATTTGCGGTAAAAAAAGAAAAAGACTTTAATTCAGTCATTCAAAAAATTGATTTTGTTCAAGAACAAATTAAAAGTTTCGTCGATGACATCAAACGTACGAAAGATTTGTTTAACTAAAAAAACTCGCCTCAAGATTGAAATTAATTAATTTTAATCTCTCATTTTTTTCTTGATACCGAAAAAGAGCATGTTAGCGTTTTGACCTGAGGGTCTAAAATGAAATTTAAAGTAGCGGTTTTGTTTGTGATTTTTCTTTCAACGACGTTCGTATCTTCGTTTGGCTTTTCGTATAGTCAACATATCGAAATCATAAACGGTCGCGTAGTCAAAGCTGGTGAATCTTACGCAAAGCATACGGTGGGCGTAGGTGATGAAAACGAAATGATGTGCACGGGCGTCGTAATTGATGATCACTTCGTTTTAACAGCAGCACACTGTAAAGCCGATGTAATTAACGGAAGTGTATTTTTTGGAACAAATAAAAGTAATATGGTTCAGCGCCGAATTGTTAACGTCACGATTCACCCGCAGTATTGCTCGGATAATAATTGTGGTACTTTAGATACGTATGACAACAACGACATTTTATTAGTACAGTTCGATGGAAATTTACCTGAAGGCTATGCGGCCGTCCGCGTGGCTCCGCAGAGCTTTCTGCATCCAGGCGCATTGATTCACTTAGCCGGTTTCGGAATGGATGAACTTCACAAGTATAGTGATATCATGAAGACGGCCAAAGTTCCGTTTGCAAAAATGGTTGGTCAATCCGAGTTTATGACCGATGAAAGACGCGCGGGCAGTTGTTCAGGTGATTCGGGTGGACCGGCTTACATTGAAATCAGTGGTGAACTTCTTTTAGCCGGTATCACAAGTCGTGGAGATGGTAACTGCCGCCGACTAGGAATTTACGCAGCAGTCGATTATTTTTCGCTTTGGATTCGTGACGTTATTGCGTCCAGCAAGTAATAGATAATAGATTGTTCAAAATAGTCGCAAAGTTTGTGATTATAATCGATTAAGCTTTGGTTAGGCTACGCCCGGTATGGCCAATTTTGTTGCCCCTTTTTCTAAAAAAAGGCACCCTCTGTACATGAAAATAATTCCTATTATTTTAAGTGGCGGAAGTGGTACACGATTATGGCCCTTATCGCGAACTCAGTTTCCGAAACAGTTCGTTGAACTTTTAGATAAACCCTTACAAACTTTGACGATTGAGCGTTTACAGAAATACGGTAAAGGCTTATTGATCACATCGCAAAAACTAAAAGATATGACCGAGCGTGATATCATTCAAAATAATCTGCAAATTGAAAAAGTTATTTACGAGCCCATGGGGCGCAATACGGCCGCAGCTGTAGCACTGGGTTGCCGGTTTTTAGAATTATCAGGTCGTACGCAAGAAGTAGTCGGAGTATTTCCTTCGGACAGTTTAATTTTAAAAGAGCAAGAATTTGAAACCGCACTTAAGGCGGCGGCTGCTTCAGCCGCCGAAGGGTACATCGTTACTTTAGGAATTAAGCCACGTAATCCCGAAACGGGCTTTGGGTATATTCAAGTCAAAGAGCGCGCGCTAAATACTCAGAAAGCGACCGAAGTAACCCAGTTTCATGAAAAGCCTACCCTAGAAAAAGCTCAGGCCTTCGTAGCCGACGGTCATTATTTCTGGAATGCAGGAATTTTTATTTTTCAAATTTCAAAAATGATCGATCTTTTTAAAAAGCATGAACCACAAATGTGGGATGTGATCGCGGGTCTTAAATTAGACTTATCGAACTTAGACGAAATTTACGCGCAGATTAAAAGTATCTCAATCGACTATGCAATTATCGAAAAACTATCTTCAAATGAACTTCGTTGTGTTACTTGCGACATCGGCTGGAGTGACGTGGGTTCTTGGGATGCCTTAGTTGAAGTAACCGAGGCTTACTCGTACGACGGTAAAAACTTAAAAAAACGCCCTGTGCAAATTTCCTCGAAGGGAAACGCCGTTTTTTCTCGTCAAAAAAAGAAATACGGAATTGTGGGCTGCGATGACCTGATCGTCGTCGATACGGCCGATGCTTTATTGATCTGTAAAAAAGGCCATTCTCAACAAGTTAAAGACCTGGTTGAAACCTTAAAGGTTGAAGACGCAAAAATTGTGAACGAGCACGTATTTGAAAATCGCCCATGGGGACGATTTGAAATTCTTAAAGACGAAGATTATTACAAGTCTAAAATATTACGCGTCGATCCCGGACAAAAAATCTCATACCAATCACACACGAAGCGGTCTGAACACTGGGTCATCGTTAAAGGTGAAGCCGTGGTTGTGCTCGATGATAAAGAGCATGTTCTAAAACAAGGTGATTATATTTTTATCCCGAGGTTCAGTAAGCACCGTATTTTAAATCATACTCAGTCTGTTGTAGAGTTGATTGAAGTGCAGGTAGGTAGCTACTTCGGTGAAGACGATATTATTCGTTACCAAGATGATTATGGTCGGAAGTAATGGCGATTAAGTCTGAATTCTCATCTCCGCAAAGTATCAAAAGGCGTTGGAGAAATTTTAAAGAGTCGTTAATTCAATTTGCTTTATTTTTGTGTGCGGTTAGTTCAGTGCTAGTCACCTTCGGTGTCATCTATACGCTGTTCACCGAAGCTTTACCTTTTTTTTACGAAGTTCCGATGAAGAATTTTTTGACCGATACCGAGTGGACTCCGTTATTCGAGAATCCGCAGTATGGTATTTTTAATCTTATCAGTGGAACATTTTTAACAACCGTGATCGCGCTGACGATTGCAATTCCGCTCGGTACAGTGGCGGCGGTTTTTTTAAGTGAATACTGCTCAGATCGTGCTCGTGAATTAGTGAAGCCTTTGCTAGAGCTTTTAGCCGCAGTCCCTACAGTCGTGTACGGATACTTCGCTTTACTTTTCGTTACACCCATTTTGCAAAAAATAATTCCGACGCTTGAGTCTTTCAATGCCCTAAGTGCGGGTGTGGTGATGGGTATTATGATTATTCCGTATGTAAGCAGCTTATCCGAAGATTCAATGCGAGCCGTCCCCGGGCACTTGCGTGAAGGTAGCCTTGCGATGGGGGCTTCTAAATTTCAGACTTCTTTTAAGGTGATCTTACCTGCGGCATTTTCGGGTATTGCTTCGGCTTATGTACTGGGAATTTCACGCGCGCTTGGTGAAACCATGGTTGTGGCGATTGCGGCAGGATTGCAGCCCCGGCTTTCTTTAAACCCCTTAGAATCGACGCAAACACTAACTGCTTATATCGTGCAAGTCAGCATGGGAGACCTTCCGCAAGGTTCAATCGGGTACCGCACGATTTACGTAGCGGGCTTGGTTCTATTATTATTCACTCTTAGTTTTAATTTGATTGGCCAAACGATTCGTTCGCGTATGGAGAAAAAATATAAATGAGCTTAAGGCCCAAGGCAGAACGAAATTTTAAACTGCAGGCTGAAAAGCTGAAACGCCAAGATGCCCTATTTTGGATAATCGGTCTGCTGACTTTAGCCTTTGCTTTGCTCACACTGCTAAGTCTGATTGTTGATATGGCTCTTACTGGGTGGCCTCGTATCACGCAGACTTTTTTCACTTCATTTCCGTCTCGTTTACCCGAGCGCGCGGGCATTTATTCGGCATGGGTGGGTAGTTTATGTGTGGTACTGGTGACCTCTTTGGTGGCGATTCCCTTGGGAATTGCATCGGGAATTTATTTAGAAGAATACGCTAAGAAAAACATTTGGACGAAGTTGATTGAGCTTAATATTTTAAACTTAGCGGGGATTCCGTCGATTACTTATGGCCTGATGGCCTTGGGGTTTTTTGTTTATAGAATGCATTTAGGTCAAAGTATCTTAACGGCGGGTATGACTTTGGGGCTTTTAGTTTTACCAATTATCATTGTGACGACTCGGGAAGCCATTCGTACCATTCCGTCCCACATTCGCGAAGCCTCGTATTCACTTGGGGCTACAAAGTGGCAAACGATCCGTAATCATATTTTACCGTATTCTTCTGGCGGTATTATGACGGGCGTGGTGATTGCCTTATCACGTGCGATCGGTGAGACCGCTCCGCTCATTACGGTCGGGGCGTTAACGTTTATCGCGTTTTTGCCGACATCGGTCATGGACCCCTACACGGTATTACCGATTCAAATGTTCAATTGGGTTTCTCGTCCGCAAGAAGAATTTCACGTGAATGCGGCAGCCGCGGGCTTAGTCTTGCTATCGATGACTTTATTTCTTAACGGCACGGCGATTTATATTCGCTATTTATTCAGGAAGAAATACAAATGGTAAAAAAAGCAGAAGTCTTAAATCTTAATTTCAGCTATACCGATAAAAAAGTATTGAACGATGTCAGTTTGCCCATCTATGAAAATCGTATCACCGCGATGATCGGCCCCTCAGGTTGCGGAAAAACAACTTTACTGCGGTGTTTTAACCGCATGCATGATTTGTATGGGTCGGTTAAGTACGACGGAAAAATCAATTTGTATCCGGATAATTTAAATATTTTATCGAAAGATATCGATCCGATTGAAGTGCGCATGAAGATCGGAATGGTTTTTCAGAAGCCAAATCCGTTTCCGAAAAGCATCTATGAAAATATCGCTTACGGCCTGCGGGTCCGGGGTGTAAAAAAGAAATCTTTTATCGACGAAAAGATTGAAGACTCTTTAAAAAAAGCGGGCCTTTGGAAAGAGGTATCCGATCGCTTACATACAAGCTCGACGGCACTGTCGGGTGGTCAGCAGCAAAGACTTTGCATCGCTAGGGCGCTTGCGACCGAGCCTGATATTCTTTTGCTCGATGAGCCCACGTCGGCGCTAGATCCGATTTCGACCGCGCATATTGAAGAGCTTGTGACCGAACTTAAAAAGGCGGTTACGATTGTGATGGTTACGCACAACCTTCATCAGGCGGCTCGCACGGCAGACTATACGGCGTTCATGTATTTAGGAGAAATGGTTGAATTTGGCGAAAGCACGCAAATTTTTACGAACCCGAAAGAACAAAAAACTGAGAACTATATCACCGGACGATTCGGGTAAAGGGCTAAGATGAGTCAGATTTCTATAAATAAAGTTAAAAAAGCGGTTATACCGGCAGCGGGTTTAGGCACAAGATTTTTTCCGGCTACGAAAACCATACCGAAAGAAATGCTTCCGATCGTCGATAAACCGACAATTCTTTATGTGATCGAAGAGGCGATGCAAGCTGGGGTTGAAGATATTATTCTGATTCAAGGGCGCGGTAAGAATGCGATTGAAGATTTTTTTGACGTTTCTTACGAACTAGAAGACAAGCTTTTAAAAGAAGGTAAAGGACACGTTTTAGAAAGCATTCAAAAAATTCGTAATTCAGTGAATATTATTTCACTTCGTCAAAAAGCGGCGTTGGGTTTAGGCCATGCGGTTCGTTGTGCGAAGCCAGTTGTAGGGGATGATCCATTTTGTGTTTTATTAGGTGATGAAATTACGATTACGAATCAACGCAGTGAAAACGTGAGTGGTTTTTTAAGCGATCATTACGAAAAGACAGGCACAAGTTCTGTTTGGGTTTTACCCGTCGAATCTAAAGATACACACAAATATGGTATTGTAGATTTAGGCGGGCCAGCTGCAGACTTAGCGCATGGTAAAAAAGTTTTAAGTGTAGTTGAAAAACCAAGTGCTGATAAAGCACCGTCGAATTGGGCTTTGCCCGGCCGTTATGTATTTAATGCCGAAATCTTTCATTATTTAGATCAAACAAAACCCGGTAAGAATGGCGAAATTCAATTAAGTGATGCCATGAATGATTTAGCTAAAAAGTCTGAATTAAATGCTTATAGTTTTAAAGCGCGTCGCTACGATGCGGGCGATAAGTTGGGTTTTTTAATTGCGAATATTGACTTAGCATTGGAACGTGAAGATTTAGGTGCAGATTTGCTGGCTTATTTGAAATCAAAAATTAAGTAAGCTTGTAAAAGACTATTTTACTTTTCGTAGGGCTTTGATCATTTGGCTAAGACCCTCGTCTAGCGATACTCGGTACTCGTAATTTAAATATTCTTTAGCTAAAGTCAGGTCGGGTCTGCGTTGCGGAGGATCGTCTGACGGCAGATCTTTATAAATGATTTTAGAGTTTGATTCAGTTTTTTTTATGATAAGTTCAGCTAAATCTTTAATGCTGATTTCAGTATCGTTACCCAGGTTGATCGGAAAGTTTAAGTCTGAATGCGCGTAGGTATTCAATCCGCGAATTAAATCCTCAACGTAGCAAAAGCTGCGGGTTTGGCTTCCGTCTCCGTAAATGGTTAAGTCTTGATGGGCTAACGCCTGAGACAGTAACTGAATCACGGCACGTCCATCATCTGTGCGCATTCCGGGCCCGTAGGTATTAAAAATACGTACGATCCCGTGATTTGTTGAAAAACGTTTATTCCAAGAAAAAATAAGTGATTCGCCGAAGCGTTTAGCCTCATCGTAGCAGCTTCTTTCGCCGAAAGAATTGACGTGACCCCAGTCTGATTCTTTTTGCGGAGTCGCTAGAGGGCTACCATAAATTTCGCTCGTCGACGTAAAAATAAGTTTTGCCTTAAAGCGGTCGGCGTATATCAGAGCGTTATTTAAGCCAATTGAATTAACCCACATCGTTTCAAGGCTTAATGTCTGATAGGCCGGTACGGATGCCGGAGATGCCAAATGAAAAACGGTATCGACGGGGGTATCAAAATCAAGTTCGGACCAATTTCTAGTCACGTCAAACTTTGAAAATTGAAATTGTTCGGGGTATTTGGCTGACAAAAAATCTGATTTCGCTTGAACGCCCGTCGAGAAATAATCAAGCCCGATGACTTGAAAGCCCTGGTTTAAATAGAATTCTGCTAGATGAGCACCAATAAAGCCTGCCACGCCTGTTATCAAGACGGTTCTCATGGCGTACGTCCAATCGGAAAGTGCTTGAACTGATTGTTTTCCATTTGTGATTTTGTAAAAATATTTCTTCCATCGAAAATAACTGGCGAGCGTAAATTATTTTTAATTTGAACCAAATCAGCCCCGATAAATTGCGGCCACTCGGTTGCTACAATCAACGCATACGAATCTATTAAAGCCGAGTATTGATTATCATAAATTTTAACCAGATCATTCATTTTAAAAATTTGTTCTAATTGATTCGCACTGACAGGATCAAAGATTTGAATTTTAAAACCGTCGTCTAAAAGAAGTTGCACCAGTTTAAGGGCGGGCGCTTCGCGCAGATCGTTAGTTTCGGGCTTAAATGAAGCTCCCCAAAGACATATGATTTTTTCAGACTCTTTCCCTAAAAAGTAACTTTTTATTTTTTCGGCAAAAGAATTCAGCTGACTTTGATTAGCGGTGCGAATGGCTTTGGTCATCGGTACTGATATATTTTGACTTGCAGCCATCTGTATCAGTGCGTCGATATCTTTCGGAAAGCAACTGCCGCCGTAGCCAATGCCGGCCTTTAAAAATTGTGAACCAATTCTTGGGTCTGCGCCGATTCCTATTCTTAAACAGTCGATATCGGCACCGACCTCTTCGCAAATTTGTGAAAATTCATTCATAAGTGAAATGCGTGAAGCCAGCATCGTATTGGCGGCATACTTCGTTAATTCGGCAGACGTTGGATCCATCACTAAAAAGTCGGCCCCGCGACTTAAAAAAGGTTGGTAAAGTTCGCGCAATAGCTGAATGCTGTTTTCGCCGCCTAAGGTACCAACGACGGCACGATCTGGCTTTCGGCAGTCGTTTAAAGCGCAGCCTTCGCGAATAAATTCTGGATTTGAAATAAATTGAAGCTTCTTGTGCGAGAATTCTTTAGTAAGTTTTAGATTTGTGCCAGCTGGAACGGTTGATTTGATGACAATATTCTTCGGTGTTTTGGCATGAAAAGCAATGCTGTTCACAACTTGTAAGACAAACTGCAAATCACAATTTCCATTTGAATCGGTGGGTGTACCGACCGCGATAAAAATAATGTCCGAGAATTCAATGGCCTTTGCGGCGTCAGTGGTAAAGTGAATCGTGCCTGCGGAAAGCTGGGTTTTTAAAAGTTCGCCCAGCCCAGGCTCATAGACCTCAGATAAACCGTCGTTTAATTTCTGAATTTTAGCCGTGTCTACGTCAACCGACAGAACCTGGTGACCCAGTTCTGCAAAACACAATGAGGTTGTTAGGCCAATGTGGCCTGCGCCGAAAACGACCAGTTTCATAGGCCCCAAAGCTTACTAGCTAAATAGGATTTTAACAAAAAGACTGTTAGATAAAACAGTGGTGCTTGGCGTGTCGCATTATTGAAGTCTCTCAGCTAAAAGCCTATCGTTTTGTATTGAGCAAACGAGAATATATTCTATTTAGCCAATTCATGCAGCTCGTTTTAGCGCTGATCACTCTGCGCTTAATGACGACTTTTCTCGATCAAACCCATATTGGCAGTACGTTTGTTATTGCTGCGGTCAGCTTGGGTTTTACTCAAATCTTTACCTATCCAGTGGCTTATTATTTTAATAAGAAAATAGGCAGCGTCGATTTGAACTTTCCTATATTTCGAGAATTTCTTCCGGCATTTATTTATTTTGCGGTGATTGCCTTGCTTGGTTTTGCAGTTTTATTTTTTACAAAAGATGTTGTTGGATACGCCATCTATGTTCAGCGCGAGGCCTTTTTTATCTATGTTGGATTGTACATTTTTTTTAATTCGACTTTTCGTATGTTAGAAATATTTTTTTCGAGCCCGGCCCACTTAGGGGCTAAGAGTATACTACAACTTTCTGCCCAAATCTTCAGTCTGGTCGGCGCCATCGTAAGCGTAAAATTTTTTAGTGCTACGGCAGTAGGATGGTTAAGTGGTCTGTTGGCCGGGCAGTTTTTAGCAATTGTGCTTAGCAGTTTTTGGAAGACTGAGGTTATTCAAACGCCTGAAGTTCGTTCAGCTGAAGGTTCAAGGATACCCTACGCTCACATTGGCTTATTAACCTTTTTGGGTTCTTTCATTTGGTTTATTTCGCAAGGCTACAGAATGATCATCGAGAAATACGTCGACGTTCAATCTTTGGCATTTTTGGGAGTGGCTTTTTCAATCGTGATGATTCTTTTTTGTGCTTGCGATCTTTTCGTAACCGAAAAGATCAGTTGGCAAGATCGTTGGATGCAAGCTGTGCGTCTTTACTTACCATTGTACTTCGTGATTCTAATTTTAGTGCCGGCTTCGTTAAGATTTTTGGTCAGCGAGAGGCTTAGCGCCATAGGCAATTACGTTATACTGGCGGCGACTGTGCAGTTTATGTGGCAGTTTTCAAAACTGATTTTTGAAGGCTTCTTAGAAAAGTCGAAATCGGCGTGGCTCTTGCTGCCTTATCTAGTTGGAACTTTATCTTTATGCGCCGGTTTAATTTATTTGGATCAGGTGAACCGATTGCTGGTCGTCAAAGTAATGTTACTTTTAGTGGCGACCAGTATATTGATTCTTGCCATTCAGTTGGCGTTAGTAAAGTTTGTACTGAAAGAAAATTTAGGGGTTAAAAACCTGTTACGAGTCGGCGCTTTCTGTTTACCATTGGGCGCAATTTTTTACTTCACGCGCGGTGCTTTTTAATTGTTTACCTGGAGCTTCTAGTTTTAAATTGCAGATAGGCTTGAAAAAAAAAGGAATTTTTTGAAAAAAACATATTCGTACGGAAAGCAAACTATAGACGACGACGACATTGCCGCTGTCGTCGAAGCCTTAAAGTCCGACTGGTTAACGCAAGGGCCAGCTGTATCATCTTTTGAAAATGATTTAGCAAAAAAATTTGGTGCGGCTTCAGCGGTGGCTGTTTCAAACGGTACAGCAGGTTTGCATTTAATTGGATTAGCACTGGGTTGGCAAAGAGGTGATTTAATTTTAACCACCGCTCTGACCTTTATAGCCTCTGCGAACTGCGCGCTTTACTGCGGCGCCGATGTTGATTTTGTTGATATTGATCCACTGACTTATAATATTTCGACTCAGTTATTGGAGGCGAAGCTAAAAAAACTTTCACGTGAAGGGCGAAAAGTAAAAGCAGTGGTCGCTGTCGATTTTGCGGGCCACCCGTGTGAATGGGAAATTTTAGGAGATCTTTCGACGCAATATAATTTTGATTTAGTAAACGACGCTTGCCACGCCGTTGGCGCTAAATTTAACGGAATTGAAATCTGCTCTGCGAAATTTGCGAAGGCGGTTAACTTAAGCTTTCACCCCGTTAAGACTCTGACGACGGGCGAAGGGGGAGCCATCCTTTCAAATGACGCTCATTTTATCGCTAAAGTTCGTACATTGAGAACTCATGGGATCGTTCGCGAATCGGAGCAAATGCAGCGAAATGACGGCCCTTGGTTTTACGAAATGCAGATGCTAGGCTATAACTATCGAATTACTGATTTTCAGTGCGCCTTAGGCTCAAGCCAATTAAAAAAGATAGATAAGTTTAATAAACGAAGACAAGAAATTGCCGCTTACTACAACTCAAATCTTGATTCTGAACTGGCTGCGCTACCGCAGGCGGCAAGTCACGTGTCTCATGCTTACCATTTGTACCCGGTTCAATTAAAGTTAGAGAAATTTAAATCAACGAAAGCTGAAATATTTAATGCTTTTCGGGCCGAAGGCTTGAATTTGCAAGTGCATTATTATCCGGTACCCTTGCACCCGTATTACCGAAACAGGTACGGTTTTTCTGAAACTGATTTCCCGGTGGCTTATGATTTCTATCAGCGAGAGCTTTCGATGCCGATTTATCCGCTTTTAACCGACGAAGATCTGACCGAAATTTGTACGCGTTTTCATAATGTACTTAGAAAGTGCTTGATATGAGTTCGGTTAAAGCTTTTCAGGAATTAAACGATGAAGAGAAGTGGACGGTCTTAGGCTGGAGAAATCACCCAGAAATAAGAACTAGGATGTTCTCTTCGCACGAAATATCTTTAGAAGAGCACCTAGCTTTTTTGAATAAATTAAAGTCAGATGAGACTTCGGCTTATTGGATGGTCGGAAATAAAGGCGTCGTATCCCTGAAGCGCATCGATCGAAAAAACGGAAATGCGTACCTTGGTATTTATAAAAATCCGGCGGATACCGACAAACTAACTTCGAAAAAGCTCATGAAGGTTCTGCTAACATTTGGATTTGAACAGCTACAGTTACATACGATAAAACTTGAGGTGTTTTCGGATAATTTGAGAGCCGTTAATTTTTATAATAAGTGCGGCTTCAATCAAGAAGGTCGATTGCGTGAGTTTATAAAGCGTGATGATCAAATGTGGGCCGATCTTATTTTAATGGGTATCACACAGGCCGAGTTTTTGAGTGATGCTGATGCGACTAATTAGTTAGAAATGAGAGATCAATGCCAACTAAGCCGAAAGTTTTAATTGCGGTTCTTTCTTTTAATGAAGCTGTAAATATCGAGTTCACATTAAAAGATCTTAGTAACCACAATTTTGGCTATGACATCGTTGTAATAGACGATGGATCAAACGACAAAACAGCGGCCATCGCCAAGCTTCACGGAATTCCGGTCGTTAGCCACTGTATCAACAGTGGAAATTACAGTAATGCGGCCATGACTTATTTTTTATACGCCTACCGTAACGGATACGATGTTCTTTGCCAATTTGATGGTGACGGGCAACATAGCGCTGCGCAGTTGAAAAGTATCGTAAATCCGATTTTGGCCGGAAGTTCTGACGTTGTAATCGGCTCTCGTTTTATCGAAAAAAAGGGCTTTCAGTCATTCTTCTTAAGACGCGTTGGTATTGCCATGTTTTCAAAAATTGATTCGAATATTACTGGCACAAACTTAACGGATGTCACCTCAGGGTTTAGATCCTACAGTCGTAAGGTTATTCATTTCTTTGGGCATACGTATAAGCAAGAGCTTTACGACAATACCAGCCAATTTTTACTGATCACACATTACATTGGCGGTAAAATTTCGGAAGTTCCCATAGAAATGCGCCCTAGGCAGGGCGGAGCTTCATTATTTGATATATGGAAATCAATAACTTTTCCTTTAAAAGGCTTGGTTATCGTCTTGGGCTGTATCTTACAAAAAGAAAAGTTAAGAGGTAAAAGTTCACTCCTATGAATATATCTTTAAAAATAGCATTTATTTTAGCCGCGCTGTTGGTTATTTACGTCGTCGTCAAATCAATTAAAAAGCACAGCTTGCATCCGTCGTATGCAGTGTTATGGATAGCCGTCAGTCTATTTTTATTGAGCTTGGCGTTTCTAGAAACGATGTACGCATACATTGCGAAGACCGTATTTGGGCTTTACGGCGGCGATCATCTTATTTATATTTCTTTGATTTCTTTCTTACTTATTTATTGCTTTTATCTGACGACAAGAATCTGTCAAATGGCGGATCGAATTTCGAAGCTTATTAGCTTCGCCGCGGTCACCGATAGTGAAGTGGCCGAATTAAAGAAAAGAAGTCAAAGTGAATAAAGTTTCGGAAGACGGACCAGTTCAAGGTAAATACCGGTTCAAAATCGACCTCATTTGGATTTTAAGTACGGCTATTTTTTATATCCTCGTTAACTGGGGTTCTTTGTACGTTCGTGGATTTTTTACAGCGAGTTATCTAGAATGATTTGGTTTGCGCAAAATAGTCTAGCACTGGGTCTATTATTTTTGACTTATCTTTCGATTGGTCAAACTTGCAAGAAACTGGTCTGGCAGAATGTAAGTCTTATTTCAAAAACACTTCAGTTGCTTGTGTGCTTCTACTTGGGTCTATGCATTTGGTTTATTATAGTAACGGCGCTGGGTTTAACGGGGCAGTTTAAAACCGTTAACGTCGTTTTCATTTCTTTAATTTTTATCGTTTTCAATTTGAAAAGTTTATTTATTTTGATGAGGTCGGCATCGAAAGAAGTATATTACGAAATTAAATCACTGAAGCAGCATTCAATGATTTGGAAATTACTTTATTTTGTTCCGCCGTTATTGATCTTATCTTGTTTCGGTGGAGTCGGTAATTCGGCTTTAGAGGATGGTGCAGCTTTCTATTTACCTATCGGCAAAATGGCCGCCCATTCTGGCTGGTTAGAGCGCCTTCCTGGGTACGATAAGTTTTCGGCTGTAGGCCTCGTCGGCGAGCTTCAAATGGCCACGCTGATGTTATTCGATGCCGAAGATTCTGCGCGCCTTCTAGGCTGGCTTTGCTTTTTTCCGGTTTTTGCACTATTTTTAGGTTTTGCGAAAAAGTTTCTATTGTCTTCCCAGGCTACAATTTTTTTACTTATTTGTGTGTTCAGTTCAACCGCCGTTTCTTATATCGTAGGCGGTGGAAAGATCGATTTATTCGCGGCCGCCTTAGGCTTGATGGGGCTGTATTTTCTATTTTTCGAAAAAGAGATCAAGGTTGCCGGTCTTATGTTGGCTTTTGCCTGCGTTGCAAAGTTAAGCTTATTTATTCCGTTTTTTCCGTTGGTGGTGGTGGGGCTTATTTACCAAAGTCAGAGCCCCAAATTTTCGTTTAAAGAATTCTTTAAAAAAAACTTTATTGTTGGATTTATTTTTGTGCTTGTACTACTACCGCACTTAATTAAGAATTATATTTTTTTTAAAAATCCATTTGCACCGTACTTCGGTAGCGAGCCCGCATGGGAAACGAGCTGGTATAGCGCCGAGACCACCAAGCGTATCTTGCTAACGTACCCTTTGGTTTGGTTTTACGGTTGGTACTGGGCGCAGTTTGGTAATCTAGCGTTGCCGGTTCTCGTGTTTTTGCCGTTCTACTTTAAAAGAAAGTTCTTCAGTTTTAAAAACTGGAGTGCCCAAAATTATTTTTTATGCGGCCTTCTTACAGGAATGCTTTTGTGGATGGTTCTGCGACCTACTTTTATCGCGCCTAGATATATTCTAGCGGTGCTCTTGTGCTTCGCTCCATTTGCGGCCGCAGGTTTCGATCGGTGGCGTAATCGTAATTTGCAAAACCCAAAAAGTTTAGCGTTGATTGGTATCTTACTCATAGTCTGGAGCGTTCACTCGCTTGAGCGTATGCAAAAATCGAATGTCTCTTGGTTTAGGTCGTACAACTATCTTAGTAATAACTGGCCGTATTGCGCGCGTGATGCTTACCACTGCTACATTATTCAAGAAATGAATCGGGTCGTGCCATTAGGCAGCCGTGTTCTTCAGCTGGCCTATTTTTCGTACTGGTTTCGTGGTGATCTTTTGCAGACGATGCGAAAAGAGAAAGAATATGATCTCTTAAAAGGAAATTCGCCCGAAGAAGTTTGGCGTAAAATTTATGAGCATAATTTTACTTATTTATACATAGATCAGACATCGCACGCTGATAAAGTGAAAGAGTACTATATCGATAAGGCGCCATCATGGGTCAGTTTCGAAAAAATAGCCGAATGGCAATACGTCTCAGCCTATAAGATTGTATATAAAGAGCCGACGGGACTCACAAAAAAATGGTTGGTTGAAAATGATAATGGGCACTGGGTTGTTAAGACACCTGTTGAGCTTTACTAACTTATTCTAAGACGCAATTCATTTTATTGTCTCAAAAAAATCGCGAGAGCCGCTACCATCAGGATTGGCGGTCTGTATATCAGTTTCACTCCGGGTTCTTCCTTTTGTGCGCTGTCTGTCTAGTCAGTTGATAGGCGCAATTGCTGTCGGAACAGCGCAGAATATCTGGTAATCTATCTGTGATTTCGTCGTAAGACTTATCGTAGATAAAGTCTTGTAGAATTGGGCTTGATTCTCCTTGAAATAAATCGTTCAAGTATTCTTACTTAGAAGATAAAAATTCGATCAACAGAAAAATGAAGGCCGATACAATAAGGGAATACAATTTGAAAACCCGGCTAGACATAACGGTTGAAAACTCTTTTCTCTATGAAATATTACTGTCTTTTGATAGATCGAAAATTTTTCGAAACGTTAAACGATAATTTAAATTATAAATTTGCCAACGTACTCAACTATAAAGCTAACGATAAACTTTAAACCAGATAATGCTGGGTGACTAAATTTTCTTATGCAAGGCAGCAGAGGGTACATTTGCCATATCATAGTTCAAGAATCCTAATAGCATTTGAATTCCTAAAATTACCGGCAATGCAGCAAGCATTACAACCCCGCTCGGTGTCTGAGATTGGTTCTCATAGCTACCGTACCAAGAAATACCGCCATATATGACGCCGAAAGAAAGCAAACAAAATCCCAATAGCAGCTCTAAGGTAGCAAAATTGAAATCTCTCAAGAAATAGTTGTAAGTAATTCGCTTGAAAAGATTTTTGAGATGTCCTTTTAAGAAAAGCAAAATCACCGAAAATTCTTTCAACCCTGATATTTCTTCGCCATATTTAGCTTGCATCGGAATATCTACTACAACAGCCCTACAGATATTAAGCCTGAACAGCATGTCTGATTCGAAAAAATAACGACGACTTAATTTTTCTAAGTTCATCTGCCCTAAAACTGAAGCATGTATGGCCGTGTAACCATTAGTCGGATCGAAAAGATTCCAATAGCCAGAACTTAATTTTGTAAGGAAAGATAAACCAGCATTTCCAAATATTCGCAAAGGAGGCATACCGGTCAAAAACTCGATCTGATTAAATCGATTTCCCTTCGTATAATCAGCTTCACCTTCAAGAATGGGCTTGATAAACCGTGCTATTAGGGCTGGATCCATCTGTCCGTCACCGTCAACCTTTACAATTACTTTCGATCCGTCTTTCATAGCTTGCTGATATCCGGAAATGACAGCTCCACCTACACCTTGATTTTTTTCGTGAAAAATTATCCTGATACGTTTGTCGTGAACATTTGATTCGGTATATTTGCCGGTTTGCTCGGGGCACGCATCATCCACAACGTAAATTAAACTAACTTCATCGCCGATTTTAGAGATGACGTCTAAAATATGCTTTTTGCACCTGAATGCCGGGATGACAACGCTGACCATAAGACTCCAGTGATAATAGTTCGCATCATAAAAATATTTTATTTTGATTGCAAGATTCTTCCATAATTAAAAAATTCAAACGCTCAAGGCCTTTTAACAAGATGCATTATCGCTCAAACATAAGCTTCGGTAACGAAATTCGACGCCACGCCATTTGAAACGAGAAATAAATTTAATTCATTTTTAAAAGTACGGGTTTTCGATCTTTACGTTGATGGGTATCATTGACTTTTTGTTTTCGACTGATACCAGTAGGAGGCCGTAGCACTGCGAGATATTTTCTATTCAATTTTTGGTTTTTCATCATTAGCAGGGCCAGCTCGGGAACGACTAAGAAAATTTTACTTCAGTGCGGTTTAAAAACAGAAATCCAGGCGTAAAGACCGCTGAAATCATCGCACAAGTAAGTGCTTCTCTACGTGTTTCATTACATCCTTATTTTCAATATTATCCGGAAAAATCGGTAAGCTTGCGAAGATATTGCCAACTGCCGAATGTTTGCCTGTGCGAACGGCGATGGGCGCGAGTTGATCTAAGAACCGAAACTTAAGCTGCAGTTCTTTAGACTCTACCATTTCTGATGAATGAACCTGATGTGAAGTCGCAACCCGATAAAATAATCTGAGTTTATCATTCTCGTATATATCAACGACTAAAAGAGGTGAGCCATTTATGCTCAATGATTCTAGAATTTTTTTTCCTTGAATGAGATCTGATTGTTCTGCAAAGAGAAGTATTGCGTCACTACTCATTAAAGGCTCGACACTTTTGTAAGTAATTTTTAAATAATTTAAAAAGTCATCGTGATCATGCGGACGGTATCCGGTCCATGTGGCCTCGTTTGTAGTAGAAACTTGTGACAAGGCATTATAAACAATAAGGTCACAATCTAGCTTATCAAGTTTCGAAAGAATTCGATCAATGTATGTCAATGTGTACTTAAATCGACTAATATTTTCCTTCGATTTAAAATTCCAGTAATAATGTTGCAAATGAGCAATTGAATTAATGAATAAAAAAGATATTTCAGGGCGCGTTTTTTGTTGCATGCGAATGAATTCAAGGCTCGACATATATTCAAACAAAGTAAAAAAAGAATACTCTTTAATGCCTTCCTTCATGACCTGCAAAAGAAGCCGTGGGATCCCAAAGAAAAGAGCCTTAATCACTTCAAAATTCTTTAGAACCGATAAAAATTCAAAAGAAAAGTAGAAAATTTTCCCAGCTTTTATGTTTTTTCGGTTTTTTGCTAAATACCTGGGGAAATTAACTAAATAGCCTAAATTTTTTGGGTAAGTTTCTTCTGAGAAAGTCCAAGGATCTGGTAAAAAGAAATGACAGTGCTCCGCATTCCCCCGACCACCATTAATGGCTCCCCAGACTCCAGATGAGATTTTTAGCTCACTTAATCGCTCCCATATTTGAGGGAAAGTTAAATTTGAGATATCGCCGAGATGTTTTATCATATGCTCGCCGGTACGGCGACCCGTGTGAACGGTTACCCATTGGCTCCAAGGCTCTAAAAAATTGCTATCATAAGAATCTCGAGAATATGTTTTAGTTTCATTTAAAAGAAAAAGTTTTTTTAACGTTTTCAACTCAAATCGGTTTGCGCATTCTTCAAGCAAATCACGGTTGAATTCATTAAGTTCAATGAATATTATTGGCTTTTGTTTGGACACGTAAAAACATAGCTTGCAGAGCATAAAATATCAACGGGAATTTATTATTTACAATTTTTGCCTCGATGAATTAAACACGGGCGCAATACTAGGCGTAGTAAAAGCAATTTATAAGTAAAAATGGAAAATGGCATCTCGGATGCTTTATGCGAATACGTTGGGCAATCAATATCAAAATTACGAGGGCAAACTTTCTAGTTCATATTATATTTGCGAGCGAGCTAAACGTGAAATAGGAATAGGTTATAATTGTCAGATTTTTCGTTCTAAGATATCAAGAAAAGTGTAATAAAGAGGGAGGGGACTAGTATGAACAGTGTGACTTTAGTAATTAGAGCAAAAGACGGCTTACGCTGTTTATTGCCGTTTATTAAGCTTTGCGCAGAATTGCAGTTCGACATGAAAAAGATGCCGTCGTTTGCATGACAAAACTTCGCTGGGCATTGAATAATCGAATTTCTAGAGACCTTCATATTCCAACGAAAGAAGTTTTTTTGCTCGGAACGGAGTATTTATGAACATGGTGTTTTATCTTCTTCCACATCAAGATGACGAAACCTTTGTTATTCCAAAAATAACAAGCGATGTCCGATCTGGGAACATATGTATTTTTTTCTATTTGACTACGCATGCATTACCACTGGTTGCCAAACGCCGAAACGACGAGAGCCGTAATTTTTTAAAGCGATTAGGAATTAAAGACTCTCAAATATATTTCATAGGCCAAGAACTGAATATTCTCGACGGATGTTTGCATAACCACATTGGTGATGTCGCCGAGAGAATTAAATATCATATCGGATTTCAGACGGGCATGCTTGGCGGGTCGATCATAGAATATGTAACGCCAGCTTTTGAAGGCGGACATCAGGATCATGACGTCGCTTTCGTGCTAGCCAGTTATCTGACAAAGCATTGGCCCGCGGCGGTCCTGGAATACTTTATGTACAATGGTTTTCGCACAAAAGGGCGGTTCTACCGAGTTGCATCACCTTACGCTGTCAGTAAGACTGTCGACTATGTTTACAGATGGACAGATTTGAAGGCACTTTTTTTAGTTCCGCTGATCTTTACCTCTCAGGCTAAAACGATGCTCGGCTTATGGCCTTTTATATTTTTTAAGAGTTTATTTAGACCTTTGGCGATGCGGAGAAGTATGAGCTTTGTAGAGGAAGCATTTCATCACCAGAGCTCACCGCTGTACGAGCGATGGAATCGGATTACCTATAAGGAGTTTAGCGCTGCTGTATATCAGTTCATTTCCAAGATTGAAAAAAAGTAAAGTAGCTATTTAGCTGGGAAGTCGTTAGTCAATTGCAATTGCGAGCAAGCGTTGCGATCGTAACAACTGTAATGAGAAAGCGCCTATTTTCACACATGCATCATCTGTGGCGATAACCGTAAACACATGCTTAACTAAGAAAAAAAATTATCTATCAGGGCTCGACATAGTTGCTTAAGCTCGATATTTAGTGCTAAAAACCTGCTGCAATTAGAGGTCATCAGAATCTAGCCAGGTCAAATGCCACAAGCTAGAATCTGTAAAAGCTTCCTTTTTTAAGTTATTATTTAGAATTTTAAAAATTATTGAAAAAACAGCTGGCGTTTTTATAAAGAAATTTTTCTTAAAACCATATTTTTTTGACCAGGGCTCGTTGATCATGACGACCACGACTTCGCAGTTGTTTTTTTTGGCAACAACTTTTAAATGCGAAAACAATAT
>JANPPC010000046.1:0-15617 GCA_031428275.1 Bdellovibrio sp.
TTCTCTTTTCAATACAGATAGAGCAACCATATCCGGTCACTTTTAAAGGTGCAGGCGTAGTTCGCTGGATTCAAAATCTTGGAAATAATGGTATTCCGCCCGGCTTGGGTATTGAAATTACGACCATGAATGAGGCAGAAGCAAAAATCTATAATCAAATGTTCGGTCAAGTAATACCATTCATACCGTCGGCAGGTCGTATGTCTTCAAATGTAGCTTCGTAGCTTGCTTAAAAAGCCCGACTGCCAGCCGGGCTTTTTGAACAAAAGTTACTTATTCGCGAACGTATGTGTAAGTGCGTACGTGAACTTGTGAATGATCAGATAGTTTAGAGCGCAATTGTTTAATTTTTATTTTCAAATCTTTTTCGTTAGAATAGTCTGAAGAATCAACTAAGCCAGAAATTTCTAAAACAAGCTTTTCGTTTTTTCCATTTTGGTTAACGTCACGAATCACGCCTGTTGCCTTGTAAGCAGTTAAACCACTATTTTGTTTCATTAATGAAGTCAGTTGTAATTTTTCATACATCTGTGCGTTCTGTGTAAAAAAGCTGTAAACTGAAATCATTTTTTTTGAAACAGAAACAGTTACAGTTTCGACACAAAGCTCAGTGGGTATACTTGGATCAACATTTATTTGCAAACGATAGCACGTTTGTGACTGAAAATGCTCCTCAGCACCTCCGAATACGGTTACGCTTCCTAATAATAAAAGACCTACAATAGCTAATTTCATATGAACTCCTTCTTTTTTGTGAAGCTAACACAGTGGTTAGATTAATTGTGTTAAGAATGCGTTAGGGTTAGACCGATAAAAAGTGAACTATTTACTAAAGTGCCCGAAGCACAGTAAAAGCTTAATTTAAAGTTTTGACCGATGTTCTTATTTATTTATCTGTTTCTAATATCAGTTGGGACTAGACGTAATAATTTGTTTCACGGTTCTGCATTGGAATGCAACCTTCTGCTGTACGATTTCATCCGAGCATTGCTCAAGTTTTACCAAGGTCTGTTCCATCTTTTGGTATGTCAGCTCGGTGTAGCTTTCTAAATCAGAGCTAGCGTCGTCTTGTAGATCTCCCGATGGCGCAAAAGGCATACCTAAGTGAGCTAGCAGAACATCTTCGACCGCGCGACTTGTGCGACCATTTCCATCCGCAAAAGGATGAGTCGTGATAAGCCATTTTTGCACAAATGCTGCGAACTCCACCGGCGAGATAACGGCCTTATCTTCGGCAAAAAGTTTCACGTTTGTGTCAATAAAAAGATGAATCCATCTCATTCGCTTGGCCACTTCGTTAGAGGCCGCGTAGTTCACGTAGTGTCGGCGTTGATCGTACGGATCGCATTTGCGTTTTTGAACTGACATGCCGGTTTCAAAAATAGGTTGTTCAAATGCGTTAATACCGTGTGCTTCTTCAACAACCTCTTGGAATGATTTCCCGAAGGCGTTCTCCCAGCGAGACTGAAATCGCGCCATTGAAGCATCGGCCCGCGGAATCGCATGGGCTTCATCATTGTCAGCCGGTGCGCAATAGCCGATTGGGTTTGATTCAGCTTTACGATACTGCCCAGGCGAAAGCGAGCGGTCTGTTAGCTTTGTATCTTTGATGCTGATGGCACCATTCGTTAATAAAATATTATTCATCGCTGCAATGGTCGACGGAGCTAAGTTAAACGCAGTCAGTAAAGCGCCTTTGAAATCTTCGGTCCCGAAGATCACGCGAATACCATGATCCCAAACTTCCCAGGTTTCAGGAGCGGGTTTGTAGATCTGAGTAATATTTGTTGCACGTACTTTCGCTTTTTCCCACGGTGTGCGTTCGATAAACCGTATGACTCGGTATTCGGCTATTTCATTAATATCAACATTTAATTTTTTTAGTTTGTGCTTAACAACTTCGTACCGATCTTGGATAGCGCAATCTCTAGAAAATTTGGCGATCGAAGCATCGCAGGCTAAAACCCTCACACCGCTCATAAGTGTGATCGTGAAAGCGACGGCTGATAATGAAATAAGACCTAAATAATTTTTCATACCACTTACTTTTCAAGGCTCATACCCAGCCAGCAGCAATCTGTCGCTTTTGATTCATTTAATTCTGTATTCAATAGACGAAAGGTTAATCACTGTAAAAATCTGCGACAGTCAAAAAATGGTTCGTGATCTGCAGCCCTTAGCTTCGTTCGCTTAACCAAGGCGTTATAAACGATACGAGGCAGTACATGAAAGCGTTGATTACATTTTTTTGTCTATTGTCGATTTCGTTGACGTCTTGGTCAGCCGCGGCCGTAAAAATGGTGAAGAAGAATGCTTGTACCGTCACCATTAATTCAAGTGAAGAAGCTGATTTATTCAAATCGCATCTGTCACCGGAGCAATGGAATTTTACTGAACTGGCTCCCAAAGATGCCGCCAGCGCTTCAAAACACTGGTTCGCCGAAGCGTGTAAGCCCGAAGTGAAGTGCGATATTTTGATCGTGTCGGGTCACTTTGGCGGAACTTTCTTCGGTAGTTCAAAGTTAACACTGTCGATGGAAGATCTAGAGCGTCAGTCATGCGATCAAAAATGTGACGGAATATTGAAGCAACCCAAAGAAGTTTTTCTGTTCGGCTGTAATACTCTAGCTTCGAAACAGAAAGACCACCGGACTCCCGAGCTGTATATGCAAACTTTATTAGATGACGGTTTTTCAGCAGCGCAGGCTAGTCAAATGGTTTCGTTTCGATATTCTGATTTTGGAGATTCATTTAAACACAGTATGAGCCAGGTCTTTGCCGCGACTCCTCGAATTTACGGTTTTTCTTCGGTGGGGCCCAGTGGTAAAACCATTGCTCCGCTTTTAAAGAATTACTTGGTCGCAACTAAAAGCGAGTATCAAAATTTCGATGCTTTTAACCGCGTGCAGGCAACGAAGTTGAATCAGAAATTGTACACCGCACTGAAAAACACGAGCTTCGCGCAGGCGCAGGGATTGATTTTAAATATTAAATCGGCCGAAGAAAAACCTTACTGCTATATTGCTAGTCAAAAAGTCAATCGCATTAATAAATTAAAGTATATTCAAAAACTTTTTGAATCTAAAAAAGCGGTACAGTTGCTCGGACACATTCAAGGTTTTTTACACGAAGTTAAATTAAATCTGACTAGCTTAACGAACGAAGAAAAAAAAATTTGGAACAGCTTCGTTGAAGACCCAAAATTAAAAACCGACTTAGTTGGTTTGCTTAAGTTGAAGGGCGACGTCTACTTGCCTTTGAAAGAAAATATTCTTAATACGATAAAAGATTTAGATTTAGTTTCTGATGCATTTGTTACGGCAAGTTATACCCAGTTGCTTGACCTTCATTTGCCTTATTCACAATTACGAATGCAAAACCTATGCGCTGTTGGCAGTCGTCTAAATATTGCGGCGGCGGCAATTCCGGACCAACGTTACAAGGACGTTTTTTTTATTTCTTCATTACTCTGCTTGCGGCCTGAAGACCCGCAGATTCAACTCAAGCTTTTAGAAGTTATAAAAAGTAGCGCTGATTTAAGTTTACGCAGCCCAGCCGTGTGGTACTTTTACTGGGTACGTCCGAGTGATGCTATTCAAGAGCAATTAGCAAATTTGCTGATACACGAAAAAGATGAAATAGTTCGTCAGTCAATGGCTATGGCGTTTAGACAAATACGACCGGACGCAGAGGCCGTTCGAGCCCTGATCGAAAAAGCACTTCACCAAGAAAAAAATCAGTACATCGGTGTGCATTTAACGGAATCACTGAAAGCTGCTAACGAATGAGCGCGTTTGCTAAAAAAAGCCCGAAGTAATTCTACTACGGGCTTTTAGCAAAACCACATGACTAGTCTTTAAAGTTAATTCGCTAAACCTAGAAAAACTTGTAATTGGCCGCGCGAGCCAATCAAGCCATTCGATGTTCCGGTAATGTAAATACGTTCGGCACGTACCGAGTAGTTACGGTCAAGGCGAACACGCACGTCGCGACCCTCGGAAATATTGCCAGTGGCTCGACGAAGATCGATCGTTTGGCCATTGCGCATTTGTACTTGAACCGAAGATATTCCAACGGAAGCTCCTACTGCGCGAAGAACAACTTCGTTAATTAAAGCACCACGAACGTCGATCGAAATCGTTTGCTCGATGAGCTTTGGTAGCTTTGTCGTACCGTAGTCTTGCCATCTGTTCGTGTAGCCTGGGCCGTAATCACCATTTTGCGGAGGCCGGCGACCACCACCATCGTAGCCTGGGCCGGGTCCGGGGCCTGGCTGGCCGTAACCTGGTCCCTGACCACCGCGACCTGGTCCGCGTTGCGCGAAAGAACTTAAGCTGGCCAAAGTTAGAAGTGCGACTAATAATAATTTCATATTTTACCTCTTTTAATAATCGGCCAAAGTGGCCCTGGTTGTTGGTTTTTGTTAGACACATAAGCTAGTAATACAAAAGTGGTACCAAGGCATATCGCTACCAAAGAGGGCATTTTAGATTAAACGATTAGCAAAATTTTTTTAATAAGATGAATTTTGCCCGTTTATAAAATCTTGTACGCTCCAAATAAACCCGCGTTACAGTGACGAGTAGGGCTTGACAGTGTTTTAATTAAGCGAACCTGAGCTCTCGTTTAACTGCATGGAAAATATTTCGTCTAATTCTGAGACAAAAAATTAGTTTGGCACGCTTTGCAGGTATTTTACATATGATGTTAGCGCGCCGGTTGAATGACCGTATTTTGTTTTTTGCGGGGGTTCTATTTTTAGCTGCAAGCTTCTTGAATTCACCTGCATTAGCGCAAATAAAAAGCTGCCAAGATATTTTTGAAGAAGATAGCTTTTATTTATCATCACCCAATAGTTATGAGAACCCGCAAGTTATCCTACGTCGATTGCAAAACGGCAAAAACATTGGTGAAGCAAATCAATTAGAGGCTGCCATTACACACGAACTTAAGACGGGTGAAGTCAAAACATTTACACGAATTGGCCAAGGTGATACGAACCCGTTTTTCGTAAAATTAAAAAATGGTCTAGAGGCCATTTGGAAACCCGTTCAGCACGATATTGACTACGCTAGCGAAAGTCCGTTACGTGAAATGGCCGCATTTACAGTCGACCGAAAACTTGAGACATTTTTTATTCCGGTTACAGTTTCGCGAGATGTGAACGGTATTGAAGGTATCATGCAGTTACGTGTGAAAGAGTTAAACTCGAGAAAAAACGAACCAACTCCTGACTTTTTCTACATGTACGATTATTTGTTAGCAAATAACGACCGTCATCAAAATAACTATCTGGTTTCGGGCGAACACGTTTTTGCGATCGACCACGGACGTTCATTTCACGAACAAAGCTTAGGTACTTTCAGCCAGCGAATTGATCAAATTCTAAAATTAAGCTCAATTAAACCATTACAAAAAGTTAAAGCGATTCAAATACTCAAACAGATTACTATTAGCAAAGCCGTTTACCAAAATCTAAAAAGTACAACAAAATCCGAATGGAAGGCGAAGCTTAAGCCGTACTTAACTGAAGCCGAGGTAACGAATTTTAACAATCGCCAGATTGAAATTGTAATGGCGATTGACCGCGCGCATTCACAACTTGGTGATCAGATCTTTGCAGAGGCTGCGTACTCGCCTCTGATGCAAGATATCAATTACATTGATATCTTAAAGCTTGGTGGCATCCTTAACTAGGACATACAATGTAGATGGGCTCAAAAAAACGAACGGAGTCATCTCTGCGCGATTCAGCTAAGTTACACATTGCCGACGAAATCACCGCCACTCACGAACTTAAACTTAAATGTATTACCATGAAAGACGCAGCGTCTTTGCATAAGCTAATTATTTTAAATCAGAATCACTTTTCTGAGTTTGAATTTACGTCGCCTGATTACGAAACTTTATTTGATCTACGTCAAGCGATCGAAACCCTCACCGAAATTAAATCAGCCGCGGAAGGTGCAGCATTTGGGTTGTGGTTCGATGCGAAGCTGGTCGGTTATTTTTCGATCAATGAAATCAACTGGGCCCAGAAAACGGCCGACGTGGGTTTCTGGCTGGATCAGTCCCAGCAAAGTAAAGGTCTAGGATTAAAAGCGCTGCAGGCCTTAGTAAACTACTGCCATCAAAGTCTGAAGCTTCAGATAGTGACTGCGCACACCGCACTTTCAAATGCACGATGCCAGCGTTTATTGGTTAGGGCGGGGTTTAGTAAAACAAGCATTCATCGGGCGCACATCGAAACCCGCGATCGTAAAGTCGATGCCTATCGTTTCGAAATTAGACTAACGTAGAATAATTTCTAGAAGTTGATTCCTAAATTATAAATACCTGTTATAGTTTCAGTGTCGGTCAATCAATACGTGAAGGAGTTCTACCATGGCAAAAAGTTCAGATAAACCTAAAGAAGGCAAAGGCAAACAAAAGCTTACAACTAAAGAGAAGCAAGCGAAGAAAAAAGAAAAACAAGCTAAGAAAAATTAGTCTGTTTTGAGCCTTAAAGCCTTGATTCAAGCTTTCAAATCTGTTCTGCCGTCAAAAAATAAATTGCAAATTTATACCGACGGTAGTCACAAAGGAAAATGGGGATCATGGGCTTTTGTCGTCGTAAGAAACGACTGTATTATTCACGAAGCTTCGGGGCGACAGCGATACACCGATAGCCATCATATGGAATTTCAAGCTGCCATTCAGGCGCTAAGCTATTTAAAAAACGGCACTTACGCCAATATTTATTCTGATTCAAAAGTTTTAATTAATTGCGCAACTAAAAAACGCCAACGCACTCCGGTTAATCGCGAGCAAGTGCAATTGCTCGATCAGCTTCTACTAAAAAATAATATTTCTTGGATATGGGTGAAAGCTCATTCTGGTATTATATATAACGAACGCTGTGATCAATTGTGTATCAAGGCTCGCTCGATTCAAGCCTGAATATAAATTTAAAAAACTACTCTTTAGTTTCGGTTAAGCTTTCTTCTTCGAACCCAGCCGGAGCAAAATCTCCTGCGGCTTGACTGATAAATACATAGGGGACGGTTTCGTCTTGTTTAACGACGACCAAGCCACCTAATTGCCAAAGGTCGCCTTGATCTTTCCCGAAGACGTTGCCCTGGCGGTGACCTTGTCCTAATGCTTTGATTGCATTGCCGATAGCCGTGATACCTAGTGAAGCTTTAAAGCCACGTTTGAATCCGACGGCCTTAAAAGCGTCTAGCGACGGGTCGGTGAAAATGGGTGCGCTCGTGATACCAAGTTCTTCTTTAAAACCTTTAATCATATATGCAGCGCCGTTACTTATAAAAATAATTTTTGCGCCAGTTCTCTCGTAGTGTGCGCGGTCGGCCCAAACCTGTTTGGCGTGTTGACGGCAAAAAATACAACCGAAGTGGCGTAAGAAGATTAAAACCGCTGTTTGGTTTTTCCAAAGCGCACTGACAAGGATTGAATTCCCGTCTTCGGTTTGAACCAGGCAGTTAGCTAAAGTATTAACGTCAACGTTTGCGCGGGCTTGTGCTTGGTCCATAAATTAATTCTGAACGAAGATTTTTTGACAGGCAAGCAGGTATTATCTAAGCAGGTCGTGAATAATCGCATCTCGAAAATTCATCGGTAGGGAATAGTGCCCCTCGTCCGCAATTAAATGAAAGGTCGACTGCGGTATGCGACGGTTCATATCTTTAGCGAAGTTTAAATGAACGACGTCATCGGCGCTACCGTGCCAAAGCGTAACCGGGCATTTGATGCCCTTAAGTGAAAAGCCCCAATTTTTAGAATAGATTTTCATATCGTGTAAAACTCCGCTTGGGCCGCCCTGCAAAGCCGTTTTGATCGAACCAATTAAAAGAGGTCCCACATCAGGGTTTTTAAAAACTTCTTTGTCGGGCTTTGAAAATTGCTCCATCCCTGAAAATAAAAAACCGTCTATTTTTTGAAAGTTTGATTTCCACATGCGGTTCATTCCGAAACTTAAAATCGGCGATGGTATGAAATTTCTTAGCATCCATGCTTTTTTTTGATTCGAACTCATAAATTTAAAATTCCGAACAGTCAAAGGAGCCACTCCAGCTACAGAAGAGATTTTCGTTACCCGATCCTCTAATAAAAAGGCGATCGCCATTGAATACGGAGCGCCACCACTGACTGATAAAACACGTAATTGTTGAATCTGTAAAAAATCAATGAGATCACGAATTTGTGCTGCTAGTTTTAAAGGAGTCACTTTTTTCTGATAATCAGAGCGTCCGTAACCTGGGCGGTCGAACGAGATCAAACGAAACTCATTTAAGTGAATCGTCGAAGTTAAAAGCTTACCTTGATCGGCGCAGCCGGGAAATCCGTGAACCAATAAGATAGCAGGTTTAGTCGTTAAACCCCACTCTTGTAAAAAAAGTCGTTGCCCTTTTTTACCAAAATAATATTCGCGGTCCGCATTTTTCATCAGGGGCTACACTAACCGTATTTCGCTCAGTAAAAAAGCCTTTTTTCGCGGCCACTTATTTTTTGCAAACAGTTTCAAAGCTTATTACGAGATTTGTAGGTTTTGCATATTCATTTCATTTAAGAGCTATCTAGATAAGGCGGCGACTTTCAAGATATTAGATTTGGTCGAACTAACCCAAGGTCGGGCTTTAGGGTGAAACGAATTTTTGCAGCAGTCGCTATTAAAACTATTTGTTAGCATGAAGCCATGCAAAGCCTGAGGCCTTTTGATTCAGAAATTTCAACAATTCCGCTATCGGCTGATCTCATTCGATCGGGTGAAAGTTTACTTTTACAATTTGAAATTAATGACCTTCAATGCTGCTTAAATTTACCTGAGGCCTTTAATCAGTCCGGTGATCTAGTCCCGCGCGCCGATAGCTTATGGAATAACACGTGTTTTGAGATGTTCTTAAAGCCATTTGGGGGCGAAGATTACTACGAATTCAATTTCTCGCTATCGCCAGAGTGGAATTTATACAAATTTTCGTCGTATCGGTTACCGCAACCGCCAACCACGAATGCAGATTTCAAATTAAAGCATTTGCAGTGGACGGGTCATAAACTAATCATCGAGCTTACGGCACCGAAATTAAGCCCTCAGTTTGCGGTGGGCTTGACCGCTATTCTGAAAGAAACATCACAGGTAAAACATTACTTAGCGCTCACGCATGCGGGTGAAAAGCCTGATTTTCACTTGGCTAAAAGTTTTATTTTAAAAAGATAACGGGGATTTATGAAATTAGGTATTGAAGTACTTTTACAAAACAAAAAATTAATAAAAGAATTAAAATCGCAGCGTGTAGCTTTGGTTTGTCATCCGGCTAGCGTTGACGACAAGCTAAATCACAGCTTTGATTTATTACATAAAGAAATTGGTCTTCGTGCAGCGTTCGGCCCGCAGCACGGGGTAAAAGGCGAAAAGCAAGATAACATGATCGAAAGCGATGATGTTTTGCACCCCGAATATAAAATTCCGATCTACAGCTTATACGGAAAAGTGCGTAGGCCCACCGAAGAAATGATGCAGTCTTTTGATGTACTGATATTTGATCTTCAGGATTTAGGTTGTCGTATTTATACATTTATTACCACGCTGCTTTATGTGATGGAAGAATGCGCGAAGCGCGGAAAAACGGTCATCGTTTTAGATCGACCAAATCCAGCGGGGCGCGAAATTGAAGGGCACACTTTACAAAAAGGTTTTGAATCTTTCGTTGGCGCGGGGCCGTTTCCAATGCGTCACGGATTAACGCCAGCCGAGATGGCCATTTTCTATAAAGAGCACTTTAATTTAGGTCTTGATTTGCGAATTATTAAAATGAAGGGCTATGCACCAAATAAAAGAAATGGTTTCGGCTGGCCCGATGACAGGCCCTGGGTGAACCCATCGCCTAACGCGCCAACATTGAATATGGCGCGCTTTTACCCGGGTACGGTTATTATCGAAGGAACCACTTTAAGCGAAGGCCGTGGCACCACGCGCGCACTTGAACAGGTCGGCGCCTCGGACATTAATTTTACGAAGGTCATCGCTCTGATGAAAAAGAAAGCGCCAAAGTGGCTGCAAGGAGCACTTTTAAGGGAATGTTATTTCGAACCAACTTTTCATAAGCATGCAAAGGCACTTTGTCACGGCTTTCAAATTCATACCGATACACCCCAATACCAACCTAAAAAATTTAAGCCTTATCGCATCGTTGCCTTGATGCTTAGATGCATTCGTGAGCTTTATCCAGATTACCCAATCTGGCGCGATTTTGCCTACGAGTATACAGAGGGAATGCCCGCAGTCGATGTTATCACGGGCGGGACGCACTTTCGCGAATGGGTTGATAATCAAAAATCAACTGTGGCGCAATTAGAGGCGGTGTTAAAAAAAGATGAGGCCACGTGGTTAAAGCGCAGCCGTAAATACTGGATCTATAAATAACTATTTCGCAAGTATTCCGTACATTTCAGCATCAATTTTATAAGCGTCTTTTGAAGAAATGAATTTTCCTTCGTCGCTCACGCTGGTCGTTAAATAGAATAAATAAACGGGCAATTTTGCCTTGATTCGAACCCGCGTCGAAGCCGAGGCTGCGGGTACTAAGAATTCAGTCGCCGAACGAAGTGACTCAGCTGTCCATTCGTTATTTAGAACTTTCTCAGCAAATTCGAAGGGCTTTTCTAAGCGTACGCAGCCCGAACTAAGTAGACGTTCAGAATTCTTAAACAAAGCGCGCGAATCGGTATCGTGTAGGTAAATCGCGTAGGGGTTCGTTAACGGAAACTTCACGAAGCCGAGTGCATTGTGTGCACCCGGTGATTGCACGATCGTATACGGGTTGTAGGTTTCAGTTACCTGCGCCCAGTCGATGCTGAAGGCATCGACTTCTTCATTAGTGACGTCATTAAATACTTTCATATTCATGTCGTATAGTTTTTGCGGATTTTGAATCAGCAGCGGCACTTTATCTTTTAATAGGATACTTTGTGGCACTGTCCAGGTTGGGTTCAACATCAGGTAAGACATCGAATCGAACAACATTGGAGTCTCGCGGTCGATCCGGCCATTAATTGTTTTAAAAGTCATACTAAGCTGTGAGTTCTGAATCAATCTCAACTTCTGTTGCGCCAAATTCACAAAAACATGATTTACCCCTAAGTCATCGGGTAACCAGCGAGTGCGGTCAAGATTGATGCGAACTTTAGTGATCAGTGCATTTAAATCTTGGTTAAGGCCGATCCAAGAATTGGGCCCTAAAACTCCATCTGAATCTAAATTATGATCGGCTTGATAGGCCTTGATTGCTTCGGTTAAATCGCTTGTTAACTGAGGGTTGGTTTGGTCGCTATTGTAACCCAACAAAGCGAGGCGAGCGCGCGCATAAAGAATCGAGGCTGCGTCGGTCACACCTTTTTTAATCGGAGCTAATTTTGCCGGAGCCTGCGGTAACTGGCCGGAAGCTAAAACGTCTTGAAAGCGATTCAGAACAGTCAAGAGCTGCCCGTAATATCCGTTCTTCGGTTGCAAAACTTGAATCAATTGTTCGACCGTGATTAGCCCGTTGGTATAAAGTGCGATCGTATCGGTCTGATTTTTAGTTAGCTTTTTTAATGGAATCATCGAATCACGTTTCAATCGATCTGCCTTTACTTGCCCAGTAGCAAAGTCGCTTGAAATTCGTAAAATTAAATCCGTCGCTTGCTTCTGAGCCTCAGCGCCGCGCTCACTTATTTCTAGCTGATTTAAAGCCGCTTGGGCGTTCGCGTATGACTTCGTTAAGATCAATCCCTGCTTCTGAGTCTCAGCTAAAAGTCTTTGTACCGAAACCGTAAGGGCGCCTGAACCGTAATCTTGTGCTTTTACCGGCGCAGCTAGCGCAATCGTTAAAAAGCCAACGGCTAGTGTAATTATTTTTGAAGCTTTCATATTATTCTCCGACCTTAATTTTGGCACCGTTGATACGGTCTTGGCTGATACTAATTTTTGATTTCAAAAGTTTCGCATCCAGCAGGATCTGCTTGTGGTTCACAAATTCGGGCTGAGTATTCTCTAAGTAGACGGTTTTGATTTCTTGCGGTTTTTCGGCCGAGCTCGATAGAATAACTTTTAAACCCTCGTCGTCTTCGACAACGTTTTTGATATAGCCAGAGTGTACCGGAGCGTAGGCTAAAGCTAAAGTTGAAGACAATATACAAAATACGACTAAAAATACTTTCATAAAAGACCCATCTCTTTCTAGTTTGTAACTGACTAATACTTTTACAAAATCACGTTCTACGGCGGCACAATTGTCTCTATAACGAAATAAAACTAGCTGCAGCACTTTCGAACCCAAGCAAAGACAAAGTTGCAAAAATGAATCTTGAAATGAAACATGTTTCAATGAGATTAAGCCGCAATAAAATCTAATTATTTAGTTAAAAATTGTCGATAAGTTCCACATGAAGAGCAGCAAAAAAAGTCCAAATCGAAGTCGATTAAAAGTGTTAACGGTGGCCTTGTGCGTTCTAGCAAGTGTGTCGTGTAAAAGTGGCGGTAATGCTCCCTCACTGGGTACCGTTGATAGTTTATTTCAGCTGGCGTACGGAAATTCAGCCACTGACCGCGCCTACTTAGCTGACCGAATTGCCGGAAATGCTCCGCCTAAGTTTGCGGAAGTCGTAACGAAGTGGAAACGTTTTTCAGGAGCTAACTATTACCCAAGTGTAGATTCAATTGTAGCAACGCCGGCTTATTGTAAAACCACAATGGATGGCAATGGTAACTGGGCTAACTCAACCAGCCCGGTCGTAAATCCGAATACGGCTGCAGCATGTAATACGGCCTCGATGAATTCGCTATCTTGGGTTTATTTAACCGGACCGGATCGTCTATTCAATATTCAAAATACAAGCTTCTATAATGGATTTTTTAGTACGCTCAAATTTGATACTTACATTTCAGAAGCGACCGTATCTTCAATTAGTACCGATGATGATGCAATCGGAGTCTCGATAGCCGTTTACGTTGATCCAAATAATAACGACGTTCACACCTTGTCAGCTTATCGTACGCAAGGCGGTATGGCACCCAATCTGGGCTGGGGAATCGTTTATAAATTAAATGGTTCAGTCGTTAGTACCTTCGGCGCCAAGTCGGTGGGCGGAGTCAATACGAACAGCGGTCAAGGTGATAGCCTGGGTTGGAACGGGCGCAATTCAAAAATTCGCATCGAGCGTACTGGTAACATCGTAAAAGTCTACGCTAGTATTTGGGCGACTGGAGCTACGGCTAACGATGTCGATCCGGCAAGTCTCATTCAAATTGATCTATCTGATAGCGCGAACGCGGTTACTATGTTTATGGGAGCGCAATCTTACGGCTACGAATCGCTTAGTCAATCAAGCGCGACCTTTTCGAACTTAGTATTTCAGACTCCGTTGATTAGCGCTGATCCATTATTTTTGTATGATTTAAGAGATAATTTAGTCTACGGTAAGAAAGCTGTGGGCATCGGTTATGAACTTTTAGTGGGCGCTAAAGCCTTAGACGCTTTAGGTTACCCAAAGATTATTTCGAACGCCGAAACTCAAAATCAGTTTTCAATTAATTCAAGTAGTAATTTTAACGAACTGTAAACTCGCCTTGAAAAATCGTTTTGAAAAAAAAGGGGTGAAGGTTTAGAGTTTTTAAATGTTAAATCAATAAAGATGACCCGACGGTCCGTACTCAATTTCCGAACCGCCTGGCGTCAACGACTGATGTCAGGTGCGAATCTGACTAGGTGCCGAAGTTCATCCTAAGACGAAAATTTTTAGCAGGAATGCACCAGTTTTAGCCTGCTAAATCTCCCTCGGTTCTCGTTGATTGCAATCTATTTGAATCAACTGCTATCCGACTGATACATGTCGTTTCGAAATGCGCGTATTTAGTGCGCCCTCGTTAGCAGTCTTGTAAAGCAAAGGCTTAGCCAGTCTTATTTCTTAATAAGATTAAATATAATGGTATCGAAGCTCTAAACGCGGGAAAACTTACACCGAATGTAGAGAAATAGAACATAACCTGCACGCAGTGATCAAATGACAAAATGCAGGTTAAGAACGATAAGCCTAACATCCGCTATTTTTTTATGAGCTATCTAGGGCAAATTAAACTTTTTTCTTCTGCCGTAATTGAAAATTGATTTAAAGCTTTAAAGGCTTTTAATTTGCCACGAATCGAATCCATACCTTTATCGTTTCCGTCTGTGTTACGCACCCAATAAGTGTCAGCTTCTTCGTTTGAATAACCGCAGAATTGTTTTAATGCGATCGCCGCCACATAACCGGATGCGTGCCAGCCGTTCCAACAGTGTTCGTAAATAGGCCCGAGCACATTCCCTTTAATGTGATCATGGATTTTACGGAGATGAGTCTCTTCATTGACTTGGTCAAAGGCTGAAATTTGTAAGTAAGTTAACTGATTCGGCTGCCCATTTGCCATGGTACACGAAGTCAGTTTCGCTGCCGTATTATAATTTGTCGTGTAGAGGTAAACGGCTTCTTGAAAGCCCTCCTCGCAAAGATTTTTTAAGCCGTCATCGGGTAGGGGGTTTGTGTTGCTGCGCTTGTCTGAACGGTGGTACGTATTGTTTGCGCCGCCGCGGTAGTAGATGCCATTCAATACGACTCGAAAATTTCTAACGCCGTAGAGTGGCTCAAAACCATTTCCGTAATTATCAACCACCTTGGAATATGGGTTATCAACTTCATAACGTAGCTTCGCATTTTCTACTTGTCGGCGCAGATCAAAGTTCATAGCCCCCGTAGTGGTTTCGTTGGCAAGACTTTGAATCGATGCACTTAAAATCAATAGACCTAAAAGGCTTAGAATTTTCATCAGCGAAACCTCCATTGTGTTTCAGTGATAAAAACAGCTCGAAAACTTTTGCTCAAATAACTAATGCGTTTTCAAAACTAAGGTCGTGCTAAAAAGAGAATGTTAGAAATTTTAATAACAAGATTTGGTCAGGGTCTAAAATGGGGCTTTTCGCTTTTGGCGATTTCAAGTAAATTAACTTCGACAAAAAAAATTAAAAGCGGCTCACAATTCCGAAGGCAGCCATTAGAATCATCGATACATTTTCAAAAACAGTCACTCCAGATAAAGGCAAGCTAAAAGCAGTTCCCAAGCATGCGCATTGAAACTGTGAATTAGATTTTAGTCGCTTAATGACTCCGACGGTTGTTACGGCAAGAATTAAAATCGTCACAATGTTGGCCGCCAGTAGAAATCTTCCTGAAACGAACAGAAGTCCAAGCGCCAGCTCAATAAAGGGGTAGCCCAGGCCGTAAGACGGAAAGATCTGCGCAATGGGGTCGTATCCAGAAAATGAATCTGCAAAGGCCTTAATATTTAAAAATTTAAAAAATGAAAGACCAATAAAAAAACCGGCCATGATGTGATTCATAAATAAATGCGGGTTAAAATTTTCGTTAAAAATTTGAAAAGCCAAACTAACAAGTAACACGAATGAAAACACGGTAATAAGCGGCTTATAGGTCGTAAATTTAGAAACCGGAGTCACTTGTGATTTTTCAGATTCTAGGTTTTGTACGGATGGTGTAAAATGATCAACCGCGTATTTTGGCATATTTGCGAGAGAATCTTTTATTGTATC
>JANPPC010000047.1:0-53986 GCA_031428275.1 Bdellovibrio sp.
TTTTTAAAAAATCTAAATTTTTTATAAGGTAATTCTTTTGAGAATTTGCCCATTTTTTAAAAAATTGATCATAATCATTCTTTTGAAAGAAATCGGTTCGGCTTTCTTCTACAAAAGTGTAGCCACTTGTTTCCGTGCGAACTGCCAGGCGATTAACAATTGAAATAAGGCCGTTTAGTAAGGGCGTGAAAATATTAATGACTGCAATGTGCTTGATTAAAGCGTCAAGTTTAATGACGTGTATGTACATCGGCGCTTTAAAAGCGACAAACCACCCCACTTTTAAATGGCCCGGAATAACCTCTTGCCGAATAGGGTAGCCCGAAACAAAATCGAGCGATTGGTTTTGCAGGCTATCCGTTGAAAAAGCGCCGAGCTTCGTAAATATACCTTGGCCCCGGTAGTTCGGATGAGTCATGACATCGCAAACCATTCCGCACGTTGCAGATTGATCGCCGATTGAATAAGGGTAGGGGATTCCAGCATAGTAGCCACAAATTTCACCGTTTGATTCGGCCACAAATTGATATGAAGGGGGTGTCGCTGGAAAATTAGAAAACTTCCAATCGTAGTGAGCATCAGAATTAACGCTGGTGTCTTTGGTTTCTGGAAACGAAAGACTAAATAGTTCACGCTGCGACTTATAGTCAGTTAAATACTTAAAGTGGCGATAAGCAATTTTCATTAAAGGAGTCCGCCGTTCAAGTGTAAAACTTGGCCTGTTAGATAGCTTGAATCTTCTTCTGACAAAAAATGGACCATTGAGCCGATGTCGTGCCCATTTCCAAATCGTTTGGCTGGAATTCGCTCTTTCAGCGATTCTTGCATGCCAGCCGGTACGTCATCGATTAATCCGTATTGAAAGTAACCTAGAGCGATTGTATTCACGGTAATATTTTTATTTATAAGCTCTAACGATAAGGCTTTGCTAAACCCTTCAATCCCGGCCTTGGCTGCGCAGTAGTGGCTAGCGCCAACAACGCCTGTCGAACCAACTACGCTTGAAAAATTAATGATTCTGCCCCAGCTTTCGTTGCGCATTGAAGGTATAAATTCTTTAGAGCACAAAAACGTGCTAACTAAATTATTATTTATAACGTCTAAGAACTGTTCTTTCGTCATTTTCCAAGACATGACATTGGTTGACATCCCTGCAACGTTGACCAGTGTCGACACAAAACCAAGCTTTGTTGCGATTTCCGAATTCATAAGTTTAATTTCTGATTCATTAGTTAAGTCGGCTTGAAATAGGTGTTTTGCGTGATCTAGGTCAAACGAAGTTAACAGGGCTTTAATTTTATCGGAACCCGTGCGGTAATGACAAGCCAGATTTCTGTGACCTTTTTTAAGTAAATAGTCTGTGATTGCTAGACCGATCCCGCCATTGCTCCCGGTTATCAAAATAACTTTTTTCATATTTACGACCCTTTTTAAAATGATGTTTTTACTAAAGAAATTTTATTTGTTTCGATGTTTATTACTTTAAATAAGCCTTTTTCGTGCTTGTCGAACGGATTTCCATACTTTGCCCAAAGCGAGCCTTGATCATCTGTAATCAGCACATAATCGTGTTTAGATAGTTTGCTTTCGAGCTCGGCAACTGAAAGATTAGCCGTCCAAACATCGTCAGGATAAAACTTGTCGCCGACGCTCCACGCTTCGCAAGTGACTGCAATTGGGTACATTTCAAATTTCATAATAAGACAATGAAGGCCTGTGCTATTTTGATGAATTAAAAAAACAGTCTGGTTGGCGGTGACAACCTTTGATGCCCTTAGGGCTATTTCAGCAAGCTCATTACGTCCGGCGATTGGTTTATTGTCTCGTACGGCCAGCACCGACAATTGTTTCATAGTCACAAGAGTGATAATAATTAAAAAAGTAAAGCACAACGTTTTTGAATGACTTAGTTTGAGTAGAATATTTTTTAAAGCTAGAAGAAACCAAGCAATCGAAAATAGGCACCAAGGAAGAAAAATAGTATAGGCGTACCTTTCGAAGCTAGCGATTCTTACTCCTTCATATGTGCCGAAGATAAATCTATAAGAAAGACTTAACACCCCTAAATAGGCAATGGTTGAAAAAAGGTAAAAGAATAAGTAGGCGAAAGAAAATTTATTAGACTTAAGCGTTCGATAAATCGAAATTAACAATACACTGAGGCTAGAGAATAAAAACAAGAAATCATTTCGAATAGCGTACCACATTTTCAATAGGATCAACTGGTAAGTTGAGTCATCGAGGAAGTTTCTGACCAGATCTAATACTTTTTCTAGGGAAATTGAGCTTTCATGGAAGTACTTTGGAATATTTCGATACACTAAATGCACATCCCACGAATATTTGATGGAGACCGCTGCAAGCAAAGCAATAGACGCGTAAACCAAAATTTCTTTCTTAGGGAACTTTTTGGTAAAAGAATAAAGACCCCACTGTGCAATTGCGATCAGCGAGAACAGAAAGCCAATGTGTTTTGTTAAAGTAAGAAGTACGCAAGATAGCAGTAAAAGTAAAAATGAACCTACAATATCTTCTACGATTAAACTGTAGAGAGCGGCGGTAAAAAAGATCGCCATTGGAAAGTCGACATAAATCGCAAAAAAATTATAAGCGGGATTATCTATTCGAATAACCAACGATAAAAGTGCGCAAGCCATCAAGATAAGGTTTATTGCGGTAAATCTTGTTGGTTCTTCATCTGCCTTGAAAAGTAGGTAATTCGATAAAAAGAATACGATCCAGATAAACCCAGATGATGCGCAATACAAAGTAAACTCTTGATTAATATCTTGAGAACTTAAAAAATCTAGCCAAGCCGAATAACCTTGAATGTAGCTGGCTCCAATGTCGAAAACCGGGCTAAGTGAAAAGGCGTCTGTGTACTTTAAAACTTTTTGAACAATCCCCCAGTGTGAGAACTCGTCCCAATCGTCGAATTGCAAATCGAGTTGCTTACTTACGAGCGCGCATCTGATTAGAATAAGCATGATCAAAATATCTGTAATTTGAAAAGAATACTTTTTTTTGTATATGGCGAAGGCGGCTAAAGAGCCGATTGTTGCGACGGTTAAAATCTGGCTCGAAAGATAAAGATTGAAAAGGCCACCGAAGTACAGAACCAAAGACGATAGAATAATAAGCGCTACACCTAGCTGGGGCCACTTCAATTTAAAGAAATTGAGTGAGGAAGCTAATCTGAGTCCAATGTAAAACAGGATGCTATAGGCCATAACCGCCCAATCTATTTAAGGCTGGGGTGTGAGTCAATTGGATTGAATTTGCCCGGTCTGCGAGGTTGGTTTAAAAATTAATTTTTATATAAAATGATTCATTTCAGAGACATACTTTTTGCCGCTTTTGTATCTAAAAAGACAGACAAAAAGTGGGTTGAAGCTGAGTAATTAGGCATTGTCTTTCGAAATAAATCTTAGATTGGTTTTTGCCGATGTAAACTGAAATTAAAGATCAGAAAACTGGTGCAGTCCCCAATGAATCGAGGTAATAAAATAAACTGCTAAAAGATGTTCTTAAGAAAGAGATAATGAATAAAAAATCAATTTTCGCAATTGCGACATTTATTTTTATTTTTTTGAATAGTTCGATTAATCGGAACTATTTAAATGTCGGCCTTTACGTTCATGTCATCTCTTTACTAGCATTTTATTTTGTTGCTTTATTCTGCATTCCGAAAGAATTTTTTCGCGACCTCAGAATCGGGCGTTTGCCGATTTTTATGTTTCTTTTAGCAACTACAATTTTATTTTCTAGTTGGGTCAATGCAAACCCCACAGCAGGGCTGAAGATCTTTCTAAAAATAATGTCTTTCGCAAGCGTGCTGATTTGTTTGGTCTTAGCCCGCATCGATTTCGCCTTCGTGCGAAAAATGGCTTATGCGCTAGCCATTGTTAACATTCTGCCGATTGTTTTAAGTTTCGTTCCTGGCTTGAGTTCTTTTTCTCAGTTTTTATTCAGAGAAACGTCTTGGATACCGGGTCGTTTTGAAACTGTTTTTAACGACGTTGGATATCTGTGGAAATCAGGATTCTTAGCGGCTATTTTTGCTGGACAGCGAATACTGACTTCAAAGATTACGAAGATTGATTTGTTAATGGTTTTTATTGGGTTAGAGCTTGTTAGTTTAGATGGCGGGCGTACAGGATTGCTTGTTACTTTAACCGGCATTGCAATTTTTGCGGCATTCCAAATTAAAAAGAGTAAAGCGCTCAATACGGGAGTGCTGGCTGCGATCGGGATAAGCGTTTTCATTTTAATTCCGTTGGCTGCGATGGGAAGAGTTCCTTTTATTGATCAGTTTACGAAGACGGGGCATGCGCTTAACGGCTACATAGACGATCGTAGGCTTGACGAACTTCCCGATGGCGAAGATATACGCCTGGTTATGTATAACCGCGGGATCATGGGTTTAAAAAACTTGAATGCCTTAGGTCACGGTCCGGGCGCTAGTAATATCGGTACTCGATACAATGGTGTGCAGGTGATGCATAACTCATTCTTGCAGATTGCCATTGATTTCGGCGTTATCGCCTTCATCGCGTTCCTAGCCGTATTCTTTGGTCCGGCCATAAATTATTTTTACACAGTTCGAAGATCAAACCATTCTTTTGAGTTACTTGCGTTAGTTTCTGTAATGCTAGCTTGGACATGGCAGCTCATGTTTCAAAACTTTTCGACTTCGTTTTCCGAATGGGTCTTTCTAGTTTTATGCGGCGCACCCGTAGCTTTGCATGAAAATAGTTTTCTTTTGAGGCTACAAGGACGCCGCAAAGATGTTGCGATAACAAAACCTCTAAGCACAGAAGATGCGTACTAGTGTGCACTCGGTAACAGTGCAGGGTCCGAAGTGAAATTGCATCTAGCCATACTCGTCAGACAGCCGTTGGTTAACCAATATGTTCGAGACTTAATTTTAAAAATTAAGGAAGAGCCGGGTATATCGCTTGATTGTTTGCTTATATCTGAAGATTCAAAGTCTGAAAAAAATAATCTGTCTTTTGTTAAAATAGGCTTGTTTAAACTAATTCTATTAATTGAACGTATAATTCTTTTTCGTAATGTACACATTGTTAAACACATCATAAAAAGTTTTGATATTCGTGAGCATTTTGAAAGCGTAATTGAGTTAAGCCAGGCAGAGTTATTAAGCGGTGAGGGCCCAGGGCAACAAAGGCATCCAGCTTTGCCTGAATCAAATTTTGATCTCATTCTTAAAATTGGCAATGAGCCCGACAGCATGAGTGGTTTTATTAAATACTCAAATTTAGGTATGGTATCGGCCGCATTTTCGGGTGACGTAAAAAACGAAAATTTATTATCGGGGTTTTGGGAAGTGTTCTATCAAGCGGATACAACCAATTTCACCGTCAGTCAGGTTTTTGAAAGTCGGGCAAAAAAAATTCTTTTGCAGTGCAGTTTTCAAACCCGCTATTGCTTTCTATTAAACAAAGCTTTTTTGTACAAAAAAGCTGGCGTACATTTACTTAAATTTATAAAACAGATCTCGTTAACTAGAACCTTGCCGCAAAATATGCGAATTTCGCAATCATTCACTAAATCAAGCGAGCTTTACAAGATTGGTCTTTCGACTTTTGTTAGTTACATTTTTCGAACGCTGATTATTGTGTGTAAAAAAATTTCGCGCATCGTCTTTTTTGATGGGTTTCGTTGGCATGTCGTCATTTATAATAAAAACTTTAAAAGCTCAATGGTGCGCGAACCACGCATTGTAACCAATCCCAGTAAGCGCTTTTTGGCCGATCCGTTTCTAATAGAAAACGACGGTAAGACGTTTTGTTTTGTTGAAGATTGTGACGTGAAGACAAAAAAAGGTAAAATTTCATATTTTGAAGTATTTGAAAATTCATTTTCAGAGATCAAGCCTTGTCTAACCGAAGACTGTCATCTTTCATTTCCGTTCGTATTCAAATATAGTAGCGAAATCTACATGTGCCCAGAAACCTGCGACATGTCGCAAATTCGGGTTTATAAAGCGGTTGATTTCCCTCGGGAATGGAAGCTTGAAACTGTTCTGATGGATGATGTACGAGCCGCAGATACGATGTTGTTCGCAGCCAGCGGTAAGTGGTGGATGCTAACCAATATTGATCCGGCTAAAATTGGCGACAACAGTTCAGAGCTTTATTTATTTTATTCAGATAGTCCGTTATCTAGAGATTGGACACCGCACCCGTTGAACCCGATCTACGTTAATTCAACGAAGGCACGTAACGGCGGAATAATTATAGTTGGCGATGAAGTATATCGAATTGCTCAAAGGCAAGCTTTTGATAAATACGGTGCTAATATATCTGTCTATAGAATTATCGATTTATCTGAGACGACGTACCGTGAACATTTGCTTCAGACGATAGATCCGAATTACCTGCCAAATATTTTGGGAACGCATCACCTTTCGGCTGCTGGAGACTTTACGGCCTTAGATTTTTATAACGTTGAGTAATACAAAAATTGCCGGCACCTAGAAGGTATCGTAGTCCCCGTATGTGAGATTTAGTTTTTTGGGTAGTTGGGGATGGCTGTCTGGACCCGTCACTTTATATCCGTAGAATAAACTATTTCGTTTAAACCATAAATTTTTAAATAAATTCAGCGTTTTGTTTTCGGGTGAACAGTAAAATTTAATAATTCTAAAGTTTGCTAAGCAAGCGGCAATTATAAATAAGGGTATGATGATTTTTTTGTTCCAGAAACTTGCGCTGGGCAAAATAAATACATCTCCGATCGAGATCGTTTTCGACTGATCAACTTTGACCCATAGAGCGCACTTATTTCGAACCACTAGAAAACCGGTTTTATGAGCATAATAGTCTAATTTCCGTTGTGAGTTGCAAGAAAGAAGTGGCGCCGCGCTCGGATCGTTTAGAGCGATTTTTTTAAAAAAAGCAAAGCTCTGTGAATTATTCTGAAGTAACTGGATTTCATCCGGAAAAAAAGAAGGTGTTGAGTCTAAATTAGCTTTTAGAAAGAAGGATGCGGTTGGTAAGGGAAGTAGGCGACCCTGCATCCTGTAGGGCATTATCCATTTTAATGATTTCTCAAAGCCGTGATGCGATTGTGCATTGGGGATACCGAATACGAATTGCACTTTTTCTTCAGTGCACAGTTGGTAGGTCTTCTTAGCTAGGGCGACAAAGAGCCCCTTTTTTTGATGGTTTTGCAACGTCATCGTCGAGCCAGACTGGGCACAAAGTACATCCTCACCATCTATGCGATAGACTGCTGGAAAGACGCCGTAGAATGCCGCGGGCTCTCCGTCTTGATGGTAGGCGATGAAGCCTAGATACTTTAAATTTGAATTTGAGTTTTCAAATTTTGACTTCACATCGCTGGCTCGGGGAATGCTACCAAAAATACGACCAAAAATATAAATATAATCTTCGATTGTACTTTCAGAAATACGTTTAAAACTATAATCGCTCATAGTTTTTATTTCTGAAAAGAGCCGCGATTCGATCGTGTCTTACACCTAAAAGCTCGAAATTTTTTGCCAATAAGTAGTTCACAACTGGCGCAAGCGTGCTTTTTTGTTCAACTCCGCGCTCAAAACCAAGGTCGGCAGAAATGTATTCAATATTTTTAAATATATTCTCGCAGCCGACTAAAACCTCAGGTTCGGCTCCTTCGGCTTCTAGCTTTAGAAGTTTAATCTTCTTTTGAACGATGCTGTCTAAGCGCGTTGTGGGTATTTTACACTCTTCATCAAACGAGGGTGGTTTAATAAAAGATGAATCAGCCCCTTGTGATGAAACGTAGAATGTTAAAAAGCTGTCTGCATTCCAAAGACCTTTATTCAGTACAACACTGGGACTTACATTCTGTTTCAAGCACTCGAATTCGAGCGGGGAAGGTTCAAAGCCAAGATACTCAACTGGAATTGCATTTTCAGAGAAATACAATTTTAAATCGCCCATGTTCGCACCGCAGTCGACGACTAGGTCTCCGGCCTTAAATGATATTTCTGGCAAAAAGTAGGCGTGGCCCAGGCTATTGGCTCGCGCAGAAAACCCATCGCGGTATGCCATTTCAGCTTGTTTACGATGGTAAAAGTAGAGTTTTTGTTGGCTAGACGCCGCCGTGTACCTTTTCAAATTTTTGTCGTAAGAGAAGCGCACATCGATATTGCGTAAGACAGCGGCTAGGTTGAAAAAAAAGCAAAATAAAGATGGATTGAACTTTAGAATAATCATTCCATAAATTCTTTGAACAAGCGTCATGTGCCAAAGTATATATTTTACTAAAAGATTATGACTTCGTCTTGTATGAGGTGCAGCTACATCTTGCATTGAATCCCTTTATTGGCGGTTTTAACGGCTGGTATTTTATGAACTGGAAGTGAAATAACGATTTCACGCAATTTCTTCTTTCTCAGTAACTTTTTTTATAAATGTTAAGATAACTAACTGTCCGGTAGACGAAAGCAAAATGGCGCAGGCTAGCCCGACGGCTCCCCAGTTCAAATACTTCACAAACAGATAGGTCAAAAGAATGTACGAAATGCTATGGTAAATCGTGCTAAGAAGAACAAAGTTAGATTTATAGGTCGCGTTAAGAAAGAAAGAATATAGCGCAATGAATCCAGCGATAAATCCTGTAAACGATAAAATATAAACACTTTGCTGGGCATGAGCTAGTGTTGGAATCAATCTTTCAAGTCCAATAAAGTTAGCCAGGGTAATTCCAATAAGTAAAAAACTACCGGCGATTGCATAAAGCTTGGTAACATAACGAAACGCTTGCGCGGTGCTGAGTCGCTGGTTTTTTAACAACCACGGCACTAAAAATTGTCCGAAGGCTCCAGGTAAAAATGAAACCAAAGTGTAACAAACAAACGACAGTCCAAATATGCCAAGCTCGTTCGGGCGATCTAAAGTAGTGCTCTGTAATATTGTTAAACAGTAAACGTGGATCGGTCCGCCAAGGGCCATCGATCCGCAAATGGGCAAAGCATTTTTTAGCAATTCAGAAATCATTGCTCGGCTGTTGCTAAAAAAACTAAAAAAGTTTTTAAAGTGAAAAGTTTTTTGTAATAATAAAATATTTGAACCAATGGCACAAATTAAAAGTCCGGCGAGAGATCCCGACCAACCCCAGAAATGTCCAGCTAGTAAAGTACTTGTTATGGCTAAGACAGAAAATCCAATTTGAATACGGGCTAGGTAAGCCCGCTCATTTATACAAATGGTGATATATTGTAGTACGCTTAAAAAAGATAAATTGAATGAATACATAACAACGAGCGCTAAAATAGGCAGTGTCAAAGGTTCGTGTGATAGAAAAAAAGAATGTATAATCAGAAGACAACCCGCAAAAATAGATCCGATGAAGCCAGCAGATATGGCGGCATTGGTGACCTGCGCTGAAGGCGATTGGTGTGTTGCTATTAATCTAGAAGAAGCTAGCCCTAATCCGTCGCCGATGAACATACTAAGGCCGGTAATGGCCGCATAGTGAAAATAAAATGACGAATAATCGGGCCCCGATAAAATGCGAGCTAGCAAAACCTGTATCACCACTTGTGTGAATCGGTTTGTGATTACACCTGCTATTGACGTCAGGTACCCTGAGTTGTGCATACGTAGAATAAATTGAAAAATCCGATTATTGGTCACTCTAGATACACGCTACTTGCAAACATTTTGAAATTCAAATTTATCTTTTCTTAAACAGCCGTTTATTTGCGCAGACAAGAAAACCACTTATAGTGCGATGTCGCAAAGCTTCGAGGCAAGCCGCCTCGGTATATTGCCATACTTAGGGTTATACTTTAGTCTTCTGGATTGGGGGTCTTATGGCTTTTAATACGACTGAATTTAGTCGACTGATTGCAGATCGCTTACGTGGATCTGAAGCAAAATTATGTGCCGAGTTTCTAGAAAACGAAAAAATCGTTGGAACGAAGTTTTTAGCGATAGATGATTTTTTGCCAACTGATATTGCTCATCGAATTTATGAATCCTATAAACCTACATCTCCAGCTTGGCGCGAAATGAAAAGCTTTCGCGAGAAAAAAATGACGACGAAAAAATACGGAGAATTTCCGGTTTTACTCGGTGAGGTTACTTTTTCAATTCAAGACCCTGAAGTTGTTAAGTTGTTTGCGCAGATTACAGGAATCGATAATCAAATGGGCGACCCCGGCTTATATGCCGGTGGTTTAAGTATGATGCGTAAAGGCGATTTTTTAAATCCGCATATTGATAATTCGCATGACCAAGATCGTAAGCTGTATCGTCGTCTTAACCTTCTCTATTATGTGACGCCAGATTGGAAAGAAGAGGACGGCGGTAATCTAGAACTTTGGGATATCGACGTTAAGAAAAAAGTGACCATCCACAGTAAGTTTAATCGTATGGTGCTGATGGAGACTGATTCTGAATCGTGGCACTCCGTTTCAAAAGTCACCAAACCAGACTCATTTCGTTGCTGCGTTTCAAATTACTATTTTTCTCCGCAGTCTCCGACTGGTACTGATTATTTTCATATCACTCGATTTAAAGGCCGCCCTGATGAGCCGTTAAAACGTTTTATCAGCGATATAGATTCAGTTTTACGGACGGTGGCGCGAAGCTTTAAGCGTTCTGGTTTCGGTAAAAAAGATTTATATCAAGGCCCACGTTAATGTGCGGAATTGTCGGAGCCGTCGGCGGACAATCTGAAAATATCACACGTGCGCTTGAAGTGATCAAGCGGCGGGGGCCCGATGCGACTACGGTTTCTGAATTTCCCGGAATCGTGTTCGGTCATAATCGACTTTCAATTATTGATTTAGCTGAGTGTGCAAATCAACCTATGCGTTCAGCATGCGGGCGATACGTGATTATTTTTAACGGTGAAATTTATAACTACCAAGACATCAAAGCTGAGATTAACGGTGAATACCCATGGCAAACGCAGTCCGACACCGAAGTGATCCTAGCTAGTTACATAAAATGGGGCGAGGCCTGCCTAGAAAAATTTCGCGGCATGTTTTCTTTTTGTATTTGGGATATTGAACAGCAAAAAATATTCGGTGCCCGTGACCGTTTAGGCGTGAAACCATTCTATTACCGGCATGCGGGCGATCAAATTTTCTTTGGCTCGCGTCCAGATGCCGTTCTTCAAGCTTCGGGTCAGCCGCCAGTCAGCATCGACTATCAAGCGGTACGTTATTTTTTAGAAGCTGGGTACATACCGGCGCCGTTAACGATCTACCAAGAATTAAAAAAACTTTCTCCGGGACATAAATTATTTTTTTGTCGCGGCGAACTTCGGGTTGAAGAATACTGGAGTTTAGATCAGATCGAAACCGATGCGCGGCTAGAAGAGGCAAACGAAGAAGACCTACTGAATCAGCTTGACCAGAAAATTCAAGATTCGGTGCGCTTAAGAATGGTGGCTGACGTTCCGGTCGGTGTTTTCTTGTCGGGTGGTATTGACAGTTCATTGGTAGCAGCCGTCATGGCTAAGATGTCGGGTCAACCCGTAAAATCTTTCTCAATTGGTTTTGCGGATCCAGATTTTGATGAGTCTCATCATGCGCGTGCGGTGGCGAAAGCGATCGGAACCGAGCATTATGAACAGAAGTTTGAAATGGATGATTTATTGCAATTTATGCCCGATTTTTTAAGTCAGTACGACGAGCCATTTTTTGATTATTCGGCCTTTCCTGTGATGGCCGTGTCTAAGTTGGCAAGGCAGCAGGTTAAGGTGGCTTTATCGGGTGATGGAGGCGATGAAGCCTTCGGCGGCTATCACTATTACCGGCTGATGGGCGTTGCGGATCAACTGCAAAAATTTCCCTACGTTCTGAGAAAAATGCTAGGTTTTTTAACGGCGCGATTTCCACAGCATAAAATAAAGTTGTTATCGGGCTTCTTAAAGATCAAGGGGCGCACTGAATCTTATGCTTTTTTAAGAAGTGTGATTAAAGGCAACAAAGCTATTTTTTCAGCCAAGATGCGCAGCTCGACATTCGGACTTGAGCATTTATTTTTAGAAAAAGAAAAAAAGCTGCCGAAAAACTTGACCGGTGCCGAGCTAGCAATGCGAATCGATACCGCTTACACGCTACCTGACGATTACTTACAAAAAGTTGACATAGGAAGTATGGCTTTTTCTTTAGAGGCACGTGATCCACTACTTGATCACAAACTTTTTGAATGGGCCGCTCAACTTCCTTTAAATTGGAAAATTCGCGGAACTAATAAATATTTATTACGTAAACTAGCGTATCGTTATATTCCGCAAGAAATTTTGGATCGACCTAAGATGGGTTTTGGCGTACCGATGGCGAAGTGGCTACGTGGCCCTTTGAAAGAATGGGTCAGCCCGTTGATCGCAGATAGCGAAGGCTTAACAAAGCTGGGGCTGGAGGCCCGTGAAGTACAAAAAATTTGGCAACTGCACCTAGAAAATCGCGTTCAGGCTCATACCCTAATTTGGTCGGTCGCCGTTTTACAAGCTTTTCGAAAGAGCCGCCCATGGCTTTAAAACCTCGTCGAATTCTAATAAACGCGTTTTCGGCAAAGCTTGGCGGGGGTAAGACCTATATTAATAACTTACTACAGCGTTTACCGTTGGGCGATTTTCATATTTTGATCTTTGCTGCCGACGACGTAACTATACCTAATGATCCGCGACTGCAGCGAATGCAGACTTCGTGGCCGACTGATAATCCGATCTTTCGCAGTTGGTGGGAGAAATTCTATTTGCCATTTTTACTGCGTAAAGAAAAAATTGATATTTTATTTTGCCCAGGCGGAGTTTTAAGTACGCCAAAGTCTAAACATTACAAGATTATTACGATGTTTAGAAATATGTTACCCTTTGATCCGCAGATTCTAGCTTCATCAGATTCACTTTACGAAAAGGTGCGTGGGTTCTTACGTAAACGCATGATGCTAAAAAGCATGACCAGTGCCGATTCCGTCATATTTATTTCTCACTTCGCGCGAAAAGTAATTGAAAGCCTTGTGCAAATTAAGAACCCGGTCACAATTCCCCATGGGATTTCGTCGCAGTTTAATGTAAGCGATCAGAATTTGCCCAGACCACAGCTGCCATTCGCCGAAGATTACATACTTTACGTATCCCGATTTGAATTTTATAAAAGACATCTTGAAGTTGTAAAAGCTTATGAATTGCTGCCTAAAGAAGTGCGCTCACGCTATAAATTACTGTTGGTTGGCGGTACCGATTTACCCTACGGCCAACAAGTACTGGCATATGTAAAGCAGCAGGAGTTAACTCAGTTTGTTATTTTTCTAGGTGAGTATCCTTATGGTCAATTGCCGGCGCTTTATAAAAATGCTGGGCTATTTATTTTCGCTTCAACTTGCGAAAACTGCCCTAATATTTTACTTGAGGCCATGGGATCGGGTGTACAAATTCTTTGTTCTAATTATGAACCTATGCCTGAATTTGGTGGCGCGGCTGTGCAGTATATGAATCCCGATTCTTCCACGGATATCAGTCAAAAAATTCAGCTGGCTTTATCTACTGGCTCTTCAGCGGCTGAATTAAAAGCTCAGGCGGCTAAGTTTAGTTGGGATTTGACGGCTGAAAAAACCTGGAAGGTCTTGCTCGGGTGATGCGCACGTGAAGATTCTCATTTTGTCGCAATATTTTTGGCCCGAATCATTTATTATTAATGATTTCGTTAAAAACCTTGTCGTCGACGGACACGACGTCACCGTTGCTACCGGTAAGCCCAACTATCCCGGTGGTCAAATTTTTGAAGGTTACACAGCAGCCGGCGTTCAAACCGAAAGTTACCTGGGTCAAATCGATGTGTTTCGTGTGCCCCTGTACCCACGAAAGCACGGCGGAGCTAAAAATCTGATTCTTAATTATTTTTCTTTTATCTTTGCCGGTCTTTTTTATTTTCCGTGGCTGCTACGAAAGAAAAAATTTGACTCAATTATGGTCTTTGCTCCTTCGCCCATTGTGCAGGCGATTCCCGCGATTTTACTCAAATGGATGCATCGTGCGCATCTATCGATTTGGGTTCAAGACCTATGGCCCGAAAGTTTATCGGCTACGAATTTTATAAAAAATAAATTCATTTTGAAAATCGTCGAGGTTTTGGTTCGTATGATTTACGCGGCGACGGATACTTTATTTGTGCAGTCGCAAGCTTTTACTGAGCCTGTCGCGCGATACGCCAAAAGGTCTAAAATCGTCTATTTTCCGAACTGCTTTGATTCGGAAAGTATGAAAACTGACGTAAACTACAATTTACCAACTGAGCTGGTACAAACCTTAAATAAAAATTTTAGTTTTGTATTTGCGGGCAATCTAGGAACGGCGCAATCGTTAGAGACCATCGTGCGAGCCGCTGAATATTTATCAGATCTACCCAATGTTAAAATTATTTTTGTGGGCAGTGGAAGTCTATCAAGATGGTTAGAGAACGAAATTCACCAGAAAAATATTAAAAATATTTACCTGGCGGGTCGTTTTCCGATGGATGCGATGCCCTTGATATTTAAAGATTCAAAAGTTTTATTAGTTACTTTGAAACATGACCCCCTTTTTGAACTCACAATTCCTAGTAAAATTCAGGCCTACATGGCCGCAGGAAAGCCTATTTTAGCCGCTTTGTCCGGAGAGGGTGCTCGCGTCATTAGCGAAGCAAACGCGGGCATGGTGGGGCCAGCCGAAGATTCAAAGGCTCTTTCTGAAAATATGCGCCAAATGTATGCAATGTCAGAAGCAGAGCTGTCAAAAATGAGTGAATCTGCAAAGGAATATTTCAAAAAAAACTTCGAAATGTCGACGCAGGTAAAATATTTTATTAGTATCCTGAAAGATCAACTCAAGAAGTAAGGGACCGCATTAATGAAGATATTAGTTCTAGGCGTTACAGGTATGCTGGGCAGCGCAGTTTATAAATTGCTTTCTGAATCGAGCACGCTTGACGTACACGGAACCGCCCGCGGTGCAGTTTATAAAAAATATTTTTCTGAAGACTTAGCAAAAAACGTTATTTCAGGAATTGATGTACTTAATACACCAGAGCTGCAGACCTTAGTTCAAAAAATAAAACCAAATGTTATCATCAACTGTGTTGGTTTAGTTAAGCAATTGGCCGAATCGAAAGATCCCCTAGTTTGTTTACCTTTAAATTCAATGCTTCCGCATCAGTTAGTGGCCATCGCGAAGACGATAGACGCACGCGTTGTTCACATTAGCACGGACTGTGTTTTTTCGGGCGACAAGGGTCTTTACGTCGAAAGCGATTTTTCAGATGCCGACGATCTTTATGGTCGTTCAAAGTACATTGGCGAACTGCGTGATTTTAAGAATGCGATCACGCTACGAACCTCAATTATCGGTCACGAAGTAAGCTCGAATCGTTCTTTAGTCGATTGGTTTTTAGCACAAAATCAAAAGGTAAAAGGTTTTCGTAAGGCGATTTTCTCGGGGCTACCGACGATTGAGATGGCTCGCGTAATTAGAGATTATGTTTTGCCAAAGCCAGAGCTGCACGGATTGTATCATGTATCTGCAAAGCCGATTAATAAATTTGATTTACTTAGTCTGGTTGCCAAGGTTTACAAAAAAGATATTGAGATCGTGCCGAATGACGACGTTCAAGTTGATCGATCATTGAATTCAGATCGGTTTTCTATAGACAGCGGCTACGTCGCGCCCGAGTGGCCGGCTTTAATTGAAAAAATGCATACAAGTAAGATTTAAGGAAACGTTCATATGTTTAAAGATAAAGTATTATTAATTACAGGCGGTACGGGCTCTTTCGGTAATACGGTTTTAAAAAGATTTTTAGATATCGATGTGAAAGAGATTCGAATTTTTAGTCGCGACGAAAAAAAACAAGAAGATATGCGAATTGCATTCTCAAACGATAAGCTTAAATTCTACATCGGTGACGTGCGTGAATACGATAGTATCTCGCAAGCCATGGTCGGCGTTGATTATGTTTTTCACGCGGCGGCATTGAAGCAAGTTCCGTCGTGCGAGTTCTATCCAATGGAAGCGGTTCGTACGAATGTCATCGGCACAGAAAACGTTTTAAACGCCGCTATTCAAGCAAAAGTGAAGCGAGTGGTGGTATTAAGCACAGATAAAGCCGTGTACCCCATTAATGCCATGGGTATTTCGAAAGCCATGGCTGAAAAGCTGTTAGTTTCCAAATCTAGATCAAGTAATGACACGGTTATCTGCGCGACTCGTTACGGAAATGTGATGGCCTCGCGCGGTTCAGTTATTCCGTTATTCATTGATCAGTTACGCAAGGGAATGGCTTTAACCGTCACCGATCCACAGATGACTCGTTTTTTAATGTCGCTCGAGGATTCGGTCGATTTAGTGCTTTACGCTTTTGAAAATGCTAAGGCCGGAGATATTTTTGTACAGAAGGCACCAGCCTCGACGGTTGCTGATTTGGCACAGGCGCTGACTGAACTTTTTAAAAAGCAAAGTGCGGTTAAGATCATTGGTACTCGTCACGGCGAGAAGCTTTATGAATCTTTAGTTTCACGCGAAGAAATCGCTAAGGCCGATGATATGGGTGACTATTACCGAATACCGGCTGATAACCGCGATCTTAATTACGCCAAGTATTTCAGCGAGGGCGAAAAAAAGATTTCAGCTTTAGAAGACTTCACTTCACATAACACCGAACGTTTAACGATCGAGGGCGTAAAAACCTTGCTTATGAAATTAGATTATATCCGTGAGGAATTAAAAAATGCTTAAGGTCATGACGATTGTTGGCACGCGCCCCGAGCTTATTAAAATGAGCCGAGTGATCGCTGAACTTGATAAACAGGTAAATCACGTATTTGTTCATTCGGGTCAAAATTACGACTACGAATTGAATCAAGTTTTTTTTGACGATTTAGAAATTAGAAAGCCTGACCATTTTCTGAATGTTAATAATGAAACAGCCGCTCAGGCGATTGCCGATATTATTCTAAAAGCCGACGAGATTTTAGAACGCGAAAAACCGGATGCTCTTTTGCTATACGGAGATACGAATACCTGCTTAGCCATCATTCCAGCGAAACGACGAAAAATTCCCGTATTTCATATGGAGGCGGGTAATCGTTGTTTTGACCAGCGGGTGCCTGAAGAATTAAACCGTAAAGTTTTAGATCATTTAAGCGATATTAACATGGTTTTAACTGAACACGCACGTCGATACCTCATTGCCGAAGGAATTCGTCCAGAAACAATTATTAAAACGGGTTCGCATATGGATGAGGTTCTTGGTTATTATCAACAAAAAATTCAGGCCTCTGATATATTGAAAAAATTAAATTTTTCTGCGAAGAAGTATTTTGTCGTTAGCACTCACCGTGAAGAGAACGTGGATACACCACAAAATTTGCGCGACTTGCTTCAATCATTACACGCGCTAGCTGACCATTATAAATTACCAATCTTTGTTTCAACCCATCCGCGTACTAAAAAGCGTCTTGAAACCTTAGAAGGATTCACAGAACACGCTTTGGTGCGTTTTGAAAAACCCTTGGGATTACTAGATTATTTGAAACTCCAGCAAAATTCACTTTGTGTATTATCTGATAGCGGCACGATTACCGAAGAATCTTCACTTTTAGATTTTCCGGCAGTTACAATTCGAAATGCCCACGAGCGTCCGGAAGGCATGGATGAAGGCACCCTGATTATGTGCGGTTTAAAAACCGAAAGACTGCTTGAAGCCGTAAAGGTTACAATTAACCAGCGACTTGAAGGCCAGCGCACGATCCCGGTTGTTAAAGACTACTTGGGAGGACCCGTTTCTAAACAGGTCGTACGCGTTGTTTTAAGTTACGTAGATTATATTAATCGAACTGTTTGGCATAAATAAGCCCACCAACAAGGATAATAAGTTATGGAAAAGAAAATTGCCATTATTGGTCTCGGTTATGTGGGTTTACCCCTAGCCGTTGAGCTCGGAAAAAAATTTAACGTGATTGGTTTTGATATCAACGTGACTCGAGTCGACGAGCTGAACAAAGGCATTGATCGCACGCGTGAAGTCGAGTCACAGAATTTATCGCAGCCGCTATTGAAGTATTCGGCGACCGCTGATGATTTGAAAACCTGCGACTTTTTTATAGTAACGGTGCCGACTCCGGTCACCGAAAGTAAGCAACCCGATTTAACGCCATTAGTGAAGTCTTCGCAGACGGTGGCTAAGTATTTAAAAAAAGGTGACATTGTAGTTTACGAATCAACCGTTTATCCGGGTTGCACCGAAGAGGTATGCGTTCCGTTACTAGAAAAAGGCAGCGGACTTGTATTTAATAAAGATTTTTTCTGTGGTTATAGTCCTGAGCGTATTAACCCCGGCGATAAAGAGCGCAGCTTAACGAAAATCAAAAAAGTTGTCAGCGGATCGACACCCGAAACTTTAAAAACTGTAAACGAAATATACTCAGCCATCATTGTGGCGGGAACGTATGCAGCATCTAGTATTAAAGTAGCCGAGGCCGCAAAGGTTATTGAAAATAGTCAGCGAGACATTAACATCGCATTTATTAATGAACTGTCGTTGATATTTAACCGTATCGGTCTGGATACGCGTGAAGTTTTAGAAGCGGCTTCGACAAAGTGGAATTTTTTAAATTTTTCACCTGGCTTAGTCGGCGGTCACTGCATCGGAGTCGATCCCTATTACTTAACCTTTAAGGCCGAATCTTTAGGCTACCATCCGCAGGTGATATTATCGGGTCGTCGGATTAATGACGGAATGGGCGCCTACGTGGCTAATCAAACCGTTAAATGCATGATGAAAAAAGGCGTCGAAGTTTCTAGCGCGAAAGTTTTACTTTTGGGTATGACTTTTAAAGAAAACTGCCCCGATGTACGTAACAGCCGTGTGATCGACGTTTACAACGAGCTGAAAGAGTTTGGTTGTCGAGTCGATGTTTATGACCCGCACGCACTTAAAGATGAAGTCAGTCACGAATACGGTATTACGATGGTCGATGGTTCGGTGCAAAACACTCTCGAGCAGTACTCGGCAATTATCATTACGGTGGCACATAGCGAATTTAAAGAAATCAATTGGTCTAAGATAAACCGTGCGAAGACAATTATTTTTGACGTTAAAGGTTTATTAACCAAAGAACAAAGCGACGGACGCCTATGAAAAAAGTTTTAGTAACCGGGGCTGCTGGTTTTATTGCTTCGCAAGTTTGTAAGGTGTTAGCGGACGCCGGAGTTGCAATCGTCGCGATCGATAATATGAATGATTATTACGATGTTCGCTTAAAAGAATATCGCTTAGCTGAAATTAAAAAACTAAAAGATTTAGAATTTCACCAAATCGATATTGAAGATAAAGCCGCGTTAAAAAAATTATTTGAAGCCAATCAGTTTGATGTGATTTTTAATTTGGCTGCGCGGGCGGGTGTTCGCTACAGCATGGAAAACCCCGATATCTACATGAGCACAAACGCACAAGGCAGCCTTAATTTACTAGATCTAATGCAAAAGTACAAAGTTAAGAAATTTGTCTTAGCATCGACTTCGTCGTTATACGCGGGTCAAAAAATGCCATTTTCTGAAGATTTAGCGGTTAATACGCCGATCTCTCCTTATGCGGCCTCAAAAAAAGCCGCCGAAGTCATGGCCTATTCTTACCACTACTTGTACGGAATCGATGTATCGATCGTACGTTACTTTACGGTCTTCGGCCCGGCGGGCCGCCCCGATATGAGTATTTTTAGATTTATTAAGTGGATCGATCGCTCAGAAAAGTTAGAGCTTTTTGGCGATGGTGGTCAGTCGCGCGACTTTACTTACGTGGAAGACATTGCCCGAGGTACCGTCTTGGCCGGTAAAACACTTGGCTATGAAATTATTAATTTAGGTGGCGGGCAGAATCCGATTAGCTTAAACACCGTGATTTCTGGAATCGAAAAGACTTTAGGTAAGAAGGCAATAATCGAAGGAAAAGAATTTCACATTGCCGACATCAAAGAAACTTGGGCCGATATTTCAAAGGCCGAACGATTACTAGGTTGGAAACCGCAAATCAGTTTTGAAGAAGGTTTAAAGCGCACGATCGACTGGTACAAGGATAATCACGATTGGGTTCAGCACATCAAATTATAATGTAGTTAAAGCATCTGTTTAAAGCTGTCTTGCACTTTGTAAGGCGGTCGCCAGCCAAGCAGGTTTTTGGTTTTTTCGATATTAACCTGTAGATTACTAAACAATCTGACAGATAAATCTGACTTTCCCATTAATGCGAAGGCCATTTTAAAGAAAAAAATCGGAAAGGGCACAAGCATCGCCCTGCGCCCGGAAGCTTTTGCGATTTCGCTAATCAATTGCGGTAAGCTTAGATCGTTATCGTCTGAAACTAAAAATACTTGGCCCCCGGCGCTCGGATGAGTTGCGCAAACCTTTATCAGATCAATTAAATTATCAACTGAAACAAAACTTCTTTTATTTTTTATACTTGCGAAAGGTAGCGGAAGCCCCTTATCAACTAGTTTAATGAGGCTATTAAAATTTGCCTTCACTCCCGGGCCGTAAATTAAGCATGGTCTTATAATGACGACCTCGAATAGGCCGGGTTGATGCAATTGCAGAATGGCTTGTTCGGCCTGCTGTTTTGAGATTCCGTAATCGTCAGTCGCGGCGGTTGGGTCATCGGCAAAAAACGGCTGATCACCTGTGAATTCTCCATTCACTTTTATGGTACTGATAAAAATAAATCTCTTCACTTTCGCAGCTTTGGCCTCGGTCGCTAAGCGCAGGGTTAAATTCAAATTCACTTCTTGGTAAATTCTTTTTAAGTCGGGGTGTTCCGACATATCATGAGCCTTCGCTGCAGAATGAATGACGACGTCAATATCTTGAAAGAGATCTTTCCAATTCGAAAACTGGGTTAAGTCACCCGTTGAAAATTGATTTTCTTTTTTTTGTTCACGAACGCTGGCGCGGTAATCGAAGTTATTTTTATCGAAGTGGGTACAAATGTGTCGCCCTAGAAAACCCGTAGCGCCGGTGACTAGAAATTTCATAAATTCCTTTTTTAGTGGGTGATGCCTTCTTTTTTAAATACTTTGTACGCCGTCAAAAAAATAATTTTGATATCTAACCACAGACTTTGGTTTTTAAGATAGTACTCATCAAACTGTACTTTGACCGGGATCGGAAGTTCGTCGCGCCCGTTGATCTGGGCCCAGCCGGTAATTCCGGGTGAAAGGCTGTGAATGTTCAACGCAGTACGAAGTCCGATCAAGTCATCTTGGTTAAACAAGGCCGGACGAGGCCCGACTAAACTCATTTGACCGGTTAACACAGACAGAATCTGCGGAAGTTCGTCTAAGCTGCTGCGACGTAAAAAGCCCCCGATCGGGGTTAGAAAGTTTTGCGGGCTGGCTAATAGATGCGTGGCAACTTGCGGTGTATCGATTTTCATTGATCTAAACTTAGGCATAAGAAAAATACGATTTCTTTTTCCGACGCGTTTTGAGAGGTGAAATACGGGGCCTTTCGAGGTCAGTTTCACGGCCAAGCAGATCATTAAAAACGGAATTAAAATAAGACTTAAAAGAAGAATACATAAAACTAAGTCAAATAAACGTTTTAACATATATTTAACCTAAAATAAGTTTGTCATCTTGTCCATTTTAGAAAGTTATGCAATTCTTCCCTCATTGTTTAGGAATACATAAATGCATTCGTTTATAGCTAAGTTACCACGTAAATTTAAAATTTTAATTATGTTGATCTGCGACGTTGTGCTGTTACCGCTGGCTTTGTGGTCGGCCATAGCTCTTCGGTACGGTTCATTTGAGCCCAATATTACAAGTTACTGGTGGCTGTTTGTAGCTTTGCCGATTTTTACGGTCCCTATATTTATTCGCATTGGCTTATATCGTGCGGTGATTCGGTACCTCGATGAGCAGATTATTAAAACTGTGCTTATTGGAGTCACGCTTTCTGTACTGGTGTTAACAGCCATTATTTTAATGACGCAAATTCAAGGTTTGCCGCGTTCTTCGATCATTATTTACGGAGTTCTTTCAAGTGCCTATATCGCCTTTAGTCGCTACTTCGCACGCGGAGTTTTACGAACGCTTGAAAGAAAGCGCCGTTTAAAAGCACGCGTAGCCATTTACGGCGCGGGGCGCGCTGGCCTACAGACCGCTTTGGCCCTGATGTCGGGGCCTGAGTATGACCCGGTTTTATTTTTTGATGACCACCCAGATTTGCGCGGAACCACGGTGGCTGGTATTCGCGTTTACAGCCCGGTGCATGCTGAAGCCGTGATGGAGCAATACGACTGCTATCAGTTACTGTTAGCGTTGCCTTCGTCGACTCGCACCAAGCGCCGTGAAATTATTCAGCGCTTCGAGGGTAAAAAAATTCAGCTAAAGACCATTCCTGGTATGGGCGAGATTTTGGCCGGAAATGTTCGAATTGATGATATTCGAGAAGTCGGCATTGAAGATTTGTTAGGCCGTGATCCTGTACCTCCGTATGAAGATTTAATGGCGACGTGTATTAAAAATAAATCAGTTTTAGTGACGGGTGCCGGCGGATCGATTGGTTCAGAATTATGCCGCCAAATTTTAAAATATCAACCGACTAAAATCATCTTATTCGAAAGATCTGAATACGCACTCTACAAGCTTGAGCAAGAGTTAACGGCCGTTTACAAAAATCGCGAGATCGTCCCCATTTTAGGTGATATTGCAAATCAGGATAATTTTGAAAATGTTCTACGCGAGCACAAGGTTGAAACCATTTATCATGCGGCCGCGTACAAACATGTGCCATTGGTCGAAAGCAATATTGTATCAGGTGTTATTAATAATGTGTTCGGAACTTTGAATGCAGCCCGCGGAGCGATCAATCAGAACGTCAGTAACTTTGTTTTAATTTCAACCGACAAAGCCGTTCGGCCCACTAATATCATGGGGGCGACGAAACGACTGGCTGAGCTTATTTTGCAATCGCTAGCTTCTTCGAATACGGCGACCCGCTTTTGTATGGTTCGTTTTGGTAATGTTCTTGGTTCTTCGGGCTCAGTCGTTCCTTTATTTAAAGAACAAATTAAGGCCGGTGGGCCGGTTACGGTGACGCACCCAGAAGTTACTAGATATTTTATGACAATTCCTGAGGCGGCGCAGTTGGTTCTTCAGGCCGGTGCCATGGGGCAGGGCGGAGAAGTATTTGTACTCGATATGGGTGAGCCCATTAAAATTTCAGATTTGGCAAAAAAAATGATCGAGCTCAGTGGTTTCGAGGTTCTAGATCCCGAAACGGGCGCAGGCGATATTGTCATTGAGTACTGCGGCCTTAGACCGGGCGAAAAGCTTTATGAAGAGCTTTTAATTGGCGATAAAGTCCATCAAACAAAGCACCCTCGGATTATGCAAGCGAACGAAGAGTTTATCGAATTGAAAACTTTGTTGGGCTTACTTGAAAAAATTAAGATCAACTGCGAAGTGGGCCGGCCCGATTTACTGATCGAAGATTTAAAGCACGTTGTCAAAGAGTACCAGCCCAGTAAAGTCGACTAAACAATGAGCGTGGCGAATATTCTACCTTATTTTTTAGGTTTGTTCCCCGCAGCTGGGGTGATCTCGCAAACTTTACTGGATGCGACGATGTTTTTAATCGCGTTCAGTTGGCTATTTATAGTTGGCAAACAGAAGTTCAAGCAAGGTATTGGCATCAAGGCTATCGGGATCGAATGGGCATTTGTAGGTTATTTACTGACGATAGGAATGGGTTTTTACGCGAACTACAATCCGGAAGTTTCTTACCTTCGTAGTTTCAGTAAGTTTTCTTGGATTCTTAATTTATACATTCTGGTCTACGCTCTTCGTATTTCTGAAATCGATCTTCGTAAGGCCTTAATTTATGTTTGCGGAATTTTATTTATTCCGACGGTTTACTCTTTAGTTTGTTACGCCTGGGGCGTTGATTTGCTAACGGGGCGTGAAAACAGTCGCATCAGCGGGTTTGTAAATAGCCCCACCTATCACGCCCATGGAAATGCGATGTTGTTCGTTTTTTTAATCAACTTACTGGTCGCTCTCTATAAAAAACTTGCACGTTCCGAAAAACTTTTTACGAGCCTAGCGGTATTTTTATTAGGGGCCAGTATATACTTAACTTATACGCGTGGAGTGTGGATCTCTATTTTTTTGAGCTCGCTCATCATGGCCAGTATTGTTCTTGAAAAGAAAAAAGTGATGGTCGTATTATTTGCATCAACGCTTGCATTCATCGGATTGTACTTTGGCAGTGCGCGTTTTAAAGAACGTGCCGTTCACGCAACGAATTTTGCGGCGAATGATGAGCGAGTCAATTTATTCAAAGTAAATGTACAAATCTGGAAAGAATACCCTTTATTAGGTATTGGTTACGGCGAGAACGTCAGGCGTAACCGCGAGTACTGGAACCGGCCAGAATGGTTAATGCATCGCAAATATATTACCAGTCACGCACACAACCAATATTTAAACGTTTTAGCAACCACGGGTATTTTAGGATTTGTTTTCTTTATTTCATTTGTAGGATTTTTTCTATTGAAAAATATCCGACTTTTAAGAAAAGCTTCTAAAGATAAGTCTTCAAATCATTATATTTTATTGTTCAGCTGTTTGTGGCTTCAAATTGAATTTTTATTAGCCGGTTTAACGGATGTTGGCTTTGAATACGCAAAAATTCGCGCGATTTTTGTATTTGCCTGGGCCCTCGTCATCGCGATCGAATATAAAATGCTAGAAACAGATCGTTCTAAATCTGAAAATCACGAGCCCTCTTTATGAGCTCGAATAGTTATTTTAGACAGCTTAATCATAGAAGAATAGACGCCGGACGAGCTTTCAAATTGAACCTCGTGCAATGGCTTTTTGAGCGCTTTTCGAAATTGGCGACTCGCAGTGAGTCGGCCGGTATTTTAGTACTTCGGCTCGATGATAAGTTGGGTGATAGCGTTACCGCGACAGGTTTTTTAAAAGCTCTTAAGCAAGAAAATCCCACTAGTAAATTAAGCGTCGTATGTGGGCCCAGCACGGCTTCTTTGTATAGAAATTTACAATTTATTGATGAAGTTTTTATTTCAAAAAAAGGTCTGCTGGCGACTTTTCAGCTTAAACGTAAACTGCAAAAGCAGCCTTATAAATTTATTATTAATACATCTCATATTTTAAACCCAAGAGTCGTTTTTTTAGTAAGCACTTTGCCAGCCTATCGCAAGGTCGGATTTGAAAATTTTCAGTCTTCCATATTTTCAGATCATGTGAAGCTTGATTTTCAGAAAGATCATGTGACTGATCGCTACCTTAAGATATTAAAGACTTTAAATACCGCAACTACAGTTTCATCTATTGATTATGTTTTCACACCAAGCTCAGTGGCGCTATTTAAGGCAAACGAGTTGATGCTAAAACTTCGAACTAGAACCCCTTACATCGTCGCACTCAATAGTTTTGCCGGCGGAAATTTACGTAACCTACGTGAGCACGCCACTCTGCAGATTATTGAAAAACTGCTAAAAGATTCAGAAATCTGCGTGCTTAGTTTAGCGAGTGCCGGCGATCAGCGCGTGTTACGCAATTGGCACAATCGTTTTGGAAGCGACCGCTGGGTCATAAGCAGCGAACTTTCTAGTTTAGAAGAAAATATCGCCTTAATGAGTTTGTCTGACGTTATTGTGACTCCTGATACAGCTTGGGTGCACTTAGCTTCGGCTTTGAAAGCGAATTTAGTCGCTATTTACCGCGAAGATTTACCGACTTTTGAAGAGCAAAACGCAGTGATCTGGGCGCCCTATAAAACTAAGTTTACGAAAGTCATCGTTCCGTTGTCGGCAGGTTCAAAAGAGGCCGATATTGCAACCGTTAATACAGATGAAGTCGTAGCTGCGACGCTTAAAATGCTGGGGCGTCAGTGATAAAAATTTTAGTGACGGGCGGAGCCGGCTACATCGGTACCGCCACCGTCGACCGTTTAAAACGGGCCGGGCATTCCATCGTCGTAGCCGACCATCTGCAGCGGGGATTTAAAACGGCGGTGCACGAGGCAACTGAATTTCATCAAGTTGATTTGTCAGACCTTGCTGCAACTGAAATAATTTTTAAGCACAATAAATTCGATTTAATTATTCATCTAGCCGCTTGGGCCTACGTGAAAGAATCGGTTCAATATCCGCAAAAATATTTAACTAATAATGTCGATTGCACGAAGAACATTTTAAAATTGGCTAAAAGGTACAAAGTTAGTAAAATTATATTTTCGTCGTCTTGCACCGTTTATGGCAATACCACTAGAAATTTAAAAGCAGACGAAGTTGATTCTTGCGAACCTATTAACCCTTACGGCGAATCTAAATTAATTTGTGAAGCTCTGATTAAAGAGTCGGGTTTAGACTATATTATTTTAAGATATTTTAATGTCGCAGGCGCTGATCTTCAGCGTGGCCTGGGCATTAGAACCGAATTTGCGAGCCATTTAATTCATGTCTTAGCGCGCGCGGCTGTAGCAAACGAAACCTTGACGATCAACGGTCATGACTACCAAACGATTGACGGTACCTGCGTTCGAGACTACATTCACGTCTCGGATATTGCCCTGATTCACGAACTTGCTTTGAAACATTTGTTAGAAAAATCTTGTGTCGCCGAAATTTTGAACTGCGGGTACGGGGTCGGGTATTCGGTGAAACAGATCATACAACAATTTGAATTAGCTAACCGAGTTAAGGTTGCAATCGTCTACAGTGAGCGCAGACAGGGTGATCCTGATTATTTAGTCAGTAACAGTCAGCGCTTAAGCGAAATTCTGAACTGGAACTCTTTATTCGAAGATCCCCTAACAGAAATATGTCGGTCATCTTATCAGTGGGAAAAACACCTAGCTAACATGAGCTCGACAAAAGAAATCAAAACTAAGATTTAAGTTTCTGCAGCAGATCTAAAGTCAGCTTCTTAGAAAGTGCGACGCTGGGCTGATTAAATGCATTGATCCGCGTGTGTTCGCCAATCGTCGCTACGAGCAGTTGATAAAACATAAATAAAAAACCCAGGCTCTTATCTGCGTGGTCAGGCAATTCAAAAAGCGCCGTAGAAAGAGACGTGGTTTGTAGGGCCATCTCGGTCGCTACCGCTTCGGCTTTAATTAGTTCACCGAAGTTCAAATTCTCTAGCAACTTTGTCTCGGAAAACTGAGTGGTCTTAACCTGATACTTGCTTTTTTCAACGTCTTGAAAGCGAAAAATATTGACGAACTTATTTTTCGGCCCTTCCATGATTTGCTGTAAAATAGAATGTTGGTCACAAGTACCAATCGAGATCATCGGCGAACTAAACGCCGGCGCCACTTTTCCGTCGATCGTTTCTTTTTTACCCAAAGATTCGGCCCAAAGTTGCTGAAGCCAGCAGCCAAACCAGCGCATGCGTGAACTGTAAAACCAAAATAAAGTAATCACTTCGTTTCGTTCGAAAGAACTTAAGTATTGATTAACCGAAGTAATTAAAAGTTCTTTTGCTTTAAGAGCTTCGCGGGCTCCCTCAAGTAGTGATTTTGGCGAACGCCCTAAATACTGCGCGACGACTAAACCCACTGGGGATAGAACAGAGAACCGCCCCCCGACGTTTAATGGGATGGCAAGCTTCGGCCGCTGGTGTTTCAGTGCTAGGTTATTAAGTGTGTTGTCAGTGTTTTCAGTGATATAGAAAGTATTCGGAAAAAATTCAATATTGTGTTGTCTGTAAATCTGCTCAACAAGTTCTAAAGTCCATAGAACTTCAATGGTCGTTCCGGATTTAGAAATGAATAACCAAGCGGTTTTTGACGGATTTGATAGGTTCGCGATAACGGTTTCAGTTTCCATCGAATCGACGTTATCTAAAAATGAAATTTTTCTAGACCCCGAAATCTCAGCCAGGGCGCGCGGGCCCATCGAGCTTCCGCCAATGCCGACTAAAACCAAATGTTCGTAATTCGAGGCAATTTCGCTACCCAGTTGGATAGATTTTGCTAAAGCTTCCTGATCATTGGGCAGATTTAGAAAACCCAGATCTGTGCGAGCTAAAAGTTTTTCTAAAGATGCAGCAACTTCTTCATTACGGAAATGCATTTTTAGATTTGGATTCGTCGTGATTTTTAGCATGTCACATATAATCACATCGAATACAAAAGAACAATGTTGAGAATGACTGCGAGTGATTAAAAAACAGGAAGTTTTGGAAGCCGTTTCATCCGAGCTTTCGCCCGAGCTTTTAATTGACTTAAATATATGAAAACTCTAAGTATTAGAGATCAATAAAAGGAGTCGAACTTTATGAATTCAAGTTATATGATTTCGCCTATTATCGCAGGTGTGATCGGTTTGGTAATCGCGGTTTTTCTTTACTTCCGAGTAAAAGCACAACCCTCAGGAAATGAAACCATGAATCGCATCGCGGGTTATATCCGTGAAGGTTCGATGGCATTTCTAGTCCGCGAGTACAAAGTTCTTGCGGTTTATTGTATCGTGGTCGGCGCTCTTTTATGGTACGCTCTCGGCGCCTTAGCGGCGATATGGTTTGTACTTGGTGCGGTTTTATCTTTACTTGCTGGTTTTATCGGAATGAAAGCGGCCACTTTTGCGAACGTTCGCACGACGCAAGCGGCAGCTACTTCAACGAAAGGAAATGCATTACTTGTTGCCTTAGACGGCGGCGCGGTGATGGGTCTCTGTGTTGCGGGATTAGGCTTAGTCGGTTTAGGCGCTCTTTATTATTTATACCAAGGTGATGCACACATTGGAACAATTCTTCACTCGTTCGCGGTAGGAGCTTCATCGATCGCACTTTTTGCTCGTATCGGTGGCGGTATTTACACGAAAGCGGCTGACGTGGGTTCAGACATCGCGGGTAAAGTTGTCGAAAATATTCCGGAAGATGATCCACGTAATCCAGGTGTTATTGCCGATAACGTTGGTGACAATGTTGGTGACGTTGCGGGAATGGGTGCAGATATTTATGAATCAATGGTTGCGGCCATCGTTTCTGCAATGGCTATTGCTTTAACGATCGACGCTAAGCTTTTGCCAGCTATTTTAAATGTAGTGAACGATGCAACTCCGGAAACCTTACGTTGGACGGCTGTGACTTTACCATTAGTGCTTTCGGCGTTAGGTATGATCATTTCAATCGTCGTTATTTTCATGGCGCGCATTTTAAAAAATTCAAAACCTGCAACTGTTCTTCGTTCAGCTTTAATGCTTCCGCCGGTGATTTTAACGGCCATTTGTTTTTTCGTTTTACCAATGTTGAATATTTCACAAAATGTAACTTGGGCTTTAGCGGCCGGCGCATTCGGTGGAGCTCTGATTGGTTTAGTGACTGAATACTACACGGCAATGAAACCAATTCGTTTAGTGGCTGAGGCCGCTAAAACAGGTGCCGGAACAGCTGTCATTCGTGGTTTGGCGGTGGGTATGGAATCAGTGGCACTGCCGATGATTATCGTCGTGATCGCTGCATACATAGCTGATCAATGCTTAGGTCTTTACGGTATCGCATTAGCAGCAGTTGGTATGTTAGCTGGAACAGCTGTCGTCATGACGGTTGATGCTTACGGACCTATCGCAGATAACGCGGGCGGAATTTCCGAGATGTCTGGTTTAGATCCTAAAGTTCGTGAAATCACAGATGAATTAGATGCTGTTGGTAATACGACAGCTGCTATCGGTAAAGGTTTTGCGATCGGTTCGGCGATCTTAACAGTACTGGCATTATTTTCGGCATTTAATATGGAAGTAAATCACGTGCGTTTAGTGGCTGGTATGGCGCCCATGCTTCTTGATTTAACCTCTTCGGGAGTATTAATTGGTATTTTATTAGGTTCAATTCTACCATTCTTAGTTGGTGCGACGACGATGACTTCTGTTGGTCGCGCAGCGGGTAAAATTGTAGAAGAAATTGCTCGTCAGTTTCGTGAAATTCCGGGTTTATTACAGGGTAAAGCAGAACCACAACCAGCTAAAATTGTTGATATCGCAACCACGGCTGCGTTATGGGAAATGATTTTACCAGGTATGATTGCGGTTGTTGCTCCGGTATTAGTGGGCTTCGTGCTAGGGCCTCAGGCTTTAGCAGGTATGTTGGCGGGTGGTATGGCGGTCGGTGCGACCATGAGTTTATTTATGGCAAACGCGGGCGGCGCTTGGGATAACGCTAAGAAATTTATCGAAAAAGGTGGCTTGCCAGGTCACAAAAAAGGTTCTGAAGTACACAAGGCAGCGGTCGTTGGCGATACAGTTGGCGACCCATTCAAAGATACTTCAGGCCCAGGCATTGCGATTCTAATCAAAGTGATGTCAGTCGTAAGCTTATTAATTGCTCAGTTGATTGCGCTTAAGTAAGCTGAAGCTGTTAGTTGGATGGCCATAAGAATGCTTTGCTTAAAAAATTGAATGATTGTAAAAACCCCTTAGCTAAAACTGAGGGGTTTTTTTATGAGTACATATCAAATTTTGGTTCTGACGGTGTTGTCCCTGTTTGCTTTCGGTTGCTCTAAACAAGCCCGGTTAGGAATTGATCCAGCCAGCGAGCGCAAAGCTTCAAGCCAGATCGTTGATTCATTTACTTCTTTACCCGTTTCAAAGTTCAAAGAAAGTGGTTTAGCCGTCGATCAAGCGCGTGTTGAGATTAAAAAATCAGCCCTCGAAAAAGAGTTCTTACTTTCGACAAATATTATTTCACAAACTCCGACTCCTGCTTTTTCTAGCTTGCAAAGTCGCGTGGTGATGTTTGTTTTACGTGATGGTAAAGTCTACTTACTAGATGTGACGGGTAATAACCGCGTTGGTTTAGATAATATTCCGCAGACATTATTATTGGCTGAATTTGATATCTTTAGCGATAAGGTAGATTCTTTAGTTATTGATTTTAATACGGGCATGAAAAAAATATTTTTAGCCGGAGACATGTTTGCTTCAGACGATGGTAACGTTGATTCAAATTATAAATTACCGACTGCTAAAATTAATTTAAGTTACCTCGAAGAAGTTTCTTTACGCGGTGAGGCTTTATTCATTCGTCAAATCGCGCAAATTGAAACTGAATCTGAAAAACGCGATATCGATTCGGTGCCTGTAGAAGTGCGTTACCAAATTAAACCCTATTTGCCAGACGCATCTTTCATTCCGGTCAAGTCTCCGGGTTTTACAAAGGTGGGTTATTTCGAAGCGAACCCGTTGCTATTGAAAGACGGAACGACACTATTGTACGCGAATAAATGGAATGAAAAAAAGACGATTGTGTTTTCGATTTCGGCAAATACCCCTGAGAAATACCGTGAGCTTGTAAAAAGCGGCGTGCTTTATTGGAACAAAATTTTAGGTGCGAATGCCATTCGCGTTAAACAGTTAACCGACAAGGCGGATACAGCGCCCGCATTTGATAAAAATATTATTCAATGGGTCGATTACGATGGGTCCGGAGCGGCTTTTGCTGACATGCATATTGATCCACGCTCGGGTGAGGTGACCAGTGCGCAGGTTTTTTTCCCTTCAGCTTTCACTGAATCTTTAGTGCCAAAACGCGTGCGCTTGAATGCAACACGAGTTGATTCACCAGCTAAAGTTTTTCGAGTGGGCTTAAAGGGCTTTACTTCAGCCCGTGTTTGTAATCGTCAAATAGATAAAGATTTAGCAAATATAGATCTGTCCGACGTCAGCGCTGAAGCCATGGATAAAGCGCTGCGCGATTATGTTTACGAGGTGATCGCGCACGAAGTAGGCCATGTGATGGGTCTTCGTCATAACTTCGCAGGAAGCCTGGCTTCAAACTACGATTGGGATCAGCGTAAAGATTTCGTAATGGATTATTACCGTACAATGAAGGCGCCAAGCTTAGCCGACGGAACTGCGGTCATCACTTCAAGTTCAGTCATGGAGTATTCACGCTTTGAAGAAAGTTCATGGAACGGCGATCGCATGCGCCGCTCGGGTACTTCAGCCTTAACTTACGATGAAATGGCCTTGGGCTACTTGTACTTAGGTAAAGCTTTACCAGAGGATCGTCCGATTTTTTGCACCGATTCACAGGCTGATTTATACGCCGACTGTAGTACCAGCGATGCCGGCCGTTCTATTGTTTCTGCCGCGCACGGGGTTTACCAGTTTAATCTAAATACAATTGCGGCCCGCATGTTAAATTTGTACATCACAAAATCTAAGTATGCAGACGATGTATTGGTTTCACTTGTACCGGTGTCTGAAGTTGATTTGAATGCGAAGACCTTCGTAAAAACCTATGGAAATGATTTTGCAAAATTAATTTCTTTACTGAAAGCAGATATTAAATTGATCGCGGTTCGTTCAGCCGCGATGCCTATCTTAACGCCGAATCTTCCGGCCTTACGCGCGAATGAAAAACAATACCTTCAATCTGAGTTCAATCGACTAGGCGGTTTAGAAAAGCTAACCGAAAAATTGCCAGCTGATTTCGATCTTCAAATGCAGACTCAATTTAATCAGCTTTTAGAGGACCCTTTTTATAACTCGGGTGTAGGTCGAGACGGTCAGCCTTATCAATTTTCGCCAGAAGAAAAGCAAATCATGAAAAATCAATTTGCTTTATTTTCGACCGAAGTCATGAATGAGTTTATTTTAAATGAACTGAAAGCTTTAAGCGGCGAGAATTTTTCATTTGAACAAACTTATGGGCAGTCATTTTCAGAACAGAAAAGTAAATGGGACGAATCGCCGCTGGTTGATCAATTGGCGACCGTTCAATTAAAGCGTTTTGAATTTTACGGCCTTTCGCATGCGCCTTTGACCATCAGCACTGAAGTCGCTTTGAAAGATGGGTCACGCACCAAGGTCGAGCTTCCGACTTATTTATTTTCGCAGAACATTCGTTTAGCGTCGGCTAATCTATTCTTGAATACTGCCTTAGCCATCGATTGGGCCTATGCCGAAAAGCAGCAAGCTAGCGATATGATTGAAAATGAAATTTCAATCTTGGGTGATGAAGCTAAAATTGATAAAGCGGCCTTACCTAAAGACGCACGTCGCTGGTTACTTTTTAATAAAGAAATTGAATCGACATTAGGAAACTAATCGCTAAAATAATTCGGTGAGTGAAAATAACGCCGAATTATCTGATGATCATTCTAGAAGTTATAAAATAAGCCTTTACGAGGCTTTTTTTACAAGCCTAACTGTTGGCTTAGGCGAGACTTACTTTATCGCGTACGCGCTGCACCTGGGCGTGAGTGTGCTGCAGTCGGGTTTACTTGCATCACTTCCGCTCATTTTTGCAGGCTTATCACCTTTTTTCTTTCGGCAATTATTTCAAAAATTTAAAAACTCAAATTGGGTGATGGTCGCTTGCGGGATTCAGTGTGCAGCCTTGGCCGCTCTGGCCTTGATGGGTATTTTAAGCGCTGAAATTTTAGCGCGGCCTTTTTACCCCTTACTGATTATTTATTCTGTTTATTGGTTCGGTAGCTTTTCGGCGCTACCGAGCTGGAACAAGTGGGTGCATGAATTAATTCCCTATAAAAAAAGCGACTTGTATTTTTCACAGCGAACTCGAATTTCGCAAGTCGGTACAATCTTGGGCCTTGTGGTGGCTGGGATCAGCTTGCAATTCGGATACTTTAAGTTATCCGCAGGCTTTCTTTTTATTTTACTATTTATCATCACATATCATTTAAAGTTTATTTCGTTTTATCTGTTTTATCGTCAGCCGATATCGCTTAGCAATTACGACTTAAATTGGCGAAAGGCGCGCAGCTTTCTGAAAAAGCAGTCTTCATTTTTTACCGTCTATTCGCTATTTAATTTTTCACTGTACTTGTCAGCTCCGTTTGTGAGCGGGTACTTACTGTCTGTACGGCATTTAAATTACGCTGATTACATGATTGTGATGGCCAGTATTTTTGGCGGCAAGGTGCTTGCGACCTTGTTGCTAGAAAAAATGAAAAAAGAACTGACGCCGCACCAGATGTATTTTTGGGGTGGGTTATTAGCGGCAGGGCTACCGGCATTCTGGCCCGTTTGTGAGAGCGTTTTTACGCTAGCACTTTTGCAATTCGTATCGGGCATCGGCTGGGGGGCTTGGGACGTCGGCATTTCATTGTCTATTTTTAAAAAAGTAAATCCGCATGAAAAAATTGAAGCTGTAACAATTTACAATATGATTGGTTTACCGACCCAGGTTCTAGGTACGGTGTTTGCTGCATTTTTGCTAAAGTATTATTATCTAAATGATTTTGCAAAAATGTTTGTCGTTGCCGGTATCATTCGACTGATTTTGTTTATTCCGATGTATTCTTGCAAGTTAGGCGAAGAAAAATCTAAAATTCTTTCGTAAACAAACGATGCAGATTTTTATCTGAGTAAGTATCTTTACGATCGGCCATGTCGTTTTCTGAATACCCCGAACGAATCGAAAGCACGGCAATCAGTTTATCAACCACCGTAAAATCAACCCGCCAAGTTCGGTACGCTAAAGTATGGTAACCCTTATTTTCTTCGACGCGTTTTTTATCTTTATTAAGTGGGTCGTATTCAAGCTGGCGTAGAATAAATGGTTTCAGTTCATTTAGGTTATGAGACTCTAAAAAATCGATCTGGTTTTCGGCCACGGGCGAAAAAGTAATTTGGAACTGATCTGACATCGATTCATTTAACCACGCCACTTGCGGTTCGAAGGCGACGTCCGCTTCGGGATGAAAAGGTTTGATATCGTAAATCGGCGAACCATCCAGTAAGTCATTTTCGGCCACCGAGACCACCAAGCCATCGATTGATATCAGTTTCACTAAACTTAGCCCGATCGGGTTAGGTCTGTAAGGTGCGCGCGTTGCAAAAACACCGATCTTTCGGTCTGATCGCGGGGTTTGCACAAGAGGTTTCCAGTTCTCGTTGTGGTGAAAACCAAAAATAAGCCAAATGTGCGAACAACCTTCTAAATCTTGTAAGGCCTGTTCAAAGTTTTCACCCTTGTTCATTTGAATTCTGCCAAATGTGCCAAGCGGGTCAGGTTGTCGGCTGGCTTGGTAGGGCTCTTTTTGTGTCGATTCAAATAGGCCAATCGGTTTTAGATTAAGCACGCCCGGTCGCCTGCTGTGGAAATTCGTTCCATTGCTTACGCCATTCGTAGCCCGCGATCGCTGCGGCCGTTGCGGCGTTTAAAGAATTTTTAATTCCGTAGGTCGGTATTTTTCTGATTTCGTCGCAGGCTTTTAGTTGATCAGTATCTAAACCAAAGCGTTCATTACCGATAATAAATGCGGTGGGTTTATTTTCTTCGTAAGGGTAAGCAATATCGAGTGAATTGGCGGCGGTTTCAAGCGCGATCAAGCGCACACCTTCGGCGCGCAATTTTTCAAGGGCGCTGCTAAAGCTACAAGTTTCCCATTCGACGACTAAGGTTGAACCCAGCGCTGATTTTTCAACCTGCAGCTGATGCGGAGTCGGTGAATAGCCGGTTAGCCAAAGTTTTTTAGCTCCCATCGTGTCAGCCATGCGAAACAAAGAACCGATATTGAAAGCTGAACGCATGTTATCAACGACGAAGTGTAAAGGAACCCGTTTAGTAACAAGATGGTCGCGGTCGGTGCTCGAAACAACAAAGTCATCATCTTGAATGGCTTTTTTTAAGTAACGTTCGAACGGAACGCCAATGCCCGAAAAGTGTCGAAGCGTCATGGTTGCCGGCAAGTGGTCTTTGTACTTAGCTAATTTTTTTAAGATTGGATCATCTGAATTTTCTAGTTCTGCAATCAGCGAGCGTAGGTGTTCAAGCATCGGAAGTTCAAATTCGCCGTCGCGTGAATCAAGCGCCAAATCGATAAATAAACGGTGAATCTCTTCAACTTTACTTTTTAAGCTGCTGCTGGCCGGGCCACTCATATTACTTTACTCTGCTTCCGGCTTGCGCGCCTTCATCTGGGGATAAAACAAATAAATCACTACCGCCGTCGCCGGCAGCTAAGACCATTCCTTCACTGATACCAAACTTCATCTTGCGTGGTTTTAAGTTCGCACAGATCACAACGTGACGGCCTAGTAATTTTTCGGCCGAATAGGCCGATTTAATTCCGGCGATGATTTGTTTGGTTTCGCCTGGCGCTAATTCGACTTTTAAACGCAAAAGTTTATCGGCCTCTTTGATCTCTTCGGCTCCAATAATTTTGGCGATTCGTAAATCGACCTTCATGAAGTCTTCAAATTCGATTTCGGCTGGTTTTTCGGCATTGCGATCGGCTTCAATTTTTTTCGATGCAGCAGTCGTTGAAGCGGGCGACGACGCCGGTTTTTTAATTGCGGTGCTTGCATAGATTTGTTTTTGTTCTTCGATCATCGCCGTTATTTTGTCGGCTTCAACTCGGCCGGCTAAATGAACGTAATCATTAATTTTGTGATTTGATAATTGCTTACCTAAATCAGACCAGACGTAGGGCTTTTCATTTAAAAGCTGTGCTGTTTGTTCAGCCATCTTGGGTAGAACGGGCTGCAAACAAATTGCAATCGTTCGAAACGCGTTTAGCGTCGTCGTGATGACTTGCTTTGTTCCTGCAGGATCGGTTTCTAAGGTTTTCCACGGTGCTTTGTCGTCGAAGTACTTGTTGGTGAGTTCGGCCATTTCGCGAATCATGGTCGTCGCCTTAGCAAAGTCGCGCGCATCATAATGTTTTGCGACCTGTGCTGTTTGATCTTGAATTGTTTTAAGTAAAACGACACCGGCCGCATCGGGGGTGCTCATGACGCCGTCCATTTTTTTTGTTAACATCTGGGCGCCACGGGAAGCTAGATTTACGATTTTTCCAATGAGGTCTGAATTTACGCGCGAGGCGAAGTCATTTAAACTTAAATCAAGATCGTCGATGCCGCCATTAATTTTAGTTGCATAATAGTAACGTAAAAACTGCGGGTCTAAGTGATTGAGGTAAACGCGGGTCGAAATAAACGTACCCTTTGATTTACTCATTTTTTCACCATTCACCATCACATGACCATGCACAAAAATTTGCGTTGGTGATTTGAAATCCGCACTTTTCAAAAGAGCTGGCCAAAAAAGAGTGTGAAAGTAGACAATGTCTTTGCCGATGAAGTGATAAATTTCTGCGTTTGAATCGGTGCTCCAGAATTCTTCTAATTTGCGGCCGTTTTTGTTGGCCCATTGATCAGTGGTTGATACATATCCCATAGGTGCATCAACCCAGACGTAGAAATACTTACCGGGTTCGCCCGGAATTGAAAAACCGAAATAAGGCTCATCACGCGAAATATCCCAGTCACGAAGATCTTCGCTAAACCATTCCATCATTTTTTTAGACACTTCAGGTACGGTGTGAACGGGTAACCATTCAGTTAGATACTGCTTAAAATCATTCACTTTAAAAAAGATGTGATCTGATTTGCGTTTGACCGGTGTCGTTCCGCAAATCGAACAACCCGGTTCAATAAGGTCTTCCGGCGAATAGGTCGCGCTGCATACATCGCACGAATCTCCGTACTGGTCTTTAGCTTTACATTTCGGGCAGGTGCCTTTTACGAAACGATCCGGTAAAAACATTTTATCGTGATCGCAGTAAAGCTGTTCGATACCTTTTTTATGGATGTGGCCTTTGGCCTTCATGCGCTCGTAGAATAAATCACAGAGGGCTTTATTCTCGCGAGAGTTGGTTGAACCGTAGTGGTCAAAAGCAATTCCGAAGTCTTGAAAATCTTTTAAATGATCAACCGCCGACTTTGCGATGAGTTCTTCGGGTGTTATTTTTTGTTCACGGGCTTTGATCATAATCGGGGTACCGTGAGTATCATCGGCGCATACAAATACGCAGTCATGCCCGTTCATCTTTTGAAAACGCGAAAAAATATCGGCTTCTATGTGTTCAAGCATATGGCCTAAATGAATGGGCCCATTGGCGTAAGGTAGGGCACACGTCATTAAAATTTTGCGTGGAGTCGTGCTAGCGCGCGGAGTGGTCATCTAAACCTCGTTAAACTTCAAGTTGAATTTTATCTAATAAATCAGGGTCGGAAAGAACCTTTTCTCCACCTTCGGCAATCGCCGTTAACGGATTTGCGGCAACGCGAACAGGTATGCGCACTTCGGTTTCAATTTTTGCGGCTAATTCTTTGATCAGGGCTCCGCCGCCAGCCAGGGTGATGCCGTTTCCGATAATATCTGAAACCAATTCAGGCGGAGTATTTTCAAGCGCATTTAAAATACCATGCACGATAATTTGAATTGAATCTGAAAGGGCCATGCCAATTTCTTCTGAGGTGACTTTTTGTTGCCGCGGAAAGCCCGTATCTAAATCGCGCCCTTCAACTTCAATCGAAATAATATTTTTCTTCGGTAAAGCCGTGCCCAATTGAATTTTTAAATATTCGGCCCCGGCCTCGTCGACGATTAATTTTTTAGTGTCTTTCATATAGCGAATGATGGCTTCATCAAACTTATGACCACCCATGCGTAAGGGCTCGCAGTAAACGATGTCGGCTAAGGCAATCACCGCAATTTCGGTTGTTCCGCCGCCGATATCGATAATCATTTGCCCGGAAGCTTCTTTTATAGGAAGGCCTGCTCCGATGGCTGCAGCCATGGGCTCATCGATCAAAATTGTGCGTCTTGCGCCGGCCGAGCGGCAGGCTTCGATAACGGCCTTTTTTTCGACCTCGGTGACCCCGTACGGAAGCGACACGACCACTTGCGGTCGTGATAGCGAAGTTGATTTTAAAACTTTTGCTAAAAAATATTTCATCATTGTTTGGGTTGCATCGAAATCAGCGATCACGCCGTCACGAATGGGTTTTATGGTAACGATGTGACCCGGGTTTTTTTTGGCGATTTGACTGCCTTCAAAACCAATCCCTAATACTTTTCTTTTTTTAACATTCGTTTCAGAAACCATAACGTGGCTGGGCTCGTTTAGTACGATCCCTTTTCCGCGAACTGCGATCAGCGTATTTGCGGTGCCTAGATCTACGTAAACGTCTGCGCCAGCTCCAGAAGATGATCCAAATAACCAGTTTAGCATATTACTTCTTATAGCCGATAGCTGAGTCGAACGGAAAACTAATAAAAGTAGAAATGGCTGTATAGGATTTACTTAAGTTTAAGTCGATCTCGGCACCAATGTGCATATCACGGTTCGAAAACCATTCGGCGCCCACAGTAAATTGAGTGCCCGTGGTACTTTTATCTTTGGTGTTCATGAACGTAATTGGTAAGGCAATGAACGGTATCATTTTGCCGTAGCGTGTATCGGCCACTTTACTCATCATCGGTGCGATCTGCACATTATAAAAATCGATATTTTCATCACGCGCGTAAATCACAGCACCGCGTAGGCCTAAAGCAGGTTGGCGTTCAACATCTGGAAACGGCACCCACTTTAGTGAAGCTTGTGTCCAGAAATCAGTTTTTCCGCCGCCTAATTCGACCCGGCCATTGAAATTTTCAGCCACGTATGTATCGAAGTAAGCGCCCGCGTTTAAACCGCTGTCGTCAGACAAACGTAATTGCGGAGCCACGCCAAATTTTACATAACCCTCGGGTAAAAGTTCAGCCGTTTCGTTGACCGCTAAATAGGCTTGCGAAGGGCGGCTTAAAATAAAGGCCGCAAAAAAGATTAATCCAATAATTGCCATCTGTTTTGTAAATAGTTTTTTCATATTCGTATCGTAACCATCTAGACTTTGGTTTGACAAGAAAGATGAAAGGTTGTGACATGAATTTATGACGAATCAATCTCGTGGGTCTGAAGCTAAAGACCTAAAACTTCCGCTGAGTGTGGTGATCATTACTTTAAATGAACAAAAAAATATCGCGCGCGCTCTGCGTTCGGTAACTTGGGCGAATGAAGTCATTATTTACGACTCAGGATCAAAAGATTCAACCGTAGAGATTGCTACGAATTTGGGCGCAAAGTTAACTTCGGGCCCGTGGTTAGGTTTTGGCCCGACCAAGCGTGCGGCCACCCAACTGGCATCGAATGACTGGGTGCTATCGATTGATGCCGATGAAGAAGTTAGCACCGAGCTTGCCGAGGAAATTCAGGCGAAGTTTGCAAATTTAAATTCTGAAACGGCTTATCGTTTACCAAGGCTATCGTATTTTTTAGGCCGCTGGATTCATCACGGTGGCTGGTACCCCGATTATCAAATTAGGCTTTTTAATCGAAAAAATGCAGTCTGGAATTCGTCAGAAGTACACGAAAAAGTTGAAGCTAAAAATTACGAAAGTCTATCAAGTAATCTAAATCATTATGTTTTTAAAGACATCGCCCATCAGATTCAGACGAATAATAAATACTCTACTTTGTTGGCCGAAAGTTTGAAGTTAAAACGAAAAAATTTTTCATGGTTTCATTTTTTAACGAAGCCACACGTTAAGTTTATTGAATGTTATGTTTGGAAATTAGGAATTTTAGACGGCTGGCCGGGCTTTGTGATTGCTGTGAACGCTGCGCACTCTGTTTTTATGAAATGGTCAAAACTAAAAGAGCTTGAAATGAAAGAGGGCCTTTAAATGTGCAGTCGTTTTTTATGTTTTCGGGTTTTTTTCAGTTTGGTAACTTATTTCATTGGTATAAATGCTTTTTGTTACCCAGAGATAACCGGTTGGACTGGTCGCCCCACGATTGTATTTGAAAATAAAGAGTCGGCTCCACTGCAAAAGAATTATTCGTTAAAATCGCATTTTTTTGCCGTGACGGCGAGTGGCGATGAAATCAAATTGAAAATGACGACTCAAAGTGATTTAAGCGTTTTTGCGAAATCAAAGGTTCAGGTTCCTGAAGTATTTGCGGCCGCTATCGCCACGTATGAGATTTTTTTACTCAGCGGTGAGATTCGCGTCACGCACAAGGGTGATTCAGCTCAACAAAAACGCAACCAAATTCGCACGGTGTTCTTTGATCTAGAGCAGCCTAAAGATGCTGACGCAATAATCGTTTTAGATATGAAAGAACCCTCGGTCGAGGTGCAAATGATTTCAGGAGAATGGCCACTTGAGTTTTTCGCCTACGAGCAGAAGCTTATTTTAAAGGCCGGTCAAAAAGTTAAGTTCAAAGGAGTCTTAGCCGCTGAGGGTGACGGGCTTAAATACGATTATTTATTAGACCAACGTAAGGTTCCGCAAGGCAAGCTTGGTACGGTTGAAAAATTCGAAATCGGTCAGTTTTTTGAAAAAGCAAAAGCAGCGCAAAAAAGTATCGATGCTAGAAAAGCTGCTTTAGTCAAACTGGCCGCTGACAAAGTTCGAGAGCGCAAGGCTTACGAAGATTCATTTCTGTGCCGAAAACCTTTTGGACAGAAAGATCAATGCGCTTGGTGGGTCGAAAGCAAGAAGTGTTTTCGTAAACGCTGCAACGTCAGCGGGCAATGGGGTGACGTGACTGAGCGACCAGCCAATCTTGAAGTTAAATGCACCGCTGATTACACCGTATCTGAATGCGATTACTAGCAAGTTCTAAGGTCTAGACTAACTAAATTACTTAGACGCAAAAATTTTTCGGTGAAAGAATTATTGCATGCTAAACACGATACTTTCTCTATTTATGTTGGTGGGGCCAAGCGCTTCTAATTACGATAAGGTTATTCAAACGATCGGGCAAATTGCGGCTCAGAACCCGGGATCAGCTAAACTCATTTCAATCGGAATTTCTGACAAAGGTGTGCCGATTCAGGCTTTGCAAATTGGCAATGGTCCGGTGAATTCACTGGTCGTTGCGACCCATCACGGTAACGAGTACGGTTCGACGGCCGTAGCTTTGGGTGTGGCCGATGCCTTGGCAAAAAATCCGATCGATGGTCAAACTGTTTACGTGGTACCCGTTCTAAATATTGGTGGCTACAATCAAAATAATCGTTTCGAATCTAATTTAAATAGATCAATCGATCCGAATCGTGACTATCCAGGGCCTTGTGTATCTGGTTCCACATTTAACTTAAAATCAACCAAGGCTTTAGCTGATTTTGTCGAGCAAAAAAATATAATCACCTCGGCTACGCTTCATACTTTTTGGCCAGCGGTGGTTTATCCGTGGGGTTTGTCGACGCGCGATTTAACAACACCGAATGAGCTGCAGTTTACTAAATTAGTTAAAGCGGCCACCCAAGAAAGCCGCTACCAGACGGGTAATAACACCGATATTTTGTATCCGGCTGACGGCACTTTTGAAGATTACGCTTATTTAAAGCACGGTATTTGGTCGCTTTTATTCGAGCTTGGTTTTTCTCATGCGCCCGATCAAACGGCTGTTAAGAATATGGTCGATGTGAATATTCCTGGGATTCGTCGATTTTTAGAAGAATCACCGAAGGTACGCGCGCTATCGCACTCGTTTAACGGTAAGTGCGATAGTTTGATGTTACAAAGAGTTTGGCTTGAGTAGCGTGTGAAACGACTTACTTATTAATTTCAGTTAAAAAAGATTTCATTGCCATGAAAGAACGTTCATCGGCTTTTTGATTGTAAGCCATGCCTGATTTATTGTCTGATCCAGCGTGCTTCATTGTAAAGCCGTGAACAGAGTCGCTGTATGAAATAAGTTGGTAATCAACTTTGGCTTCGTTTAAATCTTTTTGAAAAGAGTTTAATTCTTCAGCGCTTACGAAGGGGTCGATCGCGCCATGTAAAACCAATAAAGGCACTTTAATCGTTTTTGCATCGTCTTTGCTGACGGCTGATAATCCGCCGTGAAAACTAATAGCTGATCTAATATTTTGGCCAGCGCGAGCCATCTCTAGCGCGGCTGTACCGCCAAAGCAGTAACCCATCGCACTGATTTTTTTTGTATCAACTAATTTATTTTTTTGTAATTCACTTACTGCGGCCTCAGTGCGTGCACGCAAATTTTTACGATCACCATTTCGGTATTGTCCCGCGAATGCGCTGGCCTCTTTTGCATCTTTCGGTCGGGTATCTTTACCGTAAATATCGGCGACGAACGCCACGTAGCCTAACTTAGCCATTTGTTCGGCACGCATTTTAACGTCTTCACCGACGCCCATCCAGTCATGCACAAGAATCATGCCCGGAAGTTTTTTACCCGCTTTCGCCATTTCAGTATCGTAGGCTATAAAGCCTTCAAGCGCTACGCCGCCTTGGGAGTAATCAACTTTAGTCATGATTACTTTTGCCTGCGCCGTCAAAGTAGCTATTAAGACCAAAGAACCTAAAATCATTTTCATACAAACTCCTTTTATTTTTTAGTTTAAAAATTCAACGTATAAATTAAAATGCAAAATCAAATTCGAAATCAATTAAGCAACATAAAAATACAAGCAAATAAACTGGCAGATGCTTCCGGCCATAACAAATAAATGCCAGACACCGTGAAAATGTTTGACCTTTTCGTCCATCACAAAAAAAATAACGCCGAAGGTGTAAGATAAGCCACCTGCGATCAGCCACCATAATCCGGCCGGAGCCAGTAAGCTAATAAGTGGTTTAATCGCGATCACGATCAACCAGCCCATCAGCAAATAGATAATTAGTGAAAACTTCCGAGTTTTTTTACCAAGGTAAATTTCTTGAATAATTCCAATGAGTGCCAGCGTCCAAATCACGGCAAATAATGACCAACCCCAGACTCCGCGTAAAGTGATGAGGGTGAACGGGGTGTACGAGCCGGCGATCATGACGTAGATCGATAAGTAATCCATTTGACGAAAAACGTTTTTCAACGGGCCTTTAGTGCTATGATAAATCGTTGAAATTAAATACAGCCCAATTAAGATAGCGCCGTAAATGCTAAAGGCGACAATTTTATAAACGTCGCCTTTAACTACCGAGTTTGAAATTAAAAACGAAACCCCGATACAGGCTAAGACGACTCCGATAAGATGACTTATGCTGTTAAATTTTTCGCCTTTATACATAATGTGATTACATTAAAGTAAACATCAGCGACAACATCGGGAACAGTTCACTGCGTTTGTAGCTGTTGGCTAACTGAAAACCGTTTTGTTCTTTGTATGAAAGCGAACGATAAGAAAGGTCAACTCCGATAAAAAAGTTTGAAGTCACCGAAGACAGGTAACCAAAATCAGCCTGGATACCTGAGCCTTTTTCGTAGGCTCCGCCGAAGCCCCCAAGCTTTGCATTCAATATGTAGTGCGCGACGAAGTGAATGCCCGAGCTTCCGTAATAGCCCACGGATGCTCCCAATTGGCTTCCGCCCGTTGCTGTGATACCCGCTAAATCATCGTTACGAGTTGTGTAGAGTATGCCGCCAAAAAGGCCCTTGCTTGTTACGTAGCCAGCCTTTAAATCGTAGATCGTATTTGTCGAACGGCTGGTATTTGTGCCGTCATCAGAGTTAGCAGAATAATAAAATGCACTTAAACCCAACAGAAAAGTATTGTCGCCATCTTTTCCGATGTTTTTAGCTAAAGTTGTTTGAGATAGTAACAGCGTCGTTAATAGTAAAATAGTTTTTTTCATGCTCTTAGTATAGCCAGCTTGCTTCGTCTTGCAATTTTTTATTTATGTCTTAAGGTAGCGTTTATGAAATCAAGCGCTTCCATTCTAGAAAAACCAACCAAGTATTTTTTAATTCTTGCGACCGTCATTTATTTTTCCGTGATCATGATAAATGACGGCTTTATGGCGCTCGACGAATACTTTGTTGGGATTACGCGCTATATTCCGGCGCAAACCTCTAGTGTACATACTCTAGTGGCGCCCGATGATGTTAAATCTCCGCTGCAAATTATGCCGATGCACGGCGTTGCGCAGGCCGCGTATGAAATGGGTGTGACTTCTCCGTATTGGCAGTACCGCGCCGTTATTTTAGTTTTAGGGCTTTTTAATTTTGCTTTGCTTACTTATGCCTTTTTAAAGCTGGCAGAGACTTTACGACTAACGCTGAAACAAAGAAATTTTTTGCTACTGATGCTGACATTTTATTTTGCGGCGCCCTTTTCATTAACCCGGCCCATGTTTGAATCGATCGCGGCCCCTTGGCTTACGTTGGCTGCAGTATGGGCGATACGTTACGATCTAAATGGAAGAACCAAAGATCTATTGTGGGGAGTTTTCTTTGCATCGATGGCGTTTGTGTTACGTCAGCAGTTAGGATTCTGTGCACTGACCTTTATTATTCTTCCTTTGATGAAGAAAAACTGGAAGCAATTTATTTATGCTTCAGCACTTGGGTTAGTGATTCTTATTTTAGCGGGTATCCCGGATTATTATTTACGTGGACAGTTTCATTACTCTTTACTTAATTTAACCGTTTATAATTATCAGCATGGGTCTGATTACGGTAATAAGCCTCTTACGTTCTATCCGCTTCTTATTTTTGTTTTGTGCTTAACGCCATTTTTTATTAAGAAATACCCGGTCGAGTTCTTAAAACAAAATTTTAAAATTCAGCGCAGTTTGTGGATGTTTGTTTTCTTATTTGTATTTTTACATTCTTTGTTTCCGCAAAAGTGGGAAAGATTTGTCATTTCTATTATTCCGATTTTAATTTTACTGGTGTTTCCATTTTTATATTCTTTGCAACAGAATTTTAAAAATCATCGCGCGCGCCTTATTTCGCTATATATTTTCAACGGAATTGTGTTTGTGATTGCTAGCTTTTTTCCGCCGCAGAAAAACTTAATTGAAATGTCTAGATATTTGGATGCGCATCCCGAAATAAAAATCATTCACCGGGTGAACGATACTCCGGGCTGGATTACCGAAGCTTTTGTTTTAGATAAACAATTTGAATTTGTAGCCGCAACCCCCGAGTCTTTAGCGAAGGTCGATTGGTCTAACTGCAGCCAAGCTTTCGTGGTCGGCGCATTTGATCTTCCGCAGCACCAAGAGTTGGCGAGTCAATTGAAATTGAAGGCGCAGTTTAACGTGAATTTAATTGAACAGGCCGCTTACAAAATGAACCCCAAGAATAATCAACGGCGGGTACAACTTAATTTATTTTCGGGCTGTCCGTAGAGCTATATCGTCGACTTGAATCAGGTTGTCAAAAGTTTGGTCACTTTGAAATTTATCGCTGATTAAAACTTAACAGTCGTCTTTTCTCTACAGCGTCTGTTAAATTCACGTTATGAAAAAGTTTATTTTGACCGGTCTAATTTTATTTCTTGCTGCGTGTTCCAGTGCCCCGCCGACTAAAGTCAGCGAAGCACAAATCGATAAAGACGGTGTGCGATCGGTTATTCGTGAGCATCTTCCGCAGTTCAAAGCGTGCTACATGGAAGCCACGGCCAAGAACCCACAGTTAGCAGGTAAGGTCGCCGTGCTTTTTCAAGTTTCTGATCGTGGGCGAATTTCTAAGGCCGAAGTCGTCGAAAAAAAATCAACTTTAATCGACTCTGAACTAAGTGCTTGTATGGTGAAAGAATTTAAAACATTAAAGCTTCCTGCTTCGCCTGAAGGAACTTTCGTACAAGTGACGTATCCGTTTTTATTTCAAGCTGAAGAAGCAAAGCTTCTAAAAAAATAAATTTTAAATCAAGCATACACTTCAAAGCGAAAGGTCTTAGTTTGACTTACACGACGATCACCGAAGTTGAGCTAGCGGGGCTTCTGGACCAGCAAAAATCTGAATTGGCCAATCTGCATTTCATCGAAATTAACTTAACCGAAGCGAATTTAAAATCGGCGATGTTTATCGACTGCAAACTCACCGGCTGCAATTTGTCGAATGTATCAATGGTGAACTGCGTTCTGCGCGGTGTGCAATTCGAAAGCTGTAACTTAATGGGAATTAACTGGACCGAAGCGCGGGCGGGCAGTGATTACAGTTTTTCAAATTGCAAATTAGATTATTCAGTTTTTCAGTCGATGGATTTGCGCGGAATGAAGTTCGACAGCTGTTCAATACGCGAGGCCGAATTCTCGGGCGCAAACTTAACCAAGGCTAGCTTCAACGACTGCCAGCTTTCGGGAACGCGTTTTGCCAACGTAAATATCGAAAAAGCTGATTTCAGACGCGCCAAAAATTACTTCATCGATCCAAAATTCGCAAAACTAAAAGAGGCTAAGTTTTCGTTTCCCGAAGCCTTAGTTTTACTAGAGGCCATGGGCGTCACCGTTGAAATGTAGGCTGTAACCAAGTGGCCGAACTGACCAAGCACAAAGAGAATATTCGCCTCACTATACTAGACCGCGGTGATCAATTACTGAAAAGTCGCGCAACTTAAGTCCTAAACTAAACAAACTTTAGCCTAGCTTTCAAGCGAAAAGCTTAATTAAAAAAGAAATTCGGCCGTTAAAGCGACATGGGTTAGGAGAATGCCTATGTCATTTCAGTACAAAAAAGAGGGTCAGCACGGACAGAGCGAAAGCTTTTGGACGTCAAATTCAGATTTGTTCTTAGGCTTGTCGTCAATCTTTTTACTTCTATATGTTGTATCAAGTTTAAAATCGGGCGCAAGCGATGTGAACAACGCGACCGAAAATAAAAAACTAAAAGTGCAAGTTCTTGATCTACAAAATCAATTAAAAACTTATGAATCTGTCAAAGAGCAGTATCTGCAAACTCAGGCAAGCAAAAGCGAAAAAGATGAGTATAGCGAATTAATGGATAAGCTGACGCTTTTGCAAGAAGAAGCTAAAAATGAAAAAGATAATCTGACTCAGCAAGCAAAAGATAATGCTAAAAAAGAGATAGCCTTAAACAAATACCAGCAAATGGTTCGTAACGTGATCAATTCAAATAAATTTGCGCAAACCAAAATTACGAATCGTAACGAAGTGATTACCGAAAAAGATCAATTCATTGATGTACAAAGTGATCAAATCACTAATTTAAATACGGATATCGCTTCAAAAGAAAATTTGATTAAAAATAAAGATCAAATGATAAGCCAAGTTAACCAAAATCTAGCAGACAAAATGAAAGAACTTAAAAGAACTTTCAAAAAAGCTAAGTTATCTGAAAAAGCTTACCAAGCTAGAATGAAAAAGCTGAAAGCTGATGCCGAACAAAAAGTGGCGGGTATCGAGCAACAAAAGAAAATGACAATCGCTGAATTAAATAATGCAAAAATGGCTTTACAATCAACTCAGTCGCAACTAAATCAAACGCAAGGGCAACTGAGTCAAACCAAAGGTCAGCTGAGTCAAAAGAATGCTGAGGCCGCAAATTTAAATGCCCAGCTAGGTCAAGCGGCTCAAGATACAAAATCTAAAATGGATGCGTTAACCGCGAAATTTAACGCTGACCGCGCCGGCGAACAGGCCGCTTTCGCGAATGCATTAAAAAACCAAAAGAATCTATCAAATGCCGAAATTGGCCGTCGGGAAGCGCAGTTTAAAGCGGAAGGTGAAGCTAAGCAGCGTCAGCTCGCCGGGCAATTAGCCGGTCTAGCGGGGCAATTAAAAAATACGGAAGGCCAGCTGAATGCGGTCAAAGCAGAGTTACAAGCGCGCAAACAAATTGCTAAAGAAATTAAGCAAGGATTTGATCGTATCGGTGTAAAGGCTGACATTGATCAAGAGTCAGGTGACGTTCTTTTAGATTTTGGTCAAACTTACTTTGATAATGACTCGGCAAATCTAAAAGAGGATATGCGAAGTATTTTACGAAAAGCAATGCCGGTTTACTCTAAATCATTGTTCGGAAATCCGAGTGTGTCGAACCAAATATCGGCCGTTGAAGTTATTGGATTTGCGTCGCCAACTTACCGAGGAAAATTTGTCGATCCATCGTCTTCAAAACCGGAAGATCGCGAAGCTTTAAAGTATAATATGGATTTAAGTTACAAGCGTGCAAAATCTATTTTCAATTATATTTTAGATGAAAAAGAAATGAATTTTGAACATCGTCAAACTTTAGTTCCAAATTTAAAAGTTTCGGGACGAAGTTTTTTAGATTTAATGAAAGTTGATCGCAATATCGCGTCGGCCGAAGACTTCTGTAAAAAGAACGATTGTAAGAAATCACAAAGAGTTATTATTCGATTTAGCATGGACAAAAAGAGATAGGGGAATTTATGAACGATCAAATGTTACAAAACTCGATCAAGTATTTTATCAATTACTTGCCGCATGCAATGGCAACGGTTTTTGTTGCCGCCGCATTCTTAAGATGGGCCATTTATTATACGGTTCGCCGTCATGAATGGTTTGCGCGTCAATTTGAAGCCAAAGTATTAAAGTACATGGATTCAGAAGCGAATAGAAATTTAAAAGACGCTTCGTTTTATGTATTGGCAAAGAAGATCTTCGAGAAATCTTTTTACGAAGGATTCGCAGTTCGTGACCGTAAGTCAGCTGAAAATTACGGGCAAGTCATGTCAATGAACGACCGCGTATTCTTAGTGAAACAAGGTTGCGCTTGGATGGTTAAAGATATTTTAAAGCAACTACGCTATTTAAAGTGGTCCAAAGAGACCCCTAAGCTCAATCAGATCACGCGTGCAACTTTGCATCACAACCCATGTTTTACGAAGTTATTCGGAGTTCTTCCGATGGGGGCTTTAAATGAGCTTTTAACAATTTTACCGGGTTTATTCGTTGTTGCCGGTATCTTAGGAACTTTCTTAGGTATTAAGGGCGGTCTGGTTTCGCTTGGTGGTATGGACTTAAGCGACGTTGAAGGCACAAAACTAATTATGGATAATTTCTTACACGAAATTAGTTTTGCGATGGCGTCTTCAGTTTTCGGTATTGCATTTTCATTAACGCTTCATATTTATAACACGATATTGTCTCCGGACCGTATCTTTACTTCATTAGTAGATCGATTTGAAAGTGCGATGGATTTACTTTGGTACCGTTCTGATAACAATGTTGTTCCAGAAAATGTTGGTAAATTTGATGAACACCGTGATCCGGTCGAGGCTTTGGCTGAAGAAGCATTAAGTCTTGAAATCGCCAAATCCACAAAAGAAATGGGAAATCGCGCCGCTTAGGCCGAACCGTCTAAATGCAAGAAAAAAAGAAGATTGTACTTGTACAAATCATTAGTTCAAAGACACCTCAGAAGTTCGACATCGAACTTCAAGAGTTTGTCATTGGACGAGGTGAAACTTCTGCCGTTCCTATCAAAGATAACGGAGTATCTAGAGAGCATATAAAAATTCGGTTAGTTTCTGAAGGCATCCAAGTTGAAGATTTAAATTCATCGAATGGTACTTTTATCGATGACGTTCGAGTAAAGCCCGGCGAATTTCTCACCGTCGGCGAAAAACATGTCATTACTTTAGGAACTTCAATTGTAAAATTGAAATTCAAGATCATTGAAGTCGGGCACACCGTCAATGCCGAAATCGAACAAGTTGAAAAAGCAAGCGAGCATCCGCCGATCATTGTAGATCTGTCTGCTTTCCCAAAATCAGCCGATGATTTTAAAATTGAATTTAAAAATGTTGGAATAAAATTTCCGAAAGAAAAAGATCCGAAGGCCCAGGCGCTCGAGATTTTAAAAGAAGCCGAATACATTAAACATTCAATTGTAAAAAGCGCTGAAGTTTTAAAGAATAAAACAATTCATGAAACGAAAGTTCAATCCAAAAAAGCTGCCGAAGAGGCACGGATTGAATATCAAAAACTAGTTGACCAGATGCTTGAAGAAGCTCGCCGCGAAATGCATCGGCTTAAAGTTGAAACCGAAGTCATGCTTGATGAAAAAAGAATTCAAGCCACCGAAGAAATTCAAATGGCGTGGAAAGAGCACGAAGAGCTGATCCGCGACGAAAAAAATAAGCATTTAGAAAATATCGAAAAAGAAAATAAGGTAAAGTTAGATTTGTCATTTGAAAAGTTGAAATCATCGATGTTTGCCGACCGCAATCGCTTGATGACCGAAACCGAGAGTGAGCTCTTGGCAAAAAAGCGTGCGTTTCAGGTCGAATCCGAAAACGAAAAAGCCGAACACTTAAATAGAATAAAGTTATTTACAGAAGAATTAGCAAAAATTCAAAGTGACATCGTAGACTCAAAGCAAGCCTCAGACGATTGTTTAAAGCAAAAAGAAGAAGCGCAACTCGATTTAAGCCGGTTGGTCAGTGAACTTAGGCAAGAAGAAGAAAAACTTCTGCATATAGATACTCAGTATAAAGATCTTTCCGAGGCCTATAAAAAAATTGAAGGCGAGCTGGCTAGCTTCAGCGAGCGCAAAATTCAGTTTCAGACAGATCATGAAAAAGCTGTCAAAGAACGCGAAGAAATTAATCGAAGTTTTACAAGCATTGCCGAGCGTAAACAAAATGTTGAAGAACAACTGCAAGCACTTTCGCGCGACTTAAACGAAGCCAAGAACAAAGTAAAACTTGAAATCGAAAAAGAGTACGGCGATCTAAAAACCGCTGAAATGCAGAAGTTAAACGATTACAAAGCAGTCGAACTTAAAGAATTACAAAAGATTCGAGACCATCATTTAATTTCGCTTAAAAAATTAAGCGTCGATCTTTCATTAGAAATTGCAACCAAGCTTGAATTATTATCTAAAACGACAAATGGCGAGTTCGATTTTGAAAAGACGTTAGAACTTGTTAATTCAGTCATCCAAGTTAAAAGTGCTATGGATACCGGTACCGAAGCCAAGCATGTTGAACAGCTTAAAGGTTGGAAAGCGCGGAAAGAGAAAGAATCCTTCAGCCTACAAACCCGTGGCTTCGTCGCAGGACTTGCAATCGTTTTCGTTGGTAACTTCGCCTACAAAAAATTAAATACCGATCCGGTTCAGCAAGAAATGGCGCAGCGGGCGGCCGAGCGAAAGCAAGCTGAATTAGAAAATATTTTTGTTCCAGAAAAAGTAGCAACTTATCATGATAATTACGTGGATGCGACTTTGACGACCAACCAATTTACAGAGACTTACCTAGATGATCAAAACCAGCAAGAATGGGTCAAGTTTTCAACCCGCTATTTTTTACGACAGTGGAAAGTCGAAGAAGAAAAAGTTATTAAAGTGATCGCAAATTCGCGCGCGCTGGTCCAAGCGATTGATGAATCAAAAGCTTCACTTAAAAAAGATCACATCAAAGCTGATCTTGATAAACTAAAAGCCATGGAAAAAGAAAACATCGCCAATCAGGCAAATATTCTTGGCACAAACGTAAAGTATGAAGCATATAAAAAATTAGAAAAAGAATTCTTTTTACCTCGCGTCCAAAAGCGTGTGCCCGCTAGTGAATAAGCTGCCGTTCAATAAAACTGAATAAGTGCTGCGTAATTTACTTAGGCCAAAATCTCGTAGGTTGATACAACCTTGGCCGAAAACGCATTAATATTTAATAAAGTTAATTTATGAATCCGATCTGCTTTTACATGTTTTCCGGTGGAGTCTCTAAAAAATGGTGCGCGAGAGCCCGAAGTAGAAGAACCGGTTACTCGAGCCGATTATCAATTAAATCGAACCGAGCTTGTTTTGTATATTGAGTTTGAAGCTTATCCTGAAGCCAAATTTCTTTCGGCCTCAAATTTGAAATATTTAGTGAAAAAATATAGTTCGTATATTGTTGTTGCCAAATTAATTGATACATCAGAAGCGTTTGTTCGGCAAAGAGTGAACTATAAGTCTTCTCCGCCACCTTCATCATAAGCACTATCGTGATCAGGATGAAGCGAAATTAACCTCATAAATTTACCATCACGACAAACCCGCGCGCGAAATTTTTTAGAAATACGAACAGATGTGATCTTTTTACCAGACTGGGTGACTTGATTTTCAATGATTTCCCAGTTCAGTCCTCTTTTTTGAGTTTTTTAAGATGTTTTATAAATTTGATCCCAAGTCATCTTTTCAATTTTTTTTACAATCTCTTCGACTTGATCAAACTCTGTTGATTCAAGATCTAGTAATTCATTTTGTAGTCTTGGGAAGTTCAAATCACAAAGAACTAGTTCATGCTGATTGGATGCGGAATTTTTCTTATTTACCACGAGCGATTTTTTGTTTTCTTAGTCTAGCAAATACATCAGAAGATTTCATCGACTTTGCAGGTGTGTTTTCGCTCCAGCTATTAAATTCATTCAAAGATGTTTTGGCTTCAGCAGTATTAAATATTTTTTGAGAATCTGGAACAAAAGAACCTGCCTTAATATGAAGTTCGCCATCACCAATTTCTTCGATGACTATTTGACGACCAGCCCATGCTTTACCAATACTAATTTGACCGTTGCTTGCAACTGTTAAAAGTTTAGCCTGCTTAGCTGCCATTTGAATCTCCTTATACTTCCTACAGAATACATTAAATTCCTAATTTATGCAATTCCTATAATCCTATCGGTTTTTTTAGTTTTAAAATAAAGGGCATCATAAGGCCTATATTTGACATGGTTGATAATATGCGTATTTTCCGTTGCGATATCTCTTTTTGACACTGGTAAAGCCTTAGACAGCCTATTTTGATTCAGTTTTAATAAATTATGACCTAAGTATTTATTCTAGCCATTCAGAGGTAATTTTATGAAAAAATCGGTTAGCTTTTTTATTATATTTTCATTTGCACTAGCTTCTTTTGGACAGGAAGCATTGGTTAATCAAAACGCTGAATTGACAACTTTACCGGCTCAAGGCCAGCAATACGCCTACAAACAATCTTTAAGAGCAGCGCAGCTAACCACGACTAACCCAGGTAAGATGGCTTCTTTTTTAAAAGCTATTAACTTTTGCGATCGCTCTGCTAATAGATACGGTCAAGCAAGTTGTAATTCAATTTCAACATCTATGATCGATATAATTTTTCAAGCATCAGCTGATGGTAACAGTGGGCTAGTTACAGTTCTGGCTGACCGTAATATGCTTGATAACAAAGTATTATATATTCCTGATCCTAAATATTATACTAACTAAAGCATTCGTAATTTTTTGCAATTAAAAATGCCTGTTTGGCCAATCAATAAATTTGCCGGCTTTGGGGCGCGCAGCTATACAGATCTTTCGACGCAAAATCTAATTTCAGTACAAGTTCTGAATGGAAAACTTACTAACTCCAATTTTGAATTTAATTTACTATTTAACGGCGAAAAAATTGCCGAAGGATCTATGGCTGGATGTTCTACCTTAAATTGTGGTCTTTAAAACTGCGTACGCA
>JANPPC010000048.1:0-4734 GCA_031428275.1 Bdellovibrio sp.
GCAATTGTTTAATGAAATTATGTTTTTCGGTGCGACTTCGTCAGAAATCTTTGCTCTAAAAACCTCTTAGTTCGATGACTGACAATAGCAAAGCAAGGGCAGAAATTCTTCCCTGAGTATTTTTTAATTGGCGGCAGACAACTGTATACAAAAGCTTACCTTACTGTAAAAAGAAATAAGTGGACCGTGAAATAAAAGCATTGGGTACTCGCCCGAAAGAGAGACGAAAAGCGCCGGGGCTCATCGGTAAATTTTAAGGAAGAGACGGATATTCATTAAACGGCTACTCGAGAAACGAAGGCCAGAAGACTCGAGCGGAACGCCACGACAAAATAGCGTGAGGCTATTGACCATAAACCTGTGCAAAAGTGGTAAGTCCCTATACGGGCAGAAGTAGCGCAGTGAAGCGGCGGCGAAATATTTAATTGCTTCACAAGTCAGTGCGATCTGTATCACTGCCTTGTTTTGTTATGCTTAAAATTTTCAAAATTTATTTGATCATGAAAGGTTGCTAGAAGTACCGCAGGCCTAACTTCAAACAAGTGGTTATTGTTCAAGTCAAGAAGCCAATTTTTTAATTTCCGCTAATTACATCCGCGTTCTGCAAGGCTTTAAGTATTAGCTTTCTTATTTCTGGTGATTTATGCCGAAGCATAATTTCTCTTAAATAAGGTACTCCGTAAAAAGTCTTTTGCGAAATAAATTCCTTAAGCAAAGTACTTGCAGTGGCTGTATCGTCAACTTGCCTTAGCTTCCTCAAAATTTCTTTAATTTTATTTTGCTTTGTGCCATCTAAATACTTCGATAGTTCAAATTCAGATTCAATAAAAGGAAGTGGTCGAAACAAGTGTATTAATAAATTCAGGGATTTTGGTCAAGATGCGAAACAGACAATCACTTTTTGCTTAATTTTTATCTGCCAATGAAGCTAAAGTCGCTTTAGTTAAAGGGGCACACTTTGGGTTTAGACCCACTGCTGGGGCCCGTAGCTGATGATTCTATGAAAATTTTAATTGAAAGCTTTAAGGTCTTGATCTGGAAATAATTTACTGACTGTCTTTTTTTCAATGTTAAAAAACTTGAATGAAGGTAATATTTTTAATCGCACTTGGCTTACAAGCTTTTTCTTTTACGACCAGCGCAGAAACCAAAGAAACGATGGGGTCAGTCTTGGATACATTACGGGCTGCTTCTGAACAGCCATTTGGCTCTTGGTAAATTAAGCCGCTTTAGAACCACTTCATCAGTTTCATTGGGTCTCGTTTCGTATAAGTAGTTTGGCTGCTTTATTATGTGTTTGATAGAATATTTAAGTAAACTAAAAAGCAGCCCTTAAGTTATTTTCTGTTTCAAATGGTGTTCTGATTGATTGGAACAGTCGCCTAATTGTCGACGGTCATTTCATTACTTTGATCAAAAATAATTTTAGTAGAGGTTACGATAATTTACTAATGATTTAAGAAAGGTAAATTATCTCCGACTTCTGCAGCCGAAGAGTCACCGATATAGCGACTGGTCATCATCGGGGTTCCGGCGTTATTTACTAAGGCCGTCGATACTCCCGAAAAAACACATCCGTTATTGGTGTTCGATCCGCCGATACCACAAAATTGAGCTCCCCAGCATTTCATAAAATCGTTATTTAAGATGGCACAGGCTGAGGCATAATTGACGGCCATTTTTTTAAAAGTTAACCCCGCGCCAATATTAAGGGCCGCCAAACCTGACATGAGTGGAGATCCGTCGCCAATATTTCTATTGTAACCACCGCCGGGGATGCTATTTCCGCCCAGCAGTACGCCGTAGGTGCCGCGGCCCCAGCACTTCGCTGACGAGTCAGATAAAATCGCGCACGATGTTTCAGCGGCCATTTCAAAGCGTGCCGCGTTTGATATCGAAGTCACGCGAGTGGTTGGTGTCGAGGTTGCGCCGATATCGGTTAAATTATCAATTCCAAGTTGGCCACGGCCGTTAAAACCCCAGCAAATGGGCGTTCCAGCGGTGGAAATAAGGGTGGGCGCAATGATGGCGCATATATGTTTTCGGCCGGCTGCAATGTCGATGACGAGCTCACTACCGGTAACGCCTAAGTTAACGGGTGTTAAGGCCGACATTAAATTTGTACCGTCTCCCCAGTTCGCGTTGGCCGTGCCGCGCCCTAATTCGCCGCAGTAATTAGTATCTGGCATGGCAGAAAAGTTACAACCACCGCCGTTACCATATCCCCAGCAATAAACTTTTGATGCGCCCGGGGCAAAGGAGGCTGCCGACAAAACGCAAACGGCATTTTCGGACGGAGCTACACGTTGCACCGTTAAAAATGATCCACCGACTGAGATATATCCAAGGCCTGCCATTGAACCCGTTCCAGAGTTGCTGCCATAGTTAATTGTGTTATCCTGGCCTAGTTGCCCTTGAGCATTTCGACCCCAACATTTTATTCGGTCATCAGAAAAAGTTAAACAAGTTACGAAGCCAGCCGCATACAATTTTTTTGGAGTGCCGGCGCCTATATTGACAACACTGGCCGACGGTGAGCTAAGCGCCGTCGTATTATCATAACCAAGTTGCCCGTACGTATTACTGCCCCAGCATTTTACGGTATTATTACTTAAAATGACACATGTGTGTTGAAGGCCGACCGACATATCTTTTACAAGCATATCTGCGCCTGCAGTTCCGGTGTTTTTTAAGAAAGTGTTTCCTACGCCAAGATCGGTTGCCGTTCTTCCTTTGACGACAGTGTTGCCATAGCCAAGCTGGCCTGAGCTATTGAAACCAAAGCATTTTAATTTATATAAACCCGCACCATAGGTCGAATGTGAATACTTTATACAAGAGTGATAACCCCAGGATCCCGCCACATCAACCGGCACAATATTGTAAACCGTTCTTGTCGCAGATTGGGGAGTGCCGGCGCTATCGGTAAAAGTAATTGTTGAGGTCCCGGTTGTGGAAGCCGGAGTATATCGAACCGTTCCATTATCAGCAACAGTTGTCGGTGAAACCGAGCCGCCGCCTACGCATGAAACTGAATAATTTTGGATACCACAGTTCGCATTCAGAACAAGATTTGCAACATAAGTCATACCCGCGTTGGTTGTTGGGTCTTGCAGAAAAGTCGGATTATTAACCGGAGTTTCAATAGTGGCTAGCGGTGAAATCGTAATCGTACTGATGACATTAACATAAGAGGTAACTGACATCGAGGTGGTCGAGTCAGTGGTCGTGATTTCGACGCTTGTCGCGGCACCCGACGCCGTGTAGGTTGAGCTTCCGCCCGTCGTCGGAGTAATAGACCCAGCTCCAACTGTTTGAACCCAATTCAAAGTGCCCAGACCGCCGGTCGCTGTAAATGTTTGCGTTTTGGTAACACAAATATTTCGTGGTGCCATAGCGGATGTTACCGGTGACACGACGACCGGATTAAAAGACTGAATATTAAATGATTTTGTCGTCGGCTCGGTATAAGCAGTTACGTTGCATGTATCGGTCGTGACTGTTGCCGGTGCGGTATAATCGGCTTGGTCAAAAGCGGAGCTTCCATCAATGGCTCCCAGCCCCGCGCCCGTGCAGGCTAACGGATAAAGTGGGGTGGCGCTGCAGCCGCCACCCGTTGTTGGGCCCCAACAAAGATTATAAAAAACAGCCGAAGCTGAAAATGTGGCCGGAGTAGAAACGGGGATGTAATACAGCGCGGCCGAAAACGGGATCGCTGATGTGGGATAACAACCGGAAAAACACTGCACCTGGATTGTATTCTTAGGTCGCCAGAACGAAACTGGTATAAAGACCTGTGCATTCGCAGCCAAAGTTAATAAAAAAAAGGCTCGGGCTATCAAATTTGCTATCCTTTTTTACACTACTTTCAAAGTAAAAACTGAAAATCCTCAAGCTTAATGGTATCATATGCGTTTCAAGCTGCAAGCTTTTCTTTAATTATGTGATTTCTCAATTTGGAGTGCGGTTAAGATTTCGTAGCCTAGTTGGATTATCAAAATGAGACAGGCTTCCTGATTTGTAACAATAAATCCGATACGGATTGAAAGTGAGAATCAGAAATGACAGATCCAAAGAAAAATAAAAAATGGCCATTTGAGTTAAAAAAGAAAGTCATTCAAGAATATTTAACTGGAAACTTTACCGTTAAATAACTTGCTAAAAAATATGGCTTTAAACACGACCCAACTCGCATTTACAAATGGCGCCACGAGATGAATCAAATCAAGCAAGGCGAACAAATTGATAACTTGGAAACACAAGGCTACAGCTTCGAACAGGCTAAAAGAATTTTAGAATTAGAAGCTGAAATTGTTGAATATCAAAAAAAACGAGCCGAGCACGACCACTGAACTCAGCGCTCGTGAAAAGTGCGAGTGGGTTAACCGATACCATGAGGCTATTGGGTTCGAAGAAAAAGCCGCAAAAGTAGTCGAGCTTTCTATGTCGACCTACTATAGCGATCCAAAAGTTTCACGAGCGGAAACTGAAGAAACAGAAGCCGACCTACGTCACCACATTGAAAATATTCGCGTTACTTTTCCAAAAGCAGGATACCGAATGTTATTAAATTATTTGCGCCGAAGTGACGTCAATATCAGTGAGTATAAGCTTCGGAAAACGATGCAAAAGTTTAAACTACACATTAAACGAAGAAAAAAATATATCAGAACGACCAATTCAAATCATGGTTTTCCGATTTACTCGAACCTAATTAAGGATTTAAAAATAAAA
>JANPPC010000049.1:0-17548 GCA_031428275.1 Bdellovibrio sp.
TTCAAATCTAGGTGTATTAAGTTTATCGAATTCAAGTGCGACACGCACAAATTTAGGTCTGGGTAATTCAGCTGTTCTGAACGTCGGAACAGGGGCAGGTTCAGTAGCCGCGGGTAATGATGCGCGCTTGACCGACAGCCGTGCACCGTCGGGTGCAGCCAGTGGTGATTTAGCTGGTACTTATCCGAACCCCACATTAGCTGCGATCAACGCAGGCGGTACGGGTACGAAGGTTACATACGATACCAAGGGCCGTGTTATATCTTCAACTAGTTTAAATTCTTCGGATGTAACGACAGCGTTGGGTTACACGCCGTCGAACGGATCAAGCGCATTATCGTCAGCAAATATTTTTGTCGGTAACGGATCTGGTTTCGCAGAAGGCCGCGTGTTATCAGGCGATGCATCGATTTCAAATCTAGGTGTATTGTCTATCAACGCAAATTCAATTAACAATGGCAAGATTAGCGATGTAGCGTTTAGTAAAATTACGGGACTACCAACAACTCTTGCGGGCTATACGATTACGATGACTTCAGCAGATGTAACGACAGCTTTGGGTTACACGCCGTCGAACGGAACTAATGCATTATCATCAGCAAATATTTTTGTAGGTAATGGATCTGGCTTCGCAGAAGGCCGCGTATTATCAGGCGATGCATCGATTTCAAATCTAGGTGTATTAAGTTTATCGAATTCAAGTACGACACGTACAAATTTAGGTCTGGGTAATTCAGCAGTTCTGAATGTCGGAACAGGGGCAGGTTCAGTGGCCGCGGGTAATGATTCACGCTTTACCGACAGCCGCGCTCCATCGGGCGCAGCAAGTGGTGATTTAGCTGGTACTTATCCGAACCCAACCTTAGCTGCGGTCAACGCAGGTGGTACGGGTACGAAGATTACATACGACGCTAAAGGTCGTGTCACTTCTTCGACTAGTTTAAATTCAGCGGATGTAACGACAGCATTGGGTTACACGCCAACGATTTCGCAGTGGTCTACGAATGCTTCAAGTGATATTTCGTTCTCTAGCGGTAACGTTGGTATTGGAACGACGTCTCCGGCTGCAAAACTCAATGTCGGTGGTAATACAATTTTAGGTGGTGCGACCGAAGCAACGGGTGCACTTTCAAACGACACAACTGTCGCCGCAACCACATTCTTTGGTACGTCAGGAAGTTGGAAAATCAATTCATCTGGCGCAGGCACACTCAGCTATTTAGGCGTTAATTATCTAAACACACTTTCGGCACAAATAGAGGCAGCTACAGCCTCATCTGCAACGGTTGGCCTAAAAATTCGAGGAGTTGCTGGGCAAAGCGCAGATTATATTCAGCTGGTAGACACTACATCAGGAACGGTCGCAGCAATTACACCCACAGGAGGTGCATACTTTGCTGGTAACGTAGGTATCGGAACGACAACGCCAGTGACCACGCTTGATGTGAACGGTACAGCGCGTGTTATGGCTTCAATCGAGGGTGTATCAGCGGCTGTCAGCTCGGGAGCTAGTTACACGATTCCGGATATGTCGCTTAATTTCAGACAAATCAATTTAAATAATAACACAACGATTACTTTGCCTGTGGCTACCGGCTTGCCGGCCGGTAGTGTGTATACTTTAACACTAAAAATAGCTCAAGACGCTACGGGGTCTAGAGCGGTCACTTGGTCAGGAAATGGCATATTAATTAAGTGGGATGGTGGTTCTGACCCGGTGATCGCAAGCTCTCCGTCGCAAGAGACTATTTTACAGTTTACAAAGATTTCAGGAATTAACATTTGTTATGCTTCAATGGTCTGGCGAGAAAATTAAATTTGTGAAGTATAATTCAATCTTTCTTATTTTAAGTATTCTTTTTTTTGTGGTTAATGTCTCTGCATGGGTGGGCACAAGAGCTAGAAAACCGAATCGTACGGTCACGATCACTTTAACGAACGGAACAAATTTTTTAGTTCCCGCTAATTGGAACAGCACCAATAATAGCATCGAGTGTATCGGCGCTGGTGGTGGCGGGCGAACAAGTGGAACGAATGGCGGCGGTGGCGCCGGTGGCGGCGGTTATTCTAAACAGACGAATGTGGTGTTAGTTCCGTCGACAAATGTAACTTATCAAATTGGTTCTGCAGGCGCTGCCGGCGTAGCAGGTGGAAATTCTTTTTTTTGTAATTCGACATCGAATTGTGCAAGCGTCAGTGGTTTAGCCGTCGTAGTGGGTGCTTTCGGTGGCGGCGGTGCCACAAGCGGAACGGGCGCTACAGGCGGAAGTACTGCTTCGGCAGTTGGCAGCACTAAATTTTCAGGTGGTACAGGCGGTACTGCAGTCGGCCGAGGCGGTGGAGGTGGTGCCGGAGCCGGTGGTGTTAATGGAAATGGTGGAAATGGTGGTTCTAGTTTAGGAATTTCAAGTGGCGGCGGCGGTGGTGGTGGAAATGGCGGCGGTGGTGCCGGAGTCGACGCTTCCGGAGACGATGGAGGCAATGGCGGTACGAACAATCTTGTAGGCGGAGCAGGTCTGCGATCGGTTCGAGATGGCGGAGCTGCAACCGCCGGAACTAACGGTGGCGGCGGTGGTGGTTCGGGAAGAGACGCCGCAGGGCATGGAGCAGCTGGTAGTATGAGCAAAGACATTACGACTAATGTTGGTAGTGGTGGCGGTGGTGCCGGCGGTGCTCGTGGTACGACAGCCCAAAATGGTGGGCTTGGTGGCGGCTATGGAGGCGGCGGTGGCGGTAGCGGTGAAGGTGGTACCGCGGGCGCCGGAGGCGCAGGAGTTTGTTTTATTAAATATCGGTATTAGTTTGTGGCCCGCCGCTGTACCGGAATGGGGCGTCTTATTTTTGTATAATAATAAAGCTCAAAACCGAAGTTCAAAAAACCGAAAAGAGACCAGTTACATCGTGGAGGTTTTTTTGAAACAATGGGTTGTAAAATTAATTCAGCAGTTAGATATGGCCATGAAGAAACCTCAGAGTCACGAAAGTGAAGACTTGCCAATTATTACTGAAGACAAAGCGACTATTTTGTTTATGATTGACGTTTACAACAAGCATTTGTTCGAAGTTGAAAAACATTCGATTCGTAGGGTACGAGAAAAATTAGATAATCTTTCTAAAGCATTGATTGATCCAGATCAAAAAAAGATGGAAAAAACTTTATTCGATATTCGTCAGTTTTTTTCAAGCTACCGAATTGATGAGTATTCGTACGTGCAAAATACTTTCGATGATTTTAAACGTATCGTTTGGGATTTTGCGGATCAGCTCAGCGAAGAGATGGAATTTGAGAATGACAAAGATCAGAAGTTAGCGACTCACTTAGACAGTCTAAAAGAAGCCGTAGAAGCTAATTCAATCGAGTCTTTGCGCCTTAAATCACGTGAATTCATCAATTCCTATATGGAGTATCAATCGCAGAAGAAAGAGCACCGAGAGCGTCGTATGACGACGGTGAAGAAAAATCTAAACACGATAAAAAAACAGCTAACCGTAGCGAACAATAATTTATCGATTGATCACTTAACATCAGCACATAATCGAAAAAGCTGCGACGAATATATTAAAAAATTAGCTCAAGTTAATCATATTAGCCAAATACCTACGTCGTTGATTATGCTGGATATAGACTTCTTTAAAAAAATTAATGATTCTTACGGACACGATATCGGCGATTACGTGCTAAAAGAGTGCGTACGTATCCTAGGTGAGATTTTTAACCGTGACGGCGAAATGGTTGCTCGCATAGGTGGCGAAGAATTTGTGGTTGTGCTTCCAAGTCATTCAATCGAGTTATCGGTCTTACGGGCCGAAGAAGCTCAAAAACGAATTCGCCGAGAGTCTTTCATTCAAGGTAACCTTGATATTCGTTTCACGGTATCTATGGGGATTGCGCAGTTGCAAGAAGGTGAAAGCTCAAGCGATTGGTTAAAGCGCGCCGATACGGCCCTTTATCAATCAAAAAATTCGGGTCGTAATAAATACACCGTAGCCTCAAATCTGACTAAATCAAAAAGCGTTGCATAAAATAACAATTGTTAAGTCTGATTCCTCACAGTGTTAGAATTCTAGCACTGTATAGGGATTGGTATACAGGTTACACCCTGGCTAATTGCGGCGGCTAATCAGAAGCCATTGCCCGCTGGCTTCTTGATTGCTTTGTACTAAGACACAAACTTAAACGCCACTTTAAACGCCAACTTCAACGAAGTTCTGCAGCAGCGTTTAGTTCATACAAATTAATAACGGGGGTTATCAATGAGCAAGCGATTTATCGTTGGTCTTTCTTTGTGTTCGACTTTTCTATCAGCACAAGTAGCTTACGGCGCAATTAAAAAAGAGTCGCATTATCTTCATGAAAACAAGCCCATCGTTATTGCGGTGATAGATACAGGCGCTGACATAAGTCATCCTGACTTAAAGAATTACATCTGGACGAACCTTGGTGAAATGGGCCTAGACAGTTTGGGTTTAGACAAGAAATCGAATGGTATAGATGATGATGACAACGGATTTGTCGACGATATCCATGGATGGAATTTTGTTGAGAATTCAAATCGTGTCTTCGATGTAAATGGTCACGGCACTCATATTTCAGGTATTATAAAAAATGAATTTAAGAATTTAAACGCAAAACAATCCACTAGCACGTCGGCGGCACCGGTACGTCTTATGATTTTGAAATATTACGATCCGAAGGGGAAGCTTGAAGATAGTATTAAGTTTTCGGTGCAGGCGATAAAATACGCCAACATGATGAATGCGAATATTATTAATTATTCTGGCGGCGGTGACGAAAGCTCGGCCAGCGAATTAGCGGCGATCCGACAAAGCGAAAAGTTAGGTATACTATTCGTGGCTGCAGCCGGTAACGGGCGAGCGAACACAGATATTAAAAAATATTACCCTGCGAATTACGGCCTAAGTAATATTATTTCTGTCGGCGCTACGAATGAAGAAGGTGACTATGCATCGTTTAGTAACTACGGAAATCGATCTGTCGATATCGCGGCGCCGGGTAAAGATATTAACTCAACCTTGCCGAATAGTAAGTTTGGCTTGATGAGCGGAACGTCGCAGGCAACGGCTTTTGTTACCGGAGCCGCTGCGAAAATGCTATCGATTTATAAAGGGAAGTTATCTCCAAAAGACACGATCGAGCTGTTATTAAAGAGCAGCCGTGCGCAAAGCACCTTAGCGGGTAAGACAAAACACCGCCTAGCTCTATTAAACAATTAAGTTACTGCGAACAAAACTTCGACAATAAACGTAAAATAAAAAAGAATCATTACTAGAAATTTTGAATCCTAGAGTGCTATCCTTAGATTGCATGATGCAACAAATGTGGAAATCATTTCCCCGTGATCTTGAACGAAAGCTGAATGACTTGCTTGACGAGGCGGTACCTAATTCTTCGAAGGCCTTCCAGCTTTACAAATCTTGCCAAGCCGAGAATTTATGGAACCAATCTTTCGAAACTTTCTCGCAAAGGCTAAGTGAATTCTGTGCGGTCCCGCGTCGCCAGCGCAGCAAGAGCCGTTTTGATCAGTTTTTATCTAGGCCGATGGATCGCTCTATTTACGATGGCTTTCATTTGACCTATAGAACGGCGCTTATCGAGCCAACCTCTGTACGTAACATAGCAAGCTGGGCTCATCATCTCATGCGACTAAATACTCGCATTGATGAGGTTGCCATTTCAATTACAGCAATCGAAAAAACGATTAATAAATTAACGAACCCTGGTATACACGATAAAGATTCGGATCTTGAATTTTTTGATTTTTGTGAAGCCTGGCGAAGTGTTGCGGCCAGCATTATCGGAGACAAAAACAAGTTCGTCATTAATTCGCTTGTTAATGATTTAAAGATTTTAGATAGGGCATCGAAAGAAGCGAAGCCGGCGCAAAATACGCTTCCGACGATAGATCGAAGCTTCATTTATCTTACGCAGACCGAAACAGAGTGGATTAAAAATGTTTATCGTGCGGCTTTCACTTACGCAGCCATCCCGCGCTATCCGCTTGCCAAGGGGCCTGACAAACTTGAGTTGATCGAAATTCAGAAGCTCGTAACTTTATCTTGTTTAATCGAAAAGTCAGATCGATTTGAAATTGTGCAGCATTTTGAGAGTGTTCGGTTAACGATCTTAGTTAGATGCGATCGCTTGTTTTACGAAACGGCGGCCTAGGCTTCTGATCTTAAATAAAAAAAGAGTAATTGCTTACTCTTTTTTAGACAGCTTAATTAATTTGAAAATCACCAGCGCGAACAGGATAGTTAGTACCAGGCCAAAGCCAAAAAACCAAAGTTCTGTTTCGTGCATTTACTACCTTATTTCTTGATGTCGCTTTTTCGTTTTGGCTCACGTTTAATAATATTTTGGTAAGCAATATCTCCGAAATGTTTACGAGCGGCCACATTATACGCGTTAGCGGCATCGCTTTCGTAAGCAAAGTCACCAAGGTTGATCGCAAGGCCATTAACTTCAATGCCGGCTCTCCATTTTTTCTTGGCTTTTAAAAACGATACGCCCTTGTAAGGAGACGACGTATTCGTGCGGCGTTTTGAAATCAAACGCTGGCGCTCTTTCATGGTACAGACGACTAAATTATCTTTACGGTAATCAAGCCCATCATTAAAGCGTCGCGGGTAGACTTGTTTAGTTTTTGAAGGTTTCATCAGAAATCGGCCGAGTGTAATGCTGCGCGAACCCTCGGGTTTGCGAATTGAAGTCACTACTCTAAGGCGCCCGGTACTGCCGGTGGTGGCTCGCCAAGTGTGCTCAGAGACCACATCAAGATCTTCTTTGTCGATTTTTACTTTTTGTCCAGAAGCGATTGTAATTGTGCACCATTCTTTTTTCATTCTTCTAGTCTGATCCAAATAGCCATCGCTCGTCTAGAAAGAAAGTGCCTGAGCCTACAATCTACAGACCAAGACCCAGGGTCGAGAGCACTTTGTTAGTTTCGGTACCAACTTTTTCTGCCCATTCAGCATCTTGCGGAAAATACATATCTTGAAAAAGTTTATTTACCGATGATTTATATTTACTATCCGTTGCGCCATTTTGATAAGTTTGATTTTCAAGTACCATGCGCCTTAAAGATTCAATCGATCCCCAAGTTGATTGACTGTTTAGGGTTCCGTATTCAAAGACGACTGCAATAATTTGTGTGTAAGGTTTGAACTTCTGTTTAGAAATTGTATCAGTATGTTTGGGTTCAAAATAAATTTCTTTTGCATTCAGATAGCTTGCTAGGTCTCCGTCTGTTTTATAAAAGTTTTTTTGATTTCCAAAATCGATCGGAGTCGGATCAAAAAGTTGAGTTAAAGCCGAGCTGCTGACCGCGGTAGATTCATTTGCTAAAAGGTGCAATCGACCGCGTGCTCCATAACCCGTATGCAGATCTATCCATATGACGCGGTTATATTTCGGAAAATACTTTGCTGAAAACTGGTCGATATGTGCTTTCAGCGCCGTTGCAGTTTTACCCGAAAAATAAAGTCCGCGGGGCTGTTGGTTTTGCCCTAGTAAGATTGATTTTCGTAAAGTTTCGATTGAAAACTGCATGATCAAACGAATGGCTTGATATAAAAAATCGGCCCGATTGAAGATACCAAAATCTAATTTCTCGTTGGGATTTAAAAACGAATCTATTTTCATATAATCATTATTAGGTTTCGCAAAAATATGATTTGAATCAGAGAAATTTCGATTCAGATCGATATTGGTTGCATCGACCCTGCGCTTATTCTGCATGCCCCACGGATTTAAAATATGAATAAAGGCCAGATCAGCTTTTAGCGCAGATTCTACAATTAATTTATCTTCAATGACTCGGCGTTGAATTGCTGAGCCAACAAAGCCTTCAATGCCGTGAATGCCTGAAGAAAATACCACTAATGTTTTTTCAGTTTCGGTAACACTTGAATCGGTTCGCTGAAAAATGGCCACGTCGGTGGTTAAATTGGCGTCTGCATTGACGGCCCAGCTTTCGTTTTTAAGACTCCAACGTTCGGTTGAAACTAGCTTTGTTAATCGTAGAAATTCATTTTTGTTTTCGCTGTACTGATTGAAGTATTTGAGTCCGTTAATAGGGTCACCATTTGCAAATGCAATGCTAGAAATACCCCATATCATTAAGCAAATAAAATTTTTCATGACTTAAATATCAGCTAATTTATTTAGATTGAGTAATCTGAACGCGTCAAAGCCGATAATGTCTATATTTCGTAAGTAATTTTCGTTAAATCTAATGCATGAATTTATTCGAAGCCAGTTCAGATTTAAGTATTCGGCCTCTAGCAGAAAAGCTGCGGCCTAAGCATATTTCTGAAGTCATCGGGCAAGATCATATTTTAGGTTCGAGTAAACCAATAGGCCAATTACTTCGCGCGGGGCGCTTACTAAATTTAATCGTAACGGGCCCGCCCGGAACGGGTAAAACCAGCTTTGCTCGTGCTTTGGCGCAAACCGCAAAAGCGCAGTTCATAGCAATGAATGCAGTCGATGCGGGAGTGAAAGATTTAAAGCAAGCCGGCGAGCAAGGTAAGTCACGCTTGCTCGAGCAATCGGAAAAAACTTTATTATTCGTCGACGAGATTCACCGCTTCAATAAAAGTCAACAAGACGTACTGCTGCCATTTATCGAGCGTGGTGAGTTGTATTTGGTAGGTGCCACCACTGAACACCCCAGTTACGAATTAAATCGCGCACTCATCAGCCGTTGCCAGGTTATTCAATTTAAGCGATTAGAGAAAGAAAGCTTCTACCAGCTTTTTGAAAGAGTCGAAAAATTTGAAAATTTAAGAAGATCTGATTTGTTAGATGAGAATGCTTTTGAGACCCTCATTCAATTAGCAGATGGGGATGGTCGTCGCTTTTTAAATTTAGTTGAATCTATTGTTGAGCTTTATAAAATCAATAAATCAAACTATCCGATGGCGGTCGAACAACTTGAAGAACTCATTAGTCACCGCGTTATTGCTTACGATAAATCTTCTGATCAGCATTACGATTGTATTTCGGCTTTTATCAAATCCGTACGAGGTAGTGATGCTGATGCAGCCCTGTACTATATGGCGCGAATGTTGGCGGGCGGAGAAGACCCCGTTTATATCGCCAGACGCCTAGTGATTTTAGCAAGCGAAGATGTCGGTAACGCCGAACCCAGGGCTTTGCCACTTGCAATCGCAGGTTTACAAGCGGTTGAAGCGATCGGTATGCCGGAGTGCGCGATTAATCTGTCGCAAGTCGTGACTTTTATTGCAAGTGCCCCGAAGTCGAATCGTTCATACAATGCCTGGAATCAGGCCAAAGCATTCGTAGAAGTCACCGGTAGCCCCGAACTTCCCGAGGCCTTAAAATCAAGTCATAAAGGTTCCGGAGAATATATTTATCCGCATGATTTTGAAAAAGCTTATGTGGCGCAAAATTATTGGCCACCAAGCATCAAGCCGCAGAAATTCTACGAGCCTTCAAATCGCGGCCAAGAAAAATTAATCAGTGAATTTCTGAAGTGGCTTAAAGCTTAGTTTGATCGTTCAAATTTGGCCCCAAAATTTCATCGTGAAATACTTTAAGAGCAAATATTTCTGCAAGTTTACGCCATTTATCTGAAACATAAGAATTGAAAACAACTTTTTCTAAGGTGGACGGGTGAATAAACTCAAGTCGAATAGCGCTCAAACAAAGCCCATCAATTAATAGTTGGTCACGAAAAAAACGATTGTGATGAGAATCACCGTGCTCGCGGTCGCCGATGATGGGGTGCGCGACTCGGTTCATGTGCCGTCGGATCTGGTGCCAGCGGCCCGTTTTAGGTTTTACTTCAACCCAACTGTACCGAGTCGTTGTAAAATTAGCGTTTACCGAGAAGGGTAATTCAATTTGCGCAAGCGTTTGATAGGCCGTCTCACACGTTACCATTTCACCGGTCGAATCAAGCTCTAGATCTAAATTGATCACGCTTGATTTTTCTTTAAACCAGCCGCGCACGACGGCGTGGTATGTTTTATCAACCTCGTGGTTTCTAAACTGTGCGTTAAGATGGCTTGTGGCTTCTTTGGTTTTTCCAAAAATTAAAATACCGTTTGTGCCGGCATCGATTCGATGTGCCGGAAAAGCGCGAATATTATGCTGATCAGCCAGCCACTGAACGCAGGTTTTGCGCTTTAGTCCGCGGCGAAATCTTTTGTTTTCGGGTGGGTGTACAAACCAAGTGGGTGGTTTATATAAAATAAGAATGTCGTCATCTTGATATTGAATGACCGGAAATTCAGTAATCTCGTGAATCATTGCTTCGGTATTTTTTTAATCAAGTCAGAGAGTTTTTGTGATTCTAGATATTTCAAAGTCGCTTTTTGCGCCCCCAGCGAAACACTTGTCATGATTGAATACATCGAGCAGCTGACCGGGCATTCTTTGTGTGGACTTTTCTCGCGCGGTGCCATCGGGTCAACTGGTGACAATGCTAAATAGACATCTTTTAAATTTATTTGGCTAGGCTCTTTTGAAAGCTTAACTCCGCCTGATTTGCCGCGAGAGGTTTCAACCAAAGAAGCTTTCGTCAGTAATGACAAAAGTCTTCGGATGACTACCGGATTGGTATTTACACTTAATGCTAAAGTATCAGAGCTGATCAATACTTTGCGATTGAAAGCTAAGGCCGTTAAGACGTGAACTGCGGTTGCGAATTGTTGATTTACCATGTCGATATTTTAAATTTACTTTTTATAAGCCTAAAGCTTGGTCCAACTCAATATGACTAGGGTCGCCCTTGCCTTTTTGAAGAGTGGTCATTTCGACGATCGAACCGTCTTTATAAATACAGACGCGAAATTCATTGTTTTCTAAAGAAAGCACAGTGCGCGAAGTGCCGAGTGGGTCGCATGTGGTGCTGCCGCTCGAATAGCTTTCAATCGACATCGGTAATGTATTTTCGGTCAGATATTTAACTAAATCCAATGAACCCATGTAGCCCGCGCCAAGTTGGCATAAACCCACTTGGTCATTGGGTGTTTCTACAACGATGAACTGTCCCTGTAGTTGTCGGCAAAGTCTGATCTGGGGATTTGTTTCGATAGCCATTAAAGCTTGAGGTAAAGTGCAGGTAAAGACCAACGCAAAAATAGAAGCAATTGAACAAGAAAATGATTTCATTAATGACTCCTGTTGAAGTGCCCGCAACTTAAATCGGCCGTTAGCAAAAGACGAGAAAATTCCGCAAGTCGGCTACTTTTCTATAAAAAAAATAGGTGCATAGGCTAAAAACCCTGGGCAAACTAATAAGAACCGACTCAGAAGCGAAGTGAAGCCTTGAGTTATCTGGCTCTAAGTGACTTTAAATGGATGTGAAGATGGCGATTAATAAGAAGGTCTTTTCTTGGGCTTTATATGATTGGGCTAACAGTGTTTTTTTTACAACTGTGATGGCCGGCTTTTTTCCGGTCTTTTTTAAGCAATACTGGAGCGGCGAGGCGAATGCTTCTCTGAGCACCGAGCGCTTAGGCTGGGTACTTTCAGTTTCTGGTTTTATGCTGGCTGTAGTTTCTCCAACCTTGGGTGTTCTGTCTGATAAAAAAGGTTTAAAGAAAAAACTACTATTCGGCAGTATGATTTTGGGCGTGATCTGTACCGTGGGCCTTTACTTTGTGGGTGCGGGAGATTGGTCAACGGCCGCTATGCTATACGGAACGGGCTTATTTTTATGCTCGGCCAGTTGCGTTTTTTACGATTCGTTAATGGTGTCGGTGTGTAAAGAATCTGAATACGATTTTGTATCGTCATTGGGATATGCATTTGGTTATTTAGGCGGCGGAGTTCTGTTTTTACTTAATGTTTTAATGTACCTGAACCCCTCGTGGTTCGGAATTGCAGACCCGGTTTTGGCGGTGAAAATTTCATTTTTAACGGTTGGTGCTTGGTGGTTTGTTTTCACGTTACCGCTCATGTTCAATGTTGATGAGCCCAAGTACTTGCACGCCGAAAAAAGTATTTTACAGCTATCCCGCGAAACATTTAGCGAACTTCGCCATACTTTAAAAGATATTTTTAACGACAAGAATTTATTCTTTTTTATTTTAGCTTACTGGTTTTACATTGACGGAGTTTTTACCGTTATGTCGATGGCCGTTGATTTCGGTATGTCTCTGGGGTTTGAAAGTTCTGATTTAATTAAGGCTTTATTGATTACTCAGTTCGTTGGTTTTCCGTCAGCTTACCTATTCGGAGTCATGGCCAAAAAAAACAGCAATCGCAATTTGATCTTAGTGTGCTTAGGCGTTTACGTTTGTACAATTATTGCCGCATCACAAATGTCGCAAGCGTGGCACTTTTATGTCTTAGCTGGAGTTATTGGTTTAAGTCAGGGAGGAGTGCAGGCGCTATCTCGGTCATTATTCGCTCAGTTAATTCCGAAAGAAAAGTCGGGTGAATACTTTGGTTTTTTCAATTTATTGGGAAAGTTTGCGTCGATTATTGGGCCGGCTTTAGTGGCTATTTTTGCGCGATTCACGGGCGATACACGTAAGACAATTTTAAGTTTATTAATTCTTATTATCAGCGGAGCTTATTTCTTAACAAAGGTAAAAAAGTCGCAAGTAAAACAATAGCTTTAAAGTTTTTTGTAAGATTTATAGATCAAATGAATAGCTAGCTAGTTTGATTGGGTGGGGCCCGTTGAAGTGGGGCCCGAAGAACTTTCTGCAGAGGTATCGGCTTCGGTCTGATGTTTTTGAATCTCGAGGGCTTTTTTACCAGTGATTCCAACCCATTCCGGAAATACGAAAGCGAACAGCACAAATAGTATTGTCACAAAAAGAAAAAATCCGATCATCAACCACATTAAATCCATGCGTAGAAATTAAAACAACCTGTGACTTAATACAAGGTATTTGGTACTGCAAATACATGGGTTATAATCCGAAAGATCACTATTTTAAAAAAGCTAAAGAGCAAAACTTTGCTGCGCGCTCTGTCTTCAAATTAGAAGAGATCGACCAAAAATTTAAAATTTTAAAACCCAATCAGACCGTGCTAGATTTGGGCGCTTCTCCGGGTTCTTGGTCTCAGTATTGCTCGCAAAAAATTGGCGTAAATGGACGCATTTTAGGGGTTGATCTGAAACCCGTTACGGCAAAACTCAAGAATGCTGTTTTCATCCAAGCTGATTTGCGTGACTTAGAATTAGAAAAAATATTTTCTGAGCATGGATTTACGCCGCCTTTCGACTTAGTGATTTCAGATATGGCTCCGAACACCACCGGAATTCGCAGCGCTGATCAAGCAAAGTCATTTCAACTTTGCGAGCTAGCCTTAGACTTGGCGCGGAAGTTTTTAAAAAAAGACGGGCACTTTGTGTGCAAACTTTTTCACTCTGACGATTTTACAACCTTACGTGATATGATTAAAAACGAATACCAGCGCTTCGAAGCGGTGAAGCCTGATTCAACTCGAAAAATTTCAAAAGAGATTTTTTTAGTCGGATTAAAAAAGAAAAATGATTAAAGTCGTTTTTCAGAATAAAGATTTTGTTATTTGCGACAAAGCAGCGCAGGTTCTGTCAGTGCCGGGACGTGAAAAGGCCGATGTGAGGCCTTGCTTGGGTTTGCAGTTACAAAAAGAATTTAAGACGCAGATATTTCCGGTGCACCGCCTTGATTTTGAAGTCAGTGGCATCATTATATATGCGCTGAATGCGAACGCCCATAAAGTTTCACAGCGCTGGTTCGAAAAAAAAGAACTACAAAAAAAGTATCACGCAGTCACAAGCTTGCAAGACTTCACCCATTGGCCCACTGCGATTGCGACCGATCGCCGTGAAATCTCGACCCATCCGGGGCATGTTTTTAATTGGAAGACGCGCATCTTGCGCGGCAAGAAACGCTCGTTTGAATCCGATCAGGGTGACTGGGCCGAAACGAAGGCCTTGTTAGTCGAAGCCAGTCTGCAGCAAATTCACTGGGATCTTTTTCCGATCACGGGCCGCGCGCATCAGCTACGATTTGAACTAAGTCGACACGGGTTCCCGATTCATGGTGATGAGCTTTATGGTTCAAAAATGAAGAACGCATTTCCCGGTATTGCGTTAAGAGCTTATGAAATTGATCTGCTGCACATTAAAGATCGGTTGGGATTGCCGCAAAAAATTGAAATCTCGAAAGAATTTGAATGAAAAAAAATTTAGTCGTTTTCTGTGGAGCCCGGTATCCAAATCTTTCGCCAGCTGAGCTTGACCTTTTTAAAACAGAAGTCAGCCAGATTTGTAAATCGCTAGCACCGCATTATAATCTGGTTTACGGCGGCGGCAACATCGGCTTAATGGGCTTTGTAGCCAATGAATTTTTAAAGAATAGCTGCCATGTGACGGGAATTATTCCGGGGTATTTGAACACCGTCGAAATTTTACATGAAGGCTTAACTGAAACGCAGGTCGTCGATGATCTTCATCAGCGTAAAGCAATGATGGAGCACATGGGCGGTGTATTTTTAGTTTTACCAGGGGGCATCGGCACCCTAGATGAGTTATGTGAGGTGTTAACTTTGCAGACGCTTCATCGCCACAAAAAACTGATCTGCATCTGGAACTGGCAAAATATTTTCGATGGATTTTTACAATTTGTAGAAACGGGTATCGGCAGAAACTTTATAAGCGGTAACCTGTTAAATGGCTGCGTTATTAGCGCTGAATCTAGCGTTATTGTTAAAAAACTTCTTTAATGTGGCGCCGAATTGGGCTAACTCTGCCAGTGACTTCGTTTGCATTTTCTTGAGGGGGATTATGAAAAACATTCTAGTAGCGCTTATCACGACGCTTGGTCTTTTTGCAGAAGCGAAGATTGTCGATAAAATTATTGGCGACGATGATTTAGTTCTAGTTACCCCTGATGCTTCAAATATTCCACTTAAGTACCGTAAAATAATCGATGCGTTTGGAATGGTCAGCCCATCGGCCTGCACAGCGACCCATATCGGTAACGGTTACGTTTTAACAGCAGGCCACTGCTTCTGGGCGACGGCTGAGTTGCAACGCGACCAAGACTGCTCTGACACAACCATACAATGGGGACGCCGTGAGGATTTAGCGCCCTATGTGACGTCTCAGTGTGAAAAGGTGATTGTGCAACAGACTGATGACTTAAACGACTTTGCTATTATCAAAGTTTCACCTGCTCCACCCGTATCTATTGCTCCTGATATGAGCCGTCGTGCGGTCATCAGCGATACCTTAACGGTTTTCTCTCACCCGAACGAATTACCCCTTCATTGGTCTAAGCTTTGCGGAGTTGAGCGATTAAGCCACGAAGAGCTTCCCCCCAATACTTTACAACACAAGTGTGACACAAACCCAGGTTCAAGCGGCGCCACGCTCATTAACGTGTTGAGTTTAAAAATCGTCGGCATTCATGACGGCGGTATAAATGGTTTTCTGACGATTGATGATCCCCAGCGTTTGCCAATCAATACCGGAATGAATTACGGCACATTTATTATGAATTCTCCGTTGTATGAGGTCCTGAAAGAACTTGGTTTTAAATAAGTTTTCAGTACGAATTATTGTCTCGCGGGCCCGAATAAGTTCGTCTGCATGTCTACATTGAAAAGCTTCAGTTGTGGGGCTTGATTAAGTTCGAACGTAAGTCCTATGTGGTGGTCTCGAATGATCTGCATTTGTCGAAAGACTCTGTGATTTACATGAACTACCGCAATCTTATGAATCAGTTCGCGACCAGTAAATTGAATCAATTAGACGGGGACGAATTTCATTCTTTTTCGGTGATCTTCACTTGTGATCAAAAAGTAAACGATAAAATAAAGCAGAAATTTTTTAACTTTTTAAAAGACATCCAGGTCGACTTTAAAAAGGCGAAAGCCGAAGAAGTTTACCAGATGAATTTCAATTTATTGAAGTGGAACTAAGTATCATATCGCGGGCGCTTTCGATCGCGTTTTAAAAAGAATAAAATAATTGGTAGAGGCGACTCTAAGCTACAAACAGAGGTGGCTAAGCTGGGCGTACCTCATCAAACCTTGATCAACATAAACTTTAGAACACTGATGAAAAATCCAAATATCGAAAGCAGGGTTGAGGTTTTAGAAAAAAAAGAAGAAAGTTGGCTAATCCATTAAAATACAGGTTCAGTTATTTAGGCTGAACCTTATTGATGGAGGGGGTGAATTTTAGGTAGTGTTATCTGGTCGCTCGTTTAATATGTTTCAGGATTGTATCAGCGAGTTCATTTTCTTGATTGATTCTTTTAGGCACAAAAACCAGCGATTGTTGGTATATCTCACGCTCTAAACCATTAATTGAATTATCCTGAAGAAGGCTTTTTAAGCGATCTTCTTGTTTTTTAATGGCAGCAATCTTTAATGCTCTTTCGTTATTAATAGAATTAATTGCAAATATGGAATCTGACTCCGAAATTGATTCTTTAAAGCCAGCACATGCTAAAATTTGTAATTCCTTAGTATTTTCTGCCGATTTATAAAGTAACGATCTTTCTGCGTCTGAGATACCTTGAACCGTTGTTAGTCGCTCTTTTTCTTGAGAAAGATTTTTCGTAACGCACTCCCCAGCTAACACTGTCGAAGAAATTAACATAAGACCTAAAATTGCTGTCACTTTTTTCATAGAAACTCCTTTAGTTTGTTTTAAATGTTTCAAACACCGATGTTGCTAAAATTGTTCCACTTGGAATTTGCGTTTCAAAACCAAATGTATCTGGCCGCTCAAGTGGTCCGCCGCTAGAACGCCTTTTTAAGCAACAATTTTTTCGTTATAAACTCAGGGTTTTAGCTTTCAGTTTAAAAATAGCGCGGAACATTTTTTATTCATCGCTCTTTGACGATGTTTACTAACAATTTTATTGAGATGGTCCAAGTACTTATCTTCAATACCAGGTTTACCCTTTATAAAATCAATGACTACACTATCAATTCGAAGACCATCGGCTAATTTTGTAGCGCCAAACCAATCAAGTAGAACCCAACGATTTCCATCCCAAATAACTTGTCCGGGATGATAGTCTCCAATCTTTGCAAAGTTCGCAAAAGCGGCTACAAATTTATCGAACTGGTCAAAAATATATTGATTTTTTGCGGCTTCTCTTGCGAGCAGTATACCTTCAGGATTACCTGTGAAAGTAATGGCATTGGGCGTTTTATATTTAATAGTTTGATTGCGATTCAAAAAGTTCGAAAGTGTAAACTTAGGATTGAGACGTTCAACGATTAGAAAATTAAATTCAGGACGACTTTCTTCAGTATAAACACGAACAATACTATCTCCTGCGGTCTTTAACTTTTCATATTCTGCAACGTAAGAAATGGAAGTTATAATGGCATGATCTGTTTTACCAATACGGATCGCTTTATCTTCAGAAATTGCAAATACACGAGTAGCAGAGGTTCTTCTCAGTTGATGGTGGAATGCAAAGTGTCATGAATGGATAAAGGAATTCATCAAATTCCAAGACTTTTTTAATATTTTAGTTACGAAGCTGAAATTTTAACGAAAGAAACGGAAGTGTTTTGATGAATTCCCAT
>JANPPC010000050.1:0-114129 GCA_031428275.1 Bdellovibrio sp.
GCAGGCAGCACAATTCCGGTAACGGATGCAAGTTTCGACAAAGATGTAATGCAATCTTCAACTCTAGTCTTAGTAGATTTTTGGGCTGAATGGTGCGGACCTTGTCGAGCATTAGGACCAAAGCTTGAAGAAATCGCGCAAGAGATGAGTACACAAGTTAAAATCGTTAAGATGAACGTTGATGAAAATCCACAAACTCCTGGGCAGTACGGGATTCGCGGCATTCCGGCCATGTTACTATTCAAAGGCGGTAAGCAAGTCGGCGAATTGGTCGGAAATCATCCGAAAGAAAACATCACTCAGTTGTTGAAGTCATTGGTTTAGATTTTTTTAAAAACGGCTAGGATGACCTAGCCGTTTTTTATCACAAAGCGATTATTCTTCGCTGATTACGCGCATTTTATACTTTGCGATTGAAGTGCAAGTTGATTCGACACCTTCTTTTGAACACTTCATGCGTCCGCAAGTCATAGAAATCACCTTATTGTCTTTATTCATATCTTTAAATTCTTTTTTCCAATTGAAGCAGGCAGTTTTCCAGTTGTTTTCGGCTTTTTTCATCGTCACATCTTTATCGCCCGTTAGATCTTCTTCGCCTTCAGTTAAAGTCCACTTTTTCTTCGCCGCCAAGTCGCCTTTTTTGATCGAGATCGTCGTATCTTGATTTGTCTCGACGTTATTTATTTTAACGCCAACATCTTGGGCGTGTGCGGTAAGTGAAAATATCGCAATTGCTAATAAATATTTTTTCATAAGGTCCTCTTTTTTGGTTTTTTAATTTACAAATAAAACGATACTTAAAAATGAAACTCAAAATAGGTAACGGCGGTAGGCGATGCTTGAAACTAATCCTAGGCCCGTCATCGTGGTTAGCATTCCTGACCCGCCGTAACTAAGTAAGGGTAAAGGTACGCCGACGATCGGTAAAAGCCCGATCACCATTCCGATGTTCACAAACATATGCCAAAAAATGTAGGCAGTTACCCCGATAGTTATCAGTGCTCCGTACTTATCCCTGGCCTGCAGGCCAATTTCAAAACAGATTTTGAACAAAAACGCAAAAGTAAATAAGACGATCAGGCTTCCGACAAAACCCCACTCTTCAGATAGGACCGAGTAAATAAAATCGGTGTGGCGCTCAGGCAAAAATTCTAGCTGTGATTGGGTACCCATGCGAAAGCCCTTACCAAAGAATTTTCCTGAACCGACTGCAATTCTAGATTGAATCGAATTGTAACCGGTACCTTGTGGATCTTGTTCAGGCGATAAGAAAGTTAATACGCGATTTTTTTGATAATCTTTTAATCCGTACTTCCAGGCAACGGGTAGGGCAATCATAGAAGTCATAATTATAAAAGCCAGAATACTTTTGCGAATTTTCACAAAAAATAACATCGTTCCGCCGATAAATACCAGCATCATCGCGGTGCCTAAATCGGGCTGTTTAACCGTCAAAGCAAAAGGCACTAAAATCAGTAGAACGGGTAAAAATAATTCGCGTAGCCCCATTCCGCGGCCCATTGAATTTCGCTGCAGTAAAATGCGAGCCAGTATAAGAATAATACAAAGCTTCATGGTTTCGGATGGTTGGTACCTAAAAAAATGTAAATCAATCCAGCGTTGACCGCCCAGTACAATTTTACCTTTTAGGTCGGTATAAACCAAGGCGCCGATGTTTAAGGTATAAATGAGCCAGACTAGTTTGTTAATCCAGGTGTAATCCAAGAAAGTTAAAATAAAAAAGATCGTCCATCCGCCCAGCAACCAAATAATCTGTTGAACAAAAAGTGATTCAACCTGGTTTGAGTGTGGGCCGTGCGTAGCGCTGTATAAATTAAACAATCCAATTACATTTAAACAAAAGATTAATAATATCAGCCGTATGTCTATACGATTTAAAAAGTTTCGTTCATTAACATGTAGACCTCGTAAAGCCATTAGTCTGCTCCTCCGCCGTCAACATGCATAATCTGAACGGGTCGCTTATCGCCGCGCTTGATAGCTTCTGCTATGATCTCTGGATGATATTTCTTAAAGTAAGCTTCAATCACATCGCGCACAATCGGGGCCGCCCCTGGGTTACCATGGCAACTGTGCTGAGCCAGTGCGGCTACGGTAATTTCGGGTTTATCCCACGGAGCCCAGGCCACAAACCATCCATGATGGCGCATTTGCATCGGGCGATTTTCACATTTAGAATAAATTTGATCCGCTGTGAAACTCATAACCTGAGCCGTGCCCGTCTTACCAGCCATTTGTACGCCGGGAATTTTTAAATTTTTCGCCGTTCCGCGTGCGCCGTTTGAAACGCGACGAAGTGCTTCTTTAACAATTTTAAAAGTTTCGGTGTCAATTTTGTAACCATTCGGCTGAGTTAAAGTCACATCACGCACGACTTCTGGAAATCTCTCGAATAGAACCTTGCCATCATGATCGACCACTTTTTTTAAAATGAAAGGCTTAACGACTTTACCTTCGGTCGCAATAGTATTGTAAGCCAAGGCCAACTGTAATGGTGTCGCGGTTACGTAACCTTGGCCGATGGCTGTACTTAAGTTTTCTCCGGGCTGCCATTCCTCGCCACGGATAGATTTCTTCCATTCAGAATTAGGTAAGCGACCCGGAGCTTCTCGGGCCATCTCTATCTGGGTGCGCTGGCCTAGACCTAAAAGACTGATATAGTTATACATTTTATCAACGCCCAGCTTGATACCTAACTGATAAAAGAACACATTACTGCTGCGCTCAAGCGCATCGTAAACGGTGATGAGTCCCTCACCATTTTTATTGTGATTATGATACCAGCGACCTCCGAAATAAAATTTCCCCGGAGCATTGAGCAAAGTCTTGTCGGTGATGACCTTATCTTGTAATGCAGCGACGGCAACAAGAGGTTTAAAAGTCGAACCCGGAAAGAAATGATCTTGAATGATTTTATTTCGTAAAGGCTTATACGGATCGCTCGTTAATTTATTCCAAAGCTTGGTCGGAATATCAGCGGCAAAAATATTAGGATCAAATGAAGGTGCATTCATCCAGGCCAAGATCTCACCGTTACTTTTCATCGCAACTAAGGCACCAATTCGATTCAAGCCAGTAAATGATTTATAAGCAGCTTCTTGTATATCGCGGTCAATGGTCAAGAAAGCACTATTTCCGTGAATTGAGTCTAGATCTCTGATCTTTTCGCCGTAGATATTTGGAATTTCGGTTACGGTCTCGCGCCCGTGCGCATCGACTTGAATGTAGCTCACTCCGTCGGTGCCGCGAACTTTTCGTTCAAGATATTCTTCTAGGCCACTTTTTCCGACGCTATCTCCTTGTTCGAAAGTTATTTCATTTCGATATTTTTCATTTAGTTTGCCAATTTCATTGCGGGAAATTTCGCCGACGTAGCCAAATAGTTGTGCGCCATTTTCAACCAACGGGTAGTGGCGTAGAATCGACTCACGTATCTCTAGGCCCGGAGTATCTAAGCGAACACGTTTTAGTCGAAAAACTTCCTCGCGTGATAAGTTGTCTTTTAAACGAATTAAGGCAAAGGGGCCGTTCACGCGTTTGTTCTTTTGGATACGCTCGATCACCTTGGCGGGTTCCATTCCCAAAACAGGGCCAACGACTTCGGCTAATTCTTTGATGTTTTCGATGTACTGCGGTGAAATCACCACTTCAAAGCCCGGCAAATTCTCGACTAAGGCTTTGCCATCACGATCTAAAATAAGACCACGTGGGGCCGCAATTTTATTTTGTTTAATACGATTTTTCTCAGAAAATTGTCTAAGCTCGGTCCCTTGAATGACCTGAAGCCAAGCCAGTCGCAGAACAAAAATCGCAATCGTTATAACGATAAAAATCGATAGATTTTTATAACGGCTTTGAAACTCGCGCGCTTCATCAGGATTGCTTATGTATTCGCTCATGATTCAAACTCTTGTTTCTCTGGCGTACGGGACCAATCGTTCGTTTTAAATAGCGATTCATCAAACCACTGTAAAATGAAATATAAAGGGTAACTGAAAATAAAATTCATTAAAACTTGCAAAAGACGGTCTGTGAATAGCAGCGGCGTCGGCGTACGTTCAATAATTTGCGAAAGTCCTACGTAAGCTATCTGAAACACCATGCTGCCACCTAGGCAAAATAAAATAAAAGAAAATAAGCCAGACATTTGTACGCGATTCTTAATCACCCACAAGACGCCAAACGTAACTAACAAAGAAGACCAAACCATCTTAAGTGGAACATTCGAAAAACGAGTTAAGCAAAATCCTAAAAAATAAATATAAAATATCGCGAACAGCGGCGACCACTTAAGCGTGATAAACAGAATCATAAGTAGCCAAATTTGAGGCGCAGCAATCCACGGAATCAAATGCGGCCAGAAACTTGTTTCAAATCCGCACACCATAAAGAAGAAAAGAGTAAAGAAAAAAATTTTAAAGTAAAAGCGCAGTCGAATTGTTGTCATTTCGGTTTAGTCGTCTTTGCGGGTTCGGCTGCAGACACTTCAGTCGTTTTTTGTAAGAAATCTTCTAAGGCCGCATGTTTAACAATAAACACTTCTTCTACTTTGTTTGCATCGACAACAGGTTTCAGATCAATAATAAGCGAAGCGCTTTTTGTTTTGCGCTCAACATTTGTCACTACGCCAAGAGGGAAGCCCTTTGGAAAAATATTATCTAGTCCGCCGGTCACGATTAGATCTCCGAGTTTCACGTCTTCTGTTCTTTCCACATACTGTAAAACGCAAAGCTCGGGCGATTTTCCCTCAACGATTCCGTGCGCACGAGTTTTCTGAATCAAGGCGTCAACGACCGAATAGCGGTCAGTAATAAGCATCACGTGTGAGGTGAAATGCTGGGGCTTAAAGATATAACCCACTGCGCCCGAAACCGTTAGTACCGCTTGGCCAGCTTTCAAGCCGTGTTTTGTGCCCTTGTTAATGGTAATCGTGCTATGGTCGGGAACTAAGTCGCGGCCGATCACTTGAGCGGGAACTAAATCCATTTTCGTATTTTTTTGAAAATCAAGTAAGGTGCGTAAGCGTTCAAGTTCGTTTTGACTTTCGATCATCTGATTAAGGCGGGTTTTTAATTCGTCATTTTCTTTTCGTAAGTTCGCGCTACGATTTTTAATATTAAGTAAATTAACATATTCGCCGGTCGTCGAGCGTACTCCTAAGCTAAGGCTAGCAAACAGGCCTTGAATACTTTCAGCCAAGAAGCCGAAGGGTTCAGTAAACCAGGTGTTTTGCACCTTTTTTTGCTCCATGTTAATAGAGATTAATGGAAGTGATAAAACTAAAAGTAAGATCACCGCTTTGCGAAAATTAAAATTAAGAAAATTCAATAGATGCCTCTTACTCAAAACGATAGCAAATAAAGCGCGAATTTCAAGCTCAGTTTGCAAATTTTTTGTCGCAGATCTGAGTGGAAATTTTTCTTGAAAATGCAAACAATTCATGAGGACATAGAGAGTCTTAAATCTCAGAGCTAATTACCGATGAAGGAGCAAGTACAAATGAGCAAATCAAACAAAAATATGATCGACGATATCAGAAAAGGTCTCGCAGAAAAGGGTGTTTCCACCCGAAGTATCGTAGCATTTCTTCTTTTTGGAATGATCGTACTTGTTTTTGTATTGTCTGATCTAAACGGTCGCCAAAACGGTAGCGTTAGTATGGGGCAAGCGGCTGAAGTGAATGGTGAAATTATTTCGATTAAAGATTTTCAAGATGAAGAAAATCGTCTTTCTCAATACTACGGGCAGTTATTCGGCGGCCAATTTGATATGACTTCGCAAAGAACAATGCTTCGCGGTGAGGCTATGAACTCTTTAGTGAGCAAGACTTTAACGGCTCAGGCGGCTGAAAAAGAAGGCATTTTTGCGACGGATTCTGAAATTCGCTACATGATTACTCAAGAGCTTCCTTACTTTAAGCGAGACGGAGCTTTCCAGTCTGATGCGTATAAGGCCATTCTTCAAGCCAATCGTATGACTCCAGGCGAATTTGAAAATAAATTACGCCAAGATATAAAAAACCAAAGATCTCGCCAGTTATTTGAAACTTCTATGAGTGTAAGTGCACTACAGAAGTCGGTCGAAAATGAATTAAAGTCTGCAAAGTTAAACATTGAATATGTAGCACTCAGCTTAACTGAGTACGCAAAAAGTCATGAAGTCACAACGGCTGACATCAATGCAAAATTAGCTGACGTTGAATTTGCTAAAAAAGTTGAGGCCGAATTCAATACAAATAAAGCTGATTACGAAGGTAAAGAAGAAGTCAAAGCTTCACATATCTTAATTAAGTCTGATGAAGCCAGCGACGAAGCGGGTCGTGCTAAAGCAATGGCCGCTCTAAAGCGTGTCCAGGCTAATGAAGATTTCGGTAAAGTTGCTTCAGAAGTAAGTGAAGATCCGGGTTCGAAAGCCAAAAAAGGAGACCTTGGTTTCTTCACTAAGGGCCGCATGGTAAAAGAATTTGAAGAGGCCGCATTTGCGTTGCCGGTCGGTAAAATCTCTGACCTCGTTAAATCTTCGTTCGGCTACCACATTATTAAAGTGACCGACAGAAAGCCTTTTGTTAAGGCCGATTTCGAAAAAGCCAAATACGCGATCGCAAAAGGTATGATTGCTAAGGATGAGTACTCTGCGTTCATTAAATCGGTCGAGACTGATGTGGCAGCGGGCAAAATAGACGCCGCGATGCAGACGCTGACAAAAAATAACATGAAATGGAAAGAGTCTGGCTATTTCGATATCGCCGCCGATGCAGTTCCGGGTATTAATTCTGCACCGGTGATGAAAGCCTCTTTAGAATTGACGAAGGCGGCTCCGCTTTCTAAAAACTTGGTGCGTGAAGGCGACGTTCAATACTTAGTGCGTCTTAAAGACGCTAAAATCGAGAGTAGTACAACAAAGCCGCAAGATGAACAGCTTCAAGAAAAGCAAAGATCAACAGAAGCTCACCGTCTTTGGGTCGAGAATTTCAGAAAATCAGCAAAAGTTGATACTAATTCTGCTTTAGTTCAAGCTCAGTAGGTTTAAATTATTTTAATAGATGTTCGGGTTTAAAGGCCTCTGGAAAGAGGTCTTTAAATTTATAGCTTACTTCTTTTCCGTCTAAATTGACTAGCCGAACCAAAGTTTCAGGAGTCGCAAATTCGGCAATAACCTGTCGGCAAAAACCGCAAGGTGGCCAAGGTTCGACTTCGTTGCTAGCGACTACAATTTCGGTTATTTTTTCGCTCGATTTGTTCTCACTAAAGGCTTTCCAAATTGCGACGCGCTCGGCGCACACGGTACCGCCGTAAGATGCGTTTTCGATATTGCATCCTGAATACGTATTACCATTAGTTAAAACCAAGCTTGCGCCAATTTTTTTCTGCGAATAAGGCGAATACGAAAACTGAAGCGCAGCGCGTGCATCAACGCTTAATTTATTTTTTAAAGAGTTCATAGCCCATCCCTTTTAATTGCTGACTTACCCAAAGCAATGGCAGCCCTTGTATTGCAGAAAAGTCATCGGTTTCAATTTTAGCGAATAGAATTATTCCGGATTCTTCGATCTTATAACTTCCGGCCACGTCGTACGGAGTATCTTTTTTTAAGTAATTTGAAATTTCATCATCTGTTAAATTTTTCATATATAACTGAGTAACGTGATTGAGGTGAATAATTTGCTCGGTCGTGCGTAAAGTAACCGCCGTTATCAGCTCGTGTTTGCGGCCATTCATGCTTTTTAACTGTGAAAACGCTCGATCAAAATCGTGTGCTTTGCCAAGAATTTGACCGTCCAAATTAATCAACTGGTCGCCCGCAATAATGAGGCGATTAGACGCATCTAGCGAAAGCGCTTTTCCGCGCGATAGGGCCTCAGCTACTTCCAAGGGTGATTTGCAATTTTTTAACAGAATAGCTTTCGCTGACTCTTCATTAAAAATTGGCTTTTCACAAGCGAAGCTTAGGCCTATTTTTTCTAGTAATTGCCGTCGGTAGATTGAGGTACTGCCTAGAACTAATTGCTTCATGTCTCACTGCCGACTTTAGCCGGGTTGCTGGTGATATCATTTAACAATTGGTTCAAGTGACTTTCGGCTATCAGCTTTCGATATTCTTTTTCGAACTCTTTGGGTGTATATAATTTTTCAATATTTTTATCAGTTAGCCTTTTTAACTGCGCGCCACTAAGAACTTGTCGTTGTCTTGTGTACAAAAGATATTTTTTATTTTCGGGTAGGTGTAAATAAATACTTAAAGTTAGCTCTTTATCAATGGGTACGATTTGCAGCGGCATTTCAATTAAATCATTTTCGTTCATCTCGATAACCAAAGACCTAGGATCAATCGAGAAGAAGCTTAATAAAATTTCGTTTCCGCTTTTTCCGACAGATTCGAAGTATTCGGAATTTTCTTTAGCCCAAGATTTAAAATCGGGGTGCGTAATTTCTATTTCAAATTGTTCGGTATCCTCTAAATCAGTGAGGTTTTCTAGATTTCCGCTAAGCCAATCTTTAAAAAGCGACTGTGAAGTTGAAAAATCTATTTTAAAATCTGAATAAATAACTAAGTAGCCACACCAGTTTGAACTTTGCACAGTTAAGCAATAGACCGCAGAGGCCTTCAGATTTAGTACCTGATTTAAAGACACCTCGATGCCATCCGACGAAATATTGTCGCCAGCCTTTGCATCTATAAGGTCGTGTACCGATGTCTGGGCCGCCGCGCGCTTTTCTTTAAATTCTTGTTCGCTGGTGAACGTGCGAGTTTTTAGCCCGGGCGACATTGAAAATTTTTCGTCGGTTTGGCTGTCGTGAAAAACTTTACCAGAAGCGGGCTCGGTTCGTGATTCGCTCCGATTTTGCTTTGTGTCCAGTTGAGCCGCTGTAGTCTTTGGCTTTAAACCTTTAGCGCGGTTATCGGGACTAGATTCAGAAATTGAATCTGATTTTGCCAGGTCAGACGTCGAAAAATCAGTATACGTTTCGATCAGATCCTCGAGGCTCGATTTAATTTTGGCATCAAAATCAAGTTTAAGTTTAGTCTTTTTGTCTTCAGATAGAGAGCTTTTTTCAAGTAGTTTCAATTCTTGATTTTTCGACTTAAGTAATTCGGCGCGCTTACCTTTTTGAACAAGCATCAAGCTGTTTTCTACTTCGCCCTCTGATGATTGCTCTGGCTCTTCATCTAAGCTTTCTAAAAATTTAGATTTAATTTTTATAATTTCTTCTTTAGATTTGTGATTGTTAGGTCGGCGTTGTTTAGGATCTGAAACCGAATCCGAATCTGAAACCGAATCTGAAACCGAATCTGAAATATCGGACGCTAAACTAAACTCTTTCGAAAGTTTTAAAACCAGACGCTCAATCGGAGGGCCCGAAAGCGGCGGAAATATTTTGTGAGGAAACCCGCTGTAATCAAGTTTACGAATCGATTCTTTAGAGCTTGATTGAACGTACGGAATGACGTGTGCATTCGTTGACTGCGCGATTATTTTGGGAATTGAAGTGATTTTTGTGTCGGGGTGATCAAACCCCACGAAAACAAAGTCGGGCTGAACTTCGCTGATTTTGATTAAACTATCTGTTAAATTCGTTTCGAAAAACACTTCGTAGTTTCTACGTGTTAAAAAAGTATCAATCGCCTTTAAATTATGAATAGGAGATTGAATAAAAAGTAGTTTCTTTTTGGGGGGTTGCGACATGGGTTACAGTATAGCCCTTAAGTGCTTCGTGATGAACTAAACAGATGCATTCGCCCGACAATAGTCCTTACAATTTTAGCGATTTTTTGGTAAACCAAGCTCGATGAAAGTACTACCTGACGTAATGTTAGAAAAATCAAAGCAGTTTCAAAAGTTGGCGTGGGTCGGCATGACTGAAATTCAATCGGCCATGTTAGTAAACGAATTGTATCTGCCGGTCTCTCTAGACGTTGGAGTGAACTTGGCCGACAACAATCGCGGCATTCACATGTCTAGATTATATCAGCTGCACCAGTCAGAAATTCTGGGTCGGAATTTATCAAAAGATCAGCTACAAAAATTTACGAAAGCCTGTCTTCAATCACACGAAGCAATCAGTGATTTTACCTCAGTTAAACTAAAATTACAGTGGCCGATGCAGACCAGATCTTTGAAATCAGACTTGGCAGGTTTTCGTCAGTATCCGATACAATTTATTTTCGAGCAAAGCACTTCAGGTTTTTTTACTTGGTTGCAGTTTGAAATTCTTTATTCAAGCACCTGCCCGCAGTCGGCGGGTGTTTCGATGGAAGTCATTAAAGCCGAGCGGGAACAATCGATGAATCCTGCGCAAACTTTCGAGCGTTTAGCAGCCACTCCGCATGCGCAGCGCAGCCGGGCAGTCATCAAATTGTCTCTAAAAGATTTCTCGCAAACTAAGGTTACAGAGCTTATTGGTAGTGCAGAAAGCTCCCTGGGTACACCAGTTCAAACGACTGTTAAAAAAATCGACGAAATGGAATTTGCCCGTTTAAACGCAAATAACTTAATGTTTTGCGAAGACGCGGCTCGAAAGCTTGCGAACAGTTTAGCGTCGCAACCTGAAGTCATTGGTTTTTCAGTGTACTGCGAACACCAAGAAAGCCTGCATCCACACAATGCCTCAAGCTTAATTGCTAAAAATTATAGCAACCCAGTTGTGATGTCATTTAGCTCTCATACTTAATGAGAACAATTCTCATTTTTAATTTCATTTCCAATATGTTTTCAGGTAGAACTTTTTAATACTGCCTGGGGGGTATTATGAATGCAAATCTGAACGAATCGATCCACCTACCGCGTCCACAAGATGAAGACATCATCCGTAAAGAAGAGCGCTTTCAAATTGAAGATTTTAAAAAAATGATTCGTTCAATGGGCCTAAAAATTACCGAGCAGCGTCTGTTAATTCTTAATTGTTTACATGATTCTGAGGCTCGATCGGGCGAACGCCACGTAACAGCGCAAGAGCTCTACGAAAAAGTTTCGTTAAAAGACCCAAGTGTCGGTTTTGCGACAGTGTATCGTTTCTTGCGTGATTTAGCTGAAAAGCATTTTGTGACTGAAGTTCGCATGGGTGGCCAATCATCACGCTATGAGTTAACGACGCAAAACCATCATGATCATTTAACGTGCGTAACTTGCGGTAAGATCTGCGAGTTTGAGAACAAAAAAATCGAAAAGCTTCAGGTGCAAGTAGCTGAATACTTCGGGTTTAAATTGACTAACCATATCCTAGAACTTTACGGAGTATGTCCTGCTTGTCAGGCGCAAGGTAAGTTGAAATACTAGTTCACTGCACGCAAGGCAATGACTTGCGAGAGATGTGAACTATGGCAAAGAAACCGCAATTAGACATGAAAGACGGAATCGTCATCAAGGGCGCTCGCGAGCACAACCTGAAAGACGTATCCATCACCATTCCCCGCAATAAAATTACGGTTTTCACTGGCCTCAGTGGGTCGGGTAAATCGTCTTTAGCTTTTGATACGATCTACGCTGAAGGGCAAAGACGCTACGTCGAAAGTTTATCGGCCTACGCGCGAAACTTTTTAGAACAATTAAAAAAACCTGAAGTCGACTCAGTGACAGGGCTCAGCCCGGCTATTGCCATCGATCAAAAATCGGTGGGTTTAAATCCGCGTTCTACGGTTGGTACAATTACAGAAATTTATGACTACCTTCGTTTACTATTTGCCAAAGTGGGAATTCCCGAATGCCCGATTCACCACATTCCGGTTGAATCGCAAACGCCGAAGCAAATTATTGATGATATCTTCAAAAAGTCAGTCGGCACAAGATTTACGATCTTGGCACCGATGGCTCAATCTAAAAAAGGTGAGTTCTTAGCAGAATTTCAGAAGTGGGCGAAAAAAGGTTTCGTTAAAGCAAAAGTAAACGGGCAGTACATTGAACTAGAAAAAGCGACCAAGCTTGCAAAGACGAAGGCGCACAATATTGATCTAGTTGTCGATCAACTTATTTTAAAAGACACGATCAAACACCGTCTTAGTGAAAGTATTAATACGGCTTTATCATTGGCCAATGGCCGTTTAATTATTGAGCTTGCGAACGGTGATCGAATTAATTACTCACTTCATTCGACCTGTTCTATTTGCGGGTTTAGCTTTCCCGAACTAGAGCCTAGATTATTTAGTTTCAATAATCCGCGCGGGGCCTGCGAAACCTGCCACGGCTTAGGTACTTTAGACCTAGTCGAAGAAGAGCAATTTGCCGACGGTGATGTGGGTGGACGTAAATTAGAAAACGTTAAGTACACGTATAAAGGTAAAAAGGTTACAGATGGCTCGGGCGACGATGAAGACTCTGAAGAGATGGTTTTATCGACTTGCCCTGATTGTCACGGTGCACGCTTACGAGCTGAATCTCTCAGTATTAAAGTCGGCGAAAAAAACATATCCGAATTATCGGCTATGTCGATCGTCGAATTATTAGCTTGGTTCGGCAAAGTTAAGTGGAATGAAAAAAATAGAATGATCTCTGATAAAATTTTAGCGCAAATCGTATCGCGTCTTGAGTTTTTAAAACGAGTCGGCGCCAGTTACTTGTCACTTTCAAGAACGGCGAATACTTTATCGGGCGGCGAAGCGCAGCGAATTCGGCTAGCGACCCAAGTGGGCTCGGCGCTTATCGGTTGTATGTACGTGATGGATGAACCCAGCATTGGTTTACATCCGCGCGATCATCAGCGCTTATTAGAAATTATTGCTGAATTACGCGACCGTGGTAACACTATTATTTTGGTCGAGCATGATGAAGACACGATTCGCTACGCCGATTACGTGGTCGATCTTGGGCCCCGCGCCGGAAAACTGGGCGGCGAATTAATGGCCATCGGTACGCCCGAAGAAATCGAAAAAAATCCGAACTCTATGACGGGGCAGTACTTGGCGGGTAAACGTCGTATTCCAGTGCCGCAAAAGCGCCGCAAAGGTAATGGTCTAAAATTAAAATTATTTGGTTCGACGGGTAACAATTTAAAAGATGTCGATTTAGAAATTCCGCTAGGAACTTTAACCTGTGTCACCGGAGTATCCGGTAGTGGTAAAAGCACATTAATTTTAGATACTCTATATAAAATTTTGGCCAAAGAATTTTTTGGGGCTAACGCAGTTCCATCGCCATACAAAAAAATCGAAGGTATTGAACACATCGATAAAGTAATCGACATCAACCAACGGCCAATTGGCCGAACTCCGCGCTCGACGCCGGCCACTTATGTTGGTTTGTTACCAATGATCCGAGACCTATATGCCGCTTTACCCGAATCAAAACTTCGTGGTTTTGAGCCAGGCCGGTTTAGTTTCAACGTTAAGGGCGGACGCTGCGAAACTTGTTTGGGGCATGGTCAAATCCGAATGGAGATGCACTTTCTATCTGATGTTTATGTATTGTGTGATACATGCGGGGGGCGGCGCTATAACCGCGAAACTTTAAACGTAAAGTTCAAAGAAAAAAGTATCGCCGATGTTCTAGACATGAACGTGGCCGAAGCTTTTGATTTTTTTAAAAATCATTCACAAATTCATCGCAAGTTAGAAACTCTCATGAAGGTCGGTCTTGACTACATGACGCTAGGTCAGTCATCAACTACGCTATCGGGCGGTGAAGCCCAGAGAGTGAAACTAGCAAAAGAACTTTCTCGTCGCGGCACGGGTAAAACCATGTACATTCTAGACGAACCAACCACGGGTTTACATTTCGATGACGTTCGAAAGCTAGTCGAGCTGCTACACGAGCTCGTGAACCAAGGTAATACCGTTTTAGTTATCGAACACAATTTAGAAGTCGTTAAGACGGCCGATCACATTATTGATGTCGGGCCTGACGGCGGAATCTACGGCGGAGAAATTGTTGCGACGGGAACGCCAGAGAAAGTAGCTGACTCTAAAAAAAGCGAGACCGCAAAATTCTTGAAGCCTCTATTGGTTGCGCATACTGTGAAGGTATAGCTGTTCAGACTCTTCGCTGAACAGCTCAGTTAGCTATTTACAAACGTAGCCAGACATTTTTACGTGGCCGCGTGGTTCTTGTGAGCCACTCGGTAATTTTGAAATCATTTCGCATTTTCCGGCCAATGATCCGATCTCTATCCCCACTTTAAATCCCGAAACCAACCAGCGCGCTAAAACCTCTTTGGCGCCTTGTTCGTAGTTTCCTTCGAAACTTTCCCAATTACATTTTTTAGCTGGGGTCGGTGGTCTTGCAACATAGGGGTTGCGAATCGATTCTTTCATAGCCTCTTGCAGATTCTCGCGGTAACCGTTAGCTGCTACGTAATCTGCTTTTTCTGTACATCGTCCGTTTCCAGCGCTCATGCAATTTATGTATTCGGCTGAATGAAGTTCTGAACTTGAATCTGGAGAAAAGTTCGCTTCGGGACTTTGATAACAAATTTGATAAACTAATTCAGCGACACTTGCACCAAAGTAAGTTTCAAAAGAATCTGAATACGGAGGCTCATACCAGCGACCACCAAACATTTTCTTTTGCATTGCTGGATCATTTCTAAGACTTGCGATTACATTTTTTTGCGCCGTACTCATTTTTGAATCGGGATAGAATGTCGGCGATAATTTACTAAGTCGGGCAACCAGTTGCTCTTTTGTCGGTGGTACATAACCTCTTGGAGCACTTTTATTTGGAACCGAGCAACCAATCGACATAACGTCAATAAGTGCCTGACCTTTTTCAGAAAACTGCGGCGGTGCAGGTGGGTTCATCGGAACGTCACATTTTAAACATGTTAATAATCGAGTTGACGAATCGCTTGCGCATTTTCCTGATTTTTGTACGGGCGGTGGTATCACGACCGGCGGAGCCGGTGGCACAACCACGACTGGTGGTGCAACTACAACAGGCTGAACCGGTGCAGGTGCAGGAGGTGGAACAGGAACCGGTTCAGGAGGTTCAACTAGCGGAGGTGGTACAACGACCACTGGCTCTGGTATGGGCTCAGGTGCGGGTTCAGCAAGCGATACTTGTGTCGCTTCAGCAACTTTTGTAAATTGCGTTTGGTGGCAGCTTGCAAATAATAAAATGCTCGCAATCATCGCAACTAGTTTTGTTGAGCTTACTTTGTTCATGTGTCCTCCGCTGGACGTGACCGAAGTCAGTTATATACAAGACTGATATCGACCAATGAACAGTGCAGCTTGAGTTTTTTTAGTTTGAAATTGTAAAAAATGTAGAGAATATAAGAGCTATGACAAAATATTTTCGTTTTCCAATTTTTTCTCTCGTCGTTGGTCTAGCTGCAGCTGGACTTTTATCTTGGTCCCAACATCATGACTCGACCATCGTCATTCAGAATATTTTCACCGTGCTTTTACTTTGTGTTCTAGAGATTTCATTGTCGTTTGATAATGCCGTCGTAAATGCCACTGTACTTAAGCGGATGGACGAAGTCTGGAAGCGCCGATTTTTAACTTGGGGTATGCTCATTGCGGTTTTCGGCATGCGCTTAGTTTTTCCGCTCGTCATCGTTGCCATTGTTGGAAATATTTCAATCGTCGAATCTTTCAATATCGCTTTCACCAAGCCCGACCAGTATTCGGCACTGATGCAGTCGGCGCACTTATCAGTCAGCAGTTTCGGCGGAGCGTTTTTACTAATGGTGTTTTTACATTTTTTCATGAATGAAGAGAAAGATGTGCACTGGATCCCGTTAATCGAAAGACCAATTGCTAAAGTATCATCTTTTAAAAGTTTTGAACTGTTAACGGCTTTCGTCGTCATGTTGCTTATTCACCGATTACTTCCCGAAGATAAAGGCACTACATTTTTCGTATCTTATATTTGGGGTATTATGACTTACCTTATAGTACATGGGCTTAGCGAATTGCTTGAAGGGCCAAAGCTGAAACACGTGAAGTGGCTCAGCACGGGCTTAGGGATGTTCTTGTACCTTGAAGTTTTAGATGCCTCGTTTAGTTTTGACGGCGTTATCGGAGCCTTTGCTATTTCGCACGAAATATTCGTTATTATGATTGGTTTAAGCGTAGGTGCATTTTTCGTTCGGGGTTTAACTTTGTATTTGGTTGCCCACGATACCCTAGAGCAATTTCAGTTTTTAGAGCACGGTGCATTTTATGCTTTAGGCGTTTTAGCATTCTTTATGTTGTTAGACCCATTCTTTCACTTTCCAGAATGGTTCACCGCTTTAGCAGGCGCAGTTATCTTAGGCCTGTCGATTCTTTGGTCGATCTATATAGACCGACGCCACCGAGCTCGCCAAAATCACTAACACGCCCAATAGTTGCACGCCGTTCAAACTTTCATCAAGTAAAACGGCCGCAAAAATAAAAGCATAGGGAGCTTCTAGTAAGCATAATAAACTTGAAGTCGTATTCGTCAGAACTTGCTGAGCGCGAATTTGTAGATAAAAAGCTACTATACTGGCAAAAGCCGCTAATATAAAAAGACCTAATAAAGGTTTGAAGTGAACCTGGGCAGGCCAAATCGAAATCCCTTTTGTCTTCATCTCGTAAATTAAAAATGGAACGATGATTATTAAAGACCAAAAAGTTTGAAAATTATTAAAACGAAATGCGCTTTTTACCTTATTTGCCGCACTTCCGACAAAAATAATATGAAAAGTCGACGCTAGCGCGCAGACTAAGGTTAAAATATCACCGTAATTAAAACCGAATTCAGCCGTATGTACATCAAGCAGAAGCCCCATCCCGATAAAGGCCACTAAACCTAATACCAAGTGAAAAAGTTTTACCTTGTGGCGAAAAAATATTCCCGAAATAAGAGGTAACATCACCACGTACAGGGAAGTAATAAAACTCGATTTTGTTGCCGAAGTGAAATTAAGGCCGTGCGTTTGAAATAAAATAGAAAGGCCTAAAGCGGCGCCAGCCCAAATCGCAATTTTAGAATCACTCCACGATTGTTTGTAGGTTAAAGGGCTAAAGCTGAGCTGAAGCAGCTCGCCAATGACGAACGCTATAGCAAATCGCCAAAATATCAAATTAGAAGACGAAAAATCTTCCAAAGCCCAACGCACGCAAGTGAATGAAATACCCCAGATACTGCCGGCAAAAATAAGTTGTGCAACGGCAATCTGATAAGAGTTTAATTTTCTGAACACTAGTCAAAAGCCTCTGACCAAACTAAAGATTTATCTAAGCCGTCAATTTCAAGTAATTGATGTTTTACTTCTTTAATCATTCCGCCGTTGCCGCACAAATAAAACGTGGTCGCTACATTTTTGTAATTAAGATCTTTTAAATAGTGTTGTACATAGCCGCGTTTGCCAGCCCAGGCATCTGAACCACGACTTAAAACAAAGTCATATTCAAAGTTTGGTAAATCTTTTTGCAGACGTTGTAGTTCTGATTCGTAGTAAATATCTTGCTCTTTGCGTACACCGAAAAATAATTTATATTTTAAATTTGGATAGTCTTTCATGCGTGACTCAATAAAGCAAAAGTGCTGCGATATTCCGCTTCCGGTATTCAAAAAGACCACTTGCTCGGTCGGCGGCTCCTGAAAAAATACTTTTCCGAAGGGCCCGGTCATAGTTAGGCGCTCGTCGCCGCTCAAGCTCCAGATATATTTACTAGCGATTCCGTTTTCAACAAACTTAAAAATTAATTTAAAACCATTTCTTTGGGCGTCGGTTGATGCAACCGAATAGGCTCGCAGTGCCGGCTTTGCGCCCTCCACGGGCACATGGAGCATCACAAATTGACCGGCCTTGAAATTAAATTCAGGCTTATTCGTTAACTCTAAATAAAGTTCACGAATTTCTGCAGTGTGATCGATGATTTTATTGATTTTGAACTCTAAGGGAATGCGTGCCGAAGAGACTGGTGTAGTAGGTTGTGACATAGCTTGGTATATTTTGTAGAAATTACCTTTTTGTCAAAGGTTTCAAGGGCTTGTCTTTCCAAATGAACACCAGTCGCCTATATTTGAAGCCAGAAATGAAAAAAATCCTTACGCCGAGGCTTGGCTATTTTGTAATTCTAGCGACATTGACCTTTTTGGGTTGTACGCCGCAAAGTAACTCGACAACCGCAGCGACCGATTTTAAGCTTCCGTCAAGGCCCTCAAACCCAGCTAATCCAAGTGCCGCAATTCTATCTAGAAATTTACTCTACAAAAACGATCCCCGCGTTAGCTACTGCGAAATCTTAGAAAATCAGCAATCTAGTTACAGTGGGTTTCGCGATACGCAGCTAGAGCCGCTGGCTTCGCTTTCAAAAATTGTTACCAGCGCATGGGCGTTAGGAGCTTTGGGCTCAGATTATCGCTATCATACCGAATGGTATTTGAAGCCCGTAAGCGGGCGGCCGGGTATTTACGACGCTTATTTGAAAACCAATTATGATCCAGTCGTTAATACTGAAAAGCTTTTGTACTTTATGTCCGAATTAAATTCGGTTGGGGTCAGGGGAATTCGCGAATTAGTTATCGATGAAACCACGCGGGTTTATATCTCAGTTTTATCCGCACCGCATCTTGAACTAAACGATGTGCCCGTAACTTCGAACGAGACCAAAGAGAATCTAAAGTTGATACTGAATTCAAAAAATTGGGCGTCACGCACGCAAAAAGCAAAAACCAATTTAACTCAGTGGGCGGCAAAAAATAATAAGTCTCTAAAAATTCCAGATTCATTTTCGACCGAACAGGTCATCTTTCGAAACTCAAATACTATTAATAAAGCGACTTACCCATATGGTAAAAGAATACAGTCGGCTCCATTATTTAAGTATCTAAAGAACATGAATGTATTTTCTAACAATTATTTAGCTGATGCTATTTTTGAATCTTTAGGTGCAGCCAGTGGTTTTAAAGCATTTCAAGAAAAATCTCTGGCTATGAGCAGTCAAGATATGAAAATTTATACGGGCTCTGGCTTACCTATCAATCAGAACGGCGATCGTAAAGACAACCTTGGAACCTGCTTTAGTATGATTAAAGTATTATCTTACGTGAAGCAGGTCAGTCAAAAAGCCGAACTTAATCTAGGGCAACTGTTGCTTAACCCGACCAGCGACGAAGACGGAACCTTCAGTACGCAATCCAGCTATGGTAACTCGGTCGTACTAAAAACCGGAAGGCTTTTTGAAAACCCCGCTTTTAACTTAGCGGGGTTTGTTTCGACCGAGCAGGGCACTTTATCGTTTGCATTTTTAGGTCACGATTTCACGGCCTCAGAAGCTAAAGAAGTTGAGACCATGCGGGGCCAAATGTTAGATAACGTTTTTTCTAACTTTGATGCCAGAGCCGATTATGTGAATTTTCCTGAATACGAAATCTTTTTATAATCAATTCTGTTTCAAATTAGAATTACCCAAGGTCAGCGCGAACAAAGTCGCCAATTTGGTAAATGTATTGGAATGCGTTAAACTTGATTCAGAGTTAATTCTGTCATTTTCGCTGTGAATGAGTCGATTCATGGTGCGAGTCGTAGCCTCAAATGGTGCGGCCGCTGGGAACCCCTGTCTGGTCCAGGATGCATGATCGCTGCAGCCGTAACCGCAAGTGTCTGAAACGAAGCTAGCGTCCAAGTATAAGCTATATATTTTGCTAAAGACTTCGTTCAGCCAAGGGCTGGTATAATCTGAAAGAAGGCCAATGATTTGTTCCCCGTTACCAGGGTGCAAGGTCATATCTAACTGCAGAACTGCAATGACCGATTTATTTTTTGCTTTATAATCTTTAGCAATTTCTGAAGAACCAAGCAGCCCACTTTCTTCACCGGCATACCAAAAAAATTCTAAACTGCGTTCAGGCTGCGGAGCATTCATTAAAATTTTTACAGTTTCTATTAGGTTAGCAGCGCCCGAGGCATTATCATCGGCGCCGGGTGCTAAAGTAGAACCGAAGTAAGATTGATTGATCGAATCAAAATGCGCCCCAAGCACCACAATTTCTTTGGGACGCAGTCGCCCCTCGATTGTTAAGCGTAAACTTTTTTGTTTCGTACTCATGTGATCGATCAAGGTAATCGAGTAGGGCCAAGCCGCATCAGCTAATAGGGTTTCTAGTCGCGTTTTCAGCTCTTCCACATGGGCATTCGGCTGTGGAGCTCTATTAAAGCGGGTAGGGTAATTAGAAATCCATTGAATTTCCGACAACAGACCTTGGGGATTAGCCGCAGTCGCTAAATCTTTATAATTTTGATTAAACTGCACATCTGGAAGTTTAATCGGAGAAACCGCTACTAATTTACGAGTGATGGTAATCAGATCCTGAAGTACACGACCTGATGCAGATGTTTCCTCAGAATTTAGAACTTCAAAGCCTGCGCATTTTCCCTGAAAGTGAGTTGCATTTGATATTCGATTCATTTGTACTGGGGTTAGTTGCGCGACACCCAAGTTAGTTGACTCATCACGGCTTAATAAAAATGCTCCGACGGCCTGAAGTTTATCAAGATCGGAAATAACCACTTGAGGTTTATCATTTAAAAAAACAGAGTTGTGGCCCCATGCAGGCAAGGCACCCATGGTTGTAAACGACGCGATATATAAGGCTGTAAACTGCAAAATTTTTTTCAAAAAACCCTCCATGGCTTTGAAACAGATTCATTTTAAATTTCGAACTAAATAGAACGACTTGCTTGTCTAAATTAAAAATAAAAGACTAAAAACCCACGCGTCCCGAAACCCGTGGCCGCGGTCTGTGCAAGCGAGGTATTAATTTGCTGGTAATCAAAGTAACCCTCTAGGCGAATCGCTGTCGAAGTTCCGGACAAAAACCACGTTAAAAAACCACCCGCGTTTGTATCAACAACTGAAACCGATCCGCCACCTTTCGAGCTAGGCATCTGGATCGAACCAAAGCCAGCAAACGCAAACGGCCCATAGATATAATTTCTTGAGTCGCGGTTCGCGATTAGATTATAATCAAAGTATCCACCGAATAAAAAATCAGTTGTGGCACCGGCGCCAACATCAGTTGAATTAACTTCGGCAGCCACTCCCAGTTCAAGCTGGGTAAAATTCCAACCGTAACGTGCGTTTAGCGAACCCGCACTTTTTTGATAATTAGTGCCGCTTAAGCTGCTGAAACTTCCGCCAATCATCAATGAATGCTGGCGCGAACTTAATCCTTTAGATTGATAGCTTACGTTTTCGGAAATGGGAGCGGTTTGTAAATCGTAAACCATACCTTCTTCGAGTGGAACCGAACTTTCAACAATCGAACTTGAACCTTTCGTGCGCTTAACTGTGATTTTCTGTGCGAAAGCAAAATTTAAAAATATGAAGCATCCAATAAAAAAGCTTAAAGTTATTTTCATTTGGTTTTATTCGTGCTTTCAAAAATTTTATCGGCCGATTTGGCAATAAAACCTTGGTAAAGTTCACCCGAGGCCATGGGGTAACGTTTTGCAAACTCGTAGTAGCAGCCGGGAATGGCATACATTCCATCCGCGAATTGGGTCATTACTTCAGCCGCCATGGTCGAACTTTGCTCTAGCAGTTCGGCCGAAGTTCCCTTAATTTCGCCACCCGATGCATTTAGTTTAAACCCATTCCCCTTAATGAAATCATTCAATCGCGTTATATCGGTGAAGTTACGCAGGTGATTGATACTAACGGTAAAGTGGTTAGGTCTGAATCCGTAAGCATAAACCCAAGAAGCATACTCACTTTCTGCCGCTAACTTCAAAAAAGTCGCGTGATTTGCTACCCAGTGAGTTCCGCTGAATACGAACTTTTCATCTTTTGCAGCGTCCGGATTAATTTGATAAATACACTGCGCGATTATCTCTTGAACAAATGGAGACATCTTTTCAAGTTCTAATTCAGAGATAAAAATTTTCGGAATATTCTTATCCGGGTGTTCGAAATGTTTTGCGTATAACTTTTTTTCTGTGAAAAAGTATTCACCTTTATCGACGTAGCCGTACTTGATAAAATGCTGAGCCAAAGACTGAATACCAAGATCAGGGTGCTTAAAAGTACGAAGCGCTATGTGATCATTTTGTACAGTTTCGCCAGCCTGCGTGAATAAGTTATAGATCTTTTTGGCCGCTGGGTTCATTTTAGTATAATCTAACCACATTTCATCCATATAGCGTTTTAACTGTTCTACAGAACTCATAAAAAGACTCCTATCTCATGCTAGAAAATTGGCTTATTTCTATTTGATTTCTAATTGGTATTTATTACAAATCTAATTACGTGAAATGTCATTCTGCTGCATTACGTTGACGGATAAATTAGCTTCGGGTTGTATGTTCAAGATGCTTAACATTAATGTGTTTTTAAAGCTTATATTTTCGATTTTTTGCGGCTACTTTTTTATGCTAAAATCTGCGGCGGCGCAGTCAACGTCAAGCACGGCTGTTGATTTTTCTAGACTGACAGCTTCATCATCGGTGGTAAAAATTAAAGATGGCCCTAGCCATTCTGAAGTTATCCCCAAGGTGTCGGGTCAAGTCCGTTCACTTAATTATTTAGCTTATTCCGAAATCGATGAAAAATCGCAGGGCCAAGCAGAACTCACGATTGGTCTTAAAAAGGAAGGTTTCTTTTTTGCGGATGTTGAACTAACGGTCGGCACTTTTACCGAGCCACGCTCGGTTTATATTCCGTTTCCGGAAGCTTATGTCGCTATCGGAAATGAAAAATCAAATTACTTAGCCGTCGGTATAAAAAAACAGTCTTTAAGTTTTATTGACCGTTATTATAATCTAGGATTTTACGAATCTTACTTCACCAATGATTTTATTGACTATAAAGAGCAAGGTTTTGCCGGCTTACAGTTTCAGGTGCGTTTCGAAAATTTTGGAATCAAGGGTGGTTATCAACCCATTTTTTTGAAAAATCAGGGACCTGAGGTTCACGAAGATTCAGGCGGGATATCGTCTTCTAATCGTTGGGCCAAACGACCACCCAAGCAATTTGAATTCGTACAAGGTCAGACTCGAAAAATCAAATACGCTATTCGTGATTACAGCGCGGCAGATATTATAAAAAATCAAGGTCACACGGCTAGCGTATTTATCGGTACCAATAGCGAGCGGCCCTTAGTGCAAGTGTCGTACGCCAATCATCCGTTGAATGAAATTCCTTTAACGCGCGAAACATTTGGTACCATTAGTGACTTCACGGGCAACGTGTATCTGTCGCCAATCGTGACAAATCACGAGGTTCGTTCGGCCGATATCAATTTAGACCGTGGGTTATTTAAGTCGACGTTTTCGTATCTTGAAGATCTACCTTTAAATACAAATCCGCTAATCGACGAAACTTTGCAGGTTTTAAAGCCTCTTAAAGTTTATTCTGTTTATTTCGCGGTTGATTTAAAAGATTACGTTTCTCGACCGTTTTCCGTCAGTGTTGCTGCCGCCGAAATGCAAGGCGGCGAGATTACAGATCTTATGGAAAACGGCCAAAACAGTGTTTTTACGTTTTCGTCGAATCGCAGCGTTTTTAAAAAGCCATTAACTTTTGGCCTTACGGGCGAAGCCGTTTATCTAGGATCAAAACCTCTTGTCACCTCAATTGCGTGGACATACGATCGAGAATATAAGGGCACGCTCGTGTCGACTAAGCTGTCTCATGAAACTTGGCAAAAATTTTATTTGCATGGTGGCTTCGACCTCTTAGGGGTTGAAAATGATTTGCAAGCTGATGGCGTAGATAATTTTTTAAATCAGAACCAAGCCAACGACCGTTTTTTCGCGGGAGTGCAGTATGTTTTTTAGAAACTTTGCTATAACAAATTTTATAGTCAAAAATCGCTCAGCTGCAGGTTTGAATTTCGCCTTGTTTGCACTTTCATTTTTTTTAGTAAGCTGCGGCCTAAAGTTAAATGAAAAAAATAAAGATACGAATGAATCGGCTAAAGTCAAAAGTGCGCAGTGCCTTAATCAATCTATTTCAGACCTTAAGCTTTTTTTAAAGGGCGACGCATCAGACCAAGTGGTTACGCAATCGTTTGGATGTCTAGAAAATGTTTTCATCGCGTTTAAAGATAATATTCGAGGCCAAGATAAAAATGTATTCACTCCGAAAGAAATAGCCGACTTCGTAAGTGTTAATTTTTTCTCGGACGGTACTACGCTTAGCCCCGCATTTGTAACTGAAATTATGAAGCTCAAGGTTGCATTGTTCGGAGGAAGCGAAACTCTGATCAAGAAGCAAGAAATTGATCTTGTTGTCAGTTTAATTTCTCGCTTTACACCGCAACTTGTTAAGCTAAACCCGCACATGAAAATCATCAACATGCAGTGGCAGCCCGCTGCCGAGCAAGCTCAGATTTTAGAAAGCGAAAAACAGTTTCAACTAGCTAAAGTAGAATTCAGTAAATTTATTGTTCAGGTTCTTTCGGAATTTAAAGCTGGGGGCAGAGAGTACAAGATCGATGACGTTTTGAATTTAGTAGTTGAAGCCGCGAAGTTTACGAAAAGCGCAGAGGGAACCATCGATACTATTAAAAAATCTCGCGTATTTTTTAAACGCTTTAAGAAACACTTAATCGGGGGAAATAACTCGATACAAGGCGACGACTGGGAAAAATTAGCCCTGACTTTAAGTGAGGCCTACTTTCAAGCTTTACGTTACCAATATTTTTTAAATCCCTTAGACGAAACTCAAGTCGAAGAGAAATGGTCTGTCTATCAAAAAATCGGGTTAGACCTTAGCGCTCTCGTTGAAAAGCTACTAAATGCTAAAGAAACTCAGGCTTTAACTAATGAAGAAATTTTAGATTTAATCGAGCCTTTAGCTGAGATATTTCCCGAGCTTCAAGTGAACGCGCCATTACTGGATGGCTTAGGCGATTTAAAAGTTATGATCTTAGGAGAAAGTAAACTTGGCAATCGCGGCTGGGCAAAAAGCGATTTCAAAGCTTTAGAGAAAAAAATTCCAGATCTGTTTAAGAACATATCGATTCTTTTTAAAGAATTTGATCTCTTATCAGCAAAGAAAAATACAACTTTAGCGTACTCAGATTTCTTAATAAAAGAAGCGAAAGTACAGGGCGCCATCTATCAGCTAAGCCAGTTGATTGAGGGCCGTTATGATCTTAAATCTTTAAAAAACCTGACCGAAAATCTTTCGAGTTCGCTTTTAAAAGCTAATCTGAGTATGCCACCTAAGTTTGATTCACTATTTAAAGTGATTTTGGCTGGGCAAACGGTTTTAACCGGAGAAGCCAGCTCGGTTTTGGGAGGGCCCCAATTAAAAATACTTTTTAACGTAGGTATACGTGGCTACCTGAACTACGTTGAATATAATTTATTCTTATCTGCTTATTCATCAAATGATCCACGGTTCGCGCACAATTTAATTCGTCTTTGGCCAAAGGTTAAAACAACACTCAGCTTTAACCTGTCTCAGAAAGGCAGCCATCTTATTACGACGGATGAATTAACAAATCTGATCTTGGTTCTACAAGAAGAAAAATACATTTCGACAAAAATACGTAAAACCAGTTTGAATGCGCTGTTCTCTAGCTTATGGACTCATATTTTTAATGATCCGAATTTAAGGCTTCAAGATGTCTTGCAGCCCGGTTTGAATGAGGTGGTGCTAACGCAAATTTCTAGTGAACTAGAGATCTACTTACAGAATCAAAAAAATATCTCAGAAATGTTCATCTCAGGTAGCCCTATTTTTCAGAGCGACTTGGTCGCCCAGTTGAACCGCCAACTGCAAAATTCAAAAAATCTCAGCGAAAGTACCGGCCTTAGTGAAATGTTACAATTCATCAACCCATTTACCCCTTTAAATTTCGATAGCAGGGGCTTTCTTAAAATTCTTACATCTGATTTAGGTCAGTACGTTTACTCTGATCTTGAAAAATCTAATTTATCTCGCGCGATCTCGCGTTTGATCACTCGTGCATACGCTAAAGACTTGGGGCGTGTAAATTCGTTGATAGGAGTGTCTCTTGACGAAGTCGAACTGGCTTACGCACAGTTGAAGAGCGTAGCGGTTGATTTGGAGGCCGTCGAAGAATCAAATCTTACCTTTATTTCATCGCGTTTCAGAGAAGCGAATTTATTTTTAGCCCCTTCGAATGGTGATGCCATTGCTGACTTTAAAGAACTTCATCAACTTATTATGCAGATGTTTTCAGGAATTCAGCGTGCAGGGGTCGTAAAGCAAGAAATCGTCGCGCTTTGTCTACCCGGCACGGTGGTGAAAGACTTAAAGTCACGAAGTACCATTAGTGAAGATTGCTTGCTACAGGCTTATTTGGATGAAACTAATGCCTTTGGATCGATGCCTAACTTTACTTCAATGAAGTCGACCTATAAGCCCGAGCAGTTAAAAGAATTTTACCTTAGCTTACTGAAAGCCGCCGGCCATGTGCAGAACCCAGAAAAACTTGTGTACTTTGCAGACGCTGATTTATTTCCGCACGTTGTTCAGTATATTGAAATGATTTTTGCAACTCACGATTTAGACAAAGATGGTTTTTTAAATAAAGAAGAAGCAACTAAAGCATTTCCTGTTTTTAAGGCGCTGCTGAAAGAATTGGTCGTTTCGTACAAGCAAATTAAAGAAGAAGATTTACTGGGTGTATTTGTCTACATCCTAAAAAACGGCCGGCCGCCCAACCCTAAAAACTTGGGTGAATTATTAAAGTTCGTAGCCTTTATTCGCGACAAAGACCAAAAGGGTTGGGACATTCAAGCCACACGCATTGATCTTGGTCGAATTTTTAACTTCATTGCTGACGCAACAAAGCCGGTTACTTCTCCCTAGAGCAAAAGCTCGAAGAAATAATATTTGTCGCTCGTCAAAAACATCGACAGTTAAAATTCGCGCAAGAAAGCGTGGTTCTTTAGGCGACGGCTCGATATGTGCTAAATCGAGACACATATGGTGCGTTTATTAATTCTATTAATTCTTTTCAACGTTCAGTCAACTTTGGCGAAGGCGTCAACCTATCTAACGCCTGTTGAAAAAGCGTCGGTCAGCTTAATTTTAAAAGCGGGTAATGACGTCGGGCTGTTAAGCGAGCTGGCGCAGAAAGTATATAATTCCAGCCTTCAACTGCCGCAAGTAGAAGTAGTAGATTCTTTCGAACAATTTATTGAAAAACAAAAAAGCCTAGATCTATTTGATCATTATAGTTTGGAACAAATTTCTTACGAGCAATTATACCCATTGCTGAAAAGTAAAAAATATCTAAGTACTTCTTCTAAAGTTCAAAATAAAATTGATATCTACGTAAAAAACCGCGACGCACAAATTAAGAGGATGTATGACTCGGTTGTTTTTTTCTCTTTAGCGTCGCTACGACAGGCTGATTTTGATTCAGTAAAAGGCTTTAAGCAAAGCATGACGGCCCAGCTAGAAACGACGATTGAGCATTATTCGGCTCAACTTAGCCAAAGTCAGACGGCGCAGTCTGTGATGCTTGCAAAAATTATTAAGCTTTATTTCAAAGCTTTACCTTCTGGTCAAAAAGCCGAAATTTTTTACCGATTGATTCAGCTTCCGTTGGACTCAAAACCGATGGAAATTTTCTTAACGATGATTCAGAATTCTGGCCCTCAATTGCAAAAATTAGTGCAGATCGTTGGTCGTCGTGATGATATTCCGGAAGATTTTAAATTAGTTTTTCAAAAATTAGAAAGTCAGGTAAAGCCGGTGCCTTGGTGGCAAGTGGTACAGCTGCTAAAAGCAGAGAAAATTAATTTGAACGACTTTACTTATTTTGAAAAGAAACCTCTGGGCGTAGGCACCATGGCACAAACCCACCGTGCGCAATTGAAGGGTGCACAGGGCGAACGAAATAGTATTGTTGTTAGATTCTTAAAGCCCGATATCGAAACAAAACTGGCCATGGATCATGAAATTTTATCTCGAATTTCATTAGAGATCGACTCAGACCCTGATCTGAAGAAGTTTCAGCTTCCCTCGTTGGCGCAGCTCGTTGACGATCTTCATGGTTCGATAGCCGAAGAGCTGCATTTAGACCAAACGCTCAAAAATCAGGGCCGGGCTAAGACTGTGTATACCTCGAAAGAAATTTTTAATTATGCGAATCAAAAGAACGAAATTTCTTTTCAAGTGCCGTCGGTTCATTTATTTGGTGAAAATTCTAAGCTCATGTCGCAAGACCTCGTCTTTGGCAAAAAGCCCGCTAAAGAATTTGGCGAATACGCAGTTATCTACCCCGATTTGTATAGAGCAGTTTCTGAAAAAGTTGCCGAGCTATGGATTGAGCAAGCTTTTTTTAAGAGTGGTTTCTTTCATGCTGATTTGCACCAAGGTAATATTTTAGCATCAGTGTCCGATCACGAGATCACCGTAAATATTTTAGATTTCGGGATGACGGGCGAGCTGAACAGGCAACTTCGCGAAAGTGCACTGCTGGTTTCGTTAGGCATCAAACTAGAAAATTCGCAGCTGATTGCTAAACACTTTTTAAATCTAGCGAAGGCCGATTCAAAGCAGTTAAGTTATGTTGATTTTTTAAAGTTAGTTAAAAGCAAAGTTCAACAGAACAAGCAAAGTCCTCAGGCCGAGCAATCCTTAGAAGCTTGGACATTGTGGGCCCTTGATCAAGGGCTTGAGCTGCATTATGAATTTTTAAAATTAAACCGTGGCCTGGCGGCTATACAAAGTATGATGCAAGACTCAAAAAGTGTTCTAACCTTTGAAGGTTTGGCACAAACAATTTCACTTAGAAATAAAAAATATTTTTCGCAGCTTATTTTGAAAGAACCACTTTTAAAAACGGGCGATTACAGTGGAATTTTAGGCTTACTGCTGCCTCAGAAACAAACTCAAGCAGCACCGCAAATATTGCAATGCCGCAAACTATTTAGCCCTTAGTTAAGGGCATGTTAAAATTTATTCTTAAACATCATCGATTCGACGGGAAGAGTCGTTTTGGTATTATATTTAGCGCTGGCTTTTTTATTGTACATGTTTTCGATCTCACCTTTGGTTTCAAAGTAGATCAATTGACCGATGGGCATACCAGCGTAAACGCGAACGGGTTGCTTAACAGAAATCTCTAATGTCCAATGATTGCAAAACCCTACGTCGCCTTTACCTGCAGTGGCATGTATATCGATACCTAGGCGGCCTACGCTTGATTTACCCTCTAAAAAAGGAACGTGCGCAAGGGTTTCTGTGTATTCTTCAGTCACTCCCAAATAGAATGACGTCGGCATTAATACAAAACCCTCTGGTGGAATTTCAAAAGTTTTAATTTTGTTGTGAGCTTTGGCATCTAAAATGTCAGATTCGTAGGTCGCTAAGGTTTTACCTAAGTGAACATCATATGAGTTTGTACCCAGACAAGATAAACGAAAGGGCTCCACTTTGATGAGCCCTTTTTCCATATGATTCAGAATTTCTTTATCTGTAAGAATCATGACTAAAACTATTTAGTTTCGCGATGAACTGTATGCTTCTGCATATTTGGATTGTACTTCTTTTTTTCAAGACGACCCGGAGTTTTAGTTTTGTTTTTAGTTGTCGTGTAACGAGATACTGTTTTTCCTGCAGCTTTTGCTTCAGTACATTCTAAAGTTACAATGATTCGACCCGATTTTTTTGCCATAAGACACCTCAATAATGAAAGGACGAATATAAGTAAGTTTACAGCGCCTAGTCAATGGAATATACGTAAGTCGGGGGTACATGATGCGTAAACCAGTTATTTTGCTCTTAATAGCAACATTTTTCGTTGTTTTTACTGTTCGGGCTGAAATTTTCGAGGGTAAATCCTTGAATCCAGCCACGATAGATCAAGCGCTTTTAGGCGTGAAGCCCGGGTCGGTTGTTATCCTAGGCGAAAGCCACGGCCTAGCGGCCCACCAGGCGCAGCACCTTCAGATTCTAGCTAAACTTCGCGACGCGGGGTTAAATGTATCAGTGGGTCTCGAGTTTCTAAACTACCCCGATCAGTCTTTCGTCGACCAATACGTAAATGGTGAAATCACCGAAGCTGCTTTTCTTAACTTAACGGCTTGGCAGCAGGGGTTTAATTTTGATTTTTACAAAAAGCAGCTGTTGTTTCCGCAGGCGAATAGAGGCGAGTTTTCGATTGCGCTGAATCTTCCGCGGTTCATAAGTTCGAAAATCTCACGCAGTGGAATTGAAAGCTTAACTTCGGCCGAGCTTGCGCTGTTACCGCCAAATTTTTCAGTTGGTCGAGATTCGTATAAAGAGCGCTTCGCAGTCGCAGCAGGCTCACATTGCGCAAGCTTAGATCGTTGCTTCATGGCCCAATCATCTTGGGACGACACCATGGCGTGGCAAGCGGTGCAGTTTTTAGCGAAGCACCCAAATCAGGTTTTGGTCATCATCGTCGGAGAATTTCACGCGCAGTTTGGCGGCGGTTTAGCTTGGCGCATTCAGCAGCGTAATTCATTGATAGGAATTCGAACTATTTCTCAGCTGTGGACCGAAGGTTACAGTGACGATGAAATGCTGACCGAAATGCAGCCCTCCGTGACAGAAGGCCCTCGCGCTGATTTCATCTGGTTATCGAAACCAGATTCTTTAGTGAAATAATTATTTAATTAAAGTTATGTCAGCGTATGCTTTTTGATTTAAAATGGCGTCGATAACCGCTGTGGCCTTGTTCATTTTTGAAACAAAGTCGTTTTCGGCCGTAATGATTATGCGCTGAGGGTGCCCTTCCCAGCTTTTTTTAATTTTTTCGTTCAGCAATTTCGCCTCGTGAAAATTCTCAGTACGAATATCATTTGAAGTATCATAATCATGCTCGGTTGCCGTATCTAAGTGAATCACCCAGTCGTAGCGCGCTAATTCTGTCTGGCGATCCGTATGTAAAGTTTTATAAAAATGCTCTTCATTATCGGGCCAGTACGCGAGCGAATCAAGCGATCCACGATCACACACGATTAAGGCATCGGGATGCGTTTTCATCCGCAGCTCTTCAAGTTCGCGCTGAGTAAAAAAAATCGCTTTCTGGGCGTGAAAGTATCCGTTGTAGTCTTTGGCGCGGGGAAAGCCGCCCTTATATAAAATCGAAGCCGCTTCGGGCACCACTTTCACCTTAGCGCCGAAGGTTTGCTTTAAGGCATCGATTAAGGTTGTTTTTCCGCCCGAGGGGCCACCGGTTATTGCAATTTTACGCGACATAGAAGCTCCCGTTTAGATTAAAGTTTTCACTACGGCGTCGTGACCAATCCACGCGACCGGGCTTTTCGGGCTATAACCGTCGTGCAGCATAATATAACCGCAGGCGCGAAAAATCAGCTCACTTAAAGTATTGGTCATTAATTTTTTCTCGTCTTTGTGTAGCGCGATGATTTTATCGGAAGTTTGCAGAGTAATGGCCAACTGTTCTTTCGTCGAATGTTGCGGCCAATTGGCCATCTGACCCATGTTTTTAGTCTCGGGGGCGTTTAAGAATTGATCGACCAATTCGTAAACGCTGTCTAATGTGACGCCGTCTTTTAAAACTTCTTTGCATTCAAGCTTCATTTTTTCGGTGATCGGGTGAGCCGGATTTTCTTTTTCGAATGAGCGTATTAAATTATAAAGGGGAATTTCTAAGCCCTGAAATAGTGAGCTTGAGTTAGTCAGAATTTCTGGGCAGTTGTAAACACAACTATTCACGCCTTTTTTCATCCAGGCCGCCGAGTAATCTTCTAAGGATAATTTGGCCCATGCCTGAATGTAGGGTGCGTAACCTTGCCATTGTAATTTATCATTTACCAAAGTTTCGGTACCGTGATAGCCATAGGCGACATAGCTGACGTGCCCGTTTTGAGAATTTATTCTTTCACGTAGGTCTGACGACTCAGTAATGAGAATATTGAAAGTTTCGGCTGTAACTTCGTGGAAGTTCATTTCTAAAACTTTTCCAATTCCGCTATTCCAAAATAATTCAGATGCGATAAAACGATCGCCAATCCCTTTAAACACGCGGTTCATCAAAGGCATTACGATTTTACAACGGGGAACTCCGCCAGCCATTAAGTGCGCAAAGTGAACATGTCTTCCGGGCTGAATATATTGTTCAAGCTCTTTTAAAAAAAATTGCGTCTGTGCACGAAAACGGATGCGACCTTTTTCACGGCTGACGACTAAGCTCGCGGGCGCGATTGAGGCCCCTTGCCAGTCGCTCAGCTTAACGTCTCTTAAATAATCATTGGGCGTTTTTCCTTCGTCGTCGGTTTCTAAATCAAAACCCGCTTCCAAAGGGATATTAATAAATGGCTTCGGAATACTTTCTGATTCTTCCAGCGTGAGAGCGCGTAATTTTCCGTTTTCATCACGTCTACCAACTGTTGCGCGAACGATCGTCATTCCCTGTTTCTCGGCTTCTTCGACTAAACCGTTGGCGTAGCCACGGTTAAAAAGTTCACCAAATAGAACGAGTAAATCACCTTTTTGAAAAGTGTGTGCGGTCGACTTCTGGCGAATTGGAAAAAAAGAGCTCATATCTATCCTTTGTTGGGCCTTTGTTCGGCTTTTGGCAAGGTTGTGATTTCGCCAAAGCTTAACCCAAGACAGCTTCTTGACTCAACCACCACTCCTTTGACACGATTAGTTGATGAGTGAAAATACCCGCGTAATCAGCCTCGTTCCTTCATGGACTGAAACTTTAATCGCGGCTGGAGTGAATGTGGTCGGTCGAACGCAGTTTTGCATCTACCCAGCTGATAAGATTTCAAGCATTCAGACGGTGGGCGGAACAAAACAGCTGCAAATCGAAAAGATCGTTTCACTAAAGCCTGATTTGGTTATTTTAGATCAACAAGAAAATAAAATAGAAATGGCCAAGCTGCTCATCGAAAACGGTATTGATTTTATTTCATCGAATGTCGAAGGTTTTCGCTCGTGTGCGCTTTTTTTAAAGAAAATAGGACAAAGACTTAAGAATGAGCAGCTGACTCATTACGGAGAACGTTATTTGACTATTGCTGGTTTCTTAAAACCCAATCTCAGCCTGATTTCGAAGACTAAGTTTTGGCAAAACGCACTGATTGATGGCGACGCGCAAATTCCCGAAACTTTGATTGAATATGTTATTTGGAGAAAACCCTTTATGGTGATCGGGCAAGAAACATTTATCGCCGAAAATTTAAGACTGGCAGGGGTCGAGCTGAAGCGAAACCAGAAGTACCCCGAATTAAGCGAAGACGAGTTGAAAAAAGCCTTTTGTTTATTTTCAACCGAGCCCTACCCCTTCGCTGAACATTTTTCGAAAATGATGACAGAAGGCTTCAGAGGGAAGTTAATCGACGGCGAGAAAATCAGTTGGTACGGAATTCGTAATCTTAATTTTTTAGAAAGCTGTTTCGAAGTTGAATCGTAATTTTTTTTGTCGCATTTAAGTTCAGCCTCATCAGAGACTGAATCTGCGTCTGCAAATTAAGTAGGCCTGTTTCTTCGATCTGCTCAATTGCTGATAGCAACTCATCTGAATTTTGACAAATATAAATAGCTTGTGGATTTTTATGCTGGGCGTATTTTTTTGCCTCGGGATTGTTACTGAAATGCGGGCCCAGAAGAACGGGTAGACCGCAGCATAAAGGCTCCATTACCGAGTGAACCTTCTCTTTGAATGACCCGCCAACAAATGCAATTTGCGAATAGCGGTAAAAATCGGCTAAAAAGCCTATTTCATCTATTAATAAAAAATCGGCCGTTAATTCGATATTAGACTTATTCTGTTCTGACAAAATCTGAAGGCTTCGCCCCATTTTTTTAATAGTCGTAGCCAAGCGACTGATATTCGGCGAGTTTACTTCGTGGGGACTTAGTATTATTTTATAATTTTTTGCAAACAAACCGTCAAAAATCAGAAAAAGTTTTTCTTCATCTTGTAGCCAAGTTGAACCACAAATAAATACAGGCTGGGAAGTTTTTAGATGCACTTTAGTCGATTGACCTAGGCGCCAGAAAACCTGATCAAAACGGGTGTCGCCATCGACTGAAATTTGAACTGTGCCAGGAAGGACTGACTTCAATTGCGCGGCTGAAAGCTCGTCGACACAGGAAATGTATTTAACTTTGCTAAATAGCCAGCGGGCCATCAATTTACGAAATTTACTTAAGCGACCGAAATATGAAACAATATAAATCGGTACGTTTAAGTTGTTCGCCTGGTAAATCAGTTCAGGCCAGAAATCAGTGCGCGAGAAAATAATTGCACCAGGGTTTAGCACCTTCAATAAGTTTTGAATTGGCGCAGGTTTATCCCAAGGTAGCGGTAAAAACTGTGTCACATAAGGTTTGATATTCGAAAATAACTTTTCAGCAGAGGGAGATGAATAAGTCACGTAGATCAAAGCACTTGGATTTTCATTTTTCAAAGCTATGATGACGGATTTGACGTATTCGATCTCGCCGCTAGAGGCGTGAAACCAAAAAGATTTTTCTTTCTGGCGAATAAGCTCGGTGCTTCGCCCGCGTAGGCCGATCCATAAGTTTAGTTTTGCGCCGGCGAAAGGCTTTAATATTAAAACGATGCATTTTATGATCGTAAAAATAACACGGTAAAAATAGATCACACTTTCACCTTCGAAAGGAGAGTTGTCATTTTCGTGGTGACTTCGTTAGGTTTGATGTCCCTTAAACATTCTTGAAAAACAGGATTTATACAAGGGCCTTGGCCGTGTTTGCTACACGGACGACATGCTAACTGACGTTCTAAAATGAGAGTCGATGGTCTTGAAGGAAACCCGAAAGGTGCGGGCCCCATAAAGGCGATGGCCGGTTTACCTAGCTGTTCTGCAAAATGTAAAAGTCCTGTGTCGTTACTGACGAGCATCGCTGCTTTTTCGATGAGTGCGGCTGATTGAGTCAGGCTAGACTGACCTGTTAGATTTAATACGTTTTGATATTTACTTAGCTCATTCGTAAACGTATCCGTTTTACCGGCCAGCACGATAAATTTTTCTTGCGGAGAATCTTTAATCAACTGATGCCAGTATTCAAGCGGCCAACGTTTTAGTTCGTACGATGCCGACGGCGCCAGTACGATAGCGTTGTTTAAATGATGATCGTTAAAAATACGGTTTGCATAATCGCGCGATTCAAAATCTAGAAAAAGTTGCGGAGGCGGTGGTAAGAAGAATTTAAAATTCCATTTCTCTAAAGGCTTTAATAAATCACGCTGTCCTGAAAAAGGTTTTTCAAATAAGTTTTTTTGAAATCTAATGAGTAGAAATCTTTTGAAACGATACATGGGTCTAACCAATGTACTTGGAACAAATAATAGCGATCTAATTAAAAGTGATCGTAAGTTATTATGTGCATCATACAGATGCGTAAACTTTTCTTTACGAAGTTCGCTGACTAATTTTAGCAAACCGCTGAAACCGGTTTTTCTGTTTAATTTCCAAACATGCTGAATATTTGGATTATTCTCTGCCAAAGATGAAAGATCTTCACGTGTGACAAAATGTATTTCAGCCGAAGGCAAATAGGTTTTAATGAGACCGGGAATACTTAATGCTTGAGTTACATCTCCAATGCTCGAAAACCGTATAATCAAAACTTTCATATTTGCTATGATATTTACAAAATCCGGCAGGTGTCTAGAGTTAGCGACTTAACCCCCTTAAAAGGCTTATTAAATCTACTAGGTTCGATCAGATGCTATTTCTAAGGCATACGGCTTGTAAGCATATATTGTATGAATATCGCCAAATCTCTTTTAGTTTTAATTGTTGTTTGCTTTACGGTGGTGTCTCGTTCTGAGATTAAGACAACTTTAGAGGCCGATAGTCTTTCGTTCTTAAGCCCCGATTACGAAAACACCGATAAAAAAAGCTTTGGTTTTGTGGGCGCAACATTAAAATCTGACGTCAATAAGCCTGACCCTTTTATGCTAAATTTAACTGGAGTCTATGCGGTTGGTGAATCAGTTCTTAGCTATCTGAATATTCGTGAAATTTATTTTAGCTACCAGATCGATCCGAATTCGACGATTCACGTGGGGCGTAAACTTTTTCATTGGTCGTCATTAGATGAAGACTGGAATTTAGGTTTTTTTCAGCCGCAGTTTCGTTGGAACCCGATTAGCCCTGAAAACCAAGGTATGACGGGCATTTTTTGGGAGAAAAATGAATCTTTGTGGGGCCTTACATTATTTGCCTCGCCCATTTACATTCCTGATCAAGGCCCTGGGTACGAATTGAAAGACGGTCAATTTGAGCGCAGCAATCCATGGTTTTCAAACCCTCCGCAAAATATTCGCTTTCAAGGCCAAGTCTATCCCATTGATTATGATATTCGCCGCCCTGAAACCAGTGACGTGGTCTTTCAACCCGTTTACGCAGCGAACTTCATATTGGGAGAAAAGACAGGGTTTTTCTCTAATATCTCGGGCGCTTATAAGCCGGCTCATCAGCTGGCTTTAGCTTACAAAACCATACTTGTGACCACACGCGTTCGCGTAGATGTGACACCGAAAACTTACTTAGAAAACATCTACGCTGCCGACATGGGCTACCGAGATGATTGGGGATTATTGCAGTTTTCTGTACTTTACACGAAGCCGCAAAGCCCGGCTTTTGAAGCAGGATATAACGTGCCGATTATCGAAGAAAGTCTTAGTTTTGGCCCTAAGTTTGTTTATAAGTTCAGACCATTTAGTCTTGGCCTATCTTATTTAGATACCGTGGGCGGAAGCGTAAAAGAAACAGGCCCCGATGTAGAGGCAGACCGTGCATCGCTCACGCAAAGATTTTTATTTCGTCAAGCTCTGCAGCTGAATGTGACTTATAAAGATATTTTATTTAAGAAGTTATTACTGGAGTCGAGCGCCCAGTACCGTCAGAGCACAAAAGATGAGTTCACGGAAATTCGTTTTAGAAATCGTTTTGACGTGCGGGGCCCTTGGTCTTTTTGGGTGGATGTGATTTTAATAGAAACAGCGGATAAAACCGTTTCAAATTTGGGGCCTTTTCGAAACTTAGATCAGGTGTGGATTGGAGCTGGTTATGATATTTAAGCAATTCAACAGGTTAACAAAAATGAAAAACGTATTTAGAAACGCAGCTAAATCTTTACTCACCATTGGTATTTGCCTTCATTTTTCATCGTGTACCGAATTTTTAAAAGGTAAGCCTGAAAAACAAAATACTTTGATTGTCAATAAAGACTCTATAAGCTGCTTGAAAGAAGTCTCGAATCAGCTAAAATCATTTTTAAAATCAGAAACTAATGCGAAAGACGTTGATCAAAGTTTTAACTGCTTAGATAAAACTTTAAATGAATTTCAGACTCGGGTCGAAGGTCGTTCGGATGCCCAGTCGTTTACGGCCGAAGACCTATTTGAAATATTTAAAAACTTTTTGGCGGATGCCGAAATTTCAAAAGAAGCGACCCAAGAATTGTTACTACTTAAAAGTGCAATTCTTGGTGGAACCGAGCAAAAAATTACTAAAAAAGAAATTAGCGATCTTCGTAAATTTTTAGTTGCATTGAAACCCGAACTAAAATCGCTTATTCCGTACGCCAGAGTATTCACCTTCGAAAAGGGTGAAACGGCTATTTCTAAAAATCTGATTCGCGATGCATTTGCTCAGCTTAATATGTCTCTTAAGAATTTAATGAAAGCAACCAGTGTGGCGCGCTCGACTTATCAGTTTGAAGATTTTAAACGTCTTATTTCGCATTTTAGTTTAGCTCAAGGGCAACAGGCCGATATTATCAGGCTAGCAAGTAAAGTGAAGAATGTCTTAGTTGGAAATTACGTTTTGCAAACCGAAGCTGATTATCAGTTATTCATTGATAATTTGACGGAAGTATTGCGACTATACGCTATTCAAGTGCAAGGAACAATTCGTTTTGAAATCGCCACAAGTGTGGGAATGAACGAGGCAATCGACTACATTCAAGACTGGTTGATTTTGCTCGAAAATTCAGTCCAGTATAAGAATAAGCAAACCATTTTGTTAGAAACTCTAAACCCGGTGGTTGAAGAAATCGCACGCTTAGATATCTTGCCTATAAAAGTCAATGGCTCTACGTTGGTTAATTTTTATAGAACATTACTGATGCGTGTTTTTGATTCGGGCCGTGAAGGTGAAATTAATAAATTAACGGGTTTAACTGCGCTGCACTTTTCAAATATTAAGCGGGAAGTCGCGATCTACCGTATTTACATGCATTTCATCGATCAAACGACGCCGAACGCAAGCCGCGTTCCCATTGCGCAGATTCAGCTCAAGTTGAAAGCCTTTGATCCAAACTTAGAATATATTTTAAATAAATTTGATAAGTTCGAACAGACTAAAATTTTACGAGCATTTGACGAACTACGCGCAGAATTTCTGACCAGTAGACCAGTCGTTTATCGATTTAAAAAGATGGTGATTGCCGCTAATCAAAATGACTGGGACCAAAACTGGGAAGATCTTGCGCGCGGATTGTATTCAAAGGTACTTGCCCGTCAACTACTGATCGGCTGGGGAGTTACGCCCATTACCAGCGAGATCCCGGCGGGTTACGCATCGAAAGAAGTTAAGCAGTCTTATATGACCGAAGAAGGTTTGATTCACTGGTACGCTGATTTCAGAGATTTTGGAATTGAAAGTAAGGCTTTCGATAAACGTTCAGCCAATGCAGGTGCGGAAAGCTTTAAGCAAGCTGACTTACTGACGTATTCAGCCAATGGTGACGGAAGAATGAGCTATATGGAATCCGTTCAATACGTGAACATGCTTGTTTCTGGCGGCGGTGAAACCTTGGCTGAAATTCGTGCCGGTATGACTCGCGGTGGGTGTAACTTGACTGAAATCGATGGTTTTGATTTTTATTGGAATCAAGAAGCCTGCGCAATCAACGAGTTAAAAAAGAATTTTAAATTTTATTTTTCGAATCTTTCATATCTTAACCAATACGTGCAAACTTTAAATGCGGCGCAGTTTTCGGCGTTTTATTTTGATTTGATGGAAGTCGCCCGAATTAATCCAAAATTTAAAGGAAGCCAAGTTGAGACGGCGGATCTAAGACAAATGTCGATTATTCTGCATTACATTGAATCACTTTACGCAGTCTATGACAAAAACGGCAATATGACTTTTAGCCCCGAAGAGTTTCGCGATGCTTACAAAGCACGTTTTAGTGCTTTTGCCCGAGACTATGCACGCGCGACTGCACAAGCTGAAATCACGAAATTTAACAGCACGCTAGGCCGCCTTGCTTTCAGTTGCTGGAACGAAGAAGATCTGATCCGCGAATCTTTTATTTATTTAGTCTACAACGGAACACCACCAACAGAAGATTCGCTGCTGTACTGTATAGCGTTTAGAGACCGACCTTTGATTGACTTTTCTATTTACCCAGAAGTTGATCGTAAAAAAATTATTAGCACTTTTAAAATCCTAAAAGACGTACTAGGCTCTAAGAAATAATTTTAGAGCTTTAACTGGATACACGTTTTTCAAAGGTCGTCCGCTATGATTCTGTCAGTTCCGCGATATAAATGGGCTCTGGTGTTTGCCTGTCTAAGTATGTTCGTTTTCGGTCTAGCTGATAATATTCGCGGACCATTGTTTCCGGATTTATTAAATTATTTCAAATTAACCAATACCGAGGGCTCATTAACATTTGCGCTGGCGTCAACCGCGGCTTTCGCCGGCAATGTCATCTCGGCTCCGTTGATGCGGTTTATGAATTTAGCACGTCTTCTGGTGATTTCTATTTTCACTATGGCCGTAGGAATGTTCGGTATGGGTATCTCACCAACCTTCTTAACTTACGTCGCAAGCGCGATTATTTTTGGCTTTAGCTTAGGCTTGATGACGGTCGTGCAGAATTTAATCGTGGCCGAAAACGTTGAGTCTGTTAAACAACCCAAGTATTTTTCGGCCTTGCATTCTATTTACGGCTTATCAAGTTTACTTGCACCGCTGCTGGCTTCACGCGCGCCGGAATGGCTTGGGTCGTGGAGAAGTGCATTTTTTATCACGTCGGGATTGTGCGCGTTAGTTTTTGTCGTAGCATCAATTATCGGTGCCGAGCCAAAATTTGAAATACATCAGCATACCAAAGAGCAAAAAGAACAAAAGGCTACAAAATTTTCTTTATTTGCTATTGGCGGTATTTTTGCATTTTACGTGGCTGCAGAAATTTTGGTTTCAACTCGGCTTGCTTTGTACGTCAGAACTTACTTTGACATGAATCTCGAGCAATCTAGTAATTACGTGGCACTTTTCTTTTTGTTTATGCTTCTAGGAAGATTATTTTTCGCAGTCAAAAATTTCAAAAGCTCGTTAAAAGTTCAAATGAATTTTTCACTGGCGGCTTCGGTGGTCGCGATCTTACTTGGGTTATATGTTCATCCATTCTTTTTGGCTGTTGTCGGTTTGACAATGGCTCCGTTCTATCCAATTTCGGTTGCCTACATTGCGCACGTAACCGGGATGCACAAACGAAAATTTATTACCTTTGCTCTTAGCTTTCAAAGTTTCTGCGTGATTACTATGCACTTGGGGGTCGGAATGTTAACGGACCGCTTCGGGCTATTTTATGCTTTCGGAGTTGGTCTACTTTCGTTAGTATTGTCATTGGTATGTGTAAACTTTCATCCTCAAGTTCGAGATTAGTTCTTTCGAAGCTTATTTCATTTTTTTTCGTACTTTGTACGCCGCAGTTTGCTTTTGCAGATGCGAACCCGTATCGCACGGCTTTAGTTGAAAGTTTTGTTGATCATCAAAAAATGACGGCCATCAGCGATCGCGACGACTGGGAAATAGGTGAGATTCTGCCGGTCATTTCTAGAAATGCACGTCTGGGCGTGATCGGCTTTGTTGAAGTTAATTCAATTCGAGCCATGTCGCCGGTTAAATTCGAATTGCGCTTAAAATTGTTAAGACAATCCAGAAAATACTTTATTCAAACGGGTGATGTCATTCGCCGTATGGACTTAACTATCGGAAACGTCGATTACGTCGGTACGACTGATTTACTGATTCGTCAAAGTGCTATGAACGTTTCATCAAAATATCGCCCTTTGGTGTACCAAGGTTTCGTTATTGGAGATACGGCGCAAACTCTTTACAAGCGTGAAATATTATTAAATTACTTCGGAAATCTTTTGTATGGTTATAATGATTGGCTAACGTTGGGTACGCTAACAACTGCAAATATTTTCGGTAAGCCGAACGCCAGCTTTAAAGCGAAAGTCTATGATAGTGAGTCAACGACCTTGGCAACTGGTCTATCCTTTGTTCGTCTGGTGCAAGAAGGTGAAGCTTCGCTTAATTTAAACTTGTACTGGGACTCCCTTTCCTCAGAATCTTTGATTAGTCATACTTTCGTAAGTTTAGGTTTAATTAAGTGGGAAAAAGCCGGAGACGCCGCGGCCATCAAAGCTTTAGGTTCAAGTTCATTTCAGTCTGGCTACGAAGTCATCCTAAGTAATTGGGATCGTTTTCTAGTGGGGCCTAGCTACAATTTTGAAAAGAAGGCCTTAGGCGGTTATTTATCTTATGTTTGGATTGCTGATCGTATTCATGCGCAGGCATCGATTAACGCCACCGATATTACTAAATTACGTTTAGATCCACAAGACGGTTACTATGGTTTTTTTGATTTATACTGGAGATTTTAATTGGCAAAATTTTACGTAAGCTGCCCGGTCGGTTTCGAAGCTGAACTTGCGGCCGAGCTAAAAGATTTCTGGTTTGAAATGATGGACCTTGACGGCCAACCCACCCGCAGTGCTTTACCCGCGTATGACACTTGGCCAGGCGGCATTGAGTTTGAAACAGAAGACCACTTAGGTTACCAAATCAATTTTTTTTCAAAACTAGCAAATCGCGTGCTGATTCGGGTCGCGAAATTTGAGGCGCGCTACTTCGATCAGCTTGAAAAAGAATTAGGAAAATTTGCAATCGAAAAGTGGCTAGGGCCGCAGACAATTAAAGTCAAAGTTGAGCATCACAAATCAAGACTGAATCACGAAAAAAATATTATCGAAGCGATCACGAATACATTGGGAAAAAAGAAATTTAAAATTGGTGCTAATACCGATGAGGGTTTAGTAACGGTTTATTTTCGCATCGACAAAGACCGAGTTACGGTTAGTTTAGACACTTCGGGTGATCATCTGCACCGGCGTGGTTACGCCCAGTATCGCGGCGAAGCCCCGCTTCGAGAGAACTTGGCGGCCATGATGGTTCGTCAATTAATGAAGAAAACCACGCTGAATCAAAACTTAAGCGTGATTGATCCGTTCGCCGGTTCAGGCACTATCTTGTTCGAAGTGGCGGCGGCGAAAGAAGCTTCACTTAAGCGTTCGTACAGCTGGTTTAAATTTATGAACCGTCCGAAATTATTCAGATCTGATGTTTGGGCTAAAAATTACCGCTGGCTAACGAAAGCTCAGCCCTTCAAAATGATTGCGATTGATTTCGAAGAGTCAGCCATCGCAAATCTGCAAAAGAATCTTCAACTTTTCAAAGAGGTTTTTCCGCTAGCCGATTCGCAAATCGAGACCTTTCGCGAAGACAGTATTGATTTCGATTTAGAGCGACTAAAAGCGAACTCAAACTTGTGGCTTATGACAAACCCTCCCTACGGTCATCGACTCGAAGAAGGCGACGCTAGGGCCATAATAGAACGCTTAGCTAACGAAGCAAACCTGGCCGGCGCCATTATTCTACACCCCGAGTCGTGGAAATTTGAGTTTTCAAATTTGCGCATAAGTTCACAATTAGACTTTAAAAATCAGGGTCTTAAATTAAAATTGTCAGTGTACAGCCGCTAGACAGTCTTATCTATTTTTCAAACTTGGTTAGGTTTTCGTCAAGACCCTCGACCCCTGGGGTGTTTTTCAGTATAAGGAGACGTTATTTCAAGGGGAAAACGATGAAATCTTTATTACGAGTATCACCAATTTTAGCTTTGTGTTTTTTAACCGCCTGCCAAGCAAAAGACACGTTTATCCCCAAGGCGGGCGGGTCTGCCAACACGCTGGGCGGCCAAGCTTCGAATAGCCAATTTGAAAGTAATAAACATATGATGCTTTTACTTGATCGCCAGGTTGAAGTGATTCACTTATTTAAAGCTCTGATAGATAACAACTACGCCGAAAAAAAAGGTTTAAAAGTTGAAGACGCCATCGTGAACAAAGTGAATTTAAAAAAAATAACTTCGCAAATTCAAAATTTTAAAGACGGTCCGCGCGAACAAACTTCAAATATAAACCTAATTGTTTCAGTCGAGCTCGATACAGATCAGTCAATCCGATCGGCCCAGTTTAGATCCAATTCAGAGGCCGGCACCGAAGAAAAAATCGTGGTGTCTGGAACAGATGTTACTTTAAAAAATAAATTTAAAGAAATGACCATCACTAAAACTGCAGACGCTACAGCATTTGAAGCCACCCTGCGAACGATTGACGAAGTTAACGTAACGGCGGGTAACTTTGTTACTTTAAATGAGTCTAAATTTAAATTTTCAATAAATGGCAACGAAGCAAAAATATTATCAGTGCAACTGGCTCAACACAATCGCTATGGTTTGCAAGCCGGTGATATGTCAATGAAGACAGCCGATGACTCATCAGTGTTAGATATTAAGTTGGATGACGCATGCACATCGGTGATGGGTGTGTTGAAGCTTGAGTCTTTAGCAAAAAACGCAAAGAAGTTACCAGCTTACACTCGAACAGCAACTTATACCGATTCTTCGGTCTCTTTCCTTGCTGGCCGAAATACTTTAAACGTAGCGGCTAATTTTTGCGAATCGCGCCCCGTCGTTGATCTTAAAAAATTATTCTAGGAAGCTGGGCTGCTACTCAAGCAGCCGAAGTCTAGAATAAAGAGGGAAGTGATCAGAAACTCCTTCGCGCTTTCCGATATCAAAACGTAAGGGCGTTCCATTACGTTTCATGTGTACCGGAACTTTTACAACCTGCAAAGAGTCCGTGATTAATTCAAGCTTCGAAGCTGTAGGCAAATTATTTGAATAAACTAAAATATCTAAAAACGACCAGTGCCCGCGGTAAAAGTGTGAACCTTCACACTCTTTGCAGCCAACAAGGTGTGAAACCTGACCGACCTCAGACATTTGGTTTTTAAAGAAGCCTTGTGTTTCTTCTTCGTCGGCTGTGATGTTTAGATCCCCACCAAAAATAACGGCCCTACCTTGCTTTTGATAATCAGCCATTAACTTTTTAGCAAATTGAATCGCCTGCGCGCGCCAAGCCACCGGATTAGATTGAGATGGAAAATGGGCAGATAGGAAAGTTAAGTTTTTTTTGTTCGGTAGTTTAACTGTAACCTCTAGTATTCCGCGCGAACGCTTTGCCCACTTCAGCTGTTCGGGATTTACGTCTTCGTAGGGGACCAAGTGCAATGTTGCTTCGCCGACCTGCGGAAACTTCGAAATAAAACCCGGATCAATGCCCCTTAAATCAGGGCCTTCGACTAAGACCACGGTTTGGTAACCAAGGTCGCTTAGTTGTTCTTTAGCTAAGCGTTTTAAGATCGAAAGATTTTCAACTTCGGCAAACAGTATATTATCTGGGCCTTTGCCGCCGTCGATGTAACGAATCACGGTGCCTACATTGTTAAGCTTAACTTTAATGATTTCTTCGTTCCAATCAAGCCCGTAGCATTCGTCTTGATAGTGACTTTTCTGCTTTGCGCAGAAGCTTTTGACCTCAGTTGTGTGCTTATCTTTGAAAGGTAAATAGGTGTAGTCTTCGCGGTCTTTGTCGTGAGTTGCATCGAATAAGTTTTCAACATTGAATGTCATCACCGAGATTTCATTAGGCTTTTTCTGAACTAATTCTTGTGGGATCGGGTCGCGCGAACTACGCGATGATTCGCCTTTCGAGCCGGTGGTTGTACAACCTGAATACACTCCTAAAATTAATACAAAAGACAGAGTGACGGCCGCAGTATTAAGGGTTATTGATCTTGACGAAAGCTTCATTTTTTTATGTAGGTTTTTCATGATTCGAGGGTAATCGAAAACATTTTTGGGCGCTAGTTGAGACAATTTGTAGTGCAGTGTGATAGAATCGTTGCAGTTTGAGAAGCCATCATTTCGTTATAGTTTGGGAGCCCTTATGAAAAGTCTTACCTTGTTATTCTGCATTATCGCTTCGTACTGTGTGGCTGAAGCACAGATGTCTGTTGCGCAGTTTGATCCAAGCCCGGCCTCGGGCGAAGCAAGCTCTGAGATTCGAGTTCCTGTTAACAGTTATAGCCCTGAAGAATCTAATTTAAAGTCATTCGGTGTTTCATTTTTTAGTCTGGGTGGTGTGAACTCAGAGCAATTTAATCGCCCAGATCCTTCGTTCTATATTTACGATGGATATCTTTCATTCAATTTTAAAACCAGCCGAAACTTACGTTTCGCCGCACGCCCGGCATTTAACTTCTCGACAGCGGGCAACGATTATCGCGGTAACGAAGTTAATTCTAAATTACAAACTCGCGATTTTTCTTTGTTAACAACCAGCTACAATGTTTTAGAAGATTATCTTCCAGCAACTTGGGACCTAAAAGTTCAGACTCGAATGTACTTACCCACCAGCGATGGATCAAAAGCTCAGGGCATGATAGCGCGGTTACGTTTTGAAGTTGAAACTCGGTACTACTACGGTAAGTATTCGAATCTGCGTAGTTACGTAAAGCCAAGTTACTATTTTCAGCGTACCACGGCTTATTTCGAGCCTTTCACTAATAGCACCCGCACGACCGATTTGGGTGATGTGCAGTATGGTTCAGAGCTCGATATTAATCTTAATAAATACTTTTCGATCAAACCGGGGTTTGAATTCGAAGATTCTTGGACGAACGAATCTAAAGAGAATAGTTTTGACCAGCGTCACACAACAACTATTGCTTACCGAGCAGGTATTGAAGTGCGTCCGATGAAAACGATTAACTTTACGATCGGTTATCAAGATCGCCGCGACCTTGTTAATACGGGTCGCGATAAGGATTTAAGTTATTCACTTATGACGAACGTTCGTATTTACTAATTAAAATTTTCGCTTAGGTTGAACTGTTGCTGCTTCTGATTCCACGTAAAGCGCAGCTCGCAGGCTCTTAAGGCAATCCCGTTTTCATGTTTTGTTTGAGCGCCGTACATAACATCACCTTTAATTGGCGCCTGCATTTCTGAAAGCTGGGCTCGAATCTGGTGGGTACGGCCGGTCAGCAGATCAATCTGTACCCAAGTGCTATCATCGACTTTTTTTTGTTTTAATATATGCAGTTCGCAAAAAGCCCAGCCTTCAGTTGCGACTGAGCTTACTTTTTTCGGCGCTCTGGGCGACGGCTCCATATAGTGAATCAGTTTCTCTGGCAGGAGCTGCGACGTTTCAACTAAGGCGACATACTTTTTTTCGACGAGACGATTTTGAATTTGCTGGTTGAAGCCTTTCACAAAATTCAAATTTTTCGCATACACAATTAAACCTTCGGTGAGTGTATCTAACCGATGCGTAATAAAAAGCGGAGCGTTGATCGCCTGGCTTAAATTTGTGAGTGAATTATCAAGCACATTATCGACAGACGGGTGACTGGGTACGCCAGATGGTTTATTTACGACGACGAAGTCTTCACATTCAAAAACTACACGCTCTTTCCAGTTGAAATCACAGTTGAACCGGCGTGGTTTCGTATGCACACGAATTGTTTGATTTGCCTCAAGCAGTGTATTTGTGTTTTGTCGTTGATTGTTAATGTAAACGGCACCCAGTTTAAGCAGATCATTAAGTTCAGTTTCGTTTTTTTCCAAAATTTCTGCTGCAATGGCAACTAAATACCCAGACTTTGGATTGATAAAATGTTTCACACCGTATTCGAAGCCATGCGAGCTTACATATTGAGCCATACAAATGGTTAGCACAGTGTACCGAGCTTGTTCAAGAGCTTAACATTGCGGGTTTTTCTCATCATGATAGAGCAATGCAAGAAAGTTTGATCCACTGCTTATGGAATAGTAAAGAGACCTTAGCGTGTTTAACGCCATACGCTTACGAACCCGTATGGATCTATTCATTTTTAATTATAATGATGCTGTTATCAGCGGTCGGTTTGCCATTTCCTGAAGAAGCAACTTTGGTCAGCGTGGGTTTCTTAGCTTACATGGGAAATAATCCCGATAAATATCCGCCACCATTTCCGAATGCTCCGCATATCAATGCCAATACGGCCGCGATTGTCGCTTTCTTGGCGGTGTTTCTGTCTGATTTTTTAATTTACGGAATGGGTCGGTATTTCGGTAGGCGAATTTTTGATTGGAAGCCAGTAAAATCAATTCTTTCGGAATCAAATCGTAAGCGTATTGAAAATTGGACCGAAAAGTACGGCGCCTACGCGTGTGGAATTTTTCGTTTCACTCCGGGCGTTCGGTTTCCCGGTCACTTAGCTTGCGGAATGTTAAAGTTTCCGGCGTGGAAATTTGGCTTGATCGACGGAATCGCCGCTGCAATCTCGGTACCTACCCAGATCTTGCTGTTAGCTCATTATGGTGACCATATATTGAAGTACTTGAAACAATTTAAAATTTTCATTTTATGTATATTAGCTGTTGTACTCGTCGTCTTTTTGTACCGAAAGTATATCTCAGCCAAAAAAGAAATACCGACTACAAACGTATAGTCTAAGCTGTATGAGCCTAAAAAGATTACGCGGCAGCGTAATCTTTGGCTAAATCTTTGTAAGATAATTCAAAACAAATACTTAGGCTGGTAGCAGTTTTTTCTTTCAAAGTTGAAATTTCGGGCCAAAAGATTTTATCATAGCCCGCGATCGCGCCAAACAGCTCTTCACGAATTTTGAATAGTAAGCCGCCTTCAGAGCCAAGAAGCCAATCCATCTGAACGTGATGCAGGGCCTCTTCTAGTTCAGATTGCGGAAGCGAACTTAAGAAGCTTTTCGGTAATTGTTCTACCAAAGAACAAGCATTGTGATTGTACTGGTTAAAAGATTTCATTAATGGCTCAACGAATAATTTTTCAATGCGAACATCTTTATCTTTATGCCCGACAAAGGGAATGCTTAGTTTCTTAAACTGTAAATAAAGTAGTGCATCGTTTACTGTGTAATCTGATTTAGGTAAATAATCGGAAATCGAATCGCACTTTACTGATTCTAGTGATGAATCTTCAACGTGTCCGTTGTGGTCGATCGCCATCAATGAACGTAAATGAAAAAGAAAAGAATAAAAACAAATCAGCTTTTCAGTCATTTTTTCGCTAAACTGAATATTAAAATTATACAGAAAAGTAGATTCCGTCGACGTTTCAAATTCAGAGAGGCAGTCTAGGGCTTTTTCTAATTTAGAAAACTGAATGGTTTTGTCTTGAAAGACCTCGCTCCAGATTTCGGTCATTTTCTTTTCGAACTTTTCGTATTTTAAAGTTGCTTTGAAATTGCCACGCAGCGAGCGCACGCGCGGAGCTGATTTTTGAAAAAGTTCAGTGTAAGGGTCGAACGAGCGGTAAGCTTGCAACGCAAATTGCCGATCTTCAGCCGATAAAAACTTGAAATCAGTCATTTTGTGATAGCAAAGACCTAAAATCGCATCCGTGTAGTATTTGAAAGGTGCTTGTATGGGTAAATTTTTGATTTGCGGAGGCAAATTTGAAGATGAGAGATCCCAAAATTGCAGCTGTTCAGGCTTAAGAATGCTGCCGGGCGCGGTTTTAATTTCGATTCCCATTTGAAAGGCGTTCTTCTTCATGATGACTCCTTGATTACTATGATATCGATGTATCGGTAATTTATTGTCAAAGCCCTAGTCCAGATGTAGCCTCGACGTTCGTATGAAATATATCGATGCCCACTCACATTGGTCGGACCCAAGGCTTTTTGACGACCCTAAATTTTCTGCGTTATTACAAAAAGCCTTAGATAAAAATATCGATTTTTTTCTACTCGGCGGGATCAACCCGACTGAATGGCAAAATCAGATCAAGCTAAAGAAAGAATATCCGCAAAATTTCGGCTTGTGTTTTGGTTTACATCCGTATTTTGTAAGTGCTAGCGAATACGAAGATTGTGAAACGGCCCTTGATCAGTTAGCGCAGTTATTGCCAGCTGCTATGGCGATCGGCGAAGCGGGCTTAGATTTTAGACCGCATATTTTGAAAGATTCGCAAACTTTGCAAATCGAAATGTTTGAAAATCAAATCGAGCTAGCCAAGGCTTTTGAAAAGCCAATGGTTTTACATATTGTGCAAGCGCATGAAAAAGCGATTCAGATTTTTGATCTATGGGATGCGCCCGAGCGTAAGGGTTTTATTCATGCCTTCAATGGCAGCTTTGACGTCGCAAAGAAATATATTGCTAAAGGCTTTCACATTTCGGTAGGCGGTGCGGTTACATTTGAAAAAAACCGTAAGCTGCATGACTGTATCGAAAAAATTCCGTTAGAGTATTTACTACTTGAAAGCGATTCACCCGATCAGGCCCCCAGTGGCTGGTCTGAAGGCAATGATTCAAGCTCGCTGATGCTGATAGCCGAACAAATTGGGCTTATAAGAAACCTAAGTGCGTTTGAGGTTTTGGAAACAACGACTTCAAACTTTAAAAGACTTTTCAGGCTTTAAAGTCTCTGCTATATCTGCTGCATGGAAAACACTCAAAATACTGATATCCCAAAGCCTTCGCCAGCTCCTTTTGTTATCCCTGAAAATAACTACACTTTGCATCGCCGATTTGATCGTATGGGTCGCCTGGTGGGTGATGAGACAATGAAGACTTTGTTCGGTTCGCATGTGATGATCATTGGTTTAGGCGGGGTTGGTTCTTGGGCCGCAGAATCATTGGTTCGCTCTGGCGTCGGTAAAGTTACTGTTATTGATCACGATGAAATTTGTATTACAAACGCGAATCGTCAGTTGCATGCGCTGCAAGGTTTGGTTGGTCAAAAGAAAGCAAATGTCATGGCTGAACGTTTGAAAAAAATTAATCCGCAGGCTGACATAAACCCAATGCCGATCTTTTTCAACAAAGACACCGCCGCGCAAATTTTAGCATTGAAACCAGATTACATTTTAGATGCGATTGATAATATCACGGCGAAAACATTTTTATTAAACGCTTGCCGTGAAAATAATATTAAAGTGATTACAAGCTGCGGGGCCTCGGCTAAAATGGACCCCACACGTGTACGTATTACCGATCTAGCACTTACGGTAATGGACCCTTTGGCCCACTCTCTTAGAAAAATTTTACGCCAAGAATATAATTTTCCGCGTAAAGGCACTTTTGAAATACCGTGCGTTTTTTCAGACGAAGAGCCAATGGAGCCCGTTGAATTAAAATATGACTTAGGCCAGGGCTTTAAATGCGTTTGCCCTCAGGGTGAATTCGATCCGCATTCTTGCTTACATCGTTCGGTCATATATGGGACAGCTAGCTTCGTAACAGGAGCGTTTGGTCTAGCGATGGTTTCTTGGGTGGTGCGTGATATTATGCAAAATGTAAAGACCCAGCTTGCTTCAAGAGCTGCGACTGCGGCGGCCCCTGCAACAGAAAGTGTTAACTAAGTATGAGTTTAATTATATTTTTTGGCCTTGCACTGTGTATATTCATTGCGGGCGTAACAATGATCTCGATTACTTTCTACTACTGGTATAAACTACGAAGAGATGGAAACACTGAAAAAAACCTTATTCAATAAAGCTGGCTTGTACTATTCCCTCGCGCGCACAGGAAACTTTGCTCTGCAGGGGTATTTACTGCCGTGGATGAACTTTTTAGCGACGGGCAAAAAACTCGAGGCTCCTGTAGAGTTTAAAACTCACATTAAAGAAGCGCTTCAAAAAATTAAGCAGCTTCATGAAAAAGATTTACAGAATATCGAAAACGAAATTTATCCGATCCAAGTTTTATATCCGGAGAATCCGTTAAAGCATGCCCTTCGTTATCCGCAAGTTTTGCGTGATGCTTTTCGAGCTTCGAAGCGTCGTAAAGATAAGGTGTCAGATGAGTTTTTTGAAGAAGCAGCAGATTACCTTAACGAACTTCCTGAGTACTACAAAAGGAATTTTCACTTTCAAACAGGTGGTTATCTAAGTAAGGTTTCGGCCGAACTTTACGAGCACCAGGTTGAAATTTTATTCAGCGGGGCGGCCGATGCTATGCGCCGGTTGCTATTACCATTTATGAAAGTGCATTTTAGCGGAAGTCAGGGAGAAGGTTTGCACTTTTTAGAAGTCGCAAGTGGCACCGGAAGATTTACTCGGTCTCTTGCTTTGGCATTTCCGAAAGCTAAAATCACGTGCGTAGATTTAAGCCCAATTTATTTAGTGAAAGCGCGCCAGCAATTGAAAGATTTTAAGAATATAAATTATGTTCAAGGTGCGGCTGAAAATTTAAACTTTAAAAAGGGCAGCTTCGATGCCGTGGTATCGTGTTTTCTATTTCACGAATTACCGATGAATATTCGTCATGACGTATTAGGGGAAGGCTTCGACTTCTTAAAAAAAGGTGGTTTTTTAGGCTTAGTCGATTCAATCCAAAAGAACGACGATAAAGAGTTTCAGTGGGCCTTAAAGCAGTTCCCGATAGATTTTCATGAACCCTTTTACAAAAATTACGTTCAAAACCCGATGGAGACTTTGCTCGAGCAGGCGGGCTTAAAAAACGTGCAGAGCGAAGTCGGATTTTTATCGAAGGCTGTCTGCGGAGTGAAGGCTTAAATCTTTTAAGCGATCACTTCAAAGTCATCACTGCAAAGCCTCACCATAATTGTTGTCAGTGGATGTAAATCGCAGTAAGTTGCCAATTCAAATTTCACATCCACTTCTGGGGGCAACTTATGAATATCACTCAATTTATCGATCACCACTACCGTCATTTCAATGCGGCCGCTTTAAAAGATGGAGCCAAGGGCTATAAGGATCTAATGGATCAAGGCGGAAAGATGTTAGTGACCCTAGCGGGCGCCATGAGCTCGGCAGAGCTTGGTCTTTCTTTAGCTGAGATGATTCGCCAAGATAAGGTTCATGCCATTTCGTGCACGGGCGCTAATTTAGAAGAAGATATTTATAATCTAGTCGCCCACGACCACTACGTGCGCATTCCTAATTACCGCGATTTAACTCCCGAAGATGAACAAAAACTTTTAGAGCGTCATTTAAACCGCGTGACCGATACTTGCATCCCTGAAGAAGAGGCAATCCGCCGAATTGAGAAGGCGATTCTAAAAGAATGGCAAGCGGCTGAGGCTGAAGGTAAAAGCTACTTCCCGCACGAATTCATGTACAAGATTTTATTATCGGGTCAATTAGAGCAGTACTACCAAATTGATCCAAAAAATTCTTGGCTATTGGCGGCTGCACAAAAAAATATTCCGATCATCGTGCCAGGTTGGGAAGATTCGACGACGGGTAATATTTTCGCCGGTCACGTCATCAAGGGTGATATAAAAAGCTCTCGTACCGTAAAGTCTGGTATCGACTACATGATTTACTGGGCTGACTGGTATATGAAAACGGCTACGAAATATAAAGTTGGCTTCTTTCAAATTGGCGGCGGTATCGCGGGCGATTTCCCAATCTGCGTCGTGCCAATGTTATCGCAAGATTTAAGTCACGCGAATGTTCCGTTATGGAGCTACTTCTGCCAAATTTCTGATTCAACAACTTCATATGGTTCGTACTCGGGCGCCGTGCCGAACGAGAAAATCACTTGGGGTAAACTTGCGATCGAGACGCCAAAATTTATTGTTGAAAGCGATGCTTCGATCGTTGCACCATTGATGTTTTATTACATCCTGGGAATGTAATTGATGAGTACGGCAACTGTTTCAGGGCTATGGATATACCCCGTTAAATCTTGCCGTGGCATTTCACTCAAAGAAATGCAAATCGGGCCCACTGGCCCAAAGCATGACCGCGAGTGGATGATCGTAGATGACAAAAATAAATTCATAAGTCTTCGTTCGAATCCGAAATTGTCTGAGATAAAAACGGCCTTACAAGGGCCCTTTTTGCATTTGTATGCAGGAACAAATAAAATTTTAATCAATACTGAAGAGTACTCGTCGGATTTAGAAATGGTCACCGTTTGGACCGATACATTTTTAGCGAGCGTGGCTTCGAAAGATGTAAATGAAGCGCTATCTGATTTTATTTCGCAATCCGTAAAGCTAGTTCGTTACCAAAAAGAAAGCTTTCGAGCTTTGGGCGCAGCATCAACGAGTGCAGTGAAGCAGACGATGTTTGCTGATTCGCGACCGATTTTGCTAACGAACGAAAGCTCTATTGCTGAACTCAGCGGGCATCTCAATTCACAGAATTTAATGCCCTCGGTAATTGAAAGATTTCGAAGTAATATCATACTTTCTGATATTCCTGCGTATGCGGAAGATTACTTCAAAGAAATAAAAATCGGCGAGGTTGGATTTAAAAATCCGCGCCTTTGCACCCGTTGCATGGTGGTTACCCAAGATGTTGAAACTGGCAAAGTGGTATCGAAAGAAACTTTAAAGGTGCTATCTGAAACTCATAAGCCCAATGTTCATCAAGCCGAGGCTCATAAAGTGACGTTCGGAATTAATTTAACCCCATCAAACTTAGGAACCATTCATCTGAATGATTCCGTTACGCAAATTTTCTAGATCGCTAGAACTTCTTTGATCTCGGGAAATGCTTGTTTCATGCGTACTTCGATTCCGTCTTTCAATGTGGCTTGTGAAGACGGGCAGCCCGCGCAGGCTCCGCGCATGTGAATGTAAAGAATGTTGTCTTCGTATTTTGAAAACACAATGTCGCCACCGTCTAAGGCGACGACCGGTTTAATTTCGGTTTGTAAGAGTCGTTTAATTTGTTTAACGATTTCAGAATCATTTTCAGACTCATCAAGGCTGGCTTCAAGCTCGATCATGATCGGTTGGCCACTTTCGATATGTTCACCTAATAAGCCCGCAAGCGGTGATGCTAAAATGTCCCACTCGACCCAGTCTTGCTTAGTGATCGTAACGAAATCTTCACCCAGAAAAACCGATGACGTCCATGGGAAGCCAAAGATTTTAGCAGCTAGCGGAGATCGCTCGGAAGCCTCTACATTAGGAAAATCAACCGAAAGGTCAGAGATCTTTTGGCCGAAGTTAAACTTCATTGTCGACGGATTAGGCGTGGTTTCAAATGTAACTTTCATAGGAGTGTTTTAGCAGTTGCGCTAGGGAAGTCAAATTGATCTGATTTTCGCTAAAAATGACCAAGCTAAACCTTGATTGAGCGTGTATATTTGCGTTACTTTATGCCTGCAATTACAAGGAGATAGCATGACCCCTCGCGTACGTGAAATTTTAAGTTGGTATGGTGCTGAAAACATCGGTGTTTTAACAAATATGGCTCGAATCATGAATTCGGGGAAATTAGCCGGTACAGGTAAGATGGTTATTCTTCCGGTTGACCAAGGCTTTGAACACGGCCCCGCACGTACGTTCGCAAAAAATCCAGACGCATACGATCCCGCTTACCACTTTGAATTAGCCATTGAATCAGGTTGCAACGCTTATGCCGCACCACTGGGTGCGATTGAAGCTTGCGGCCGCGATTACGCTGGCGAAATTCCGTTAATCTTAAAAATTAATAACTCAGACGTTTTGTACAATTCCAAAAACCCGATCTCGGCGTTAACGTCTTCGGTTGAAGATGCATTACGTTTAGGTTGCGCGGGGATTGGTTTCACTATCTACCCGGGTTCTGCAAACCGTAAACAAATGTACGAAGAAATTGCGACCGCAACTCGCGAAGCAAAAAAAGCCGGCTTAGCGGTTGTGATGTGGTCATACGCCCGCGGTGAAGGTCTTTCAAAAGAAGGCGAAACTGGTATGGACGTGATCGCTTACTCGGCGCACATTGCCGCCCAATTAGGTGCCAACATTATTAAAGTAAAACCACCCACGGCGCACTTAGAACAGGCCGAAGCCAAAAAGGTATACGAGGCGCAAGGGATTAAGAGTACTCAATTATCTGATCGTATTCGTCACGTGGTGCAATCTTGCTACAACGGCAAACGCATCGTGATCTTCTCGGGTGGTGAAGCCAAGGGTACTCCTGAATTATTAGAGGAAGTAAAGCAGCTAGCGCAGGGCGGAGCTTTCGGCAGCATCATGGGCCGTAATGCATTTCAACGCCCTAAAAAAGAATCTTTAGAATTACTTAAAAACGTCATGGAAACATTTGCAGGTAAATCATTGTGAGTAACGAAACAACTGGCGACGTAAAAGCTTATACTGATGCTAACGATAATCCGATCAAAGCTGAAAAGCGTAAAAAACTTCACGCGATGAAGGCTAAGGGTATTAATCCTTATCCGTATAACTTTGATAAAAACATTCACGTCGAGCAGTTGATAACAGATTATTCAAGCTTAGAAGCGGGCGAAAAAAAATTAGAAACTAATTTTCGTATTGCCGGCCGTTTAATGACTTTACGTATGATGGGTAAAGCGAGCTTCTTTAATATTCAAGACGTAACAGGTTCAATTCAGTGTTACGTCAAAGTTGAAGAGCTGACCGAGATGGACCGCGCTACTTTTGACCTGATTGATTTGGGTGATATTGTAGGGCTTGAGGGTTATATCTTCAAATCACAAAAGGGCGAGCTTTCGTTGTACGTCCAAAAGTTTCAGGTTCTGACTAAAACATTAGAACCTCTGCCAGAAAAATTTCACGGTATTCAAGATATCGAAATTAAATATCGTCATCGGCACTTGGATCTAATATCAGATATGGATTCGCGCAAGGTTTTCGTAACCCGCGGAAAAATCATTAAAGCCGTCAAAAAGTTTTTAGATGATCGCGGATTTATGGAAGTAGAAACTCCTGTATTGCAGCCGTTATACGGTGGTGCAGCGGCCCATCCGTTTACAACGATGCACCGGGCACTCGACATGAAGCTTTACATGAAAATCTCTCCAGAGCTTTATTTGAAACGTTTGATCGTGGGTGGTTTTGAAAAAGTTTACGAAATTGGTAAGAACTTTCGTAATGAAGGTATCGATCGCACGCACAATCCTGAATTCACGATGCTTGAATTCTACGAAGCCTACACAGACTACAATTATCAAATGAAACAGTTCGAAGATTTGGTTTCTTCGGTTTGTAAAGAGATCACGGGTTCGACAAAGGTTACTTACCAAGAAAAAGAAATCGACTTTACCACTCCGTGGAGACGTTTAACGGTGATGGACGGCATCAAGCAGTATGCAGAAATTAACCCTGATGATGTTGCTGCATTAGACGCGTACTTGAAAAAGAATTCAGACAAGCCTTTGAAATTAGAAAACCTATCAACTGGTGAAAAACAGATGAAAGTTTTTGAAATCGCGGCTGAGCCGCACTTGTGGCAGCCAACGATCGTAATGGATCACCCAGTCGACATTTCTCCATTAACTAAGATTCACCGCGATAACCCTAAACTAGTAGAGCGTTTTGAACCTTTCGCTGCTTGTATGGAATTAGGTAATTCATATTCTGAATTAAATGACCCCGAAGAGCAGCGCGCACGCCTAAAAGATCAAGAGGCGAAACGCGGTGTTGATGAAGAGGCGCATCCGATGGATGAAGATTTCTTGCATGCAATCGAAACGGGTATGCCTCCTACGGGCGGAGTGGGTATCGGGATCGAACGTATTGTCATGTTGATGACGGATCGCCCAAGTATTCGCGATATTATTTTCTTCCCAACGATGAAGATTCATAACAAATAATGAAGTCTATATACGTTTTACTTTTTGTAATAAGCACGAGTTCATGTCAAATGATGCCGTGGAACCAAAAGTCTACGTCGACGATCGAAGAATCAGTGAATGTATTTGCCGAAAATACGGTGTTAGTTGATACACGAAATGCCTTCGACTATGCTTCGTTTCATATCGTCGGCAGCGTAAATTTAATGACGGCGGATTTTTTGATTTTGAAGAATCCCTTAGCAAAGCGCCGAATTATGGACCCTGATTTGATTCAGACAATCGAACGTTTAGCTCGTCGCGGGATTTCTCCGGCTAAGAAGATTATTTTAATTTCACAAAAAGCGGATAGCGACGAAAATAAAAAATGGCAGTGGTTACTTAAAAACTTACAAGTTGAAGATGTCTCGCTTGCCGGAATTGAAGAGTTCCGTAAAAGATATCCGAATCGGCAATTTGCTGAACCTGCTCGTGCGCCAGTCTGGAATCTGCAGACCAGTGAAGATCTGCAAAAAGAATTTATTTTGAAAAAAGCACCGGACTGTTTTGTAAAGTGGTCCGATAAAATCTGTAATAGAACGTTCTAGCTTTTCAGCCGAACGCTCGGTCGTGTTAACGGAAGCGAATTAAAATAAATTGCGAATTAAACGGCACTTGGGTGATCAGCTGCATTCGGCCTGCACCGTCAAAGTACGCCGTCCAGCGACTCGGTTGTAAAGTCGCGCGGCAAAAGCGTTGACCGTCGCTGACTACTGCTTGACCAGCTTGCTGTATGTAAATGTCATACGCATTTGAAAAACCATAAGACACCGCGCCACGAATCGAGCTACTCAGTAGGGCTCCGTCGCGGAAGTAACAAGTGACGCTTAATTTGACTTCCCCTTGTGAAAAGCGAAAGTTGACTTGAAAGTCTGTATCGGGCGTCATGATACGATTGATCGCACGCCAGTTTCCTAAAAGTGGGTTTGAGTTATGGCCTGAAAAGTCGACCGTCTCGGCCGCTGCAAATACCGATGAAAAAGTAATTAACAAAACACCTAATAATTTTTTAAAATTCATAAAACCTCCACTTAACAATGAGGCTAGTGATAAACCAAATACAGTGTCAACAATAACGGATAAGGCGGGGATAATCTCATCGATCAGTACTGTTTGAAGCTACAGTGTGCCTCAAGATGCCTTCATTTTAAACAGCACCGAGTACATCGCCTTAAGCATTTCCGGGTCAAATCGCCCTGAAAGTTTATTCTTCATCATGTTTAAGGCTTCGGCCGGCTTCATCGGAATATTATATGAACGCTGTGTCGTCATGGCGTCGTAAGTGTCGGTCAGGGCAACGATGCGACCGAACGGGTGAATCTCTTGGCCTGATAAATCTTGCGGATAACCGCCGCCGCTCCAAGATTCATGGTGCTCGTAACAAGCCGCTTTAATCGCTTCTGAAATATTTGGCTGTTCATTTAGGATTTTTAAACCGAACTGGGGATGCATACGCATTTGCGCCCACTCAGATTCATCAAGGGGGCCTTTTTTGCAAAGAATTTCTAAAGCCACATTTCGTTTACCGACGTCATGAAATAGTGAACTTTGACCTAACTCTTCTAAAGTTTTCTTATCAAAGCCCAGTGCTTGGCCTAATCCCAAAGAATAAATACTAACGTCGAACGAATGATTGTAGGTGTAGAAATCATGGCCGGATAAACTGATTAAATTTCCGATTGATTCGGGTGCGCTTTGCATGAAGTGAAGAAGGTCAGCCACGATAGGCCGAGAATCGGCTAACGCTGTGACCACGTCGGGATTTTCAAATAAGTCTTCTAGCAGTGCGATTGAAGATTCGCGTAAGATCGCAGCCTTATCGTTATTTGAAATCAGGCTTGAGTTCATCGAACTTTTTACGTAATCGCGATATAATTGTTTATTTTCATTGGTAACGAAAAAAGATTCGCCGGTATCTTTGCTGTGAAGCATTTGTACTTTATCTGGTTTGAAAGAATCGCCCTGTTTAAGGTAGTTGATCATTTTACCATCAACGAAGACATAAATATCGAACGGAATCGGTTCTGAGGGGCGAATTGTACTGAGGCGAATACGGAAAAAATCGTTTGTGCTCATAGTCTTAACTCTATCTTCTTTACAGGTTTGACGGATGCTTTTTTTTGACATGAAATGAAACCATGGCCCTTCGTCTAGAGACCGAAATTCAATTTTTAAAAGGGGTAGGACCAAAGCTTGGATCTTTGTTCTCGCGCAATGGTATTAAGATCGTTGACGATCTGTTGCAAAACTATCCGCGCGCCTACGAAGATCGCCGAGCGGCGCGAAACGTTGCCAGTTTAAAGCCTGATGACGTCGTTAGTTTAAAGGCCAAAGTCGTGCAAGTTTCATCATACAATATGGGTAAATCTTCGCGCAGGGTCTATGACATAACGATCCGCGATGACTCAGGACAGATTCACTGTAAGTTTTTTCGCACTCCGTACAAAGGTTATTTCGAAAGATTTCAAAACGGTAAAGAAGTTCGTGTGGTCGGGAAAGTCACTGATTACCGGGGTCGGCTTGAATTTCACCATCCTGATTTAAAAGATATTGAGCCCCAAGAAGACGTCACAGATGCGCTGATTCCGATTTATATCGAAACCGAGGGTTTAAGTTCGACTAAAATCGGAAAATTAATTCATTCGATTTTTGATCAGATTAAAGAATGGCCCGCAGAAAATTTACCTTTGGAGCTGGTACGAAATTTAAAATTATTAGATCGTGCTCAGGCCTATTACAATATTCACCACCCGGCAGCGCAAAATGGAAATTTATATAATGAATATAAATCCGAAGCGCACCGGAGACTTATTTTTGAAGAGTTCTTCTGGCTTGAGCTTTATCTGGCTTCGAAAAAAGCGGGATTGAAAGCTGAAAAAGGTTTTAGCTTTGATGGTACCGAAAGCAAAGTTCGAGAATTAATTCAATCGCTTCCATTCAAATTAACGGGCGCGCAGTTGCGAGCTTACGATGAAATTAAAAAGGATTTGCTATCGGGTAAGCCGATGAACCGCTTGGTTCAAGGCGATGTGGGCTCTGGTAAAACTTTGGTTAGCTTTTTATCATGCTTGAAAGCATACGAATCGGGTTTTCAAACTTGTTTGATGGCACCAACCGAAATCTTAGCTGAACAGCATTTTCGTAATGCGCAAAAACTTTTAGGTTCTCTCGGGTTAAAGATCGGTTTACTAACCGGCAAGACAAAAACTAAAGATCGCAAAGAAATTGCCGAGCAATTAGCAAACGGTGAAATTCATTTTTTAATTGGAACGCACGCGTTGATCGAAGACTGGGTGCAGTTTCAGAACTTAGGCTTAGTCATTATCGACGAGCAACATCGTTTCGGCGTTGCCCAGCGCGGGATTTTAAAAAACAAAGGCACTTCGCCGCACTTTTTAATTATGACTGCGACACCGATCCCAAGAACTTTAGCGATGACTGTATACGGTGACTTAGATGTTTCGATCATCGACGAGATGCCTGTCGGAAGAACGCCCATTCAGACGCGCGTGATCAATGAAACGAAGCGACCGCAGGCTTTGCAATTTATGGTCGATCATATTAAGCGCGGTCGCCAGGCTTACTTTGTTTATCCGTTGGTGGCCGAAAGCGAAAAAATCGATTTGAAAAATGCGACCGATGAATACGAAAAGCTAAAGTTGCAATTTCCTGAGATTCGTTTTGGTTTATTGCACGGTAAGATGAAGCCCGTTGAAAAAGACGCCGTGATGACTGAATTTCGCGAACATAAAATTGACGTACTAGTTTCGACCACAGTTATAGAAGTCGGCGTCGATGTACCGAACGCGACGATTATGGTTATCGAACACGCCGAGCGTTTCGGATTATCTCAGCTTCACCAATTGCGCGGCCGGGTTGGCCGGGGCGAACATAAAAGTTTTTGTGTCTTGATTATGGGCTATGCGGTATCACTCGAGACGAAAACCCGCGTTGAATTTATGGAAAAAACGAACGATGGTTTTAAAGTGGCTGAATTTGATTTAGAAATTCGCGGACCAGGCGAATTCATGGGTTCGAAGCAGTCGGGTTTGCCTGGCTTTAAAATGGCGAATCTCGTTCGAGATTTTGATATTTTAAAAGTGGCGCGCGATGCCGCATTCGATATTTTAGGACGCGATCCCAAGTTACAGAAAAAAGAACACGCTTTGCTACGTGAAGAGTTACTAAAAAACTACGGGCCAACGGCCTTAGCGGGTGTTGGTTAATAACCCTTAGTTAATCACCAACACCCGCGCCTATTCGCCTACGTGCATGTGCGTTAAAAAGTAAAAAAAATAAATCGAATTTTTAAATAGAGCTTCCCACCTAGTAGAGAAACGTGTTGGAATTTTTTTATCGATTAAAGATGATCGTTTAAAATGTTCAAGGAGGACACTGATGAGCATAAACCAATTTTTGGTAGCGCTTTTATTCACGGGATCGCTTTCTGCTTTTGCGGGAACAGAACTGAAGCTAAATACAGGCGTAATTCAAACCAAAAAAATGCAACTATTTGAGTCTAGCGTTAATCGCAATCAAACAGAGTGGATCGTACAATTTAAAAATCACGCCCGCGAAGCAGATAAAACATCATTGCGCGCTGAAGGTTTAAAAGTTCATACGTACTTACCCGAAGACGCTTTTATCGTGCGTGGAACAGCGTCACAAATTGAAAAAGTAAAACAAAATCCAAAAGTACAAGCTGTCATTGCGTTCACCGCGGGCATGAAGATGTCTCCGACCTTGGGAATTATGAGCGCCGTGCGCGCCACTTCAAGCGAGACCATTATTGTCAGCGTATTTAATACCAACGAGCGCTCAGCTATCGAAAGTAAAATTCAAGCAATTGATGCAAGCATCTTGATTCAAAATTCAAACGGCTCGGCCATCGTGTTAAAGACGGCTCGTGCTCATTTCGAGAAAATCGCGGCTGTTGAGGGTGTCGAAACTTTACAAGCATTTTTAGAGTTAATCCCTTTGCACCAAATATTTGACCAGCGTGATTTAGCCGAAGCAGCAACTGCTGCTGGTGATTACACGGACCTCACCGGTTTCGAAACCGGCACAAAGGTAATGAACTTCGACGCAGCTTGGGCGATGGGCCTCATGGGTCAAAATCAAATCGTTGGTATGGCTGATACGGGTTTAGATTCAGGTGATATAAAAAATATTCAAGCTGATTTTATGGGTGCCGTGAAGTCGGGTTACGCTGTAGGAATGTTCGGTAAAACTTGGGCTGATCCTATGGGGCACGGAACCCATGTTGCGGGTTCGGTTTTAGGTCGAGGCATTAAGTCTGGTGGTAAATTAAATGGTGCAGCTCCAGCGGCCCTGATGGTCGCGCAGGGTATGTGGTCTCCGATTTTAAATAATTTATCGGTCCCGTCTAATTTAGTTAATATGTTCAACACGGCCTATGCCGATGGTGCACGTGTGCATACAAATTCTTGGGGCGGTGCTGCGGGAGCAGGTTCATACGAAAAAATGGCCGCATCTGTTGATCAAGTTATGTTTGAAAAACAAGATATGTTAATTTTGTTTGCCGCGGGTAATAGTGGTGTTGATACGAATAAAGATGGTCGTATTGATCCGGGTTCTGTTGGCATTCCAGGTACGGCAAAAAATGCATTAACTGTCGGAGCCAGCGAAAATCTAGAATCAAAGGGTGGCATTCAGCGCTTTATTAAAGAACTTCGCGGCGCCGCTGATAGCTGGGGCGCGGCTCCAATCAGCGAATCAAAAGTCTCTGACAATATAAACGGTGTAGCGATGTTTAGTTCGCGTGGCCCTACGCTTGATGGCCGCATTAAGCCGGAAATTGTTGCGCCAGGAACAAATATTTTATCGGTGCGTTCGCAGCAACCGGGCGTTGAGCCTTTATGGGGTCTATATAATAACGACTACGCTTGGTCAGGCGGAACTTCGATGGCATGCCCGCTAGTGGCCGGTGCGGCCGCGGTGACTCGCCAATTTTTAATCGAAAAAATGAATCAAGCGCAACCAACAGCAGCGTTGCTTAAGGCCTATTTGCTTCATACGGCTTTCGATATGTACCCCGGCCAGTACGGCGAAGTGGGCGTGGCGAATGGCCAAGAACTTTCGACTCGAAGACCAAACAGCGATGAAGGTTACGGTCGCGTCGATATGGCTCGTGTTGTTTCATTCGGTTCTTATTCTTCAAGCCTGATTGTTGATTCAAAAGTGGGTGTTGGTACGGGTGAAACAAGTGAAACACAATTCAATGTTGCGGTTCCGGGTATCATCACCGTGAATATTGTTTGGACGGATGCTCCGGGCTCATTGAATTCAAGCAAAGCTTTAGTAAACGACCTTGATTTAGAGGTGGTTTTACCAAATGGGCAGGTACTAGCTGTGAACGATACCATTAACAATACGGCCTACGTAACGGGTGTGGCAACGGCAGGTGCAGTTGTTATTCGTGTTAAAGGCGTCAATGTGCCAATGGGTAAAGCGGGTAAACAACCATTCGCGTTAGTTGCATCGGTTCAGTAGCTGATTTTTTTTGGCGCTTAATCGTCTATATGAGTTAAGAATCAGAAAAGGCCCCAATCGGGGCCTTTTTCGTTGAAGCTTTTACAAATTTTAAAAAACAAGCCCCAAAAATTTGATGAACAGTGTCAAAACTGTTATAACTTACCTGGTTGTAGGTTCTACGTTTTTCTTCCTTTCTAAAGGGTGGGTTTCATGTCGCAATTTAAAGTTGGAGATCATGCAGTATATCCGGGTCATGGAGTGGGTAAAATCCATTCGATTGAATCTAAGGAAATCCTTGGCACGATTCATATATTCTATTCGGTCATGATTTTAGAGACGGGCATGAAGATCATGATCCCGGCTGCTAATATCAAATCGGTTGGTTTACGTCCGCTAATTTCTAAAGAAGAAGCCGAAAAAGTTGTCGAAATTCTTAAAGATAAAAACGTTAAAATTGATACGCAAACTTGGAATCGCCGCTACCGCGATTACATGGAAAAAATCAAAACCGGTTCGGTATTTGAAATTGCTGAGGTTTTACGCGATCTTTACGTTCTTAAGGTAGATAAAGAATTAAGCTTCGGCGAAAAGAAGATGTTAGATACGGCAAAAAACCTATTACTGAAAGAGCTTAATTTAGCTCCGGAAGTAAAAGATCTAGTCGGTTCTGACGCCGAGATTAAAGCGATCTTCGGAGTACAGTAGTCGTTTACTTCACTGACATTTAAAGTAAAAATAAGGGCTTGGTTCAACACCAGGCCCTTTTTCTTTTTGGGGCCTTAAATGAAGGAAGTTTATGTCTCAGTCCTCAGAAGTTCGCGTTCGATTTGCTCCAAGCCCAACCGGATATTTACACGTAGGCGGCGCGCGCTCGGCATTATTTAACTTACTTTATGCCAAACACAATAAGGGTAAATTCATCTTACGTATCGAAGACACCGACCAAGAAAGATCAACGCAAGAATCACTCGAGATGGTTGTGTCTGACTTGCAATGGCTAGGTCTTAACTGGGACGAAGGCGTTGATCCCAAAACTTTAAAAGATATGGGGCCTTATGGTCCTTACAAACAAAGTGAACGTTTAGATATTTATAAAAAACACGCGCAAGCGTTACTTGATCAAGGTAAAGCGTACTACTGTTTTATGACCGACGAAGAATTAGAAATTGAACGCGAGAAAATTAAAGCGGCGGGTTTACACACGCACGTAGAATCGCCCTACGAAAATAAACCAATGAGTGAAGCGCTGTCGCGAATTGCGTCGGGTGATAAAGCCGTCGTACGTTTTAAAACGCGTGAATTACGTAAAGACTATATTTTAAACGACCTCATCAGGGGCGAAGTTAAATTTCCGTCTGATATGGTCGGAGATTTCGTGATGTTACGTTCAGACGGTATGCCCGTTTATAACTTTTGTTGCGTGATCGATGATTATCTAATGAAAATTTCGCACGTCTTACGCGCCGAAGAGCATTTACCAAATACGCTACGCCAGTTGATGATCTACGAAGGATTAGGTTGGAAGACTCCGCAGTTTGGTCATATTTCATTGATTCTAGATGACGATCGCCAGAAATTATCAAAACGTAAAGGCGCGGTAGCGTGCGATCAATTCAAAAAAGATGGCTACCTACCTTCTGCGATGAATAACTATATGGCGCTACTGGGTTGGTCACATCCCGAAGATAAAGAGATCATGAGCCTTGATGATATGGAAGCTGCGTTCACTTTAGACCGCGTACATGCTTCGGGTGCGGTGTTTGACCGCGTGAAACTAAAGTGGATGAACGCGCAACACCTACGTGCATTGCCGAATAACGAAATTTGGAAATTAATTCAGCCTTATTTAGCCGAGGCAGGTTTAAAGTTGCCAACTGATTCAGATTGGCAAAGTCGTTCGATTGAAACTTTTAAATCTTACATGGAAATTTTGACCGATGCGGTAGCGCTTTACACTCCGCTAGATGATTCGAAGTATGAAATCAACATGGTTGAAAGCGAAGAGGCTTTGAAGATGGAATCGACGAAATCTGTCTTACTGGCGTGGAAAGAACTAGTGGCGGCGCACGTGGGCGAAACTTTCACGGAAGCTGATTTCTTAGCGATTCAAGATGCCGTAAAAGCCAAGTCGGGCCAAAAAGGGAAGAATTTATTTTTTCCGATTCGCGTTGCCCTGATCGGAAAGCCGCATGGGGCAGAGCTTAAAATTTTAGTTCCATTGATGCATAAGAAATCGATTTTAGAAAGAGCCGACAAAGCTTTAGGCGTATTGGGTTAAAGGAAATTTGCATGTTAAAAATTTATAATACTTTAGGTAAGCAGCTCGAAGAATTTAAGCCGATCAAACCGGGCAAGGTATCAATCTATATGTGCGGACCAACCGTTTACGGCTTACTTCACGTGGGTAATTTTCGTGGACCGGTCTTTTTTAACTTAGTTCGTAACTGGTTAGAGCACTTAGGCTATCACGTTGATTACGCACTGAACTTTACCGATGTTGACGATAAAATTATTAAAAAAGCGAACGAAGAGAAAAAAAATCCGAACGAAGTTTCTGAATTGTATATCGAAGAATATAAAAAAGATTTCGCCTTATTGGGTTTACGTAAGCACGACCGTAACCCGAAGGTGACTGAATACATGCCGCAGATTTTAAATTTCATTACTGATTTGGTTGAAAAAAAGAAAGCCTACATGACCGATGGGGCTGAAGCGGGTTTGCACGACGTTAATTTTTCGATCTCGGACTTTAAAGACTATGGTAAACTTTCTGGTCGAAAACCCGATGAATTACAATCGGGCGTGCGTATTGAAGTGAATGAAAAGAAAAAAAACCCGCTTGATTTCGCTTTATGGAAATCAGCAAAGGCCGGCGAAATCAGTTGGCCGTCTCCGTGGGGCGCAGGTCGCCCGGGTTGGCACATCGAGTGTTCGGCGATGATCAAAGGAATGTTCGGTGATCAAATTGATATTCATGCCGGCGGACTTGATTTGATGTTTCCGCACCACGAAAATGAAATTGCCCAAAGCGAAGCCTGCAGCGGCGGAAAATTTAGTAATTACTGGATGCACTGGAATATGATTCAGTTCGGTGGCGCAAAGATGTCGAAGTCTTTAGGCAATATCGTATCGATGCGCGATTTTTTAAAAGATCACCATGCCGAAGTTTACAAGTGGATGATGTTAACCCCGCACTATCGCAGCACCGCAGACTTTACTGAAGAGACAATTTATCAAGCGGTGTCTGGTTTAGCGCGTGTGTATTCTTCGATCGCGTTAGCTGAATCGGTCTTTTTGCAAATCAGCGAAACTGATTTTAAGCACGATGCTAAATATCACGATGAATTGCAGCTGGCGTGGAAGTCGATCGAAGCCGCGCTGAATGATGACTTCGGCACTCCGGCCGCTTTTGCCGTCATGTTCGACGTTATTCGAAAATTTAATTCTCAGTTTCGCCGCGGCATGAAGGTGACGCCTGAACTAGCGGGTAAAGCTTTTCAGTTTTTTGAATTCATCAAAAAATTTGGTAGTTTCATGTCGATGTTTCAAGAGTATCCAACAAAGTTCCTGATCGAGCTTGATGATAAGTTACTAGTGAAGCTGGGGCATAAAAGAACAGACATCGATCAGCTGGTGCAAGAACGCGCCAAGGTTCGCGAAGCTAAAGATTTCGCGAAGGCCGATGAATACCGCAAAAAATTAACCGAAATGCATATTAACGTCAGCGATTTGCCAACTGGCAGTTTCTGGGAAGTAATGAAGTAGTAAATTCGTTTTTTGGGACCAAATTTTGAAGCGGAAAAGGCTGACAAAGTCGAAAACGACCTTACATTTGAAACGAGCCTAGAATAAATTTATGAATCGATTCAAGAAATGCGCAGGATCCTATGCCGAAAAGTTTTAAAAAAAATTTTCAATTAGTTTCGCCTTTTAAGCCTGGGGGCGATCAGCCGAAGGCCATTGAAACGATGGTGGCTAATTTTAAGAGCGGTCTTAAACATCAAACTTTGTTGGGGGTTACGGGTAGCGGTAAAACTTTTTCGATGGCGCACGTGATTGCCGAATTGAATCAACCCGCTATCGTGCTGGCGCCGAATAAAACATTGGCTGCACAACTTTACTCGGAATTTAAAGAACTATTTCCACATAATGCGGTCGAGTACTTTGTTAGTTACTACGATTACTACCAACCCGAAGCTTATATTCCGTCTTCAGATACTTTCATCGAAAAAGATTCGGCGATTAACGAACAGATCGATCGCATGCGCCATTCCGCAACGCGTTCATTGTTCGATCGACGTGACGTGATTATTGTATCAAGCGTGTCGTGCATCTACGGTTTGGGCTCGCCCGAGGCGTACGAAGGCATGATGATTCAGGTATCGAATGGGCAAAAATTAAAACGCGATGAGTTTTTAAAAGAACTCATTCGTATTCAGTACAATCGTAACAACGTCGATTTTTCGCGCGGAACAATTCGCGTGCGCGGGGATGTGGTTGAAGTATTTCCGCCATATGAAGAAGACCGGGCGCTTCGAATTGAATTCTTCGGCGATTTCGTTGATAAAATTTCATGGATTGATCCGATCACGGGTAAGTTGTACGAAGAGTTAGATCAGGTCGGAATTTATCCGGGTTCGCATTATGCGACCGGTGATGATAACGTAGCGCGCGCCATTAAAACTATTCAAGCCGAACTGCAAGTGCGCCTGCAAGAGATGCAAGCGCAGACGAAGTTTTTAGAAGCGCAGCGCTTAGAGCAACGCACTTATTACGATATCGAAATGATGGAGCAAATTGGTTTTTGTCAAGGGATCGAGAATTACTCGCGTCACTTGACGGGTCGTATGCCAGGTCAGCCGCCTCCGACTTTGCTTGAGTACTTCCCGAAAGATTTTCTATGTTTTATCGATGAGTCGCATATCACGGTTCCGCAAATTGGTGGAATGTACCGCGGGGATAGAGCGCGTAAAACCACATTGGTCGAGCACGGCTTTCGCTTGCCATCGGCCTTAGATAATCGTCCCTTAAACTTTCAAGAGTTTGAAGGCCTGATGGATAAGGTTGTTTACGTATCGGCGACTCCGGCTAATTATGAATTAGAAAAATCAGAGGGTTTGATTGTCGAACAAATTATTCGCCCGACGGGCTTAGTTGACCCAGTTGTAGAAGTTCGTCCGGTTAAGAACCAGGTTGATGATTTATTAAAAGAAATTCAAATTCGCGTCGCTAAAAACGAGCGGGTACTTATTACGACATTGACTAAGCGTTCATCCGAAGATTTAAGTGAGTACTTCGAATCAATCGGCGTGAAGGTTAAGTATCTGCACAGCGAAATTCAAACAATGGAGCGTAGTGAAATTATTCGTGATTTGCGACTAGGAGTATTCGACGTTTTAATCGGAATTAATCTTTTGCGTGAAGGTTTAGACATTCCCGAGGTCAGCCTAGTGGGTATCACCGACGCCGATAAGGAAGGTTTCTTACGTTCAGAGCGCTCGTTGATTCAAACCATCGGCCGAGCCGCGCGTAATGCCGAGGGGTACGTTATTCTGTACGCCGACCGTATTACTGACTCAATGAAAAAAGCGATAGACGAGACTTCTCGCCGTCGCAAAATTCAGACGGAGTATAATTTGGCAAACGGCATCACTCCGACGACCATTAAGAAAAAAATTCGCGAAGGTATTGGCGATATGTTCGATGGCTCGCTCAGTTCTTATAAATTACAGGGCGTGAAAGATAAAACGGCCGAGCAGTTAAAGAAGTTCTCAGAAAAACCGAACAAAATTCAAGACGAGATTCTGAAGCTGAAGGCAAAAATGAAAAAGCTTTCTTCTGAGCTTGAGTTCGAAGAAGCGGCCTCGGTGCGCGATGAAATTAAGCGTTTAGAAATTCTAGAATTACAAATTCGCGAAGGAAACTCGGTCAGTGCCAAAGGCGGAGTAGAAGTTTCAGCAGAGGCCAAAGCGGTGATTAAGGCCGCGACTAGCAAAACTGAATCTGGAACGGTTAAGCCATAGATGTCGGATGTTAAGGTTAGTATTTTTGATCAGCTCAAAGAACGTATAAAAGACTATCCAACGCAAAGTGGCGTTTACTTAATGAAGAATAATCTTGATAAGATTATCTACGTAGGTAAAGCAAAGAATCTACGTAACCGAGTTAAAAGCTACTTTTTAGATTTACGTGACCACTCGGCCAAAACCAAGGCGTTGGTGCAGAATATTTGTGAAATCGAATATTTGCTAACTAAAACCGAAGTTGAAGCTTTCTTGCTGGAAGCTTCATTAATCAAGAAACATCGTCCGAAATATAATATCCGATTAAAAGATGATAAGTCTTATCCGTACATTCAGCTTTCGTGGCAGAATGATTTTCCGCGTTTATACCTATCGCGCAAAGTAAAAAAAGATGGCAGTCTTTATTTTGGTCCTTACACGTCGGGCGGTGCGGTGTTTGGTACCATTCGATTTTTAAATCGCCTATTTAAAATTCGTGATTGCACGGATCATATTTTTAAAACACGCACTCGTCCTTGCATGACTTACCAAATCGGGCGGTGTACGGCACCGTGCGTGAATTTTATTTCAAAAGAAGATTACCGTTCAGATGTTGAAGGAGCGAAAGACTTTTTAAAAGGCCGCAGTCGTAAATTAATTAAAGATTTAGAATCAAAGATGAAATTAGCAGCGAGCGAAGAAAAATTTGAGGTGGCTGCTAAAATGCGCGATTCAATGTTTTCGATCAAAAGCATCATCGAAAAGCAAACCGTGGTTAATGATTCTTCCGAAAAAGATCAAGACGTCATTAGTTTTTACGGAGACGAACGCGGTGTTCTGGTTGAGACTTTGCATATCCGAGCCGGGCGAGTCATCGGTAATCGCCCTCACTTTTTATCAAATATTAACCCGAATAGCCCGGATGAAGATCCGCGTGAATGGTTAGCTTCGTTTTTAAATCAGTACTATGCCGACAACTACATTCCCGAAGAAGTGATATTGGGTAATGATCTAGGCGCCGATATTCATCGCTTACTTCAAGATGTTTTAAAAGAGCGCTCGGGGCAAGATATTGTCGTGCGCTTTGCAACGGATCAAAAAAGTAGCGGCCTCATTGAAATGGCTGAACAAAATGCGAAAGCTCACTTCGAAAAAACTGTATCTAAAGACGAAGAAAAAAATCGTGGATTGGCCGAGATAAAAGATAAATTAAGTTTACCTAGAATTCCGATGCGTATTGAGTGTTTTGATATTTCGCATTTTCAGGGTTCTGAAACGGTCGCAAGCCAGGTGGTTTTTGAAGACGGTGTACCGTCTAAAGATCACTATCGTCGCTACAAAATAAAAACTGTTTCTGGTATTGACGACTTTGCTTCGATGTACGAAGTTTTAAAACGTCGCTTCTTGCATGATGAATACGACGAACCTCAATTGTTGGTTGTCGATGGCGGTAAAGGCCAACTGTCGCAAGCCGTTAAGATTTTACAAGAGCTAAATAAAACACACATTCCGGTCGTGGGCTTAGCGAAAGCTCGAACTCAGTCAAGTTTTCAAGATCAGGAAGTGAGTTCAACTGACGAGCGCTTTTATTTGCCCGGTCGAGCGAACCCAGTGGTATTTAAATCAAACACAGAAGCCTTTCAGATTTTAACCGGTATTCGTGACGAGGCCCACCGCTTCGCTATCACTTACCATCGTAAATTACGCGAGCAAACCTCTCTAGAGAGCGAGCTTGACTACGTTGTCGGGCTTGGCGAGAAGCGTAAGAAATTACTTTTGCAAAGATTTAAATCAGTCGATGAAATTCGGCAAGCCGATGTCGACGACATCGCGTCGGTGAAGACTTTTAATCGCGTATTGGCTGAGCGTGTGCTACTACAGTTAAACGAAGGTGATTCCGTTGAACTAACTCCGGAAGAGGGCAGCAGTGAGGCAGATGCAGCGCCCCTGCAGTTAGAACGACCAAAGGCCGAGGTTAAAGATGAGTAAAAGTGATTATATTGATTACGTTCGAAATGTTTTAGGTGTGAAGTCTATTTTTTCTAATGAAGTGGCTCCGGCAGCGGAGATTTTAAAAGTTTCGCTACTGGTTTATGTGCAAGATTTTAATAGCTATTCACGCGCCGAAAAAGATTTGTTAGAAAAAATGTTAGCCGCATTAAAAATTCCGCCAAACGAAATTCAAGCGATTGATTTTAACGAAAAATTTCAGGTTGAAGCCAAAGTAACGGCCTACTTAACTGATCAAGTAGCTGGTCAACTAACTGGTCAATTCAAGCTTGCTCACGACTTAGCGCCGAATGAAATTCACACTTATTCCCCGCGAGTATTATTAAATAATGTTGCTCTTAAAAAAGCAGCATGGGCTGAGTTACAAAAAATCTTACTGTATTTTCAGCACTTACCTATTACTTAAACTCGACCAAAGAATTGATTGCAAAGCTTTCGGCAAATTCTGCCTAGCCTTCTGATGGGGCGACCGCTGAAATAGAGACATGATTCGTACAATGATATTATGTGTTTTAGCGGGCCCGATTCTATTATTTGCTTCAACTTCTTTCTCGCAAGTGAACCCCGCAACGGTACGAATTCGTCTATTTAAGGACCTGAATGAGTTTCCGATTGTTCGCGGTGCAAATATTAAAAAAGTCAGCGAAAGTATGTGGCGTTTGCAAGGCGCTAGTTTGATTTTTAAAGATAAGAAACTTCCACCCGAAAATTTAATCGTGCTGAAGCCCAACGAAAAATTTGATGTGATCTCGGTTTTAGATTTCAATTCGTATTTAGCGGGGGTTCTAGCGGGCGAGATGCCGTTGAAGTGGCCGCTGGAAGCGCTTAAGGCGCAGGCCGTGGTAGCGAGGTCATTTGCTTTAGCTCGAATGAAAGAGCGTAAAAATAAAGTATTTCATTTGGACTCAAATCAGATGGATCAAGTTTATGCGTTAACGCAGTCACCGAAAGCTTTTCAAGCGATTTTAGAAACTGAAAATACCGTACTTAAAGATTCGAACGGAAACATTTTAAAAGCATTCTACCACGCCGATTGTGGCGGGCAAACAATTGCCGCTTCGTCGGTTTGGGATGGCGCCGTTGACTCAGGGGTAGCGACCGACCCTTGGTGTGCAACTCGTAAAATAAATGAATGGACGCTTGAAGTATCAAAAGAAGACTTCTTTGAAAGAATAGGTCAAAGCAGTGAGGCAGACCGGTTAACTCGTTTTTTTAAAAGCCGGTTACTTACATTACAGTTGGGGGCCGAGATTTTTTCGGTCCAAAAAATTCGCCAGATTTTTGGCTTTACAGTCGTTAAAAATTCTCCGCAGGAGTTGGTTTTTACAGAAAATACGGTAAAAATGTCGGGCCGCGGATTTGGGCACGGGGCGGGACTTTGTCAGCGTGGTACAAATGAACAAGTAAAAATGGGTCGCAGTTATGTGCAAGTGCTTGAGCATTACTATCCGAAGGCCAAAGTATCGCAGAATGAAATTCGACTTTCTCAAATTTTAGCTTCAGACTTCGTCTCTAATTAAGTGTATGTTGAGACTTCGTCTCAAATTAGCTTTTATGTTGAGACTTCGTCTCAAATTAAGATGAAACAATACAAAATCAGTGTCTCATGGTGAGATGGGTGTTAGCCCTAATTGTTACCTTTGGGTGGTGTCGACGCTTTGATCATGCTTCACAGTAAAACACATTAAAAATTGCACCTAAGAAATCAGGTACTTAGGAAATCTTTCTTTTTTGGCATCGGCTTAGCAATAAGTATTATCAAAAGGAAGGTCTTATGAAAACAACAAAACTTATCACTCTGACGATGGCTCTAGGAATGATGGGTTTGATGACAGCTGGATGTTCTAAATCCAACTCTCAGTCAAACAATAATAATAACAACGGAGTTGCAGTTGCTCCTATTATTATTGACCCCTTAGCTCCAGGCTCCAACAGCACGACTCCAACTTATTCAGGTGGATCGACTATGACGTTCACGCCGGTTAGCACATCGGTCATGAATACGTATGTAGCGACTCATCCTTTAAATGCTCCGTCAAATTACCGTATTAATTTAAATTTAGCGCAAGTTGAAGCAGGTCGTTACGCAGGAAAAGTAACGATCTCGTATATCGACAACGGAATGCAATACGACGGTATATTTTCATCGGGTACAGGTCGTAACCACACAGCTAAAGGTATGTACGACAATAATACTTTAGAGTCCGAGTATAACTACTGGTTTAACTTAAGCGGTAAGACTGTATTTACGGGACAATTTGAAGATGCTTACGGTGCAATCGTCGTTGCTTTAGAGCCCGAGGGTACAACTGGCGGCGGAAACGATGCTGAACCTATCGAAAACAAACCTTACAAAGGTTCGATCTACTTTAAGAACTTTACTTCGCAGCGCACAGATAACTTATGGTTTCAGTCTTACGGTGGAGCACCAATGGGTTCACATGGACCGTACCGCGCTTGTTGGTTTATCTACAAAGGCCCTTACGATTGCCGTACTGCAACCGTACAAAACAAAACTGCGTTAGCTCCGGGTGCGGGCGCTGGTTACACTCTGCTGGGAACTTTCACGGGCGTTAACATTAAAACGGGATTTAACTTTTAAGTAAAGATTGCGAAGAAGGAGATTTTTTATGAAAACAAATATGAAAACTAAAAATTATTTCAAATACGCCAAAGTTCTTCTAGCTTCGGCTGTACTATTAGCCTTGGCAGCCTGCGGAGACAAAGGCGGAAATAATAATAACGTAAATAATCAAGGCAACATCGGTCTTTATAACCAATGCCCGAACTGCCAAAACTTAAACGGCAGTGCACTGTTCGCTGCAGAATCTGTTGATTCTTACGGGATGATTCGCTTCAACTGGATCTTTACGGGTTCAAATCTGCAAGCGCAAACGTACCCGCAACAATACACTCACACACAGCAAGTTCCATATAATAACCAGCAAGTTTACGGCGGAGGTTATTACGGACAAACGCAAGGTTCTTACGTAGGACCTGTCGGTGTGACGGGTTCACTAAGTATCAGCCAAGCCATCAACCTTGGCTATTGCCAACTTCCGGCCGGAGTTTACACTTTGAATACAATCCAACCGGGTAACTGGCAAAGCAGCATGGTTAATAACTTAAGAATGCAAGCGATCGGACCTGTAGCAATTAACTTAAGTTTAACGCAAGGACAAGTTTCTTCACCGGGTTACTTAGCCGCCGGACAGGTTTCTAGTTCGTCAGCTACGTCGGGCCGCATGTTCGCCAATGTCATGATTGAATCTGTCGGTGGCTACAATTGCCAAATGGCGATCTTAGTTCAGTAATTTTTTATAGAACAATTTAGTCATTACAAACTTAAAGTTTTCCTACTTTAAGTTTGTAATGAATTGCTTGGGCCCGAAGTGAAGAGCCAACTCACTTCGGGCTTTTTTCGTTGCCTTCGCTTGAATTGTCGTTTCAAATACAAGTATGAATAATCTACTGTGGATTGACTTCTTCGATGATTTACAAAATGTACGCGGTCGCTCAGTTAACACGATCATGGCTTATCGTCGTGATTTAGATCTTTATAAAAAATTTCGTGAAACCAGCGACCGTATGATTGAATTCTTCGACTTTATGAAGAAAGAAAATTTATCGACTCGTTCGCAGGCCCGCGTGATCAGTAGCGTTCGTACTTACTTAAAGTACTGTGAAACTCGCGGCGTAAAAAGCCCCGAATTGCGTGACCTTCGCCCGCCGAAAGTCAAAACTTCGCTACCCAAATCAATTACTGTACAAGAATTTGAAAAACTTTTTGCCGCTTGCGCGATTGCTGATGAAGCAAAAACTTTACGTAATCGTTTAACTCTTCTGTTTCTTTATGGTTTGGGCTGCCGAGTAAGTGAGTTAATCGGTTTGAATCTAAATGATTTTTCAGCGACCGATCGTTGGGTTAAAGTTCTAGGTAAGGGGCGTAAAGAGCGCTTGATCCCTTTGACTGAAACCTTGTACGTGGCCTTAGAAATTTACTTAGATAAGTCTCGTCCGATGATTAGTTTAGATCAATCATCGAATCAATCGCTGTTATTGAATGATCGTGGTCATCGACCTTCGCGGGTCGATATATGGCGTTGGTTAGCAGCTTGGTCGGCTAAGGCAGGTTTTGATGAGCCCGTTCATCCACATCGATTTCGTCACGGCTGCGCAACGGCCCTGCTTGAGGGTGGCGCAGATCTACGTTCAATCCAAATCATGTTGGGGCACGCTAGTATCCAGACGACGCAAGTGTACACGGCTGTTACCACAAATACGGCGACGCGTGCGATTGATGAACATCATCCCCTTTCAAAATTAAAAGACCACGCTATTTAAACCCAAGGTTCAATCAGTGGACTGCGCCTAGCCTGGTTTCGATCCGGTTCACGATAAGTTAAAGTCATTTCTAAGCCCTTTGCGACGAGTAAAGGGCTTTTGTATTTTTGCATACTGATAGTGAATGAAATTAAAATCGCTTATTCAAAACAGAAACCGTTTAGAAATTGCTGAAGTTGAGATCGAGTTTATTCCGGGTATTCCGCAAATTCATTTTTTAGGTTTGCCAGATCGTTTAATAAAAGAAAGTTTTTACCGTATCAAGTCGGCGTTAAAAAATAGCGGGTACCAGTTTCCGGTTACCAGTCAGATGATCGTAAATATCAAGCCGAATCATCTTCGAAAGAGCTCGCGCGGGGTTGAACTGGCGGTGGCTTTAGGGCTTTTACTGAAGACCGAGCAAATCCCGACTGAAGCAATGGCCGACGACTGGATCATTTACGGCGAACTTGGTTTAGATGGAAATGTTTACGAGCCCACGGATCTAAGCGGTGAGCTCGCGTATTTTAAAAATGAAACGTTTTTAACCGGACGCGGAGATGCTTTCGCACAAAGTCCGTCGAATCGAATTTTAAGACTTCAGCAAATTAAGGATTTTGAAATTTCGATTCCCCAGGATGCCCATCAGCAAAAGTACTTTCAGCGCCCGGTTCAGGGTTTAGAAAAATATTATTCTGAAGACGAAGCTGAATTTCTGTTTCTAAGTGCGACCTCGGGTATGCATGGTTTGCTTGCCGGAGACTCGGGCGCCGGTAAATCGACGCTGGCGAGGTCACTACTTAGTTTTCTTTCTGAGCCGGGTGAATCCGATTCGGGTCGCTGGAGTAAGCAGTGGCGCCCCTTGGTTGCTCCGCACCAAAGCATTACACCGGCGGCTTTTCTGGGCGGCGGTCAGAATTTATACGAAGGCGAAGTCGAGCGGGTGCAGGGCGGAGTACTACTGATGGACGAATTACTAGAATTCGATCCCGAAATTCTAGAATCACTGCGTGGCCCGATGACCGGTGAGTCTTTGCGTTTAGCGCGGGGGTCTGAAAAGCGTGAAATCGAATCTGATTTTCAGGTGGTGGCGACCACGAATCTATGCCCCTGCGGCAAGTGGACTCCGCTAAAGAAAAATATCAGTTGCCGATTTACGCGAACCAAATGCACGCGCTACTTAGAAAAATTATCGGGCCCCATACTAGATCGGTTTGGCTTACTCTTCTTCACGTCGCAAACTTCAAAGCGGGTGGTCAGCGGAGCCGAAGTTTTAGCGCGCATCGAAAAATTCAAAAGTAAGCGCGCCCGCTTTGTGATTCAGCCATCCGATGATGTGGTCCAAAATTTCTATAACCAACTATCAAGTCGCCGCCGAAGCTACCTTGAAAGTTTAGCCACAGTGTACGCCATTGAGCAGGCAACCGCAGCCCGCGCACACGGCGATGCCGAAGCCTTAGGCGATTCAACACCACTTCAACTGGCTTTTAACGACTATAACAAGGCTGAACGCTGGGTCATAAAGCCTTTTGAACAGCTGGAAAAGGGCATGAGTTGACAATAAACCCACGTTCTTTTACTTTGATTGTTGCGTTTATGCGATGGTGGGTTGGCCGAGGAGTTAGGCACGACTCTGCAAAAGTTGCTACGGGGGTGCGAAGCCCTCACCCACCTCCAAATTATTTCTGATGTTCTCAGAAAACTTATATAAACCGGCTCTCCTCACTTAGCTGAATCAGATTTCAAGAATCGTCACAGAAAATCACCGATCATCACAGAGTTTGGCTACGCGCTGGCTACTTTGTTCGGAAGATTTTGAACTTGTGAATCTGAAGCGGCAAGAACTCATCAGCCCTATGGCGTGACGTTTAGGTGCTACATAGCGCAGTCGGCAGCGGGAAGGTCAATAAGTCATCTTCTGGTTAAGTTTAATCGACTAGATGTGAAACTAAAATTTCATGCGCGATGGCACACTCTTGCTCAAGTAAGATAATAAGCTGTTTCAGATAAAGTTCGTTTTTAGATTCTTTGTGAATGGCCAGCTCGATTTGCTTGGCTATTTCGACCGCGCGAGATGCGCCTAAATTATAAGTCGTTGATTTGAAGCGATGAATAACTTGACCTAAATTTTCATATTCACCAGCAACGCAGAATCCAATCATTTCAGGGATTCGCTTTGTGTATTCGGTGTGAAAGATTTTGATTAATTTTGCGAAAATCGCAAGTGTGGCATCAAGCTTTCTAAGTTCTTTGATTTTTTCTTGATTGATAGGCGGATAATTTAAGTAAACTTGATTTAAGAATAGGGTTATTTCATTACTTAAATTGTTGGTGATTTCTGAAATCATACGCTGGCCTCGGATTCGTTATTGGTTAGTCGGTAGCCGCCTTGACTGACCGTTTGTAGATAGCCTGCGCGTGGCCCTAATTTTTTTCTGATTGAACTGATATGACGATCGATGGTGCGACTTTGAAAAAATTGACGTCGCCATGCGGCTACGGCAATTTGTTCGCGAGTTCTTACTTTACCCGCATTTTGAATAAGACATTGCAGTATTTTATATTCAATCGGCGAAAGACTTAGTTCGCTGAATTGGCCCGCGATTTTTAAAGTAATTTTTTTAGCTTCGATATCTAGTTCAAGATCTCCCACTTGCTGGGTCGACCCATAGATCGACTTAATTTCATCAGATCTCAGTAAATGGGATTGAATGCGCGCTACAAGCTCGGCGGGGTCGAAGGGTTTTGTTATGAAGTCATAAACGCCTTCAGAAAAACTTCTGACTTTGATCTTAGTCTCAGATGCTTGAGTCAGCAGAATAATGGGAATGGAATTGCCGTTTTCTAAATTTTTAACATGCTGAATAAGATCAAAAGCATCACCATCCGGTAGATAAAAATCTAATAAGATTAAATCGGGGCGCTCACTCTGCAAAAAATCCTTCGCGCGGTTGATCGTCGTAGATAGCTCGATGTTAAATTTAAAGGCCAGGGCCTGAGTTAACAAAATTTGGCAGGTGGGCTCATCTTCCACCACTAAAATTTTTCGCATAGTACTCATAGTGAACTTCTCCTTGTCTTCAAAATTAAACCGCAAATTGATTTCGCACCTGAATCTTTTGGGTCGTTTCGTCAACCGAGCCAAGAATAGATGAAAAAGGTAAGCTTTTATGCCAGTAATTTGTTACAAAAAAATGTTGTACATCAGGAATTTGCAAACTATCAAGCAGCATGCTGGTGCAAATAACAACGGGAACTTTTCGTTGAGGCTGACCGACGCGATCAGATTTCTGAAAAATTTTATCAGCCGCAGTCAAAAAATCACTACCTTTCATGTAAGGTAAATTCCAATCCAAGACCACAAGATCATAGCGTTTAGTCGTAATCGATTCAAGAGCTTCATGGGGTAGGTCAAACTGATGTACGTCGCATCCTAAAGCCTTCAAGGTCTCGCCTAAAACGACTGAAGCTGCTGGATCGTCTTCGACAATTAAAACAGATAATTTTCTTGGCTGTAAAGAAAGATTGCCGGCACTGACTTCAGTGTAAAAGTCGTATTCGCCTGACTTATCGAAGTGAAAGGTTTCAATCGCCCACTGAAGTTCGTGGGTTCGTAAATCATTTTTAAAGGCGATGACGCCTTGTTCGATCGCTTTATCCAAAGACGCAGCCACTTGTGTGGTGGCCACATGACCGCGTTCGTAGCGCATTGAAAGATCGAAACTCCATCGCATTTCACTGACTTTAGTAATAATTAATTTGATTTGTGAATGAGCAGGAAATCTTTTTAATTCGTTTTCAATATCGCAAGACAACTGGTGGCGAGTCTGTTCACAGACCTCACAGTTATTTGTAATGATATTTAGTTGAGTCGGTGCGTTCATAAATTCTCCTAGCGAATTATGTTTATTATCCATTGCTTAAGATAATTATCGGTAGGGGAATGTTACGGAATTGTGAAAAATGGGTTTAAGGCTCGAGATAAATAAAATCTTTAGTCGAGGTTTTAAAAAGCCAGACTTAGGTCGCACGCTTTGTAAATGCTGATAATGTTTGAATCAATGTTTTTGATTCTAGAGGCTTTGTTAAATAATGGGTGAATCCATTTGCTAAGGCGCGGTCGTAATCTTCTTTCAAAGCGTGGGAAGTTAAAGCCACAATCGGCATATTAAAACCCTCGGCCCGTAAGATCGCTGTTGCGCTATAGCCATCCAGATTAGGCATTTGCACATCCATTAAGATAACGTCGTACAAGTTTTGGCGGGCCAGCGCCACGCCAAAATTTCCATCGTTTCCGATATCGAAGCTGGCTCCGGCTTGCGATAAATAGGTTGAAAACAATAATTGATTATCGTCAGAATCTTCAACCAGCAAGACACGAAGTCCATTTAATAAATTTGTAGGATCAAATTCTATTTCCGTTGGATCGATTGAAACATGAACCTGTGATTTTTGAGCTACGTTGTTGGCTCGGATCGTGACCGAAAATGTACTGCCTGCACCCGGAGAGCTTGCCACTAAAGCGAGATCCCCACCAAGGGCCTGCGCTAATTTTTTTGAAAGGCTTAAACCTAAACCTGTACCGCCGTACTTTCTGGTTGTTGAACTATCGGCCTGCACAAAGGGTTGAAAAAGTCTGGCTTGGTTTTCGGCAGATAAGCCAATCCCTGTGTCGCGAATTAAAAATTGAATCAGCACCGAATCTTGATGGTTTGAGTTAGGCACCTCATTGACGGTTAACACAATTTCGCCGTGGCTCGTAAATTTTAAAGCATTGCCAATCACATTGATTAATATTTGCCGCAGACGCATCAGGTCGCTCGTTAAAAAAGTGGGGCAGTGATCTTCAAATACAAATTTTAGCGCGATGGTTTTTTTACGAGCCTGTAATTCAAACGAGCTTATCACTTCGGCGACTAAATCTCGCATTGAAAAATAAGTAATTTCAAGTTCGACGAGTCCCGCTTCTACTTTCGACAAGTCAAGAATCTGGCCAATCAATTGGGTTAAATTCTTTGAGTTGCGCCGAATTGTCGCTAGAAAACCTTGGCGTTCTTTGCTTGTTAAATCTGGATCCATGGCCAGCTCGGAAAAACCTTGAATGATTCCTAACGGAGTTCGAATTTCATGACTCATGTTCGAAAGAAATTGGCTTTTTGCTTGGTTTGCTAAATCCGCTTGTTCAGTCGCTTGAATCAGGGCTTCATTAGCCATTTGCAGGGCCAAGGCGCGGCCGTCAAGTTCGGTATAAAGTTTAACCATAGCTTGATTTGTTTCGGCTAATTCTAAATTTAGTTTCGAAAGATTTTCTTTTGCGATGCGGACCTCATCGAGGGCCGACGATAAATCTCGGTTTTGATTTTGCAGGGCTTCAAAAGAGTTTGTGGGCGCAATCGATATGAGCTCGCTGATGCCTGGTTTTAAATTTTCTATTTTGTCAGTCGAAATAATGTATCTTAATTTTTTTCCGATGGTGATCGTTGTTCCAGTTTGTGCGCTGGTTTGAACGTCAAAATAATCCATCAGTTTTTTTGCGCCCATCAAACCCACACCCATGCCGCTTTCAGACGAATAAGTTCCGGCAAGGATTTTGTCTATGGCACTGATGCCAGGTCCTGAATCACTAATAACGATATAAAAAAATTGCGGAAGCTCATACGAAAAAAAGAATTCAATCGTGCCCGTGCGTGCATATTGAAATACGTTCCTAGTTAACTCCGATACCGCCGTGGCCAATCTAATTTGATCTTGGCTATCAAAGCCGAGCTCGCGTGCAATTAATTTAGTTTTTTGTCGCGATGTCACAATATCTGGCTCAAAGCGAATCACCATTTTCAACAGCGAAATACCTAACACCTTTTGAATCACTTCAGTCTCCGCACCACCACCACTGTGGTGTCGTCGGTTCCGCGATCAAAGTCGCGAAATAATACGGCGGCAATAATCGACGGGTGTTTACCTAACACGGCCGGATAGTTATTTAAATTCCACCGGTTCGAAAGTCCGTCTGAATGAAAAATAAAGTAATCATTTAGATGCCATTGTTCGCGTAAAGCTTTGGTTGGACCTATACGTAACCCGGCTGTGCCATTTTGTGAACTGAGTGCCTTTGCTTTGAGTGGCGTATAAAGAACGGCATTAATGTTTCCCACCCCGGTGTAGGTGATATCATTTGCATCTGTTTTTAATAAAAATACGGCGGCGCCGCGGGTTGATTTTAAGTCCAAGTGTATTTTTTGAATCACATCAACGACATCGGCGTTATAATTCTGCGCAAAAACATGAAGGGCTTTGATTGCTGCCTGATTAGCCAGGGGGCCATGGCCAAGGCCATCAACCAAGGTGACCGAAAGACCATGATCATTTTCATGAACGCACCAACCGTCGCCGCTCAGAAGTTCGCCCCGCAATGGGTTATTGATAGCGCCGATTTCATAACCAGCCAGTTCATGACTTGGGGGCAAGTTGGAAGCCAAATTTTTGGCGTAAACGCGAGAAAGAATAATGGTGCCTTCACCAATTTTTGAATAAATATCAAAAAGATCAGATTGTCTTTTCGCGGCGCCAAGCCCGGTGCCGGGTGTCGTGCCTGTTGAATATCCGTCTTGAAGAGCTAAGATTTCGTTCATTCCCGGGCCAGAATCGATTGATAAAATTTCAAGGCCTATTTCGGTTTTTGTCGAAAATTTTCGAAAGATCAATTGAGATTTTTTTGCGTAACGGGCTAAATTATTTCCTAATTCATTAACAATAATGGCGACTTTTCCCGCACGGGTTTCTTCAAAACCAAGATCCGAACACAAGACTAAGGCGAACCGCCGCGCTTCGCCCACTTGGCTGCTATCGTCGATCGGAAATCTGTAGCTTGAATGCTCAGGATTATTTCCACTTAATGACTGTAACACGTGTTCCTTTTCCTAGTTTCGTATCTAAAGTAAATTCGTTCATCAATCGCTTCGAGCCCGAAAGTCCGAGCCCCATTCCGCCGGCGGTTGTATAACCATCGGTCAGCGCCAACTTTACATCCACAATGCCTGGGCCCCGATCTTCAAAAATCAGCTTTATACCTGCGCGAAAAAGTTCATTTTCAACTAAGGCCATTTGCATTTCTCCGCCACCACCATGTTGCAAAGTATTGCGAGCCAATTCGCTAGCTGCCGTTGTTAGTTTAGTTTGGTCAACTAAACTAAATCCGGCTTCGATGGACCACTCGCGCACTTTACGCCGGACCCGAACAATATCCTGATCGTTCGTTATAGGAACCCGCTCAAGCTTCATCGAGTTTATGTCTTTCAATTCAATTCTTGCTGAAAACTTTCGTGATCAATTTCGTTATTTTCAACCGGCTGTAAAGAAAGGCGAAGCATCGACATGCCACGCTCAACACTTAAGGCCGTTTTGATTCCAGTGAGCGATAAGCCTAATTCAACCAATGTAATCGCGACCGCTGGTTGCATACCAACGACGACAGTTTCGGCATCTAGAATTCGCGCCATCGTTGCTATTCCCGAAAGCATTCGCCCAATAAAAGAATCAACAACATCTAACGAAGAAATATCAATCAAAACGGCTTTGGCTCCGGTCGCCACAATTTTATTTGTTAAATCTTCTTGTAACGTCATTGCAAGTTGATCATGTAAATCAACTTGAATGGTCACAAGCAAAAAATTTCCCATTTTTAAGATCGGTATTCGTTCCATTTACGCTCTTATTTCATTTGGAATAGAGGGTAAGTTTGCTTTATTCGCGACCGGCATGTTTTTAACGACAGATTTACCCGAGCGTTTGAGCGCAACGATAAAGGCATCGGCCAGTGTCGCCTTTGTTGTAATGCCCGCTAGATCGATTCCTAAATGCACAATAGTCGCGGCAATTTGTGGTCTGATACCGCTGATGATGCAATCAGCGCCCATCAGTCTTGCGGCAGTCACCGTTTTAATTAAGTACTGTGCCACCAAAGTATCGACTGTTGGTACACCCGTGATATCAATAATCGCGATTTCACTTCCGGTTTCGACAATTTTTTGTAGTAAACTTTCCATCACGATTTGAGTTCGCGAACTATCCAGTGTGCCGATCATTGGTAAAGCTAAAATTCCGTCCCAAAGTTTTATAACGGGGGTCGAAAGTTCTAACATCTCTTCTTGTTGGCGACTGATCACTTCATCGCGGGTTTTTTGATAAGCTTCGGTGGTGTAAAGCCCTAGCTGATCAACTAAAGATGTCACCAGCCAAGTTTCATCCGCAAAATTTTGCGGTGACGAGCTAAGTTCTTGCCGTAATAAGCTGAATAAAGGTCGTTTCAACGAAAAAACAAAAATGGCGGTTTGACTTGGAGAAAAACCGCGCAGGCCGCGAGATTTTGAAATCTCAGATAACATTTTCTTGATGGGCTCCCAAGCTGGTGCCTCGATGCCTTCGGTATCGGTTGCATTAAGAGCTTCAATAAATATTCGTAAAAAATCATGGCACTGAGTTTTTAATTCGCCGGGCGATATTTTCGATGAACCCACACGCGTTTGTTCCGCGGTCCAAGCGGCGAGCACGGATTCTTCGTGTTTCTGTAAAAGCGAAGCGAGTTGCGATTTTCTGTCAGCCAAAAGAAACCTCTTTTTTTGTGAATATAATACCACTTTAATGCGCGAACCCTTACCCTACGGGTGGCTTGGGGTTTCGTCTATCAAATGCCTCACCCTGAAACAATGTGTTAAGTCGATCATTTTTTGAACGGTGATTCGCTAAATGATGACGTGATCGTCGCCGCATTTAAAAAAGACGGCTGTTTGTGCGAATGCGCGCCGTACTAAAGTTGCTGTTGTATTAAAGGTCACTTTGTTCGCTACCTGCCTATAAATATTTTTGGCTCAAGCTCCGCGCTTAAAAAGTGATTGCGATCCCAACGCTGATTTCGACCGAGCCAGCATTTTTATTTTAAAGATCTGCGGCTGGACAGATTTGGAAGCAATGCCGCGTTACATTAGGCCGGTTGGTATTGAGATTTGCGGTGTCACTGAAAATCTTAAAATTCTAATTGACGGGGCGGTGATGGCCGAAGTTGTAAACCTCTTCGCGACGTAAAACTGCAAAAGTTTTGAATTTAAAATGACCTCGGCTACGTGGTTATCTAAGTAAATGAAAGGCGTTTGAGATGAACTGATTTAAAATAAGATAAGCGAAGAGGCCAACCAACATTCCGCAGACAATTGTCAAAAACTAAGATCGAAAAGATTTAAAGTGATTCCATGCAAATAGAGGCTCTTCGGACGTACACGAATTTCGTTTCAAGATTAAAAAATATTCTGATCTCTGAAAATTCGTTACCATCAACATTAATGGCATTTTTCAACGAAGCAGGGTCTAATACTAGTCGAAGTTTTCCATCCTCCGTTAAACCCACTTCAAAAGGTACAATCGAAAGGTCGCGATAACAATTTTAAGTATGCAAGGCGCATTTCGACCAAGGGTGCGGTCAACGCATAATTTTTTTGAAAATCACTATTTATTTCTTAAAAGCTTCATCGTAAAAAGTGAAACAAATGACCAGGAGTGCGACTTTTATTATTTGCAGTCGTTAATATTTGCATTTACAGGCATTGTAAACACTTTTCGGTCCTATCGGTGACAGTAAAGAATGGCCATTGAATCCTGTAAATTTAAGCCCGAGTTTTTCACGTTCTTTCTATTCGGCCTAGACAATCGAGCAGGTAAAAAGTTGACTGGAAGCACCTGGCTTCGCGCGCTGTCAATAGGTCCAATTTCTTCTAAACAAAATCAAAGATTTTGCGGATACCGACAAGAGGCGCGTAGGCTAGAGGGAAGCCTCGTACGAAAAGCATTTTGGGGCTAGGAGCATCGACAGAATGAGCACAAATTCTAATAAAAAATCTGAAGCAACAATGGATGACGTGCTAGCCCTGATTAGCGACCTCAAAGTCGGAAGCTTTTCAAAACAATTAAACCAAACGCCTGACCCGAAACTAAAAGATCTCGTTTACAGCCGCAATGACGTGACAAAAATTTTAGCAGCCCAAACAGCCCAAGCAGAAATCGACATCACCGAACGCAAAAATGCCGAGAAAGAAAAAGAAACAATACTAAAACGTTTGAATTATGCTTTGGACGCTTCGGGTGATGGGATTTGGGATTGGACACCTGCGGATGGCCAAACGGTCTATTCTAAGGCATGGATAGAAATGATAGGGCATGAGGTTGGTGAACTTGCCTGCTTGGCAAGTGAATGGTCGGATAGATTACACCCAGATGATATTGAATGGGTTTTTGCAGCAATCAATAAAGTAACCCAAACGCCTCAAAATGGCGATACACTCAGCCACGAATACCGATTTAAAAACAAAGCGGGCGACTATTTGTGGATACTGAACAAAGTAAAAGTTGTTGAACGAAATGAAAAAGGAGAAGCAAGCAGAGTAGTAGGTACGCATACCGATATTACCGAGCGCAAGGCTTCAGAAAAATTATTATCAGAAATCGAAGAAAGAGTTCGGAGAAGCAATCAGTTACTGGAAAGTTCTCAGGCCATCGCCCGGGTGGGCGGTTGGGAATTGGATTTAACTGCTGAAAAACTTTACTGGACAGCCGAGACCTATCGCATACACGAAACCAGCCCCGAAGAATTTAACCCCACCGTTGATGCCGGTTTAGATTATTTTTTACCCGAATCAAAAAGACAAATTAGTGAAGCCTTGGAACTGGCTATGACAAAAGGTGTGGGCTACGATTTATACCTGGAAACCTACACCACCAAAGGAAGAAAGATAAATGTAAGAACCACCTGTGCGGTTACACTTGTAGATGAAAAACCCACAAAATTAACAGGCATCTTTCAGGACATCACGGAACTAACTCGCTTACAGGATGAAAATCGTTTCATCTTAGATGGTCTTGGTATTGGTCTGTGGAAATTTAATCCAGTCGATCAAAGTCTCTTTTGGGATCAGAGCATGTACCAACTTTTTGATATCAAGGAAAGTGATTTTTCTGGTCATTATCAGGCTTGGGAGAGAACTCTTACTCCGGAATCCAAAGCCAAAGCCATTGAAGAATTGGGACAAGCAATGCGGGGCGAGAAAGAATTTGATACGGTCTTCGAGATCAATACTAATACCAGGGGTAACCGATTCATTTCTGGCAGAGGAAAGGTCATTCGAGATAAAAACGGCAATCCAACAATTATGTATGGTATGAACACTGATGTGACAATGGCTAGAATTCAGGAATTACAAGTGATTGCACTTAAAAATCAGCTTGAACTGATCTCAGACAACATGCCAGGACCAGTTTCACAAGTGGACCGTCATGGTCGTTATATTTATGTAAGTAAAATGTATTTCGAGTATTTCGGAAAAACTCCCGAACAGATCTTAGGTAAAACGCACCGAGAATTGCTATCTTCAAATGTTTTTTTGCAAGCTGAGCCAAACATTAAACGGGCTTTGTCGGGAGAGCGGGTGCACCACGAGATGCCACTCGTGACCGCTGGTGGAAAAAAATTATTTGTACAAATAAATATGATCCCTTTTCTTGGACAAGATGGAAAGCCGGATGGATTTATCACAGTTGTTCACGACATAACGGCGCTCAAGGAAGCTGAAGCAAAACTCATTCATAGATCCAAACTAGCTTCGTTAGGCGAAATGTCGGCCGGCATTGCACATGAAATTAATAACCCTCTAGCGATAATAGATGGATCAGCCAGCCTCCTTTTAAAGTTTGCGAACGATCCTGAAAAATTGAATTCGAAGGTTCAAAGCATCAGAATGGCAGTTACGCGAATCTCGAAAATAGTAAGTGGACTAAAGAAGTTTTCGGGGTCAGGCGAAAAGACCGTCTATACCAACCAATCAATCAGTGGTTTGCTGAATGATATTTTGACCTTAATAGAAGTAAAGTCTGGAAGAGAAAATGTCGCGATAAAACTTGAGACAAAAACTAACGCCCAGATTTTTTGTAATTCAATTGAGATTGAACAGGTTTTGATTAATTTGATTTCTAACGCAATTGATGCGGTTAAATCTCTACCTGAAAAATGGGTGAATGTTGCAACCCATGATGACGGCAAATCAGTTGTTTTGAGAGTAACCGACTCTGGAACGGGTATTCCTAAAAACATTCGCGAAAAACTATTCGATCCATTCTTTACGACCAAACCAACTGGCGAAGGAACTGGGCTTGGATTGTCGATCTCAAAAGGGATTTTGGACGAGCATAAAGCTTCAATATCGGTTTTAGCTAATAGCCCAAACACTTGCTTCGAAATTCGATTCAACAAAGTGGAGGTTGCAAATGCAAGTTAAAATATTTTTTCTTGATGATGAGCCAGATCTCTGTGAAATCTTCTTAGATGAATTTTCATCTGAAGTGATTCAAGTTTCGGCATTTACCGATCCTAAGGTAGCAATCGCGGAAGTATTTAGCTGCCCGCCAGATGTGATTTTTATTGATTATCGACTACCAAATACAACCGGTGATCTTGTCGCTAATAATTTGCCACCGCATATTCCAAAGTATCTCGTCACCGGTGATAGCCTGGTCTCAGCGCCTAAAGGTTTTGAAGCTGTGCTTGCAAAGCCTATCGACATGGAAAAGATTTGGAATATTATTAAAGGTCTTCAAATGAAAAAAAAATCCGCTTAGTTCTTTCAGGGGGCGGCTACCGCATTGATTTCGAATGATGGGCGCTGAACTCATCAGAAAATCGCTAAAAAACTGGCGGATCGAACTGAAATAAATCCGGCATGATAAAAAACGCTTTCGATGCTCAGAGGATAAGAAAGAGCGGTCTTCATGCAAAAAAGGAAAGCTTAGAGTTTTTCACAATATGGACGATCTTAGGTTTTATTACAGGTTTTGTACTTTTGAGTGCTGATAACTATATTCACAAAATTTAGTTGATTTTCAAATTCTATTTACTAATTAACGGATATGGTCCCGCAAAAAGCAGATTCTTTTTATCCTGCTTTTACTTGAGACTGAAGCTGTAGAAAGGCTTCGATTGGCATTGGCTTTTCGAAATAGTAGCCTTGCCCCATTTCGACTCCCATGGCCTCAAATGATTTTAGTTGATCTAAAGTTTCGATTCCTTCGGCAATCAAAGACAAACCTAGAAGTCGTGCCATATGAATAAGAGTTTGAACAATGGATAAACTTTTTTGATCTTGATTCATACGGCTTGTAAAGCTTCGATCGATTTTTAGATCCGATAGCGGCATTTGCGTCAGGTACTGTAAGCTTGAAAAACCAGTTCCAAAATCATCAAGGGCCAATTTATAACCCTTCAGACGGCATTCTCTAAGGGTCGCTAAGGCCAGTGGACCATTCATCATGATGCGCTCGGTGAGCTCTAATTTGATTTGATGTGAAGACACTTGCGCCCGGTTTCTAGATTCTTCTAGCTTGGCTAAGAAATCCGGATGTGAAAATTGGCGGCCGCCGACATTAATACTAACAAAAAAATCAGAATTTTTAAATTGAGAAATAAGATCAGGTAAATCGCGTAGGCTTTTATCGATCATCATTTGACCTGCCTGCAGAATCAAAGATGAATCTTCCAAAGCATCGATGTAACTTGCCGGAGAAATAATTTTTCCGTCTTTACCCAGCCATCGAATCAAGGCCTCACAGCCAACAATATTTTTTGTTTTTAAAGAATAGATCGGTTGGTAGTAGGGTGTAAACTCGTCTTCATCAAGGGCGCTGGCGAGGCGATTTTCTAAGCTCATTTTTTGTAAAGCTTCTTGCTTTTCAAAGACGCTTTGATCACCGGGCAATGAGGGTGCCAGGGCTTCGTTACGAAGAATTGCATTTTGGTCTCGTAATCTTTCTAGAAGCGCTTTCATCAGTAAACGAACCACTGGATCTGCAGACTTGATTCGATCAATCAGCTGATCTTTTGTTACGACAATCAAACTGCATCGATCGACGCTTCGGCAGGAAGCAGAGCGCGGGATACTATCGATCAAAGACATTTCGCCAAAAACCTCACCCTCTCCTAGAATTTTAAGTGGGATCTCTTCATTACCTTTCTCGATAAAAACAGAAACTCTTCCGCTTTCAATCAGATAAGCGCAATCACCGAGGTCTCCTTGACGGAAGATAATTTCATTTGCGGCGAAGGTCTTTTTATGATGTGTTGCCATGGGTTTATTGTCTTCGAACTTACCCAGAAACTCCTACATAAAATTGTGCTCTCGAACGAAGTCCAGTGGCTCTTGGTCCAGCGGAAAGAAGCTTTACAACTTGAAAACCTTCGTAGCCAGAGTTTTAATAAAGTTTATGCGAATGCCCGTAAAATCGAACTTCACCTGGTACACATCGCCCAACATGAGTTGGACCAAAGCTCTTAGTATTGCGACGGGGGCCTACCTTGTATTGACTGCATTTTTGTTTTTTGATGGCGCCGACTTTCTGTATAACCAAGTTATTCATCCTTTAGAATTTAGAATTCGAAATGAATTGGGCTTAAATCCCAAGCTTGATCCGAAGATAAAAATATTCGCCGTTGACCATAAAACAATGAACGATATAGGTCTGGAAACAATTCCGATCGAAGAATGGACTTTGCTTTTCAACAGCATCTCGCGGGCAAAGCCCAAAGCTATTTTTATTGATAAAACATTTCCACTTCCTCTTAGCTATGATGCCGGCTCGGTACAACGACTGAAGAAGGCTATTCTTTCTGCCGCTCCGGTGACGGTTGGAGCTTTTCATGTTTCAAGTAGGCTTTCTGGGTTTTCTGAAGTGATTGGTATGGATTTAGATCCGAGCCTCAAATCTTTAAAATGGTTGAATGTGACACCTGGATTTCTTTATGGCCCCGAGGAGACAATTAAAAGTTCTTTTACTCATTTTGGTCATGTGAATTATGAGGAAAATGGATATATTCAGCCGATTATTCGCACGAATGAAAATGAAGGGCTACCGTTCTGGAGTTTTACCCTTGCCGAAATGAGTGCAAAGAACGGCGCCCTCTTTATTAATAATAAAGAGGTCGCGGTCAATGATAAGGGCTACGCCCTGATCAATCTGTCCTCTGCTCAAGAGTATTGGAACCGAACCTATAGCTTAATGAGCATCATGCAAAAGGCTCGGGCGGGCATACCACTGACTGAAATCAGCCCGGGTGATACAATGGTGATCCTTGGAAATATGGTGCAAGGATCGACAAGTTTCAAAAGCACACCAAGTGGAACCATGCCTGCCGCTTTTATTATGGTAGAGGCGATCAATAGCGCCATGACCGGCCGCTGGTTACGACCCGTAGGGGGCGAAGTTTTTTTTACTTTGATGGCCTGCTTCTTGGGAATGTTTTTAGCGCTTAGGCTTAGAGCGATCCCATTTATTTTGGCATTGATTCTTATTGAAGCGGCCATCATGGCAATTGGAGTCTTCGCTTTTGCGTATCTAGATTTTCTGCTGCCATGGGCCTTTCCCGCTTTGGGATACTTATTCGCAAGCGTGATCGTCTTTGGCGAAAAAACGCGTGTCGGAGAAAAGAAAGCAAAAGAATTAAGAATTTCGCTCGGGGGCATGATTGGCGAGCAAAAATTAAAAGGTATGCTTTCCAGTCGAATGGCGGAACTACTTCAGCCTAAGAGCCAAATTTTGACTGTTATGTTTATTGATATCGTTGGATTTTCAGTCACCGCTGAGCAACAGCGTCCCGAAGAAGTTTTTAAGCAATTGCGCTCGATCCTGAATGAAATCTCGGAAATTATTCATGAATGCGGTGGGACCGTTGATAAATCTTTGGGCGACGGAATGTTGTGCTTCTTTGGTGTCGAATACGATCAGACTGCTACCAGTATGAAAAACCACACTGAGCAGGCGCTGGACTGCGCTTCGAAAATTCAGATCAAAGCTGCTCAGAGATGTCTTCGTTGGGACGAGAAGTCGCCCATTTACCCACTTAGAATCGGCATTAATACGGGCGAGGTCTACATCGGCGATCTTGGCGGCAAAAGAAAAATTGAGTTCACCATCATTGGGCACAGCGTGAACTTTGCCCAGCGTTTAGAACAGGCCTGTGATGTCTATCGAGTCCTTGTCGGAAGTGCAACTTGGGATTTGCTTCCGCGGATAACGGCCAATTCACAAGCTTTCTCTAAAAAGCAAATAACGATAAAGCATCAAGAAGAATTAGGCTATGCCTACGATTTTAATCCATTCATCAACGAGCCCGAAAAACTAAATAAAGCTTTGCAGGTGTACCGGTCAGCGACTGGATTAATCAGAGGCGAGGAAAGATTTATTGTCGACCCTTTGAGAGCTGTGAAAGTCGTTACAAATATTGGGCAAGGCCATTTATTAGATCATTCTCGCAACGGAATTTCAGTGCAGCTTGAAAAATATTTTGGAAAAGGTACGCAACTTTATTTTTCGTTTGAGTCCGACAATCTAGAACTAAATGAAAAAATAAAACAGGAAGGTTTGAACCTTATTTCTGGGATTGTCAGGTGGGCACGCAAGAATGGTGACGGATTTCGACACGGAATTCTGTTAGATGGCCTTGCAAACGATAAGAAAGAGAAACTTCTTTATTTTCTAAAAGAAAACAATCAAGGCTGAATACCTACAGGGCCGCTTCAATCACAAAAACTTATAGCAGGCAAAAGTTGAAAGGGTATCGAACTTTTTTACACTTTACGCATCAGGATTGTTAATAGACTTTTTTTTCTTTGGAAGAGTTCTATATTCGTTTGTAAAAGAAAAGTGCTTTGTGATCTATTTAGAACGAACCGCATCGTGTATCATTAACTTAAACCGGGCATTCGCCGAGTAAAAGTTAAAGGGGGACAGTACATGAAAAGCCTCAACCGAATTTTACCCTTCATGACCCTTGTCGGATTAGCACTATTTCTAAGTGCATGTAACCCTAGTCAGCTCTCTGGGGGAGCTTTGCATCAGATGTCTGGTTCTGGGTCGTTAGAAGCCGATTTGCCCTCATCGATCTATCCGTCTGCGGGTAATCCAACGAACCCAATTACGACAGCGGGGCCCACACCTGCAGATCCCCCGCCACAGACCCTAGGAAGCTATCCTTGGCTTATGATCATAGAATACAAGATATCAGCCGACCGGCAAACCGTAGAGGTCAGAGCCCTCGTCTTGGACGAAAATGATCCTCCGGGGCTTCCGGTCTTCTTTGGATATCTCAAAAACACCGATGATCTACCTGAGACAAGAAATTTAAGAATCCCGATTATCGTCGAAGATCGCGTTGCCGGATTGGTGTCATTCACTATTCCTTACAGATGGTTTGTATCGAACAAAACCGTAGGGGTTATGACGGGTCCATTTTACACAAATGCGAGTTTTCCGCTTTGTGATTTCGATCAGGACGATCTAGAGCACGTCGACGATAAGTATTTATTAGGCTTTTAATCACTGAAGCGCCACACTAAGCTAACCGCGCACTTTACTTAATATAGCCTGCTTCCAATCGCTCAGAATTAAAAATCCTGCAGGGATCCAGATTAAAGTTAAAACGGTTCCGATTATCATACCCCAAGACAGGGCTAAGGTGATATCCACCAAAATCGCATCGTAGCCGCCTAAGCCAAAAGCCGTCGGTAGTAGACCCACAACCGTTGTTAGACCGGTTGCTAGCACGGCTCGCAGTCGTTTTCCTGAAGCTTCAACTAAAACTTCTTTTAAACTAACTTCGGGGCCACGTTCAGATTGCAGTTCGCGAACGTAGTCAACTAAGATGATGGCCGAATTAATCACGACGCCCGTTAAACCAACCACTCCAATGAAGGCCAAAAAACTGAGAGGTCTGTTAATGAGCGTGAAAGAGTAGAAGACGCCGACTAGTCCCAGAGGAATTGTTGAAAGTACTAAAAGCGAGTGCGAGTAGCTTCCAAATACAAATACTAAAGTCGCAAAAATTCCAAATAGAGCTAAGATCAAGGCTATCTGTAAAGACTGAAGTGATTCGTTCGTACTTTCTTCTTCACCACCAAAAACTCCGCTGACTAAGGGATACTTAGCTGAAACATTCTGAAAAATAGATCGAGCCATTGTATTCGCCGACTGTGAAGTTACTTTAACGTTATCGACTTCAGATGTAATCGTGATTGAACTTTTGTATTCATACTTCTTTTTTGTTTTCGGAGCTTTCCCCTTGGTAAATTTTCCCAGTGAAGTCAGCGGAATGAGGTTACCCCGAGGAGTTGAAACTTCAATTTTACTTAAGTCTTCGATCGTGCTTCGGCTGGTTTCTTCGAACCTAACGACCAAGTCAAAATCTTTTCCGAATTCGGTCAATTTAGCTGCAGTCGAACCTTCTAAGGCGGTTCGTAAATTTAATCCGATTAAATCAGTTGTAAGGTTAGCGTAAGCACGAGCTTCTTCGTTTGGATAAAATAAGTACTCGTTACCCGTTGTTTGTTCATCATCTTCTAAATCGATTAAACCTTCTACTTTTTTAAGTTCGAGCAAAACCTCATCGCGAGCGGCACTTAATTGTTCATAGTTCGATGAACGTAAAGTCATCGTTAGGGGTTTACCAATGGGTGGGCCCGATTCAATGGGCTCAAATGTTAGTTTCTCTAACCCGGGAGGTTTTTGAATGGTTTTTAGTGCAGCTAAAGTATCTTTTACGCTCAGATTAGGAGCTTTCTCAGGTTTTATGGCGATCAGAATAATACCGACATTTGTTCCAACTTTTGATCGCGGATCTGCGGGATCTGTTTGTGAAACTCCGGTGCGCGCGATCACCGACTGCAAGACTTCGGGATCCATAATAGCTAACACAGCTTTTGAAACCTGGCCGGCCAATTCATCTGTTCGGTAAATGCTGGTTTCTGGCTTAGCTTCAAAGCGTGATACATAGTATTCAACACCATCAGCCGGAAAAAGTTCGAAGCGGTTGAAGACAGCCGTAACGAAGATTCCTGAAATAACCAATCCGATCAGCGAAATGACCGTTAAGTATTTTCGATCTAGCGTCCACCGAATCAAATTTTGAAACTTGTTTTCAATTTTACTAAACCAGTCAGATGAGGTTGCTTTCTTAGGTCGCGGTTTAAGAAACTGCAATCGTGCGGGTAGAAGTGTCAAAGATTCGATAAGGCTGATTGTAAGCGCGATCGTCACGATGATCGGAATCCACATGATAAATTGGCCCATCACTCCTTTGGTAACCAGCATCGGAACAAAGGCCGAGATAATTGTAATTGTCGAAGCTGTGAACGGAATCCAAAATTGATTAGCTGACTTGATCGCGGCATCTCGTCCGGACATTCCCTTTTCAATCAAGCTTGTGTAATTTTCAGAAATAACGACCGAATTATCGACAAGGTTTCCGAGACAAATAATTAAGGCGATCATCGTGATAATATTAAAATTAGCGCCGTAAAATACCATCATCGCGATCGTGGCGACAGCGCAAATAGGCAAACTTAAGCTACTCAGAAGCCCGGCTTTTCCGGGCAGAAAAATAAATAGTACAAACAGAACGATGGCCATTCCCGATAAAGCATTGACCGCCACGATATCTAAACGGTTTCTAATTCGAGCGCCTTCGTCATTATAAACGACAAGCTGATAAGACTTATCTAAAGTGTTTTTAAACTGAGCCACTTTTAGGTCGACCTCATCTAATACTTTTATGGCATCAGCATCAGCTTTTTTTGTAGTTACCAAAATCGTTGCTTCTTCGCCATTAATTCGCGCCAGCAAAGTTGGTTTTTTACCGGCGTCAACCACGCGTCCGATATCACTGATAAATACAGATTGGCCGGCGTCATTCGAGCGAATGATGACTTTTTCAAGATCCTTAATTTTAATTTTTTTACCAAAAACGCGAACAAGGCTGATATTCTGTCGGTTATCGATGTAACCTGACGGAACATTCTTGATCTGTTGTGAAAGTGCGGAAAACACTTCAGCTAAACCAATTCCGTAAGCGCGTAATTTTTTTTGATCAAGTAAGACTTGAAGTTCGCGGTCTAAGTAACCGCTCAACCTTACAGACGAAACGCCTTTCACATCTTCAAGCTCATCTTGTAGCTGATCGGCTAAAATATCACGCTTACGGTTTTTATTATCGCCGATCAATGCCAGCTCAAGCACCGGAATTTCTTTAGCGTCAACTTCGATAACCAATGGAGCCTCGGTGACTTCGGGCGGAAGTTTACCCGTGGCTCGCTGCACAGCCTTTTGAATATCTGAAACAACTTCTTTAGAATCGACTCCGTCAATATCAATTCGAATCGTGATTTCACTGAGATCACTTTGCGAGACCGAGCGCACATCTTTGATGCCCGCGATACCGCGAAGCTCTTCCTCGATAATTTGCGTGACCTTATCTTGCACCTCTTCAGGCGAGGCACCTGGAAATACGGTGGTCACACCAACCACGGCAAAATTGACCGGGGGGAAAGATTCACGCTGAAGTAAGCCAAAACTTAAAATACCCACCACAAAAATAAAAACAGTTGTTAAAAACGAGAATTTCCAATTATCGACGAAAAATGCGAATACCTTATTCATAAGAATTATACCGATACTGTGCGAGTTGTTGGTTTGATTTTTCTAATTCGAGGGCCAGCGAAAACTTCCCAGCACGAGCCCGGGCAAGATCTAATTCAAATTGTAAGACTTGATAAATAGAAGATCGACCTTGATTTAAAAGTTGTCGCTCGTTCTTTAGTTTTTCGGCTTGGGTTTTTTCTAATTTTAAGTTGAGCGCAAGCATTTCGACCATCTGGTTGTGTTGGGCAACGAGGTCTTGTAACATAGCCTCTTTCTGTTCCGTTTGATAATAGACTTTTTTTGCCGCCGAAGTTCTTGATAAGACAGCTTGCCGCTCAAGCGCTCGTGACGTGATTCCCTGATCGAGTGGTACCACCCACTGCAAGCCAATAAAATGGGTGGGATATCTGCCTTTTTGTGCTCGTTTTGCAGACTCATTCCAATCAGGATCTTGTCCGCTAAGTGAAGTCGACGCGATCAGATCTAGCCGGGACCGATTGCCTTCACTGGCTAGTATTGTAGATTGATTTTCAAAATCTTCAGAAAGACTGATCATTTTTTCTTGTGCCGTTACCTTTCCACTCAAAGAAGTAAGATCAACTTTTTGAAATTTTTTAAAATCATAAGTGGGGACTTGAACTCCGCTGACCTTTTTCAAGACCAACTTCAAAAGTCTCTCTAGCTGAGCGTAGCGCATTTGCGCGCTACGTAAATCTAAGTCGGTTGATTCAAGGGCGGAACGAGTCAGTAAAAAATTTGAAGAGGCTTCAAGATTTTGCGAGGCTTTCTTTTGAACAATGTTATATATTTTCTCGATGCGTTCTAAAGTTTCTGTTTGCGCGGCTACAAGTTCTTTTTGTAAAACTGTTGACCATAGTAAAGTTTTGGCTTCATTCATTTTAAAATCGTAGCTCTTTTCAGCCTCGAGCGCCTGAAGCCTTTGGCGTACGACCAGTAGCTGGTAATCAGCCCTAATTTTTCGACCGAACCCACCCGACAGTAACGGAAGCCTTAGATCTAGCATGGGCTGGGTTTCCCAAAGCGTCGTATTGAATGGGCCAGTTCCAAAATTTCCATTAACTATTTCGGTTTGAGTTGAATTTAAAACGAGTTTACCTTCTAATCCAAAGCCAAATTGCTTCTGCAATCCGACTTGGGCGCCAAACGTATTTAAAGAGTCGAAGGTAAAATTAGTATTAGTAGACGGGCGCTTATCTATTCGGCTATTGACTCCGCCAATAAGTTGCCAGCCATAGATCAGTTCGGCTTCTTCTTCGCTGGATCGCAGCGCTTCTTTATTTTCATAAAGTGCTTTCAGCTCGGCGTTTTCGCTACGAACTAAATTTTCAAAATCATTTTCTGTCAGCGAGAAAGAAACGGTCGGAAATACAAGTACGCCAATCAAAAAAAGTGGTAGCCACTTGCAAAATGATTTTTTCATAAAAAAGTCCTTAATTAATGCACAGACGATAGTGACTTTTCAAAGCGCTTGCAAACAAATTGCTTGGTCGTTTGCGTCTTAGGATGACCATCGAATTTTTTAGGTATTGTTAAGCCGCAGACATTTAGTTTTTTTAATTCTTCGATAATTTGAAACGGAAATTGTCCGCGCATCCAAAAGTCGGTAACGATGGGCGCGACGTGAACTTGCATAAACAGATGAACATTTAAAACGATCTATTCTTCGCCGATCATATTTTTTAAGGCAGCCCACCTAAAAAGCTGGCCATTTTTCGATTTCTTTGGCTTTAGAATCGCACTTCGATTTCGTAGGCTATTGATAAGTAAGAATGCTTACCCATAGCGCTTATATTTGAGCCTATAAACGTGGGTTGTTGAAGCTTTGTTCAGTTGCGCTAAAAAGTGCTGAACAGCGACCGAAAGGCTATTTTTTGAAGTACAAGTTGTTATACGCCTTAATAATCTTTTTAAGTATGCAGGTGACGACCGCGAAGGCACAGACCTACTGCCGTGACCTGTTTGCAAAAGCGGCTGTGCGCACCATCGGAGGGTCTGATTACTACAATCAGTTCAACGCCGATTTTCATCAGACGATGCAAGACTTCATGAAAGATGTTTCTGACTTCAAGACCACGAGGCCACGTACTTATTTAAGCGTTGAGCAAAGTTTAAAAAATTTCGGACTAAAAACGTTTTCAGCCAGTCTATTTAATTCGAATTATCTAGCTTTAATGCAGCGTAAGGTAAATACGGGCATTATTGCAGCAAGTGATGTTTTGAAGCCCGCTTTAGTATTTAAGAATGAGGCCGGTCAATTAAAAATAATTCCGTACGGTCAAAAGTTCCAATTAGATGCAAGCTTCACGCTTTCGTCGGGGTTAACGAGGTTAGATTTTTTTAAAGTTTTAGACGCCGGGTTTTTTCCGCTTGGTCACCCGAAAGAGTTAGAAGCCGATACACGTATTCCGATTATTTCACATGATTTAACCGGGCACTTCGGCGCCTTCGCGAAAGACCCACTGTACATGAAAGAAATTAAGCGCTTTGCCAGTTACATTGTATCAGTCGTCAAAGATGATAAAGAGTTTTATTATAAAAAAACTTTAAGCCAGAAGGGCTTTATGGCTGACTTTTTTCTAGAAAAATTTAAATACGTTCCGATTGAAAATCGTGCCAGCTTATTTAATTCGTTATTACTGCCAAAGACAAAGTCTGCGTTTGCATTTTTTGAAAATGCAGAGATGTTAACTGAACTAAAAAGATTTTCTAGTTCTCAGGTTGAGCAGCATTTAGCCCAATTGATTCATGATTTTGATCAACACGTTTCGCGCTTGGGCGGTATCGAGCGCGATGACAGCTACCAATTCGGTATCAAAGAAGGTTCAGATTTAGTGTATTACCAGATCACCGATCAGTATAAAGAATACTTAAAAAATCCGAAAAAATTTGATTCATTTAAGGCCTACGAGCTTCTAGCTGATTTACAAATGCATTTGATTAATTTGTCGCGATTCAGCGTTGAAGAATTAGTTACCGAGCTTACTCGAAGTTCAGGGCCACAGCCGCATGTATCAGAAATTCTGCAAACGGAATCATTTTTAATAACTCATCCGTTTATTCAGTATCACCCCGCCGTTTGGGGAGAAGTGGTCGAATAGGCAATGCCAAATGAGTCTAGGGGCAATTAGTAGCGGTAGACAAAATTAACTCCGGTCATTTCTGAATTTGCGACCGGCATTAAATTCCAATTCTTAGCAGCTTGTTTTTCAGCAGGAGTTTGTTTTTTACCTAATTTTGCAGAAGCTCTACCGAACACAAAACCCATGGCAATACCCAGCGGGTAATCCGAGGCCCAGTGAACTCCGTTATTGACCATGCCCACCATAAGTAAAGTTCCCCACGTAACCGCAACCGGTACGGTGATATGTGAATACTCGGGGTAGTTTTCGTTAATAATTGTAAACACTAAAGTCGTCGTCATAATATGACCACTAGGCATCGCGTCGTATTTCGAAGTGCGCGCTTGGTATTCTTTTATGCTTGGGTACGGACTCCAGCGACCGAAGGGTTCGGTTTTTACGTAGGGGCTTTCTCGGCCAAAAGATCTCTTTAAGAACTGATTGAAGACGGTAGAGACCATCATGCCGTGCACTAGCTGCAGCCCCGTATTTGCCGCTCGGCTATTTTTACCTCCGTAGCCATTAATTAAAAAACCAGCGGCAATTCCGCCGTGCATAAAGCCATCACCTAAAAAATAAGTAAATGAAGGAAAGTCTGTAGGTAGGCGAATAAGATCAATCTCGCCCGCTGATAAGATAGCTTTCGTATTATCATCGTTGGTATAACCTAAATCGCGTCCGCCGCGCTGGATATCGCGCAAAATCACTTCATCGTTATGAAGTAACACAAGCGTCGAACCGATCACTAAAGCCCAGTCTCCGATCGTATCTTTGGCGAAACTGTTTTTAATTCCGGTCCAAGATGTTTGTGGCAGTTCAGTAAATATTTTTTTAAACGGAATTACTTCGGCGTCGAATGTCTCAATTTTTTGCTCTTCTGGCGATAGGGCTGCGCTTGAGGTTTGCGACAAAACAGGTAGCGCCAAAATCAGGGTAAGAAGAACAGATGCATAATTTTTCATGCTGGCATATTAACTATTTTTTAGACCTAAAACCAAGAACTTTACGATGGCCTCGTAAAAAACAGCCTAATGCGCTTAAATTTTGAGTAATTGATTGGTTGAAGCTGAAAAAACTAAAAACCCCGTCCGATTTTAAGATCAATACGGGGCTTTATTAAAAACTACAGAACCGAGAAAATAGTCGAAACGTTTAAGGTGGTTCCGTCTGGAGACAAGTTACTAGGGAAGAAGTTGATGTACGGAGCAAAGTAAATATCACGAGTAAACGCATAGCCTACGCCTAAACGCTGGCTGATGGTGCGATTTAACAATACGCTTTGCTCGTCGCGTGAACGGGGATTCCATGAACTTAAGTTGACGGATGTATTGATATTTAACTTGTCGGTCGCGTTGTACTTTAAATTCGGGTAGACCGATATATTGTAACGAGCAGCCTTACCATCTTTAGATTGATACCCACGATTATAAAAAAAATAAGATAACGAAAGGTCTAAACCAATGGCTACGCGGCTAGCACCCAAGTTATAAACTGTTCCTAAATCGTAGTTCAAGCTGGCGGTCTCGCCGATTTTTGTATAGTTCGGAACCGTGATCGCAGAAAAACCAAATGAGTTCTTCATTTGAACTTCACCAATTTTATCTGACAAATTGAAGTTGATGAACGGGTTGTTCATGTCGAATCGTTCCATCCCGTGAAAAGGGTGAATCGCTTTCACTCCGGTTCCGGCGTTGACAGAAGTACGCGGGCTAAACCGATAACGACCACTGAGCGAGCCACCTAAAGAGGTTTCGTATGTTCCGACCGAGCCATCTGGATTTGGTTGGTCTGGCGCTTCTAGGTCGCCGATCGTGGGCCCATAATATGACAAGTTAAATGATAAACTATAACGAGAAAGTGATCCGCTTTCGGCTTTTAATTTTGTATCAGTGATTTCATTGTTTTCTTGAAATTTTTCTTGGCCTATGGCTTCTTTAAGATTTACTTTTTGGACTCCAGCGGGAGTGACTGAACTTGATGCCGTAATTTCGCCTGAAGATGAATTTGAAGAGGTTTGGGCCGTTGCCGTTAACGAGGTTAGGCAAAGCATACTAGAAACTAGAATCAATTTACGCATAAATTCTCCGTTAGGTAGTGGTTTACACGTAGTAACTGGTTCAAGTGCAAATGGACAGGTAATATTAAAAACTGCCTATTTTAGATGAATTTTCTTCATTATGAAAATGACCTATCCCGTTACTTGAATAAGTTCGAACATTTTTTTGGATTGAAACGCTGGGTTTGAGCTTTTAAATAGTTAAAAATGTTTTTAGATATGCTTCCGGACATATACTCGGGGTGAAATTGCGTCGTTAGAATTCTGCCGTCGAAGCTTTCGAGTGCTTCGACTGTGCCATCGTGTGCGGTGGCCGCTAGGTCGATTTCGCTATGTGGAACATAACGAACCGCTTGGTGGTGATAGCTATTTACCTTAATTCTTTTGTTATCAGTCGAAAATATATTTTTGAAGTGACTCGCTCGGGTCTGTTTAAGTTCAATACTGTGCTGGTCCCATACCCCGTCGCCGTGGTTGTCGACGTGCTGAATAAGCTTAAAACCTAGGGCTACAGAAATCAATTGATGCCCGCGACAGATTCCGTATAAGAATCCCTTCTTCGACTGAATCCAATGACGTAAAAATTCAATTTCATAAAAGTCGCGGGCTAAGTTGACATCGCGACTATAGGTTTTTTGATCGTCATAAAGATCAGGGGCAACATCGGCGCCGCCTAATGCGATTACCCCTGCGAATTGCTGATTGAGTTTTTCAAAAAAATCTTTTTTATCAGCCGTGCCTAGCGAAATCGCCGCCGCAATGGGTAGAACGTAAATATTTTTAGACGAACCTAAACCTTGCGCGATTTTTATAATTCGATTTTCTTTATTCTCATTATTAAGCCCTTCGTAATCATAGCCTCGGTTAGCTAGTATTAAAATTTTTTCTGCATCCGTATCGTTTAGACTTTGGATTTGCCCGCTGCTAAATTGCTTAAACTGCTCGGGCGTAAAAATTTCGGCCAGCTCGGGTTGTAAATTCAATTGCCGCTTGTATTCAAGAATCTCATCCGACACGCGGTGACCCTGGCGAACAGGAATGATGTAGCGAAAGTGCTGCTTAGTCGGTTTCAGAATATAAAGATCAACCTCGGCCCATAGGGCTTGCGGAGATAAAAACAAAATAAGTAATATCAATTGTTTAATCACTTGAATCCTCGAAACGGGCCCCGGCCTCAGTTAACAAACGAGCGGCCTCGACGCGACGATTTCGAAGGGCCCAGCCCAGAGGCGCCAAACGTGAGTTATCTTTTATACTTAATTGAATATTTTTTATCTTTAATAAATAAGTAAGCTTCGGCAGATCGCCATTTTTAGCTGCGACATGCAGGGCCGTCATGCCATACAGGCCGGTTTCGTTGATCGTACTTTCTGATCGTTTTGCGAGTATCAGAAATATCCGGTGCGAAGCAGATCGAGCCGCATTGGCTAGATTGATTTCGCTATACAAGTACTGTCGCACAGGATGAGATGAATCTTTAGAATTTTGTATTTCGGATAGAATCTGCTTTAAATCAGCATCCGCTATTTTTTCTAGCCGTTCGAAAGCGTTACCCGAATCGCGTTCAGCAAACAAGGTCGAGTACAGCGCTTGCTTTTTAATACGGCTCGGAAAGTTTTCTCGTTCGTAGATTTCAGCTAGATCTTTTTGAAATTCTGGCATGAATGCAGCGGCCAAGATGAAGCTTAAAACATCTTCAGGTCGACTCGAGTTTTTAAGTCTTAATAAATCTGTAAAGAACTGATCGAAGCTGAGGCTTTCAGCTGCCAATCGGGGTTCGTATTTTTTTCCGGCGGTTATTATTTCGGTGGGTTTTAATTGGTAGTCATAAAAGAGCACCTGCGGATTTTGGTGACCGCGAGAATGCGTATTCGCATGTGATATTTTAAAAGAGTGAGGCTTCATTTTGAATATGGCCGGTGAAGGCGATAAACGGGGGATAATACGGTTTTCAAAATACCAGCTGATCGAGCTTAAACTAGAAAGTCCGTTATGATCTCCGGTTTGAATAGGAATCACTAATTGATAGCCGCTTTCACGGATCGAGTTTTGGATAGCCTTTAGAAATATTTCTATTCTACCTTGCGGTACGTTTTGCAATTTGTCTAAAAAGGCCACCTTTAAGTCTTTAACTTGGCCAAGTAATAGAGTTGCTTGGCCAGAAGATTGATGAGCTTGATCCGTCATGGTGAAGTAATGAAAATTAGGATCAAGCGCTGATTCGAAATAAGTTCGGGTAGAGCAATCATTACCTAAGCAGCCCCGGAAAGGAGACTCTTGAATTGAAAGACTACGCACGCGAAAGGTTTCGCTTGTTAAGGTTTCAAAGGGTGCGGCTAAAACTTCGTTTTGAAGATGATTGATGACGTCTTCGGCGCGTTGATTTTTCGAGAAACCGCTCGGAAAGTCGATTCTTAGTGTTGATAATAAAGCGTTAAAATTGACTCCGCTAAGTTCGAAACTTAAATCATCACGAATTTTTATGGCATTTTGTAAACCTTCGATAGCCTCTGTCGGATTTTTACTTTTTAATAGGTTTAGATTAGTCGGATGCGAATAACTGGCCGCATGAATAAGATCGACCATCGCTTGTCTGATAAGTTGAGTGGGCTTCGATTTTTTTTCCATCCAGTTTGCTAAGTACTGAAGAGTTTTAAATAAGGCCTTCGCGGTGGCTAGATCATCATTTGTGCCCGATGCAAGCTGGCCTATTTTTTTTTGGTTGACCTGATTGATGATTCGCTCGAAATATTTTTCGAAGCGGTCACCTTCGTAGCTCAGTAATTTTTTCCAGTAGCCTGAGTGAGCTTCGGCCTGATAAAGGCGGTTACGTATCTGGGCATTAGTTATATTCTGCGACATGATCAGTTTTTGTAAATTGGGGGGGTATTGTTTTCTAGTCGTAGAGAGCTGGGCGACTTGTTCGCGAAAGCTTGATTTTTCTAAACCAGGGTTTTTTTGAATAACTCTGATAACATCTTTTAAACCTTTATCTAAAAGTCCGGCGTCGGGGTCACCTAAGAATATTTTTTGGTATAATTCAAAAATTCTGTTTTGCTGAGGCCGTAATAGCATGCCCGAACTCATATCGTTTGCCAGCGAATCTAATAGATTTACTTCCGATGTTTCGGTAAATAGGTCTGAGCAAATTTGGCTGGCTTTCGCAGAAGAAGAAATAAAAATGATCGCGATCATCGCGTTCAATAAATTCTTAAACTGATACACACGTAAGTCAGTGCCGCAAATCGGTCGACAGTGCCTAGCCAGGTTTAAGCGAAATCTATTCAAATTGAATACGCGATTTAAAAAATACATTAACTTCTGATGTTGAAAAATGAGTGCCGTAATTTCAAAAATATCGGCTTCATAAAACTGTTTCAAATTAGAACAGTGTTTTAATTTCGACCATTGAAAACCTGCAAATGCTTTTAGATTTAAATTACTAAAAAGCTTTAGGGTTTTAAGTCATTTATAGCTATTCTATTAATCACACACGGGGAGTGTAAAAGTGAAATCAAAAATAATCACACGTTACATTATAGTGTTAAGCGTAGGCGTGACCCTATTTGGCGGATTTCAAAACTGCGCACCAACAAAAATGAACCTTGCTGCGTCACTGGAGCAGTCCTCTAAAAGTACTTCAACCGATGTAGACATTGATTCAAGCATTGTGACAACTATGCCGTATGACATAAGCCAAGACGAACCCGCACTGACTGCCGTTGTAAAAACTGTTGCAAACTACGAATTCTATGTTGACGGACTATTGGCTAATTCGAGCGAACAAGTCGGTTACGAAGAAGCCATTACAAGCTGTCATTATAGCGCCGTTAATCATGCGGATCAGTTAGTGCTTTGTATTTACGATGGGAAAGAAATCTTTGCGAACGTTGGTCAGAAAATGTACCGAGGGTTCCACAGTAAAAATGTCTTCGTTAGCACCAGAAATTTATCTTACGCCGAGGCCGTTAAAAATTGCCTACAAAGCGCAAGCGAAAACCCGACATTAGAAACTCGCTGCACTTGGGGTGATAGCGAGATATACTATCAAGCGATCAACTAATAGCGCGCTGTATTACCGAAAAAATCAGTGAAAAAGCGGGTTCTTTTCTGAATGAGAATCTGAAATTTCTTCCGCAGTTGCATCTCGCGCAGCAATGGTTTCAATTTCAAAAATTAGATCTTGCCCGGCGAACGGGTGATTGCCATCCAAGGTCACGTTATCGGAATTCATTTCGACCACACGAAAACTTCGCGGCTTACCGTCGACATCTAAGATCACGGGTGTTTGCACTATTTTTTCACCATCGAATTGTTTTAAGGCGCCAACGGGCATTGTTAAAACTTTTTTCGGATCGTAAAAACCATAGGCTTCGGCCGCAGATAGGCTGATCGAGCGTTTTTCTCCGGTTGTTAAATTTTGTAAGCCTTTAGCTAACGCAATTAATTCTTGTGGATCGTTGCCATTAGAGGGCCCAGTCAATACGTCGTGGTTGATGCTCGAACTTAGAATTTTTCCAAACTTATTCTTCAGGATACAATGAAACGAAACAATTTGAACTTTCATAGCAGCTCCTTACGTGTGACAAGTTAACCAACGTGAAGCTAGAAATAGGACTCTCTTCAGCGTAACGGACTTAAAGTGTAATAGCGAGCATAAAACGCCCTATCCAGGTATATACGTTTCTAATAGCTTGTAGCAGCTATAGCGGTAATAACTCAATCAGGCTTATTGAGATCCCACCCGAAAAAGTTAGCTTTTTTGGGACCTTTTGATTAACGTGCTAAGCATGAAAACACACTGTGTACGTCTTTTACCGAACGAAGATCTAAAAGTTAGAATCGCTCAAATTTGCGCAGAAAAACAGATAAAAGCAGGTTGTATTCTTTCTTCTGTGGGAAGCCTTAAAAAGTTGAAATTGCGTTTAGCAAATACGGAAGCACGTTTAGAAATACTAGAAAATTTCGAAATTCTATCTTTGAACGGCACCGTGTCCATGGATGGGATCCATTTACATATGGCGGCTTCAAATAAAGTCGGGCAAGTTTTTGGTGGTCATCTGCTAGACGATAACATTGTTTACACCACCTGCGAGCTAGTGATTGTTGAATTGAGTGATGCGGTGTTTACCCGTGAATCCGATCAAAGTACCGGATTTAAAGAAATTAAATTTTCGGTTACTTCATAAAATCTTGGGCGCTTTTACCTAGTTCAGTTAAATACTTCCGAACCGAGTCGTAATCAGCGTTCGACGCATCTTTAAAATCTGTAAAGTGATACATATTGTAAAGCACCTTAGAACCTTCGTCGGTTTTGATGTATTTCTTTAGGGCGGCGACGATTTCATTCTTTAAAGCGTCAGGTAAGTCTTTACGAAAAATAACCGGATCGTTTGGAATCGGGCCAGTCAGTTCTAAAATTCTTATTTTTTCAAATACATCGGGAAATTGTATCTTAACTAATTTACGCGCGTCTTGCGGAACACTTGCGCCGTCGATAGGGCTATTGAATGTTGCACCGGCATCCACTTGCTTTTGATAGACTGCGCTAACGACGGCATCGTGGCGTCCGGCAAATACCTGCTCTTTTAGTTTGATATTTTCTTTTTTAAATAGACCTAGCGGAAGCAAATATCCCGAGGCAGAGGCTGGATCGACGAAGGCGAATTTTTTGCCGCTCAGGTCTTTAATACTTTTTATTTTGCTGTCGGCGCGAGTGATAATTTGGCCGTGGTATTGGTCGCGACCGCCATCAACTACGCGCAGCTTGGCCTCAACTTGGTATTTATCATGAGCCAGAATGTAGCCAAAAGTATTCATCATGGCCACATCGGCACGCTTCGAACCAAAAGCCTCGATGACCGCTATAAAACTAGTGGGAAGCTCGACAGTAAAATGCTTTCCGAGCTCTTTTTCTAAATAAGTTTTAAGTATGTCACCATTATCTAAAAGGGCCTGGCGATCTTGCGCGGGTACTAAATAAAACTTAATAGGATTTTCTTTTGAACCGATCTCGTGGCGATTGGTGCAAGATTGTAAAAATATGAGAGCGATTGCGACGAGGTATTTCATTTAAGTGCGATTAAATATTCTTCAGCCGCGGCTCGTGTGCCACGAAAAATAACCGTCGGCTTTCGTTTATCTAAGGATCCCAGGTAAAGTGGGTCGTAATACCAAACCAACAGTTTTTCAATCCACACATGATGCTGACTGTGGTCGTTGTGATCTTTTGAGGATTGAATCGCCGTCGCTAAATCATTCTGCAATTCTTGGTAGCGAAGCCCGCCCAATTTTTTCGAGATCTTAGTCAGTGCAGTTACATAGCGTTTAAAAGCTTTCGTTCTTTCTTCGGCCGAGTCATTAAGGACGTATTCTTCAAAAATAACTTCCACGCGCTCGTTCAGTGGCTGATCTAAAAAAATAATGGCGGAAGCACGCAGTTGGTTGAAGAAAGTTTCGGGCTGCGCGGTTCGCCCAATCAGGCGGCTTTCATCTTCAACGATTAATGATTTTACAGAATGGATCGCTTCAATTTTTAAAAGTTTTTGAGTCAGTTGATTTTCGTAGTCAGCCTGTGAAGGTTGCCCCGCCGTGAATTGGCCGAACGCTGAACCACGATGGTTTGCAAGGGCTTCTAAGTTAACGACCGGAAGGCTATTTTTAATACGATCAATAAGAATTGTTTTACCACTGCCGGTGGGGCCAGAAATAACGATCATCGGCTGGGTTGATAAACGTTCAAGTTCTTGTAAGATGAATTGGCGAAAAGCTTTATAGCCCCCATCGATACGAGGCCGAATTAAGCCTATTTCACTAAGCCAGGCTTGCGTAATCTGCGAACGTTGACCACCGCGAAAACAAGTTAAGATCGTATCGGGATGGTGGCTAATAAACGCCGACCAACTTTGAATCATTTCTGTTTTGTAGTCTCCGGAAACTAATTCGTAACCGCGCTTGACCGCGGCGGCGTTACCTTGCTGCTTGTAGATGGTGCCAATTTCGTTGCGGTGTTCATCGCTTAATATGGGTAGGTTAACGGCACCCGGAATATGACCCAAACCGAATTCGATCGGCGCCCGCACGTCGATTAACGGCGTTTCGGCTAAAAGAATTTTTTTGAATTCGCTGGCGGCGACCACCGGTTGATTTTTCACAGCAGCTGCACAGATTTATTTTGTTCGGCCACGACTTGGCCGACGATTGCGGCATGAGTGAAGCGGGTTTTGAGGGCTTTCAAAACGGCGTCTGACTTTTCTTTAGAAACCGAAAGTAATAGACCGCCACTGGTCTGTGGATCAAGCATAAGCAAAGCCGTTATATCATCGATCGTATTGTAGTTAACATTTTCGGCTACGTATTCGCGATTTGACCTGTGAGCTTTTGTTAAAAAACCTTTTTGCAAAAATTCTTTCGCCCGCGCTAAAGCGGGCAGATGCGTCGTTGAAATTTCGAAAGTTTTTTGACTGGCCTTCGCCATTTGCACGCTATGCCCTAAAAACCCAAAGCCCGTAATATCGGTCGCCGCATGAATGGCCGAAGCCAGATCATCCGATAACAAATCTAAACAAGCATTCACTTGAGTCATCGAATCCAAAGCCTGTTTGATGTCGGCTTCGGTTACTTCGTCTCGCTTAAGTGCCGCCGTAATGGTACCTGTGCCTAAGCCCTTGGTTAAAATAAGAACATCACCGGCCTGTGCTTTACTGTTAGACCAAATTTTTTCGGGGTGAACATAGCCCGTGACCGAAAGTCCAAACTTTAAAGTGTCGTCGTCGATCGAGTGCCCGCCCACAAGCGGAACTTTTGCTTCGGCTAATAAATCACAAGCGCCTTGTAAAACTTCGGCAATCATTTCGTTCGACATCGTCGCCGTTGGAAAAGCCAAAATGGCCATCGCCGTTTGCGGCATTCCGCCCATCGCGTAAACATCGCTTAAGGCGTTCGCGCACGCAACTTGACCAAACAAATACGGAGAATCCACGATGGGAGTAAAAAAATCTAAAGTTTGCACCAGTGCCAGCGATTCATTTACTTTTAAAATAGCAGCGTCATCGAAAAGAGATCCATCAACCAGCAAAGAATGAGTCGTCGGTGGAAATTTGACCAGTCCCAAAATTTTACGAAGTTCCATAGCAGAAACTTTGGCAGCGCAGCCACCTTTTTGAACGGTTTGAGTCAGGCGTATTGATGATGTTTTCATAGTGCTAAATTTAAGCCCCCACCGGGTGAACCGCAATTTAAAGATAGCGAAGTGTAAGTCTTATAGACGAAACGAAAATTCGATCAAAGTTTTGACACCTTTTCTATTCTTTAAACGACTTAAATTTGCCGCGGCCGCCGAAATTTGTATTTCGAACAGTCTGTTTACACAAAAGTTTTCTCAGATAACATTATTTCGTGTTTAAGTCGGAAAAGATTTTGCAATAGATCGGGTATGCATAAAAAAATCGTTTTACTCGGATTATTATTCGCCAGTCTTGCTAACGCTGAAGTTGTTTGCGAAACAACGGAAGCTTTTCCGCAGTGGCTGCAAAAATTCAAAAAAGAAGCTATCCAGCAAGGAATCACTAAAGAGACCCTAGATAAAGTGTCTCCGTACCTAAAGTTTAACGAAGCCATCGTTAACCGCGACCGCAATCAAAGCGTCTTTCAGCAAACTTTTTTACAGTTCTCTGACCGTATGGCTTCAGAAGCGCGACGTAAAAAAGGTATTCAGCTGATCACGACCACTTACAAAGATTTATTTGAACGTATTGAACGTGATTACGGTGTTCCGGCGGCTCCGATTGTTTCGTTCTGGGCTTTAGAAAGTGATTTTGGCGCCGTGACCGGAAAATTTTCAATCTTAAGTGCGGTCACGACCTTAGCTTATGATTGTCGTCGCGCAGATATGTTTCGTAAGCAGGCTTTAAGCGCGATCAAATTAGTTCAGCGCGGTGATTTAGAACCCCAAGACATGATCGGCAATTGGGCCGGCGAACTTGGTGGAACTCAATTTATGGCGGCTGATTATTTAGAATCAGGTATTGATTACGACCAAGACGGAAAAGTAAATTTAGTAAAAAGTATTCCCGACACTTTAGCCTCGGCCGGAAATTTTTTAATGAAAAAGGGCTGGCGCCGGGACGAACCTTGGATGCAAGAGGTTAAGGTACCTGCGCAAATGCAGTGGGCCGAGGCCGATATTCAAATTAAACACCCCGTCAGTAAATGGATGCAGTGGGGCGTGAAGCCTCTCGCAGGCGTAACTTTCAAAGATCAGAACATGATGGCTTCATTACTATTACCGATGGGGCGTTTAGGTCCGGCTTTTTTAGTCTATCCTAATTTTAGTGCTTTTTTGGGTTGGAACGAATCGGTCGTGTATTCATCAACGGCGGCTTTCTTGGCGTCACGTCTAACGGGAGCTTCAGCCATGCAGCGTGGAAGTGATTCAATCAAGGTTTTATCGACAGAAGAAGTTAAAGAATTACAAACACTTCTGCTAAAACAAGGCTATGATATCCGAGTAGTCGACGGTAAGCCCGGAGCTTCAACAAAAGCAGCGGTTAAAAAAGCACAGATTAAGTTAGGTCTTCCTGCCGATTCGTATCCGACGCTTGAATTATTAGAAGCGTTACGCAAGTAAGGTTATTATGAAAGATGGTTTTCGAAAATTAGCTCGCTTGATTTCAGCCTGGGTCGGAACGCCTGCGGCGTTTGCAATTTCGGTCGTGGCGATCATCGGTTGGGCTTTGGTGGGCCCTTTGTTCGGCTATTCGGACACGTGGCAGTTAGTGATTAATACATCGACGACGATTATTACTTTTCTAATCGTTTTTTTAATTCAGAATACACAAAATCGGGATGCGAGAGCCATTCATTTAAAATTAGATGAATTGATTTATGCCACGACTGCGGCCCGCAATGAACTGATTGATACCGAAGATCTTTCGGACGCAGATTTAGACCGATTGCACGCCCACTACGTAAAAATGAAAGAAAACTCGGAAGAGAATATCGAAAAAATTAAAGGGCTCAAGAACAAAGACTAAGCCCCAAAAGAGCGCTCATTTTTTCGACGCTTGAACAAGCAAAGACTTTTTTGTGCAACCTATCACTTCACCCTTGATCGGATTCTGGCTAAAATCGTTGGCGCGTACAATCCATTTCATATCTGCACGCTATCGCTGAATCATCTACTCCGCAAACATTTTGAAACGAAGTGTTCTAAGTGCCCTGAAGATAGTAACTTTCAGCATCAGGTTTTTTACAGATTTTTTACGCCCATTTGATTTACCTTCGTCTGAAGGAGTTTTATATGAATGTTAAGTATCCAATTCGAAAATCAATTTTAACCACATTGGCTGCAACCTCGATGGGGTCGGTCGCCTTTGCTGAAATTGCTAGCCCCGAGGAAGTAAAAGCCGCCGAAGCGGCGAATGCCCAAGCTGAAAGCGATGTACCTGCCTATGCCGAGCCCTTTGCTTTTGCTGATTTTACTTGGCTCAACGGCAACAGTCGTCAGAAAACCTCGGTACTTGATTCAAAATATTTTACCGGTCAGTTTTTGGCTGATGTAAATTATATCGCCGACTTTAACCAACCGAAAGATCACACGCTGGTGGGTTCTACTTCGGCTGGTCACACGAATGAATTTCAGGTTCAACAGCTAGGAATCGGCGGCGATTTTCACGCTGGCCATGCGCGCGGACAATGGGAACTAAATACAGCGTATCGCTATATTTCAGAGGCCTACGGCGATTATCACTACCATGTTAATTTATAAACAGCAGGAGCCGATTTAGCCTATTTTATTACGTCGGGTTTTTACATGGGCACAGCCGGAGCTTGCATAAGGTGTTTATAACTTATAGTAAATATTTTACTAAAAACAAAAGAACAGTTTAATTTTTTCTAGTTTTTATTGTGAGTTTTTTTTCAGATCAAAGTTTTAACTTTCAAGTTGTTGATTTAAAGTCGCCGAATATTTTTGTGTTGCAAGGGTTACGTCATGGCCCAGAAATTTATTGGTATGAGGATGGTCAACGTTGGAACGAACGAAATTACAGGTATGGCAAAGAAAACGGTTTACAAAAATCTTGGCATCGGGATGGCCGGCCTATGACATTGAAAAATTTTAAAGAAGGTATTTATGATGGGGATTTTTTTGAATGGTTTAGTGACGGGCGTATTTCATCATAGGTTAAATACAAAGATGGCCGTGAAATAGCTGCTAAAACATGGGCCGGAAGCAGAAAGCCATTTTACTCGGCGAAATATTTTGACCGTAAAATCACAGTTTTTGCTTTCTTTCTTTCTAGTTGTCTGGGATTTTGTCCAACGTTGCTAAAAAAATTACAGTCCGTCTAATCTAAATTAAGCGGCTTAAAGAATATTCAGTATGTAGCCATTTCGGCTGATCCTGAAAATGATCAACCGCTTGTTTTAAGGAAATACTTTAAAAAAAATGAATTTCAATAAAGAAACGTGGACATTACTAAAGGGGAATCGAAGTAAAGTCTATCATTTTGCACGCGAAACTTTACTGAGCGAAGTTTTTGAATCAATAAAAAACAAAGGTGAAATCGTACATTCTGAACAATTTTATATTTTTGATTATAATCGCAAGCTCAGAGGAATGATAAAAGGTACGCGCGAAGATGCGCCGGTAAATGTTTTTAATTTAGTCAGTTTAATTTAACAAAGATTGACCGACGCTGAAGCAAAAAGCCCGTTTTATAAAAAAGAACTTTGTTCGATTGAGATAATCACAAAATGTTCTTCTGATGCATCTGAAGTTAGCCCATAATTGGATAATGAGGCTTTATTTTTTAAAGTGAAATGAGTATTTTTTCAATCCTAGATAAGCAAGATCTAAAACACTGAAGACGCATATTGCTACCAAAAATGACTGTTTGAAACAGAATTGTTTCATTTTGGAGCGCCCACTGTTGGGATTTTATTCGCCTGAAAAAAGCTTAAGCGAAAACCAGCTAATTCCGATAAGTTTATCATGACGAAGCACCAGAAAATACACAGCCGATGGGTCAACGGATTCCTATTCATTTTCTTGGTGCTGTCTATTTCTAGTTGTCAGAAAAAAGATTTAGTTTGGGAAGGTTCTTCAGCCGCTATTTCTGGAAGTTTAACGGGTTTCAGCACCAGTTCTAATTTAAGTTTATCTTCGGTTTCAGCTTTGGCATGCATTGCTCCGCAGGCGAATCTTTATAAAGTGAGCGCGGCAGGTGATCGTGTTGAGCCGGCGTTATCGACGCAGTCTTTATCGGCCGATGGTCGCTATTCATTCTCGATTAAAAATTTACCTGATTTAACGCTTGTAAACCGCACGCCAACTGATGCACTCGTCGTTGTGATTCAGGGATGTGCGTCGGGTGTTTACATTCGACCTGTGACTGGTTTTAAAGATCAAGACGTATCGATGGGTTCATCGATGCTTGGGTATGTTTTAAATACTGTACAAAAAAGTAAGCTTGTAGATGCCATTAAAAATAGTCCGGTTGAATTAACTGAATTAATTAATTCAATTTCAAATGCGGCTTCACTATCTGACGCCTATGCCATTTTATCAACGCCGGCTGTTTCGTCTAAATTTAACACTTTATTTGGCGTGACGCCCGTCGTGTTAGATACAGCATCACCTGAAGTTGTCAGTTTGAGCTTACCTTCTTCTGCACTTGAACTTGCAGCCTTGCCATTAAGTGTTTCAGTGAGCCACTGGTCATCAAGTTATGCGCCGGTGTATTCGTGGAAGCTTGACGGTGTTGATATCGGTCAGTCAGCTAGTATCACTTACACGCCGAATGCCAATTCACAAGGTACTAAGACTATATCCCTTTACATCGGTGAAAATAACGGGTCAGGCGCTGTTGATTTGGCGAAGCCATACAAGATATTTAATCAAAGTTTAATTGTCAGTAATAATATACAACCTACCGCGCCTAATTTTTCTGTGACGGTACCAACAATAACTGGCACGG